>JANQRB010000177.1 GCA_028284775.1 Candidatus Kapaibacterium sp. | reverse complement strand
AGTTCGCCGGGCTGCAAAACGAATTCCTCCAACTGGTTGACGATTCGTCGCAGGAGCTTTGCATCTTCTTCGTCGCGCAGGGCGTCGATCGCAGCCTCTTTCCTTACTGTTTCCGCTTCTTGCCGCAGGGCTGCGTGTCGGGCCAGTTTTTCTTCGTAGCGGAGCTGCATCTGACCTGCACTTTCGGAAGCCATGAGCTGCTCCACACTCGTGTTGGCCTGGCGCAGCACAATCGCGCGCTCTTTAGCGTGCAGGATTGTTCGATAGCGCAGAGCCGCCTTGAAATCCCCGAGTTGTTCGGCGACGGCCGCAAGCTCCGAGTATATTCTGCCTGTCGTTTGCCATTCGTGACAGGACTCGGACAAGCGGAGCGCTTCCAGCAGTAAACTGCGCCCCTCGGCGGGCTTGCCCATCCTGCTTTCGATTCGCCCCAGCGCCAGGGTCGCGTTCGCTTTAAGACAGGGGTGATGAAAGTTGCGCAGCTTATGGAGCGCACTCCGGTATTGATGCCGGGCATCCTCGAACAGACCGCGAACTTCCAGCGCACTGCCGAGTACCATTTCCTGCGTTGCCAGCGCATCGAAATTGTTGGCTTCGGTATCCGCTATCGATGTTGTAAGGTGTTGAATGACCTGCTCGACATCCAGGTGTTCCGGGGCGTAGTCCAGGACGATCCTGTACACCGCCGTCGAGCCGTCGCGAATCGGCTTATCTGTCAGAAGGTCCACCGCTTCCTTAAGATAGGCTTTGCCCAGCTCTTCGGCCCCGAGCTCCATGTACACCAGGCCCAGCCAGGCCGGGATGCGCATCTTATCCGGCCGGCTGCCGATTTCGCGATAGATGTCGTGAGCTTGCGACAGCTCCCGGATGGCGCGGTCGTATTCGCCGCTGCGCATCGTGCGCACGCCGTACATCTCATGCGAGAAGGCCTCGTGCGCCCTATTGCCGATCACCCGCGCTAGCTCGATCGCTTCGGTCAGCGGCGAGGCATAGTCTCTGCGCGGATCGAGCATATAGGTGTAGGCGGAATAATTGAACAGCAAGCGCAGCAGGAGATACTTGTTGTCCATGCGGCGCGCGACCTCGATCGCCTGACCGACGGACTGCAATGCTTCTTCCGTCTTGCCGATTGAATTTAAGACATTGGAAATCTGGGCCAGAATCGAGGGGCGCTGCTCCTCCGGGCTGTAACGCAGGTTTGCCAGCGCGCGCTCCACTGCAGTATCCGCCAACTCTGATTCGTCGCGTTTGACTCGGGTTGCAGCTTCATTGGCATAGAGATCGGAGTAATATTTGCGGAGCGCAAGCTGATCACATATAGCCAGCGCGAACTGATTTCTCTCCAGGGCGCCGGCCGTATCCTGCTGTTCTCGAAGAATCTCGACCTGCAATATCAAGGCGGGGATCATTTCATCCCAGGCCTCGTGACGCTCCCACAGCTGCAGTGCTTCCAGTAGCGGCGCTTTGATTTCAGCGTATCTCAGCGATGCTCTCAGGCAGCCGGCATGAGCGAAGAGGGCTCGCGCCAGAATAATCTGATACTGGGCGGAGCGGCGGTCATCCGGCTCCAGCCGTCCCAGGAGCTTGCGGGCCAGGGAAACGGCTTTGAGGCCTGTTTCCTCGGCTTCCCGGAGATCGACGACCGCCAATGCCTGTGCCAGTGAGGCCAGCGCGGACACTTTGCGAATGCCCTTGGAATAGGCCGCCTGCTTGCGATATTTTTCGATTGCTGATTTCATGTGATTACTGCCGGGGGCGGATTGCCGACGAAAGACAAGCGCAGCCTCCGACGAGCGCCCGGCGCCGCGGATTCGGGCGAAGCTACGCGGGGCCGCCCTTCCGCGTCCACAGGGAGCGCCCTGTGCTTTTCAATCCACTCGCTCCGCAATATCGGCAAGAATTTGCGCCAGGTCATCGCCACGCGCGAGTTGTAACTTGCGCCGAATCCGAAAACGGTATGTTTCGGCGGCCCGGGTTGAGATGTGCAAAATAACGGCAATCTCTTTCGTGCTTTTTTTGAGACGCAGCAGCTCCGCAACCTTCAGCTCGCGTTTGGTAAGGCTTGGAAAGCGCCGGGCCAGGTCAAGGGCAAATTGCCGGTCGTCACCGGATTGATGCTCCGGCTGAAGCGCCCGCGCCGCCGGTGCCTCATCGGTCGTCAGTTTTGCCATGTCGAGGCGGATCAGGTCCTGGACTTCCGACAACGAGCGGTTTTTTTCTTCGTGCAGCAGCTTGCGAATGCTTCTGAGCGCCATTTCCTGTGCCGCCTTCGCGCTGGCACGATCGGCATTCGTTTGCCGCGCCTCGGCAATCGTTTGCAATTCGGCCTCGATTTGTCGATCCGCCTTGTCGATTTTGCGCTGCAATTCACGAATGTTGTCCTGCGAAGTGAGCCGCTCGACCCGATCGGCAATACGTGAGAACAGAACCTTACGGTCCAGCCCCGCCATTTCTTTTTGCTGCGCCAGCGCCTGTTCAAAATCGCCCAGCTTTTCAAAGTGCCGCACGAGGGCATCGTGAATGCTGCGTTTGGTCATCCAGTCGTGACATTCCACCACGGCAAACAGCGCATTGCGCAGATATTGTCCGGCCAGCTCGATACGCCCGGCGCGGCTTTCCAGCAGTCCCATCTTCAGCAGAGCATCGGTCTGCAGGCAGGCGGACTCAAACTCGCGGCTCATTTCCAGTGCAGTCTTTAACTCCGCCCGCGCCTCGTCAATCCGGCCCATTCTTTCGAGCAGGATGCCACGGAAGACATGCACCCGCATCGGCACACTCATACCCGCGTTGTATGACATCTGTTTTTCCGGTTCAAGAAAGGCCAGCAGTTTTTCCGGCGGGCAGTTATCCGGGGTATGCTCCACCAGGATCTTAAGCGCGGCGATATGAGAGTGCTTTCGTTCGAGGGTGAAAAACAGATCGGCGGCTTCGATGAGGTAGGGCTTGCCCCGCTCCGGATTGCCGCTTTCAACATGGGCATTACCAAGCTCAGCCAGGACCTCCAGCAAAAAATGCTTCTCGGAAGCGCGGCGCGCCAACAACAAAGCAGCCTCAAGAGAATAAATGGCGCGGTCGTAATTGCCGTACTGCATGGAAAAGCCGCCGATACTTCGCAAGCCCTTGGCTTCAACCCACTCAAAACCGGCCGTGCGCGCCAGAGCGACAAGTTCCTCCGTGACCTGCAGCGCGCGCTGATGTTCGTTGCGGGCTTCCAATGCGATGCTCAGGTTGTTCAGGACAGCCAGCTGGTTGTGGGTTTGGCCTGTCCGGCGCACAAGAGTCAGCAACTCTTCATAGACATCGATCGCGGCGGCAAAGTCGCCGAGGCTGGTTTTGATAGCCGCACTGACGTGCAGCACACTGCACTTGCTGTTGAGGTCTTCGGTCTGTGTGGTCAACTCTTCAGCCCTAGTGAGCGCCGCCTGCGAGTCTTCATTGCGTTTCGCGCTCAGATAGGCCATCGCCATTTTGGCATAGATGTCTCCCAGCAGTTTTGGCGGCAGTTTCTCACGCTCGCCTATTGCGCAGGCGCGTTCGTTTGCCGCCACAGCGCGTTCAAACTCTTCGAACTTCAGGTGAGCGGTCCCAAGAACTATCAGCGCTTCCGTCGTCTGGCTCCAGTTGCCCAGCTTTTCCGATAATGCCGCTGCTTCCTCCAGGACGCTGATACTGTCCGGCGATATACTGTTGGCCAGTATGCAAAGGCCCTGGACCAACAGCGCCTCCGCAAGCGCCGACTGCCCCGCTTGCCGGCCGGAATCGCTGCTTGTTGCGGATGAGGTCAGTTCGCGCGCCAGTGTGACCGCCTCGTCGGCGTACGCGCGGGCGGGTGCCGGTTCAACCTTGGAGAGCAGCGATGCGAGCTTCGTGAGAATCTCGATTCTGGCTATGCCTTCGGCTCCCGCGAGTTCCTGCCTCAGTGTGCTGACTGTTGCGTTATCGGACATGTGTTCTTGTGACTAGAACCGTCAAACACTACGACTTTCAAGGTGTCTGCTTTGCCTGGGATTGCTAAGATAATAAACTGATGCAGTGCAGTCCGGCAAAAAATATCGGTGAAGACCCGGGCGCGCATTTCGATTCTCATTCAGAACCCGAACAATATATCATGAAGCGCGGCCGCCAGGCCCTCATCAAGCGCGAAGCTTTAGAGAATACCAGAGTCTCGGCGAAGCCTCCGAAGCCCGGGACAGGAGAACCGGGGGCATGGGAGCTAGTTCTCCGGTGCAAGCGGGCTACGACCTTCCTTGCGTTTTCACATATCGGGTTTAGTCGACCTGTGAGCCTTTCCCCCGGCTGTGAGTCTCTTCATAGGAAAGATTCGGCCGGAGAGCCTGCCAATGGCAGCGCCACGCCTGCCAAAATGCAGCAAGCGCCATCAGTCTGAGGAAGGTCGATGAGAGTGAAGATGTAGCGACCGGCTTGCGAGCCGCTCAGCTGCGCACAGTCTTCTCTTTCAGACCGGCCGGCCTCTTGTGCAGCAATTCGATCAGGTGACCGGCATCGCGCGCCGCGGCGATACTCGTGCCGAAAAGTTCGGCGATCGGGCGCTTTTGCAGCCTGCTCTGGACCCAGGTCAGAATTTCGACCAGACCCAGGGGTTTATGCTGCGGCCCTCGTTCGAAGTATCCAACCAATTCCTGCCCCAGCTCCAGCAGTATCTGATCCCGTTGAGGGCGATCGACCGCTGCAGATAGCTTACGCAGCGCCGATACGATGGATTTTTCGTAGCCTAAAGCCTTTTCGTCGCGGTTCAAGTGGCGGGCGGTCGAATCGCAATAGCGCTCAAGGGTATCATAATGACCGAGCTGATAATGTAGCAGCAGCCGAAAAACAAGGGCAAAGTCCTGAATATCGCGGCGGGCTTTCTCTTCAGACAAACTGAATACCTCGTTGAGCGTTGTTAAGGCCATGCTCCACCGGCCGCTGAGGAAAAAGAGCATCATACAGTTGTAGTACAAAGACGCCAGCCGATTAGGACGGACATCCGCGGCGAAACCCGGTAGCCGGGCAACGGTCTTCTGCGCGATCTGCAGGCCTTCATCCAGTCTGCCCCGATTGAGATAATAGCCCAGCTCCAACTGCGCCACTTCTTCAAAAATGCGTATCTCCGCCTCGCGGGAGGCAGCCGGTAGTTTTTGCAGGCGAGCCAGTGTCGCTTCGAATTCATCGAAGCGTCGCAAGGCGATGCAGCAGTCCAGGAAATTTGCCAGATAGGACTTAAACTGACCCAGGTTGTCTTCGATGTGAAATGGGTGTTTGTCCCACAGTTGCAGTGCTTCGCTGTAATGGGCATATGCAGCCTGATAGTCGCCGATAAAGCGAGCGTGAAAGCCGATGGTTTCCAGACGCGCGGTTTTTGCCACAAAGGTCGTGGCGCAATCCGGATCGAGCAGCAAAGGGTTATCTGCAAGGTTCTGCAGCCAGGAACTGTCCTCGGCGGCGCGTTGGCTGCTGTAGCGGGCATGGACGGATTGTACCTGATCCATCAGGTCGAGATAGTCGATCGTGCTGCCGATTCGGGCGAAATTGTCGCGCATGGCGCGATAGTGTTCCCTGAAACACTTTTCCTGCCGATGCGCTGCCGAGATCACCAGATAGCGCCGTTCCCAATACTGAAGCTCGATTAAAATTTCGAAGCGTTCGAACTTGGCGGCTTTCTTTTTGGCGCTTTCGATCAGTCGGCGACACTGATCGAAAAGGCGTTTGTGATACAGAATTTCTATACGCGTCAGCATGCTCCGCAGATCGGCGCTGATCGAGCCCGAGCGGTGATAAGCGCCCAGACTGTCCAGGATCAGGTTTTTCAAGCGAAATTTGGCTGATGCAAGGTTGTCGGTCAGGGCTGCACGTTTCGCCAGCTTTTGCAGCAGCGCCTCGTCATGCTGTTCCTGTTGATCGATGGCATCGAAAAGCCGTGTAATCTTGTTTTCCTTATCGGTCGAAAAGGTCCGCGCATAGAGTCGGAAGTAGCGTTTTTCCTGCGATGTCATGGATTTGATCAGATCGAATAAACCACTCGATGCGCCCATAGACAGTTCTTTCGGGAATTGTGCCGGTATACTCTTGCGATAAAGTCCTGCGATGGTCATGCAAGATCGCAGCCCGGCCTTGGCAGCATAGTGATCGCGCCGGCAGCAGCACGAACCTGCAATCTGCAGATGGCGAAACGAATAATTTAGCCAAAATCAGCAGGAAACAAAAACGGCGGAAAAGCAATCGACACGAGCTTCATATCGCCTGTTCGGACTGGAAAACGGCGAATTTTCATCTGGGAGATCGATTGCTGCAGATAACGGACGATCGATATCTGCGGAAAACCGCCATACCATGCGCCATAGCGAATAACTAGATTGTCCACCGTCTAAGCGACGTGATTATCAACTGTTTCACACAATTTTGCGGAGATGTTTATGTCGGAGATATTAACATCAAGAGCTAACGGCGCCGCGATTGACCAACAAGACTTTGTTTCACCGGAAACAGAGTACGTAGGCGACAGTCCCAAATTGAGCTTTAATTATCACGCTATTGCGACGCCCGCGCAAGGCGGCTTGATGTACAAGCTTACGCTAAATCTGAAATGGCAAGGGCGGGATCCATCGGGCGCTCCGGTTCAGAATCAGGCGCAACTCGTGGACGAATTTCCGCTTCAGCTTAACGGGAACAGCGAAAGCGCGGCACATCCCAAAATTGAGCTGCTGCGAATAAATGGCAGCAGTCAGATCCAGGAAATCCCCGCGGGCAACCTGTCGCTCCGGCTGACGCAAAATGACGACAATAGTCCACTGATCCTGAACATTCAATCGGATCTGGAAGTGCGTTGGATCGTCGGCGCTTCGGACATTTCGCTTATTGCCGATTCCTGAGCGCAGGGAAGCAAAGCAGCGATAAGTCAGAACCTGGCCGCTCGCCGGTACAGTGCAGGCCGCTAGCAGAAAGAAAACTCTCTCACAATCCGTTGCTGGCGGCACAGCGACCATCTGCGCGATGCTGCATCGCTCCGGCTATTCTCATCAATTTTGGATATGCTGTTCGGCGACCCTGAGCCGTACAGCAGAAAATTGCGGACAAGGACAGGAAAAAGTCTTTCTGAATCTCACTGGCATGACCAGACGCAAAAAGACAAATCAAAGATCAACATTTAAACTGTTTAATTAAACTCGACTTGATGGAGGAATATCATGGGATTGGGTTATTACAGTAAATGCGCCAACAACAGCGGTATAGAGTTTAAGGGCGAAATCACCAAAGAAAAGTGTATGTATAAAGTTGCCAATCTGATTCCCCTGGCCAAGGGGAATTCCAAAAAGTATGTTGAAACAAAGGAAAGCGGATTCTGCTTTTTTGAGAACAGCTATTTTGTCGTCGGATACGCCAAGCCGGACAGGCCCAATGATATTGTCATCGGCATCGGCCTCAGTGAAGGCGATACGCTGACATTTAAGCCGCCATGGCAGGTGCAGAAACTTACCTATGGCGTTTCGACGGCATACATACTTAGCCTGCCCGGCAATATTCCCGTTACGCTCGAAAGTTTTAAGAAGGAAGGTAAACAGGGCGTAATAACCTGGAAAGTCGATAAACCTTCGGCCTCCTCTGCTTCGGATTCCGGCCCTCTCGGAATTGATGACTTGCTGGAGTATCCCCCCGACGGCAGCGACTATCAAGGGCCGGAAGCCTGACCATCCTTGCCATGATGGCCGCAGGAAGCGGAGACTGACAAACCTTGCAGCGATATCTGCCGCGGCTCCCGGATAGCAAGCATCGGAGTTGGGGCCGGATGCAAGGGAATCCGAACCTGCTCCTTTACACCTGGCATTGCCGATGATCTCCGGGAGCCGCAATCTGCTGAATTGGCGTTGCCCCGGAGCTTACAGGAAAGCGTCGATGTGATCGCGACGGGCGGAATTGCCCAAAGGCAGAATGAGATTCACTTCCGGTCTTCACACGCCGCCAGTCCGGGGACAATCGCACAGGTTATAGTAAACCTGTGCGATTCTCTTTTGGAACTTTGGCTGAACGGTCGGTAGATTCACTTGAACGGCAATTGCCGGCCAAGCTCAATACAAGTGCTTTGTCAGATTAGTTAATTTCAAGTCCCCCTCTTTTTTTGAAAGAGGGGCCAGGGGAGTTAGACAGACATTGAGAGTTCATAACCCCTCCCCGTTCGGCGCTCAGTCCACGCCTCACCCCCTTTTTCTAAAGGAGAGGAGAGTGTTAAATAACTTATTTGAAAGAGTGCTAGTGCATGGGTTTAACAATCCTGTGTGGTTTTCTCGGAGCTTGTCTCAGTTTATGGCACCTGGCTGTAAGCCTAAATCTTTTTTTCCGCAGCAAGCTAAACCAGGAAACCGCCGGCGCTCGCCATAACATACCAGATTAACCCGCTATCCTACCTGACACTGAAATGTCTCGTCTACGGCAAAGCAGAAAAGTGATGGAGTCGCGGCTAGAGCCAGCTGAAGCGCGGGGCTGCAAATGACCGTAAGTCACGGTTTGTTTTCATCCGGGACTATCATAATTCTGAGAGACTTCCGTGCCATGCCTGCTAAGCTTCACTATTCAGGACTAAGCCTGACGCCCGTGGTATCTCATTATACTTCAGTATATTCCCGGCTTCGTCTGAGCTCCTACAAACACTCGCAATACGCCTATCTGGCAGGGTTATCCTCTGTAACCAAGCAGGTCTTCAGGTATTGGTCGAATATCTAAGACCAGAACTTCTCAATTAGCCGGCCAATCTTATGACTGATCTTAGGCTTTTTGTCAGAATGATTGCGGAAGTCAGGGAGCTGAAGTCGGGATTACTGATCTGCATCGCAATATTGATATCGCCGTGCGAGGTATTCAGCCAACCCCTTGAAAAAGGACAGGCCGTCGTAACATGTTTTTCCGGATTCGAAACGCCGAACGATTCGCGCACTCCCCTCAAGGATGATTATGTCCTGGGCATCGTCGATGTTCGTGATACCTCGGATGTCAAGGCCCGCAAAGGCGTCCATTGGCCCGCGCCGATGTTTCATCACGATTCGTGGAAATCAGGCAGCGCCGGCACGCCCAAAATGGGACAGGTTTTCGGCGTCGCGATCGATTCGAACGCTAACATCTACGTGGCGGCGACGACATTATACGGCGAACATCCTTTTGGCACGGCAGGAGCGGGAGGCGTCTACAGGATCAATGCGAACACCTGGAAAGTCGCGAATTTCGTCACAACGGTCAATAGCCCCGACAGCAATACCATCGGAACGAAAGAACTACCGAACACCGGCAGCGCGTTGGGCAATATCTGTTACGACCAGGAACACAACCAGTTGTTTGTATCGAATTTTGAAGACGGCAAACTCTACCGTATAGACATGGACGGCACGGTACTCGGCGTTCATGACCCTAAAAATGCCGATGACGGAACGGCGGGCTTCGCGCCCCTCGGCGAGCGCATCTGGGGAGTTGCCGTCTTTGAAAGCCGGGTGTATTACGCCGTCTGGGTGAAAGACAGGGGGAGGCGGGGCACACTTGCGGAATCCAACGAAATCCGGTCGATTGGCCTCAGTGCCGGCGGTTCTTTCGAGGAGGCAGATCGCCTGGAAATCACTTTGCCGCTCTACGAGCGCGATGGCAGAAACTATTCGAATCCGGTTTCGGACATCGCTTTTTCCGGCGCCGGCGCGATTCTGCTGGCGGAGCATACCATGGCCGCCGATGCCGGCGACATCAGCATTAAGGAGAGCTTTGCCCATCGTAGTCGTCTGCTGGAATACATCAAGGAGTCCGGATCCTGGGAGCTTGCGCCGCCCGGCACGAAAAAGTTTCAAATTGGTGGTCACGGGCACAAGACCAACTGCGCCGGCGGCACCGACTATGGATTCGGCAGCTTCAACGGTATTCTAAGGACAGTCAGCGACAGGGATTCGATGGTGTGGTGTACCGGCGACGCAATGCATCCGCAACACGGCCGGGGCGACGAACATTGGGTGTATGGCCTGCAGGGAACGGCTGCGTCGGGCGGCAGAGCCGCAACGAGTTATCTGATTGATCTGGATGGCGACCTTACATCGGCAAGAACGACGCAGAAACTGCAGATTGGTGACCTGGACATCTTTAAGTCGGATGAGAAGTGCGCCCTGCGCCTCACCGGCAGCAATCCGGTCATATGCGCCGGGGAGGATATTCGCCTGCGGATCGGCGTAAGTGGCGGCGACGGCGATTATTCATACAGGTGGATTCCGCCGCTTGATCTCGATGATCCGCTGACTGCCGACCCGCTGTCCACAGCGACGTCGACCGAAAGGTATACCGTGCACGTGACGGACGGCGAGGGCTGCGTAGCCGTCTCATCGCTGACCCTGACCGTTTTTTCGGGCATCACCGTTGCGCCCGGTGCCGAAAGAGAGATCTGCCCCGGTGAATTTACCCGCCTCGGAGGCGAACCGACGGGCGGCGGCGGAACCGGCGAGCTGCGCTACGAGTGGCAGCCGCACACCGGTCTGGACAATCCCTTCAGCGCTAACCCGCGGGCGATGCCGGCATCATCAGCTACTTACACCGTCACGGTAAGCGATGCGATTGGATGTTCATCGAGCGCCGAGGTACGAGTCACAGTGCATCCGCGCCTTCGGGCCGAAGCCGGCGAAGACCGCACTCTCTGTCACCGGGAAGCTGTGCGCCTCGGGGGCGCGCCCACCGGCGCGGGCGGCGCGGGACCATTGCACTACCAGTGGCAGCCGGCGGAATTGGTGGACGATGCCGGCTCTCCCAACCCGGAAGTGAAGCTTGTTTCCAGCGCTACATTGACCGTGACCGTCACAGACGCGGAAGGCTGTTCCTCAAGGGCGACGCTAAACCTAAGAGTTCGGCCTGCCCTGAAGGCGGATGCCGGTTCCAATCAGAGGCTCTGTGAGGGAGAGACCGTAACTGTCGGCGGCGCGCCGACGGGCGAGGGCGGCAGCGGCAATCTGAAGTATTCCTGGGAACCCGCCGGCGGCCTGGATGATCCCTCGCTTGCCAACCCAACTTTTATTGGATCGAGTTCGGCAACCTATACGGTAACGGTAAGGGACGAAGCAGACTGCTTTTCATCGGCTTCAGTCACGGTCAATGTCCATCCCTTCCTGCGGGCTGATGCGGGCGTAGATCGCGAAGTATGCAGCGGAGAAGCCATCGGCCTCGGCGGCAGCCCTACCGGCAGCGGCGGTGCCGGTCAATTGACCTTTGCCTGGCAGCCAACAGCGTGGTTGGAGAATCCCTTTACGATGCATCCGACGCTGCGCATCAGCACCAACGCGACGCTGCGAACAGTCTATGCCGTGACTGTCACGGATCTGTTCGGTTGTACGACGACGGACAGCGTCTCCATTATCGTTCATCCGCTCCCGCGTCTGAGCGCTGTGCAGGATACGATCCGGATTTGTCCCAATGAATCGGCAGAGCTGCGCCTGGTTGCTTCGGAGCAGAACACGGGCAGGCTGCGATATTCCTGGACGCCGCCGCTGGGATTGAGTGATACGCGGGCTGCAACCCCCGTCGTCGAATTGTCGACACCGGGCGTCTACTCATATCGGGCGACCGTCACGGACAGCCTGGGCTGCGCGGCGAGCACGAGTATCAGCGTAATAGTCCGGCCGGTGCCGCGGGTGTCGATTGAACCGCCATCACTGGATTTCGGCGTCCTGCCGGAATGCGAGAGCTCGATGCTACGAACGCTGCGTATTCGCAACGACGGCGAAGAAGCGCTGACGATAACTGATGTCGACAACAACTCCGGCTTCAGCTTTGCCGAGCCTTTGCCGATCACCATTGACCGCGGTGACGATGTTAGCGTGCGGATTCGCTTTGCGCCGCCACAGACCGGCGACTTCAGCGAGTGGATGTATTTCCGTCTGGCACCCTGCGGCGGGCTTGATTCCGTGCTGCTCAGGGGCAGTGCCACAAGTATCGCCGCCGAACTCAGCGTCACCGAAATCGATTTCGGTCAGTTTCTGCTCTGCGATAGGCAGGTAGAGCGGCGCGCGGTGGAAATTGTCAACAGCGGCACGGCTGATCTTCTTCCGGAAGCAATAAGCGTTTCAAGACCCTTTACGATTGAGGAGTGGTCCTCCGATACGCTTGCTGTGGGAGAACGGCGCCGGTTTTATGTCGATATTGAATCTGAGGCCGCTGGTAATTTTACGGATGTCCTGCGTATTCCCTTCCGCACCGGTGAATGCTTCGATACACTGCACATCCTTCTGCGTGCCGAAGTGATCGAGCCGCTGCTGACGGTCCAGTCCGCGGCTATTGACTTTGGCGCGCTGCTTTCCTGCGAATCGCGCGATACGATCATTGCAATCCATAATCCCGGTCCGCTGACAATCACCCTGCGCGAAATCACTCCCTCGCCGCCGCTCAGCACAACACCTCCCTTACCGCTCGAAATACCCGGGGGTGAGTCTGTCAATGTGGCGCTACGGTTTACACCATTCGAGGAGGGGGCCTTCGACCGTGTCGCCGGATTGCATTACACGCCCTGCGATAAAACTTTGGGCCTGCGTGTTATGGCTCAGCCCGCCGAAATTGGCATTGCGCTACCGGATACCCTCGACCTGGGTGAATTAGTGTTTTGTCGCGAACAGTCCGTTCAAACAACATTTACTATCGCTCACGGCAGCGAGACGGATCTGGGCTTTAGGGTGGAGGAAGTGCTGGTCGATGGTCCCTTCTCAACCAGCCTCACCAGCGGCGAGCGTTTCAAGCGTGGCGATAGAAAGGAGTTCACCGTATGGTTTAGGGCGGATGACACGATGGCTGACGGCAAATACAGCGGCTGGATCGATATCACCTTCGACGGCTGCGATACTAAACATCGTATTGTATTGGAAGGCATTAAACACAGCATTTTTGACAAGTTTCGTGATACCGGGCTGGCTTTCGGTCTTCAGGCCCCCACAGCTGCCGTCGTGCGCGAGTATACATTCATTAACCGGGCATCCATTGCCGTGGAAGTCTCCGGCCTCGAAGCGCCTCAGGCGCCTTTTAGGATATTGAGTGTAATACCGGCCTTGCCGCGGAGGCTGGAACCCGGCGCCACATTGCAAATACGAGTATTGTTTCAGGCCGATTCCGGTCAGCATTCGTCAACGATACAGGTGATGTCTTCAGCTCCCTGCGCGGGACTTCTCACCACGATTAGGCTTAGCGGCAGTATTGCCGACGCAATGGGATTCGCAAGGATTTGTGTTGGATCGACTCGAGTTAACTCAGGCGATGAATTGAGCTTGCCCTTAACACTTAAACAGGCCGACGGCCTTCGCCAATCGGGCGCTACACGCTATGAAGCGCATTTACGCTTTAACAGAACCTTGCTGGCGCCGCGCGGAGACACGCCGTCGGGATACACCGAAGACGATGATCGCATTATCAGTGTCAGCGGCGAAACACCGGAAAGCAGCGGTCTGTTGCAGTATGTAGATTTTACGGCCGTCTGGGGTAATGATTCGTGCACGGCCGTGGTTATTGATACCGTCATCTGGTACGGTGGCACGGTAACAACGGAAGTAGAGCACGGCATGGTATGTCTCGATGATATCTGCCGAAGCGGCGAAGCGCATCGTTTCTATCGTGACGCCGGAAGAACGCTGGCCCTGCGGGTAAACGGCTCGCAGCCGATACGCGATGAGATGACCGTGACTTACAACACAATCGAAGATGGACCCGTGCACCTGTCGGTAGTTTCCCTCCTGGGGCATTCACAGGTCGTGCTGGCGAATGCACAACAGAATGCCGGGGAGCATGAAGTACATTTTCCGATAAGCCATCTGAGCAGCGGAACATTCATCATTGTTTTACAAACGGCAACGCAGCACGTCGCCCGTTTAATCAGAGTGATGCGTTGATGGCCAGGTGCGGATCGAGTCGCTTCGCGGTCGCGATGACAGCTTTTAACTTTAGCCGATTGCTTGGTGCGCCACGCAACTGACCTATTACCGCGATCAGAAATGCAACGATATCCGCTCGTCCATTTGTACGCGGTGGCGTAACCACCGGCCGTATCGGATAAGGATCTCCGAGTATCCGACCGAGATCCAATGCGCCATCTCTACGAGCAAGGCAATCGAATCGCTTAAGGCTATGTTCCGTAAAGCCTTGCAAATACGCGATGACCTTCCGAGCGCCGCCGTCTTAAAGGATTGTTCCTTTCGACGCAGGAGATTTCCAATAGGTGAAACGGGTCAAACCGGAAATGGCAATCTTTTTTGAGTTGTTGAATTCAGTGAGCGTATTTCCAAACAGAGTTAAAAGAGTAGGTACAAAATTCTGTGGAAAGTCTTCGTAAAGATAGAGCGAAGCGACCACAAATCAATTCAACATTTTCGGTAAGCGGCCGGCCGCCGCCGTCAGCTTCCCTCGACATGTTTTTTGATATCTTCAAGGTCCTTTTTGATTGCCTTTACCATAGAGCCTTTAATCATGATCCCCATGATCGCGGAAACAATCTTTGCAACAAAAGTCTGAGCCTCCCCATTAAAAGACATTGTTAATACTGTGTTCCCCTCAGTTTCGCTCAAGGACAGCCTGGTGGCGTATACCGAGCCATGACTCTCAGCCCGAGTACAGTAATATTGATTATCTACTGCCTCCGTAATCCACATTGTCTCGGATGCTTCTTTGCCGAACATCATTCTTGTTTCTTTCCATTTCAGTCCCACAAGACCATCTTCCGGCTTCTCCAGTATGTTTAAATCGATAATACTTGAAATCACGTCAGTACAATTTTC
This sequence comes from Candidatus Kapaibacterium sp., assembly GCA_028284775.1. Classification (GTDB taxonomy): domain Bacteria; phylum Bacteroidota; class Ignavibacteria; order Kapaibacteriales; family UBA7675; genus JANQRB01. The sequence continues at coordinate 51,169 of JANQRB010000177.1, read as the reverse complement.
AATATCCGTAATCACCGACCAAACCGCCTCTTTTGGCTTTGCGATTTGAATTTCAGTTGAAACATTCATGAATTCCTCATTGATTAGTTTGGGAAACTACCCGAAGCAGAATTCTGATTATTTGCAAGATTACATCGATTGGACATAGTAAGCAACTTTGACTTTCAAATTGCCATAGTGAATAACGGAGCAGCTTCCACCTCGAACCGGGCACAGCATGTTTGTTGTCTCCGTAGCCTAAGATATCGAATGAAGAATTGTTGGAGCTTTGTGATGTCGCCAGGGCCGGAAGATACCGAGGCTAATCGCTGGTGTTTTCCCGGATAGGATTAAGAGGCCTTTGTATAGACTTACTTAAGCTATGAGCCTGGTCGCCTGCCGACAAATTATAGCTGCCGGAATACCTGTGACTGAGAATCAAGGACCGTGGTTTTGTCATCAATCAAGACATTGTCCGCAACTGCATTAAGACAAGAGGCCAGGTGATTTTGGTCACCGGTCTCAGAGGAAGTGCTGTTTAATTTTGGCGGCGTAGGACCTGCTGATGCGAATGCTGGCACCGTGGCGCATGGTGGCCAGGTAACCGCCGTCGCCGTCGCTCTCGATATGCCGCACCGCCGGGAGAGCGATAATAGCTGAACGGTGCACGCGAACAAAGCGACTCGGATCCAGCCGTTGTTCCAGCTCGCTGATGCCGATGGTGCAGACATGCGCGCCCTGCTCGGTGTGTAAGGTGCAGTAGTCGCCCGCCGCGGAGATCGAACATATGTCCGTGACGCGAACCGCAAGGATTTTTGTGCCTGTACGAACGAACAGCGTATCCGCATAGCTGCGCGGATCATTGGCCCGCATCAGCGAAGCCAGCCGATCGAGATTGCGTTCTCCGCTCCGCAACTGCTGCAGCACGCGCCCCAGCGCCGTATCGAAGCGTTCCCGAGTGTAGGGCTTTAACAGATAGTCTACGGCGTTAACCTCGAATGCCTGCAGCGCAAAGCGATCGTAGGCCGTGGAAAATACGATATGCGGTAAATCCTCCAATTGCGCCAGCACGTCGAAACCGTTCATGCCCGGCAACTGGATGTCCAGAAAGACGATATCCGGTCGCAGGCCGGATATCGTCTTGACGGCCTTTTTTCCGGATGCGCATTCGGCGATGATGCGAACCTGCGTTTCATCCGCCAGATACTCGCGAATAATCGCCCGCGCCAGCGGCTCGTCTTCCACGATGATCGCGGTATATGCCGACGCGATATTATCTGTCTGACTCCTGTTTGCCATACTGCTCCAAACTGCACTCAGTCGAGAACTCACCCTTGTGTTTAGCTCAGCCACTGCGGTCATCCGCTATCCATCCGCCAGGCGCCGCCGGCCTCAGGCTCATAGTCATCGGCCGGGCAAAGCTACAAAAGCACGCGAAAGCCGGCGCTGATCATCAAACCATTGGAGTAAATCGGTTTGGTAGCAAGCATGTCGGCTTTCGCGCCCGTACCGATGCCGCCGATCTCGATAAAATAATTACTTCGGCTGCTCATAAAAAATTCGAAGCCGAATAAGCCATAGCCGCCTGCTTCAAACGATTGGGAAGAAAACTTGTCCGAAGGCAAGAGAGCGATAAACCCGCCTTCGCCGTAAAGCCTGATGGAACTCCCGATCTTGCCTCCGATACTGACAACTCCCAGGGAGATGTTCGCATAGGGCGACCATGTGATTTCGGCATTTTCGGGATGTTCGTTGAACATTATGTTGCCGCGCAGCCGAAGGGCTACTCGGTCGTGGATAAAAGCGGGACTGCTGATGGTCAGACCCAGGCCGAAGTCACGTTGATACTGGTTTAACTGCATCCCGATGCCGAGCGCCGAGCTGACCGGTTTTTCCTCCGCATAGCCCGGAATTGCGAGACAGAAAAGTACAATAAGGATGATTGCCGTCTTTGGCATAGTCTTCTCCTGCAACTGAGTGTATTGATAAGTGTAAGTGTTCGCCGGGAATCTTTTTGAACAGACCGCGCATCGCGGGTGGCAAGTGGGAAACATCAATGTCCCCGGACCGACCCCTTTGCCTGCGTTGTAACTATGGGTAAGGTCATTGTTACCTTGACGCCCTGCGGTTCCACCCGCTCCAGTGCTAATCCTGCTCCGTCGCCAAAGCGCTGCTTCAGGCGTTTGTGCGTATTCTGCAATCCCGTACCCTTTTGCAACAGCGCCTCGATGTTCTGATCCCGCGCCAGGCCCATACCGTTGTCCTGCACGGTGCAGCGCAGATCGATGCCCGCCCGTGCCAGACCGATCCAGATCGTTCCGCCCGTTTCATGAGGCGCAATTCCGTGTTTAATCGCATTTTCCACCAGTGGCTGCAACACCAGCGGCGGGAGGAGAACATCTTCCAATTGCGGGCCAATGTCGAAGTGCGTCCGCAAACGGTTGCCGAGCCGTTTTTGCTCCAGGTCGAGGTAAGCGTGGATGATGTCGAGCTCGCGACGCAGGGGGACAAGGTCATGTTCCGCCATATCGAGGCTGTAGCGCATGAGCTCCGCGAGCTGCGACAGCATGCGGCGCGTTTCGTTGGTGTCGCGCGTCACCATTGCGCTGATACTGTTAAGCGTGTTAAAAAGGAAGTGCGGATTGATCTGCGATTTGAGCGCCACGAGTTCGCGATCGCGCGCCAGATTCCGTAGTTCCGTCGAACGCCGCTGTTCATATCGCAGTTTGTGCCATGTCCGGATGCTGTGATAGACGCCGAATTGCACAAGGTAAATCATGATGTTGGCGAGCTCCATCCATATTCCGGCTGTTTCCATAATTTCCTGTTGTACCGCTCGGCCAGCCAGGATGCCGATACAGAAAAGGTAGAGTTGATAGACGACGATCGCATACAGCGGCCCCAACAGCAAATGCGCAGCTATTTTTCCTTTCCAGGAGACGGTATCCATTGTGCGAACGACCAGCAGCCAGACGGGAATGCTGCACAACGCGGCCAGGCTGTGAAGCAGGGCCTGCGACATAAAGGCATTAAAGAAGCTCAGCCCCATGGTGTTAACCAGGGCCAGAGCGTAGACAAGGGTATATGCCAGCCACATCAAAGCTGCCCAGAGCATGCCGCGCAGCCGAAACTCCGGTAAGGGCGGCATTGCCGCAATCGCTGTCGGGTCGTCGCTCAACTCCGAATACTTCATTAGCTCCGCCTCGATTCCCGAATTACCTGTCGCGCCCTTCGAGCTGCGGCGCAAGGACATACTTCACCCAGCCGTAGTCGGGACTGATTTTCAGCGCCGCATCGAATTGTTCCTGCGCCTGTCGCCAATCCTCATTTTCCATGTAGGCCAGGCCGAGCCAGGCATGAACTTCATCGCGACCCCAATCCGGGGCCGGGCCGGCGACGGGCTGCCTCGACCGGAAGAGCGCGGCCGCGGCCTGGAATCCCTCTTGTGCGCGTTTGCGGCTGCCGCCGTACTCCGGCGGCGTATAATAGTCGCTGATGGCCTTTAGCAGCACGATGCGCGGATTTTCCGGCTCCAGCTCCAGTGCGCGCCGCATCGCATCACCGGCTCTGCCACCCAACTCTCGTCCAAGACGCTGGTCGAAATTGATTTTCCAGCCGTAACAGCCGGCCAGCAGCGCGTAGGCTTCGGCAAACTCATCGTCCAGCGCCACCGCCTTTTCCAGGCTAGCGATAGCTTCGTCGATATAGGGCATTGCCTTTGCCGGTTGTTCGCGAAGCAGGGGGATGATGCGATAATCGGCATATGCAATATAATAGAGGGCAAGCGTATGATTGGGATGAGCCTCGCTCATAGCGCGAAATACGGCCCGCGCGCGTTCCAACCCGCTTATGTCGCCACTGTGTATCGCCCTGGTCAAAATGGTTTTGCCATTGATAATCTCCTGCCTATGATCCGCGGCGTGCAGCGCCGTCGTCATAGCCAGCATAATCAGGAAAGTACGGCAAAGACTTGGCATACAAGCTCCTTAACTGTTATGAGAACGAAAAAATAATAAACAGAACGTGCCGCCGGCTTTTGCGCGCTAGGGGGTGTCGATCCGGCCTGAACATCGCGATGGCTGAGAACCGCCTGCCGTCTTCGGACAGTACGATTCTCATTCGCAGCGCTGAATTCGCCGCCACAGCACAGCTAAACATAGCGCCCGGTTCAATCATAACGCAGCGGCAAACGATGAATGGCGGCAGGAGTCGGTCAATGGCGGCCGGCGCGGGTGAATGACGGGAGCCTGGAGTACGGCAGCGAGTTTGAGCCGCATGCATTTGCCCCGTCGGGGAGTCGCTATCCCCAGGCGGCTGTGGTTTGAATGTTAAGCGAGACAAGACCATGTACTGAAGCAGCGAAGGCTGCAGTTTGTCACGGTATACGCGTCGCCGGCCAAAGATCCGACGATGCTGTGGTCGCATGGCGGCAGACTGCGTTACTGCTCGCTGGCGGCAGACACTATTGCTTTTTTGTGATATGCTGGCCACCGGAAAGCTTAAAGCAGCTGAACCAGGCGGGAATGCCTGGATAAGCTGTCAGCGTATTCTCCAGAGAATCCCGTAACAAACACGGTCGGCGCGTATCGACCGGGCGGTCAATCGCAGAACCCGATTGTTTTGCTTCCCGGTGCTCCGAATAGTCGATGAATCAGACTTGTTGCGATAATCACCCAAAAGAGTTCGTGTGGGAGTTATAGCTATCCGCTCTTTGTCTTAGGCGAAGTCTGGTGTATTGTCAACATTTGCTGTGTCAATAAAGATTTTTATAGTTACACCTCCCCTTGAGGTAAGGGGAGGTTGGGAGGGGTTATGAGCTTTTAAGTACTTCTTAACTCCCCTGGCCCCTTTTTCAAAAAATGAGAGAAATTTAAAAATAACTTAGTTGACAAGGCAATAGTTCTTCTCAAGTCTCCCTCTCGTTCTTGCAAGACGGTAAGTGTATGTGTCAGACTGCCTGCCGGACCGTGTTTACCGCAATATTTTTGCAATAGAATTACATCTGCACGCGCCGCTGGGCCGAAACTCATGCTGAAGCCGGGAGAGGATCGAATGAATGCCGGGCTCACGTATCTGACACCGTAGAGCTATATCAAATAGCCATTTGTATCAGTAGTGGTGAACCCGGCAGAAAGTAGACGGCATTAACTAAATCGATTCTCGGCCTAGTGCCGGTCAGCACCCTTGTCAGGAACCAACATAGTTAAGCGGCAAATTCGCCCCTAAAGGAATCCACTGGAACCAGAATTGCGCTAGGTCGGTATCGCCTTCCGTACACTCGAATTTAAGTGACAGGCCCGAGCCCTTAGCGACAGGCATCGTAAAGCTATTCGAATAGGGTAAAGCCTTGGAGCCAGAGGCATTGCCGCCGGAAGCACTGCAGCTATAGCCGCCATTGGACTCACACGAGATATAGGCGCTTGACAAGGATTTCGTACCGGGGGTCACCCAAATGCTCCCAACTAAAAATCCATCCGTGGGCGCGGTGTAGCTTCCTACATTGACACCTTTGTTGGTTCGGATCATTTCGACAGGGCCGTTCAGAGTTGTAGAATCCTGTACCGTCAGATTTGATACTGTTAAGTTTTGATCATTCCCGTTTGACATGATTTTCTCCGATAGAATGCTGTTAGAATAATTGTTTAAGTGTTTGCCGCCTCGATGCACCCTGGAAAAGAGCAATTTAGAACCTTGTGCCGGGGTTTGCCATGCGGTTTCTTTAACAAGGATTAAAGGTTTGGCGAGAGGATCAGGTCGTTTGCTCGTTTGTAACTTCTCCGGGCATATCGTTGGGGCATTCGTGCTAAATACAGGTCTAGTGCTTTGTCAATGAAAATTTTTGTAGGCACACCTCACCTTAAGCTAAGGGGGTGAGGCGCGGACTGAGCGCCGAACGGGGAGGGGTTATGAGTATTTAAGGACTACTTAACTCCCCTAGCCCCTCTTTCAAAAAAGAGGGGGACTTAAAAACAACTAATTTGACAAAGCAATAGTGTGAGCTGTAACAATTACAGCTCGCAACAATTGTCGTTACACATGAGAAGGATAGGTGGAAACCCGTGCCGCTCGGACAACCAGGTTTAATGGCAGCTGGATGCCAGTCTGTTACTAGAGTGAAGCATAGGGCTCGTGATAGCCGCAATTGTTCCAGCTGCTAGCTCGCCGTAATAAAGGGATCCCAGGTGTAGTAGTAGGAAACCGGATGAAGTTTGCCTATCGTTACTTTAATCTCGATCCGATAGGTTTGACTGCCGCTATTCATCGCTTGTCCGACCCAGTAGCTGCCGGCCGGTTCGCCCTTGGGGGGCGGCACCTCTCGGGGCTGTCCGGCGGCCGTAAACACATTGCCTTGTGAAACGGTAAATCCTGTAATGACGACTGTGTCGCCACTACTGCCTTCTCCGTTAATCGCTACGCTGTTCCAGCCGATGAGCGAACCGACATTGCAGTTTGTATGAAGATCCAGGGTCCCTTCGCCTTTGCTTCCATTGGCCAGCATGTTGTCCATCATATAAATGGCCTGTCCTATTTTTTTTCCATGCATCGAACCTACATAGGCCGTATCTACCGCGATGGTGATTGCGGTATTGGGATTGAGCTCGGCTGTGTCCGATGCTGCAACGACAAGTCTGTCTTCATAGAGATTCATTATTTCATCCTTTAGAAAGTTTGTTCAAAAAGAGTATTGATGCGCAACTGCGCCTGACAGATGGGGTTTAGGAAGAAACGGTTAACTTCGGATTCAGGGACGTCGTAATTCCGGTGCCGCCCGGGGGGACTGCGTTGATGTAAATGGCATAATTGTCGGCGCCATTTTCTTGAACCTGTCCGGTCCAGGTTTGCGCATTGATTTGCTGGGGTGTTCCTCCGGCTCCAAACACTCCTGCATTCCCGAAGTTTTGGATGGACAGTTGTCCATTCCAGTTAACATTGGTATTTAAGATCGTCCAGCAGATCTTTGCATTTGTCGGAAGGTTCGTATTGAGATCGGTAGTTCCCTCATTAGTGCTGCCGTGAGCCAGGTTGTTGTCCACGAGATAAACACCATTAGTCAAACCGTTCTGTAATGCGTTGGTGTCCACCCAAATCTGGATGAAAACCGAACATTCACTTGGCTGAATTGCTGCCATAATTAGTCCTCGCAATAAATTGGAAAAAGAAATTGATACTGCTAATGCCATTGCAGTTTGCTCGGCATATTCAGGATTGAATTTTACTTCTTGTTGAAACTCTTGTGTTAAACAAGGAGCTGTCTTGAGCTGTCGTATTTACAGCCCGCAACTTTCTTAGTAAAGTATGAGAAGGATGAATGAAAACCTGCGCCGCTCGTACAGCAGCGCTTACGTTCACTCGGGTGCCTGACTGTTACAAGAGTGAAGTACAGGACTCGTGATAACACACCTTTTTATCCGTTTGCACCCACTCGTGGATGCCGGCCTGGGCCCTCGGGAACTTAAATCCGGGGATCTGCGGATCCGGCAAAGCCAATGCTCCCTTGAGCTGCGGATTTTCCCGATCGATAGCCAGCAACATAAAACGAGCATCGTTGCAATGCTATGTAAGGTTTTGTGTCGAACAATGCTCACTTTCATGGTATTCTCAAGTCTCAAATGTTGCAGAAAATGAATCAATAATGTTGATGCCAATTGTTGTAGTTGCCTATGAGGCAATCAAAATCAAGGGTCAGCCTTTAACAGCCGTGTCCCTATATTGCTGGTAAGGATAGGCATTGCCGATGCAGGCGCCCTGTTGCACGTGTGCACCAGCCTGGTTAAGCAACTGTACATTAGCGGCGCGTTCGAACACCATGACAAAATCAGAGCCGCCGAACTGAAAGTATCCTAACTCTTCTCCTTTGTGTATACTTATCCCTGCTTCAGCGGTGATCCTGACCGAAGTCACTCTGGACATTCCCATAGGCAGGCACGCCACCAATCCGATTGGTGAATCAATAATGACCAGGCCGCGGGTCTGGACAAACTGATAGCCAATGCCGTCTGATGCAGTTAATTGGTTTACCGACTGCCCGTTCATACGAATCTGTTTCACCCTGACATCCAGGTATGCCTGTCCCTGAATTAACTTTGCTTCCACAATCTTGCCCTGTACAGGCGAATGCCAACGATGGTAATCGTAAACGTTGAGAATACTATGTGTGAAGATTCCGCCTTTGAATCGGTCTGCAAAAACGCTATCCTTCAGCAATTCCCGGATAGACCACCGAATTCCCTTGGATTCAACAATACCATAGCGCTCTCCATCAACGCAGATCTGCGAACTTTCACCGATCCGCCACCAGCCAACGAATGTACTGTCGGCAGGCGAGACCAAAATACTGTTGTCGCACAAGCCCGCAATCGGACGCATTCCGGGTTTGACATGACGCGCAAAGAATTGGTTGAACGTCAGATACCCACTGGGCGGTGGCATGTATTCACCCCAATTAAAATGCGGGTCGCTCTTAAACATCTCGACCTCCTGCGCCGATTCCGGCGTATCGAGGTAGCTGCCCCAGTGTTCGGCAAATTCCACGATCCAGCGGGACAAAGGGCTAAGCTCCGCGACTTTCAACTCCGGATGAAGCGGGCTCTGGAGTTTTTTGAGCGCCGGCTGATCGAGGAAAAAATAGAACTCCACGATTTTGTCGTACATAAGCCGGGAATCGGCTTTTGTGTCTTTCGGCGTCCAGGTGACAAGCTCGTTAATATATTCCAGGTAGTCGTTCAAATTCCTGATGTGCGCAATTTGCGGCACTTTGTAGGACTGAGCCTTCCGTATGGCTTCGCAGAAGTCATTCGTCCAATCGTACCGCTGTATCAGCGATTTGAGTTCTTTAACAATCTTGTGCATTCGAGTCTTCACTTTAGGTCTCGGCAAATCTTTGCCTTAAATCGCTTAAAGTAATCGTATCTGGAACTATCAATTCAGCTTTCCATTTGCAGGCATTAGCGCCACAATTCTATTAACAAACTAAATGGACACTGTGCTTGGCGCTCCGAGCCCGCCCCCGGCTGCCAGGTGCACAGGGGCAGACATTGGAGCCAGTTAATCTCCGGTAAACGAACCAAAACTATTTCTTTTTCCGCACACTGCCGGGAGCTCGCGGAGCTGCTGAATGCTCATTCTTCCTGAAGGATGTTTGCGCCGCTATATCAGGCAACAGCTCCGGGTCCGTAAGATCAATCGCGCCTATTATTATGCCCGTGCCGGAACCCGGCTTATACAGAGTCACTGAAACCTGATTGCTGTCAGCCGGATCATTAGGAAAGTTATAGTTAAACACTACTTTGTCAGGTATCTTATCTGTCGGCCAGCTAGTCGGAAAGAAATCGCTTGTGATTGTCATTGAAGTTGACGTACTCCCAAGCAGTTCCGAGCAGAACTCACCACCCGGAAAACTACTGCTTGTACTTGTCCAAATGCACGATGCTCGCGCCCGGCATGAAGGTACATTATCGTTGTACGTACACTCATACAAACCAGATCCATAACACCAGATGGTAGCGCTGGTCGGCTTAAATGCCAACATTTTATCGTTGAAGATGAAGCAGAGATTCCAATCAGGCAACTCCATAACAGGGTCACATGAATTGACACCTTGTGACAGGCATGTTTCCTGGGCGTTTACATGAGATGAGGAAGCGACGATCAACACGAACAAGACGATGAAAACAGATAATCCGAAATTACGATTCATACAAAGCTCCAATGTTTTTTGTCTGTCAAATTTGACATATCAGTTCAGCCGTAAACAATGTAGCGCCTAATTGCTGTTGGAGCTAACCACTCTGATTCCTACAATCAAAGTTCTAAAGATGATGTTCTGGTAAGGCAGGGGAAGGCAAAATGCTCTAAGTGCTTGCCAAGTAAATGGTTGGCGTATATAACATTGCGAAGTATATTATAGATTTCAAAGGCTGAGTCGGCAATAATCTCCAGTAAAGCTCGAAGCAAGTCTGTCATGTTTCAAGCGGATTACGCTCGCTGTCGATGATTTACAGTGCCCGAAGTCGGTGAATGAAGCTGAACCGGAAATTGTATCACCATGTGTCCTGTGGCCAATGAAAGCAAAAGATGATCTGTTTCAGCTTGTCAGTTCAATGTCAAAGGCGGAAAAGCCACACTTAACATTTCGGATCAGGAGCAAACCATCAACAACAAAATTGCCAATCAAAGTGAGTATTTTCTCCTGCGAGCGCGCCTTATCGCTTTACGTAAAAAGGGCAGCCGAATACGCACGGATGCCGACCAAGCCGAAATGCAGGCCATATTGCAGCACTCCTTCCTGCGGGAAGAGCACCATATCCTCAGTGTCGGCGCTCGCTTCAACTTTTTCCGCATCACCGCCGAAGCAGCCATAGTTGACGGCCGCGTCAATGACTCCATGGAAGCTTATCAGCGTTTGATGGCATTGTGGGAAGCTTCTCCGCACTACATCCGGATGGACCAGCAACGCTACCGGGCAGACCTGATAAACTACCTCAACGTGTGTTTTCGGACCAAGCGGATCGATCTTATGGAGATGATATTCCGGAAAATCAGGGCGATTGAACCGGCCTCTACCGATGAGGCCATCAAAGTATTTCAGGACGTCACGCATGTTGAGCTCGTCTTCTGCCTGCAACAGGGATTTCTGGAGAGAGGCCGGCGCCTTATCGAATAATTCAGGCAGGGGCTGCGACGTTTCGAAGGGAAGCTTTCCATTGCGCGTCTGATGACAATCTATTTTAACATCAGCCTCATTTACTTTTTCAGCGGAGAATTTAGTGAAGCCCTGCACTGGTCGAATACCATACGGCAACATCCGCAAACCGAATTGCGTCAGGATATTCAGGACCTCATACGCGTACTCCTGCCTGTCATTCACTATGAATTGGGAAACACCGATACACTCGAATCCCTCCTCCGTTCCGCGCAGCGCCATTTGAATCGGCACGATAACTCACGCGGTTTTGAATTATGCGTCGTTAGCCACTTGCATAGAATCAATAATACAGCCGACGATGGCAAAAAGGAAGTTCACTTTGAGTCATTGCGGAAAGAGTTACACAACTATCAGACTGCTTCCGCCGGCAGTCATTTGCTGGGACTAACAGAGCTCCTTTTGTGGGTTGAAAACAAAATAAGGAGAGTCTCGATAGAAGAGGTATTCCGGCGCGCAATTGAAGCGAGTTAAAAGCGTAATGCGACTTGGCCGCCGGCATCGGCTGCCATGAGGAACCTGGCCGCCTGTGTCCGATTACCGAAACAGAGGAATTTTACTACAGAGATTAAGAGGCATTCGAGGGACCTTGAATGCAGGGAATCACTTGATGTCTGCTTAAACATTTATTGCAATTGACTCAAGCAATTATGCGGTTTCGCCGCAAGGTTTCTCGTACCCACATTGAGGATAGACTCCGACATTCTTGCCTTCGCCGGGCCAAGACGCTTAATCGAACTTTCCGCATTGTCGGTAGCTAAACTCAATGACCATCAAAAGTGCGCGACTGGCAGATCGAGTCGGAGTGCCGAAATCCTTGACCGGCGACGTTCGCAAGCCAGGTGAAGTTAAGCTCAAAGAAAACTGCACCGGTCAAGGCCTCGGTGGCATCCGGATTTCACATCTTGATCCATGCAAGGTCATAGCGCTTTTGCCATTGCCAATTTTGCCCTCTATCTGATGACACTTGTTCAGATCTGTTTGTCGTATGCCTTTCTGATACGCAGATAAGGACTCTTTGGGCAGACGACCCAGCGGGTGATCCACGATGCCTATCTTCTTGCAGTTTAAGCAAGTACGATTTGCGCGCATCAGATCAATTGCATCGGCCAACACCAGCTACGGATGAGTGCCCTACAGCGACCAATCTTCGCACGTCTATCTCTGTATTTATTAACACAATAATCAGTCAGGCATTTGCGGCCTGCCGAAACTCAAGAGCCTGGAAATTCCCTTTTGACTATTCATGCTGCTGATCGCTGATGATCCGGCTCCCGGTCAGCCAGCTGTTAGAGACATATCGGCATCCGCCGCTCATTCGCGCGTCAATACCTTGGTATCGCTATTGTAGGATCCTGCGCGCTGCCATTCGAAATTGCCGCCAGCTTCACGTACAGCCCAGAAATTGAAGTTTCCGGTCGAGCGGTCGCCGGCCTCATTAAGCCGTGTATTGCCTGTTATGCCAGTGTATGCGGCGGCGGCATCGGGTAGAGCGGCTCTGAATGCCTGAGCGTCGTCGCTGCCGGCGGCGATAAAGGCATTGGCGATAATCCAGACGATATCGTAAGCAACCATGGCAAAGACGTCGGGCGTAAATCCGAGTTCGGTTTCAAGACGTTGCTGCACCGGCAACCATACATTCCGGGCGTTATCATCCAAACCAAATGAAGGCGATACTAAGCCCACCTGCGCAGCAAAATCCGCGACTTGTTGGTTGGTGACAATGGTTGGGTTTTGCGCTAACGAGGCCGTGCTGTACCAACGCACGCTACTCAGTACGCTTGACTGCGCGGCAAGCGTTAGTAAACTTTCGGCTTCATTGAAGGCTGCAAGAAACACGCCGACATTATCAGCTCCGAATTGATCGACGGCATTCTTCACACTGGCAGTCAGCGCGGCCGTCAGACTTGCAAAATCCTGCGTGCCCGCAGCATAGCTGAAGTCCGCGACGCGTTGGCCACCGGCCGCCTCGAATTTTTCATGAATCAACGCGGCAAATCCGTTGCCCCACACATCTTCGCGATTGATCGTGATGACTGCTTGCAGGTTGTCATCTGCCATCATTGCAGTTGTGGCCTCCGACTGGAATGAAATATCGGGTATCAAACGGAATATATTGTCGCCGCCGACGCTCAGTGACGGCGCATTACTGCTCGGGCTGATGAGCGTCATATTATTGGCGTCTGCAAAGGGTTTTCCGGCAGTTAGTTCCGCGCTGGACATCGTGCCGATAACAACGCTGACACCTTCCTGCTGCAGACGCGTCAGAATCGGTTCTACCGAATCGGGCTGTCCCTGCGTGTCATGGTTTGCAATTGCTTGTATGGTGATTTGTGTACCCAGGTCCCGATTGATATCCTCTGTAGCCAGCGCCAGGGCGGCTACGACACCTCGCCCTGACTCCGCAAATTCGCCAGTGACGCCAATCATTGCGGCAAGGTTTACCTCCAAGGGCGTCGTGTTATCTGTCGGGCTGTCATCGTCGCTACAGGAAAGTATCAAAAGCATTACAGAAAGCAAAAGTGTACAATTCCGCAGACGCATAGAAATCTCTCGCAATAGTTGGACTAGAGTCATTATGTTGATTGTATCAAGGAAACTGAAATCAGAATGTCGATGAGTGTCAGTGAATGGCATTGCCCGCAAGGATGATTTTATTGAGCCGCGCCGCCTGCTTGTTGCGATAAATCACAACGTGCTGCATACTTACTGGTATCGAACGCCGCTGCCGAAGGAGAAACTCGCCAGTTTGTGGATTCTCCCTAACAGGCGGTACTTATCTGATCTGATTTGCGGGTCAGCCCGCCGCAGCGATTTTCGCGCAGAAGCCGCAGGGCAGCATTGCGATCAGGGCGAGGCTTTGGGGAATTACCGGGTTTCGTCAATTTATCACGAAGAAGCCCTCAAATATTGATTGATAATTTTTCCCTACGCTCCCGCATGGGATTATTCTTATGGAGCTGCTTGTAGATCCGGGTTCGTCTCCGCTTGATTCTGACTCTGAGACACTCCGTTCCTGAAGCATCTGGCAATATAGCCATATGCTTCGAAGTTAGGTCGATAACTTTGTTACCTGGCTACGACAAAGGTACAACTAGTGTGTTGGCTGGACGGCGGAGCCGATCGGACTGTCTTTTCCGAGTCGCCCAATGCGGCGTTTGTCCTTATCGGATGGCCTTAAGGGGATGGTAGTGTATAGGTACCAGAGACTATCGTCAGTGCAGGGAGCAGGTGGCGCCGTAAATGCCAATTGTCGTCGGAACAATACAGGTTTACCGTTCAAAAAATAGAACATTCACCGGCGGGTAAGATCTGAAGCAGTGATCTGATAGACATAACTGTCGTGACCTCCGGCGTCAGGCCTCGAGCCTATCCGAAGGCCGCCTATCTTTTCCATTGCTCGCTGTGAACGCAGATTTCGCGGGCCTACCAGGAACACTACCTTGTCAACAAACTGGAAGGCATGCTGCAGCATGAGCTGCTTAAGCTGCCCGTTATAAATGCCGCCCCAGTGTGATCTGGCCAAAAAGGTCCAGCCGATCTCAACTTCGCTCTTGTCCTTGTCATAGCCGTGAAAGCGCGAGGCTCCGATCACCTGTCTGGTTCTAGTATCAATCGCGATCAGCGTGCCGCCGCTCATCAGGGTTTCGTGAAAGAACTGCTGGAACCCGACTTTGTCAGAGCGAGTCTTGACCGGATGTTGTTCCCAGATAAGAGGATCGGCTGCGATGGCATAAAGCGCTTCATAATCTTCCGGACGAAGGGCTCTGAGTTCAACAAGCTCGCCTTTTAGAATTGGTTGATAATCGAAAGACATTCACCACTCTCTGTTAAGAAATTTCGGAAGTTAGCGCATCAGGCGCCGAATCGCATGCCAATACTTTCCGCTCAGGGGCTAAATTTTCTTTTAATGTCGCGGCTTTCCAATGTCTGTTTGTCGCCGCCATACTGCGCCAGGTGAATCATGGCCCGTCCCAAGGTTTGTGTGTTAATAACATAGTCGCGAAACAGGACACGTATCAATGGATAGGCGGGGCGAAACAGCCTGTACAACCATTGGACATTCCTGCTGCCCGCCAAAGGCAGCACAAAGGCCGGTCGAAGGATAAAGACTTGTCTGAAAGGAAAGGCCTTCACGACATTCTCGGCCTGGCCTTTTACGCGCGCCCACATTCGTTTGCTTTGGAGCGTATCGTCCGAACCGGCGCCTGATATAAAACAGAAGCTCATGTCGGGGTTGAGACGCGAGAGCAATCGGGCTGCCTTTTCGGCATAATCGACCGTAATGCGCTTGTAGTCGGCTTCGGTCATACCGACCGACGAGACTCCCAGACAAAAAAAGCAGGCATTATAGCCCGCCAGTTTATCCTCGATGGCGCTGTAGTCCATAAAGTCCGAATGAATCAACTCGGTCAGTTTGGAATGGCGGACTTCACAGCTTCGTCTGCCGATCACCAGGACCGACTGCACCTGCGGGTGCTTCAGACTCTCGTCGAGCACCGCGCTGCCGAGCATGCCGGTCGCCCCGAACACAATAATTTTTAATTCCATACAATTACTGCCGTGTGCTGAAAATCGCGATTGGTTGATCTTTGCCTTTTAGTTTAACGTGACCGATTGATTCGGCCTTGTAGTGTTTATCCGAATCGACATAAGTCTTGATTTGGCCCGAAAAGAGCAGCACCTCGTCAAAGTCATTGCAGACACTCTGGATACGCGCCGTCGTGTTGACCGTATCGCCGTGATAAGCAATATCCGTTTTGACTTCGCCGATTTCCACGACCGTCACCGGCCCCTGGTGCAGACCTGCTTTGAAGGAGGGGATCACGCCGTAATGCCTCGTGTAATAGTCGCGCCGCCGATTGAACTGGTCCCGGCAGGCAAAAAAGAAATCAATGCTTGTTAATGGACCCGCGTCAACGGACATGGGCCAGCTCAGTACTATCTCATCGCCTACGTATTGATAGACTTCGACCTGGTAGCGGGGCAGGACGTGATTGATATCACTGAAGGCGTCCCTGATGAATGCGCTGTAACGGACATGTCCCAGTTTCTCGGCGAGCGTCGTCGATGCCTTCAGATCCATAAACATAAAAATTCGCTGTTCTTCTTTTGGATTACGATACCTGCCGAGCAGGAGAGGCAGCAGTACGCCCGGTCCGAACTTTTTGTTCATCTGAACAATAAAACTGATAACAAAAGTGGCGGCCAGCGAATAGATCAGAATAATGTAGAAATAATATGTCCAGGCCTCGTTGTTAATCGGCGGCGCAACGCCATCGTAAATGTGGACGACAAAGATATAATCCCAAATGACATAACGCACAATCGCAAAGATCACAATTTGAACTAAGAAGTAGATGGCGCCGCGCAGCAGGACAATCAGCCCCATCGGCTTGCCCCGAAGAAATTTTTGTTCCAAAAAGATGTCAAGGCCGCCCAGGACTGCACCGTAGCATACTCCGGTAAAAATGGCCCAGACCAGAGGCGGTAAGAATGAGTTGTCCATCTCTATTCCATGACTGCTGCCGACTGCCACGGAAGTCAAATACATGACCAGGCCCAGTAAAAGATAAGCGGCAAGCCAGAAGTTGATCTGGATTGCGATCGCAGTGAAATAGGGATGTCGATAGGCAATTCTGCGCGCACGCGAAGTATAGTCGAATCTCGCAGTCATTTTTCCTGCCGGCTACAATTAGTAAAGAGATCGGAATTCATCTAAAAGAGCGAAAAGAGAAATTATTGCGGGAGTCAACACAAAGCCGCAGTGCTGGTAGTTGGCGCCTTAAGAAGGACTCTTCCAGGCTGCTGAGCCTAGCTATTCGATTTGTTTAATAAATGCGTCGAGATCGTCTTCGGATCCGAGGCCCAATTTGCGTCGAATTCGGCTTCGGTAGGTCTGCATCGAGCGAGTCGAAATGTGAAGGGTCTCCGCCAGCTTTTTGCCGACGATGTTGGCGCGGAGCAGAGCGCAGATCCTGCGTTCAGCAGTCGTCAGTTTTGGATACTTCTCTCCGAGCAGCAGCAGGAACGACTGATCGATGGGCTGCAGATCAATATCGGAGGCCGTAGTCCTGACGTCGCCCGTCAGGGTCTCGACCTGCGCCAGTGTCGATCGGATCCGAGCCATCAGCCCGTCATCTGGCGGCTCGGTGCTATCGACCAGGAGCGTTTTGAGTTGACGCAGCGTCGCTATACTTCTTTCGTTGCGACTGAGATACAGCTCCCGAGACTTGCGCAGCGACTCGATTTCAGTGAGTGCCTTCTCTACCTGCTCGCGGAGCGTATCGCGTTCATGCCGCAGCTTTTCCAGCTCTTCCTCTTTCTGGTAGCGCCGGATGCGGCGCAGCGACTGCTGTCTGCGTTTGTCCTGCACCAGAGCATAGGTCAGCTGCTGCAAATCAAATGCTTCCTTGTTTTCACCACGCTCTTTATGAACTTCTGCTCGTTCCGTCAGAATGCGGCGGCGCAGGAACCAGTCCGGACTCGTGGAGGCAGCTTCTTCGGCCCGGAGCAACTCCTTGTACGCTTCATCGCTCCGGCCGCATTTTCGCGCCAGTTGTGCGATCTGCAGGAAGATTTCGGCTCGCAGGTGGGCCAGGCCTTCCCTGTCCGTTATTGCGGCTGCTTCCGCAATATTTGCCCGCGAGGCCTCGTAATCCGCGCTCGCCGATTGCGCAGCCGCCTTTGCCATTCGCAATCTGATTAGCGTGGCGGAAACGAGTGACGCGGACGATTTGCTTTCAAATGCGCTCAGATAGCGGATAATCGAGTCCGCATCACAGAGCTCTGGCGCATAGCGCTGCAGGATTTCGATGAGATCCAGAAAACGGAGGTCGGCGGAAAGTGTCGGTATTGCCGCCGCACACTCCCGCAAATTCCGCATCCCCTGCTCACGATTGCCCGTTTCAAGCTGAATGCGGGCTTCTTCGGCCAGGACCGGCATGGTCGTATTTGGCTGTTCGTCGTGCTGAAGCAGTTGGAGAGAACGAGCAAAAGCGGCTTCCGCGAGATCGACATCGCCGAAATAGATTTCCAGCCGACCCCATTGAAGCAGAAGCTGCGCTTCCAGGCTTGTTTCCTGGATTTCGAGTGCTTCGTTGGCCGCCTGGCGCGCCAAAGTCAGAGCCTCGTCGGGATGAGAGTAGCTTTGTTGCTCGATTAATAGTACTATGGCCTCCAGCCTGGCCGGCCCATCTAATTCGTGAGCACGATCGCGTAGAGCGATGAGATCAGGTAACGCTGTCATAGACTTTCACTGAAATCTGAAATGCTTGCTACAACGAAGTGCAAAGGACTTTTGCTCCTCCGGACTAAATTTACGGAATTCATCGAAATCTATGCCGATTGCGATGCTTTGACGCAGACGAGTATGGGAAGGGAGTGTGCACAGGAACGCAGTGCGCCCTGTTGAGTGGTTTAGGCTGCATTCGACGGGCAGCATTGATTTCTCGTCTTCGATCGATTCCTATTTTCGGTATGTTGCGGTTCGAAGCATTGCAGCAGGTGAAACAAAAACTAAGGAATACATAATGAAGGTTTCAGTCTACATCGCAACATCACTAGACGGATTTATTGCCAGAGCAAACGGCGATCTCGACTGGCTACCGGGCAGCGATGGTGAATCGGCGGCAACGGCGTCCGGCGAAGACTATGGCTATCACGACTTTATGGCTTCCGTCGATGTTTTGGTGATGGGGCGCCATACCTTTGAAAAAGTACTTTCCTTTGGTCAGTGGCCGTATGGCGACAAGCGCGTCGTCGTGCTGACCAACTCCCTTTCGAACCCGGGCGAGGGACTGCCGGCGACGGTCGAGTTTGCGTCCGGTTCGCCGACGAAGATCTATGAAGAGCTGCGAAGTGCAGGGGTTGAGCACGTGTACCTTGACGGTGGAAAAACCATCCAGGCCTTCCTCGATGCCGGCCTGATCGATGAACTGATACTTACCAGAATACCGGTCCTGATCGGCAGCGGCATCCCGCTCTTTGGTCCCCTTGGGAGCGATCGGAAATTGCGGCATATCCGAAGCGAAGCCTATGCGAATGGTATCGTGCAGTGCCATTATGCTGTCTTGTAAGATTGCGTAACAACAGCGCCGGATCTATTCTATGTCTGAAGCGTCATACCCCAAGATCTATCTCTACAAGCGACTGGTGGAGGCCAAACAGTACATCGACAGGCACTTCGCCGAAAGGATTGATCTGAACAACATCGCCGGCGCGGCTTACTTTTCGAAGTATCACTTTCTGCGCCTCTTCAAAAAGACCTATGGCAGGACACCGCATCAATACCTGACATCGTTGCGCATTGAAAGAGCCAAGGAGCTGCTGAGCGCCGATATGCCCTGCGGAGAAGTTTGTCTGGCGCTGGGCTTCGAAAGTCTCAGCTCCTTCACACGGTTGTTCAAGCGCCACGTAAAGCTGACCCCGGCGGAATATGCGGCCAAAGCCCGACAGATGAAAGACAGCATCGCCAAAGAACCGCTCAATCATGTGCCCCAGTGTTTTGCCGAAAAGCTCGGCTGGTTAGAATAGCAATTTCGGACAAACAGATAGCGCCGCGTCGTGGCTATCTTTGGTCCAAAAAGAGGACGAGCAATGATTACGCGACTATCACACTGCAGCTTTTTCGTACTGGATCAGGATTCCGCCAAAGATTTTTATGTTAATAAACTCGGCTTCGAAGTCCGGCTATACGCGCCGATCGGCGACAAGGGACACTGGCTGACGGTAGCGCCCAAAGATCAGCCCGAGCTTGAGATTTCATTGATTCCCGTTGACAACGGTATCATGTTCGGTCCCGACATCGCAGCCCGGCTGGCCGATCTTATCCGGGAAGGCTCCTTCGGCTTTGGCGTTTTCGAATGCACCGACATCTACGCAACCTATGAAGAATTAAAGAGCAAGGGCGTCGAATTCACAAAAGAGCCGACCAAGGTAGTGTATGGCATCGAAGCAATGTTTAAGGATGATTCGGGCAACTGGTTCGCGCTGGTGCAAAAGAAGGAAGGATATAAGTAGTGTTTGGCAGCGACCTGATTCAAGGTTCACACAACTTAATATCTCATTTTGGGTTTGCCCTGTCTGTCGCAGGACAGATGTCGCTGACCACTCAACAGTCATAAGTGACCGTTGAGGCAAATACCTGATTTCAAAGAGAAAAATGTTAAAGTGAAGAAGAAAATGATTCGTAATGTTGTCGTCGATTCGTTGCGCAGACGAACACATGCGGTCCATAGTTGCTTGAGCTGACGCCATGATTCTGATCGGGATGGTGGTGGTAGGCTGCGGGCATGTCCCGCTGTGTAGATTCGGCGGCGGCGGAGGAGGGAGGGCCCGAAGGGCAGGTCTCTACGAGCTCAAAAGTTAATGTGACAACCAACGCCGCCATAAGCTCTTAGACCGACAGCATCATAACACTGGCGCAATCCTCCTCCGCTCCGGTCCGTATCTACCGACCTTCCAGCAATATGCGAATTCGGTGGCGTCCGCCTTCAAATGTGTCTAACAAATGAGTTAAGCCAATGAGTTCGAAGAAAAGCAAAGTTGTAATCCCGGCCGATAAGCTGGCCCTCTACGACAAATTGGTCGCAAGCTATCCGGCAATCGAGCGCAAGGGCGTTACGATGCCCTACACCTCGCACAACGGGCACATGTTTAGTATGCTTACGAAGGAGGGCGTTCTGGGAATCAGACTGTCACGCGAAGACCGCGAAGCCTTCCTCGAAAACTACGAGTCCGGCCCCTTTAGAAATTATGGCGCCGTGATGAGGGAATATGTCCGTGTGCCGGAAGATTTACTGCGCAATACCGATGAGCTGACGCCATACCTCGGTATGAGCTTTGAATACATCAAATCGCTAAAGCCAAAGCCGACGAAAAAGCCTTCGAAGGCCAAAGGCTAGCAACAAAACTCAGTTTCTTTATTTTAACATTCCGGAGAAAAGCAGTGAAGTTTCTTTGCACTGTTGATATTGCTCTGCCTATTGACACCGTTGTTCAATTATTCGACAATCGGGACAACATGCAACACTGGCAGGAAGGTTTTGTCAGCCTGGAACATATTAGCGGGCAGCCCGGCCAAACGGGTGCAATATCGAAGCTGCACTATCGCAATGGCAAACGCAGCATGGAGCTGCTCGAAACGATAACCGTCAAAAACCTGCCGGAAGAGATGAGCGCTTTGTATGAACATTCGCACATGTCCAATCGCATGACGAACCGCTTTAGCGCACTCGGACCGCAACAAACACGTTATACGGCAGAATTCGAATTGACAAAAGTCAATGGATTTGTACCCAGGCTCATGTCATGGCTGATGCCCGGTGTCGCCAAAAAACACACCCAGCGCTGGCTCGATCGCTTTAAGCAGTTTGCCGAGAGCCATGGTGTCGCCGATAAAACATAGTCAAAAATCATCGCTTTAGCCCTTGTCCGTCGCACCGGCTATTGCGGATTTTCGTATTTTGGTGCCTTTGCAACAGAAACCGGATCAGCTCATCGGGTTCCGCGCTTTAATTTTTTCCTTAACGGAAGAAAGCAATGATAAGATGTCTCTGGCTACAACAGCGGAGAGCAGCTTGGATTTTTGTTAAATCTTTTCTGCAAGGGAAGCCTGCGGTAGTGTGGGGTGGCGGCAGCTCTCCCAGGACCTGCTGCGCATTGAACTTCATGTACTCATTTGTTTCCGAATGTTTTATCCGGAGTCACAATAGGAATCTATTGAACAAGCAAGGGGCTAGCGACATTCGCTGTCTTATGCTTCCCGGCAGACACGGGAGGCAGCGGGAATGGACTATGATCTGATTGTGGTCGGCGGCGGCGCTGCCGGCATCTTCGCGGCGATCCAATGTGCCGAACGCAATCCCCGCCTCAAAATTCTGTTGCTGGAAAAGTCCGGCAAGCTCCTGGCCAAAGTCCGTATCTCCGGCGGCGGCCGCTGTAATGTTACCCATGCCTGTTTCGACCCGCGCGCTATGGTTGAATACTATCCGCGCGGCGGCAAAGAGTTGTTGGGCCCCTTCCATCGTTTCCTCTGCGGCGATATGATTGCCTGGCTGACGGACAATGGCGTCGAAACCAAGATCGAAGAGGATGGACGTGTTTTTCCACGCAGCGATAGCTCCGCGACGATCATCGATTGTTTGCTTGGGCAGTGCCGGAAGCACGGGATACGCATTGAATGCGGACGTAACGTCGGTCGGGTGGAAGCGATTGCGGGGGGCTGGCGTGTCGGTTGTAAAAAGTTCGTAATGACGGCGCAGGCAATTCTCTGGGCGAGCGGCAGCAGCAATGCGGCCTGGACTTTGCTCGCGGGCCTTGGGCATTCGATCGTCCCGCCCGTTCCGTCGCTTTTTACATTTAATTGTCGGGATGATCTCATTCGGGAGCTGCCGGGGCTTTCCGTTCCCGCTGCCGAAGTCGGCATCGCTGACAGCAACTTTAAAGCCTCGGGGCCCTTGCTCATCACCCATTGGGGACTGAGCGGTCCGGCTATCCTGAAGCTTTCCGCATGGGCCGCGCGTGAATTACACAGCTTAAATTATCAATTTGCCATCAATGTTAACTGGTCCGGTCGGGACCCCGAATTCGTTGAACGGCATATTCAGGAACTAAGGCAAAAGCAGGGAGGTCGTAACCTTAATCGAAATCCTCTGTTCGAATTGCCGCGGAGACTATGGCAGCGCATGACCGTTCTGCTCGGTATCGACAGACTGAATTATGCCGACCTGGCTGCCTCTCAGATCCAGGCGCTGCAGACGATGCTTTGCGACTGTCGGCTGGCGATTCAGGGCAAAAGTACATATAAGGATGAGTTCGTCACCTGCGGCGGCCTTCGCCGCGATGAGATCGACTTCAGGACGATGGAAAGCAAGCTGTTGCCGGGCCTGTTTTTTACGGGAGAGGTGATCGATATCGATGCCCTGACCGGCGGCTTTAACTTTCAGGCCGCCTGGACAGGTGCCTACGTGGCTGCAGAGGCGATTGTTAAAAAATTGGAACAGAGAGATATCACTGCTTCATTGTAATAATCCCGGTGTCATGTTTAAACTCCTGCCTTTTCAAATAAGTTGTTTTCAATTATCCTCTTTTTGGTAGAGGGGCTAGGGGAGTTAAGAAGTCCTTAAATACTCATAACGCCTCGCCTTCCGGCACGCAGTCCGCGCCTCGCCACTTAACTTAAGTGGATCGGTAGGTGCGATAAACCGAGTTAACAGCATATTGCTGTTGTTTCAATAAAGTTTCTTGTTGGCTTTCCTCCTCTTAATGTAAGGGGAGGTTAGGAGGGGTTGTAAATTTTAGACCTGTTGAACTCCCCTAACCCCTCTTTCGCAAAGAGGGAAATCAAAGAAACTTTGTTGAAATAGCACTAAGATGCACTGCGACAATCTAACTCGAAAAAATCGAGTTCCGACTTAAAGCTCACTGCAATTGCCGGAATTATTTCAAACTGCTATATCGAAATCTCCGTCGCAGCTCGACCCGGTGAAAAGAGATTGATAGTTCAGGCCGATACAACAAAATCGGATGTCACTTCTATTCGGAGTGACACCCGATTTGTCGTGTCTGAAGCAGCCGGAGAGTATCGAATGCAATCACCTTCCCGGCGCCGGGCCGTTCACACTTGCCGAGCCCTGCCGGCATCAAGGAACTGAGCGCCGTTTTAACGCGCGATTACGAGCGGATACGCAGTCGTGGCGCCATCCTGCCGCAGATACAGGTAGTAGACACCGGGCGCGAGGCCGCCTGCCTGGAGCGTTGTAACCTGTGCTCCGCCAGTGCGATAGCCTGAATCAATTACCTGTATCATCCGGCCGAAAGCATCGAAAAGCTCAAGGCGCATTGTGCCGGCCTGTTCGAGACGATACGCAATTCGGACTTCATCCCGTGCCGGGTTGGGTTCGCAGCGAACATAGCTGCGCTTGTGGGGTGCACTGAGCTCGACGCCCTGTTCACCCTGTGACTTCGTCGGACCCGGCCCGGAGATATGACAGTCGATCGTCAACTCCCGATCGCAGATTATCAGCTCCTCGTTTGCGCCCTGGAATTTAACATGTATCACTGGCGACGTTAACTCAGGAACGCAGTAGCTGCCGATCGGCATTCCGGGCGCGCCAGGCGGCGGAAACGCGATCGGCGAGGATGACCAGGGCAGTCCGCCCGTGGCGGCTCCTTCCACGACTACGCCAAAAGCATCGCAGGCGGCGCTCGGATCGCGATTAACGACAATCTGTCCGCAGCACATGCCGGGCGGTGAATTTGGATCGGGCACCAGGCTCAGCTCGAAGGACGAACAGCATTGACAGTCGAGCGGAATCTGATCCTGGCAGATGACCTGCCCCTGGCTGTCAATGTACAACAAATCCAGAATCTGCGCTGAATGATCGCCGAATGTCTGTAAACAGAACTCGCCGCTGATCGCTGTACCGTTGACGCCGACGGTTAAGGCCGTCAGAGGATTGCCCGGGTTCAAAGGCTCGAAGATCTGAACCGGCGCCTGCGGCTGCAGCGTTACGCCCGCAAGGTCACAAGCGGGATCGACTCCTGAAACGTCGACGTACAGCGAGTAACAGCATGACATCTCTTCACCAACCGGCTCGGACGAGATAACGGGCTGCAGGCCTTCGCAGCATTCCTGTGCCTGCGGCGTCAATGGCCTCGAACAGAAGACCGCTCCGGCAGCATCGATAAATTCGATCGTTAGTCCGATACCGGCAAATTGTTGATCAATGCAAAATCTACCGACGGCGGCATTCCCGCCCGGCACCAGCGGGCCGCCTCCCGGCACCCATGTGGGCTGCGGTCCCGGATTCAAGAGTTGCCATTGCCCGGTCGCATAGCCCGTGGCGACAACGCCGTTGTCGGGACGCAGCCTGATGCCATAGAGCGGGCAGGCGTCCTCTGCGCTCGTAATGTTAATGTCATAACAGACCACGTTGCTCTGATAGATCGGCGGCCCAAGCTCAACCTGATAGTCTGGCTCGTCGCATGAGCAAGTCGTAGGCACAGTCTCGGCCCGGCTCAGGATCGCGCCGCGGTAGCCGGCCGAAAAAAGCTGTTCGCCGTTGCGCGCCGCAATTGCTCGCAGCGGAAAGCCCATGTGACTTGTTTCCAGGATGAAACGCGTACTGGCATTTGTCTGACCGTAGACTTTGCCGAACACCGTTAAGCCGGCGGAGCCGACGGCGAGGAATTCCGACGGTCGAATGCACTGCACGGCAAAGAGATATCCCTTAAGGTATTTGTTGTGATTCGGGTTGGCGATAAAATCGTCCTCGATTTCGAATGCCTTGCCCTGGTTGGGCAATTTATACCAGCTGAGACCGCCGTCCGTACTGTAGACAACAACTGTTGCAAAGGAAGGCATACCGACGTCGCGACGGTATTCGTAGCCGACAGCGAAGCCGTGTTTGCTGTCGCAGAAGTGTACATCGCGCAGTACGCCTTCACTCTCAACGGCTGGTGCGCCTTGCCAGATAGTCTGGGGCATTTCGTTCCAGGTAGTGCCCCTGTTGGAGGTATACAAAATAATACCGCCCATCTCGACCGGATCGGCCAGCGACGAACGCCGCAATTCACTGAACCGACCGCCGACCACCACCCCGCGCGCATTGTCGATAAAATGCACACCGTAGAAGTTAACTTCGTTCGGATTGGATTGACTATAAACCTGCTGCCAGTCGCCGGACGGCAGCTTGCGTAAGAGCGTGCCGTGCGTGCCGACGGCAAAGGCCGTGCCGTTGGGCGTAATACAGACATCCTGCAAATTGTGTTTCGTGCCGCTGGCTTCGCAGCGCCAACTGCGAAGACTTGCGTTTGAAGCCGGGTAAGAACTCGGAGTCAAAGTGCCGGCATAGATTTCGCCGCCGTCGCCGACTACCAACGCATCTTCGCCGTTCGGATCGAAGGTGATACCATTAAGATGGGAATAGGTCTGAAAGGAACAGGCGAGCGGCTGCCAGGTTTCACCCT
The DNA here is from genome assembly GCA_028284775.1 of Candidatus Kapaibacterium sp. Lineage (GTDB taxonomy): Bacteria > Bacteroidota > Ignavibacteria > Kapaibacteriales > UBA7675 > JANQRB01. The sequence goes on along the minus strand of JANQRB010000177.1, from coordinate 25,515 downwards.
GATCACCGGAACGGAGAATCGTGCCGAAATCACCGACGGCATATCCTTCATCTTCGTTGGCGAAAGTAATGTCGTTCAGAAACTCCATGCGTCCGTTTAATTGCGATTGCCAGCTCGCGCCGCCGTCGGTCGTGGTTTCCAGCACGCCCTTCCATCCCACCATGACGGCATAGTTATGTCCGCCCTGATCTTCATCGAAGGCCATCGCGTTATGCATGTCGTTTTCAGCGCCTTCATTGGCCTGGGCGTCGAAGTGGGTCTGCTTGTGCAGCCAGGCGCCGGGGTCTGTCGCATCCGGAGTTTCGTAATAGCTACCGTTGTCCGAAGGGCAAAACCAGTGATCGATATTGTCGGGCCGGACGGCGACAGCACGCGGCGGATAACTGCCATCGGGACGCATCGCATTGCTGGGGCTACCGCCGTAACCCGCCATCATCCACGGTCGATCGGGACGATTCCAGATACTGCCCGCCGGCAAACCGTTATACACATCCTGCAGCCGGAAAAAATCGAAAAAGCGACCGTTATCGATCAGCATTATACAGCGGTTCGCATCGAATTGGTGAATGTCCGTCACGCGGCCACCGGACCAGGGGGGATTGAAACTCCTGTCGGGGCTGCCGTTAAAGGTGATGCACTGCCAGGTCGCGCCGCCGTCATTGGTCATAAAGGCCATGCGGCCTTGCTTTGTCACTACCTGACCGTTGTCATATATAATCTTGCCATTGTTGTCGATGGTCGCCAATTTATGTACCCAGCCGGTGAGAACCCCGGTCTGGCCGTTAAACTCCACACTGTGATAAGCATCGTCGTTGGCATTCTTGCTGTAGTGGTTGCCGGCGTCCTCGGCATGATAGTTGAAGATAGCGCCGTTGTCCTGTTCGAGCTTCGTAAAGCTCGCGCCATTGTTCGTCGATCGATAGATGCCGTTGTAGTTGCCGACGGCGATAACGGTCTGCGGACCGCTCGGGCCGACGCGCGGCACAATTGCAACATCGTACAGCTCGCGCCAGGCCAGAATACCGGCGTCGTGTAAGGTCCAAGTCTTGCCGTAATCGAGCGAGTTTGCCACAAAGGGTAGCAAGTGCCGATTCAGATGAGTGTTGTAATACCAGCCCACCGCCACACAGAGGCCCGTAGCGGGATCGCAGTCCACTGCCAGCAATTCCTGCCGTGCCAGCCTGCCGGCGGGCGTGGTAATCGGAATGCGCTGGCTGTCCCAGGAACTGCCCTGGCGTGTGATGCGTATGATCATACCGGACCCGCCGACAGCGATGAAGGCGCGATCTGTACCGCCTGCGTACGCTAGCGCATTGTAGTTGTTGCCCTGGGGGCGAGGGTGCTTCCATTCCCATTCGTCGCTCGCCCCGTAGGCCGGCAGCACGCAGCAGAGGAATAGCACAAAGAGTTTATGTAGAGTATTCATATTGAGGTTTCGATAGAAAGTTGTTTAACAATTGAAGTCCTGTTTCACAAGGGCCTTATTCGCCCTTCAGATTGTAAACCATCAGACTGCTGAGCTCCAGCTCTCGGTCACCGGCAGCCAGGCCGTCGGCAAACCAGAGGTACCAGGCCAGCCAGTGTGCGGGTGTCTTAAGCGAGTTTTTGGCGAAACTATAGAGTACGGCAGCCATCGCCAGATGCCCGCCGTCATTCGTGTGCAGGCTCGGGAAACGATGTATCGCGCAGTCGTTAACAAGAATGCGAATGACATCGCTCTGCCATTCGACCGAAATCAGGGCGAACTCGTCATCGAAAGAGGGCATCGCATCGAGGGCCGGATCCACATCGAAGCCGTTGGTAAAGGGCTTGGCGGTTCGGAAGGTATGCTGCGAGCCCATCTGGGCGCCGAAGTAGTGCGGCGCTTCCGGAGCGCAATGGTAAGGCGGATTTTGAGCGTCGCAGAGATTCTTAACGCCGCCGTTGCGTTCGTAATTGTCGATCTCGTCGATCGAGCCGATGCCGTCCGCCGCATCGAGCCATACCGAGTGTGTGGATTTTATGGCCGGCACAGTGTTGAAATACACTGTCGGCCAGCGGACCACCATATTGTAACGGCCGCGTACATCCTGGCTGGTTGTATAATAGTCGTAGGTTTCCCACCACGGCGCTTTCTTCTGGCCGGCTACCGTGCCTGTTTGAATGACGAAGACGGTGTCGTCGTCGGCCGTCGTGCCGGGATCGTTTTCAATGTGCCGAAATTCAAGGCGATTGCGATTTTCATGCTGCCGAACATGCCAGCGATCCGCAAAGACGGCGTGACCGTCAGTCTGCGGATTGTCATAATCGAAAGGCAGGGGCTCGTAGTCGAAATATTCCGACCAGACTGGCCGCTCGTAGTTCCAGTCCGGCTCGATATAGCCCTGAAAGCGGCAGCCGCGTTCGGCCCTGAAGCCGTTAACAAGACGTATCTCCTTGCCGGCGCGGAATTCTACATCGCCGATTTTTGTGTAACTCAGATCGGAAGGTTCGATTGCGCCCTGCTTGCCTTTAACCACGACGTCGCCTGGCTGCAAGCCGCAAAGCTGTCCGCCGCTGATATTGCCGGCGGTAATACTGCCATTGGGTCCCTTGGCGGTAATGAACATTGTACGCTGTATCGTTTTGTTGCTGATATTGACTGTCGCGTCCGTGCAATTGCCGGACTCGCAGGCGCCGATTATCGGCCTTGAAACATAGCCGGCATCAGCGTCGTCGCCGGCTGTCAGCGGAATGGTCCATAGCAAACACAGGCAGAACGCCGCCCATAGCGGACCGAAAATGGTTTTCATTTGATCTATCCTTTATGTTGATTGATTGCGGTTTAATCCTGGCTGCGGCTGTCGGCTAATTGCTGTTTGAGCTGCGCGAGCTCACCGGCGAGACTTTGATTTTCTTCTTTCATTTCCAGCAGGTACAGCGTCAGCTCTTCGATTTTTAACAGCAGGCGGTGCTGCATGTCTTCTACATCGATGCCCTTGTCGATTACTTCCGTCGCCGAAGGTATGCCGGGCAAATGGCCGTTGTCCTCGATGAAATCCGCTACCTGGTCCAGGCTGGGGAGGCTGTAGTCCGGCTCAAAGACGTAATCCGGCCAGGACTGCGTCGTAATCAACAACTCTTCGGTCTTGATTTTTCCGTTAACTGCCAGCTTGTAGTCGCCCAGGTCGTGGTATACGCCGTTGTCGATGTCGCTGAAATCAACGCCGATCCAAAGCTGTCCCTGCGGCGTCAGACGGGCCTGCTCTTTGTTGTCCGTGTACAGGCGCAGGCCTTTGGTCTGGCTGAGGACAAGTTGATCGGCCTGCTGGGGATCATTCGAGGCGCGGTTATTAATAGTCACCAGGTCGCCGTCTTCGCTGGTCCAGCTATACTGAAAGATGGTGCCACGATCGATATTGCTCAGACCGAAGCCGAACTCGCTGAATTGAATAAGCTGATCGCCGATCTGGCTGTCGCCGCTGGAAAGCTGCAGCAGGTAGTTGCCGCCAACAGGTTGTAAACCCCGGATGTGCAGTGGCGAGGCAGGGTTATTGATGCCGATGCCGACATTCCCGTTGGGAAGGATCGTCATTTTTTCGGTGTCCGCCGCGCTTGTCTGGTCCCAGGTTGTGAAACGCAGAGCGCCGGTGGCATTTCGTACCGCCAGGATCAGATCTTCCGAAAGGTCGGTGATGCCACCCACGGCGGGTCCGGCTGTGCGGATGACAAAATCGCCCAATGTCGCGGCATCCGAAAATGAACCCGCGCTAAGGTGCGCGACTGCTATCTGACCATTTGCCTGACCGTTAACAGGCGTAGTTATATCCAAAGAAAAGCGCATGTCGCACCATGGCCAGGCAGCCTGACCGGTCTGCAGATGCAGCAGAGATTGCGGCGCGGCAACTCCAACACCGACTTTATCGTTCGTCCATACAACGCCTGGCGAGTTATTCCACTGAGCGCTACTTGTTAAGGGAAGCAAATACACACACAGAGATGCAAGAATTGCATTACGCAAGAAAGGCATCGCTTTCATAATCTTACCTCGATTCAGTTAGTTAACACAACAGATCACGGCCAAGAATAAGCCCCGGTGTGCTAGCATTGCTGAAATTGATTCGAACGGTATTGTTGAGTGTACCAGCGGTAGTCTTTTCTGATTGAACGGTCACGTAATCGCAGTCGGCTGTGACAGCCGGACGCATTCCATGACCTATCATGCTCAGTTGATTGCCGGGCTGAGTCGGGTCCAAGGCACAGTTAACAAAGGAGCAATCTATATCAAAAATCCAGTCTGTCCCGGAAGCAATCTGCCCGCTCGGACTATCGATGGCCTCGTGGTGTTGCTCTCTTGGATGCAGCGCCGCTGTGAATCGTGAAGCTGCGCATAAATGAGGAAATTGCCGATTCATTGCCGGCAGGCGAGCGAATATGGCGTATGGCGTTCTGCTTGTGTTTAAGTGATTGCGGCTGGACAGAGGCTTGCAGCCCGATGCCTGTAAAAAGAACCTGCACTGCGTCGGGAACTCATCAGGCGGTTCGGGATTCGGCCGCCACAATATGCCCGTGCGGGTCTTGTCTCCAATTCTTCGTAAGTTGTCGGATCCGGATGACAAATTACAAGCAAGCTACGAGGCGCATGTATGGATAGCGATAATTATCATGAGCGGAGTCGGGACAACTGGAATCGCGTGGCCAGAGGCTGGGAAGCGCAGCGCGATACGATCTGGCGCTTGTCGGGCAAAGTCGGTGAATACCTTGTCAACGCCATTGATCCGCAGCCGGGTGAGGTCGTACTGGAGCTGGCCGCCGGCGTTGGCGATACCGGTTTTCTGGCGGCGCAGCGCATCGGCGACGAAGGCAAGCTTATTACAAGCGATTTTGCGCCGAAGATGCTCGAAGCTGCCCGGCGGGCGGCAGAGAAGCTCGGTCTGAGCAATGTCGAGTTTCGTTTGCTCGACGCGGAAAATATGTACTTGGCGCGAAAGAGCGTCGACGCGGTACTCTGCCGCTGGGGCTACATGTTGATGGCGGATCCGCTCAAAGCCTTAAGCGAAACACGACGCGTATTGCGCCCGGGCGGACGACTGGCATTTTCCGTTTTTGCGGCGCCTGAACATAATCCCTGGGCCACCATCGCTCCCGGCGTATTGGTGGATCGCGGCCATTTAGACGCGCCCCTTCCCGGAACACCCGGCATGTTTGCCTTGTCCGATCCGGAGCGACTGAAGGAATTGCTGCGCGAAGCGGATTTTGGCGAATGTCAGATCCACGAATTATCGATGACCTACACCTACCCCGACCGAGAGGCTTTCCTGAACTTCCACAGCCAGCTTGCCGCCGGACTGTCGTCAACCCTCAGTACATTAAAAGCTGATGAACAGGCTCGGGTCAAGGAAATGATTTACGAGCGCCTTGAGCCTTTTGCCGCCGATGAAGGTCTTGCGATTCCGGCGCGCACCCTCAATGTCGTAGCCGCCGCTGCCTGACGGTGATGCGCAGTTAAAACAGGCAGGCTGCGGTCGCGAACGGACCGTACGTATGATGTTGGCCGCAATTTTCGCGTTGTGAAGTCGCGGGGGCCCGGTTGGTACGGGCCCCTGCTTTGTTCAGTCACTTAACGGCACACGCAGCAGCAGGAATAATAGATCGTTGACTTCACGGCGCAGACACCATCGATATTAGTCGGCGAGAAGTTTACTTCAAAGCCGCGAATGAAGAGGCTACCGAGACAATCGAGCAGCGAACACTTTTCATCGGCTTGGATGTAAGCTTTCTTCATCGTGTCATAGATAGCATTCCAGCGTGAGTCGATGTTGCAGCAACGATAACGCCCGGCGATCGAAATCGACTCAGTGCTGTTGTCGGCGCAGACCGAACGGTCGATTTCACAATCGACGACACTGGGATTATCGATGATACAACAACAACAGGCATACCATGCCGTGACTACTGCCACGCACCTGGCATCGGATACCGCTTCGTAGTTGATACAGATACGGGCGATCGCCGATTCTTCACATCCGTTTTCACGACAAAGGTCACTGATTTTGTACACCAGGTCTTTTGCTGCGGTCGCGGCGGCCTTGAAGCGCGACTTCTGATCACAGCATTCGATAACTTCCGAGCGGAGTTCGATCTTTGTCAGGCGGACATCGTCGCTGCAGATTTCTTTTGCCGCCAAGTCGGCGGCGGCAGGCCAGACAGTAATGGCAAAGGCCAAAGTGAAAATTAGGCTTGTAAGGCGTTTCATAAAAAACCTCAAAAATGAAGAGTGATAAAAACTGGTTGATGGGCTGTGGATGAGCTCGCACTACTGCTGAGTGCGAATACAATGGCAGTGTTTGTGTTTGAACGTCCTGGTAGAATGTGTTCAAAGCCCGGGCAGTGTGTTGTCGGCGGCAGTGTGCTGACGATGCGCGTTCGTGGTACGCTTGCCGGCGTGTCTGTTGGTTGTTGCCGGACTATACTCAATGGCAGTACGCCAAAATACTGTTTTGGCGCAAGATTGCAAACTCTGTCGTGAATTCAGGATTCGAAGAGTCGGATGCTTGTGTTGTGACAACTATCGAGTCAGTGCCGATCGTCACGCGGTTTGTGCCTGTCGAATGCGGTGATCCAGCTACGCGAGCAAGATTCCATTATGCGATCGCGGCCGGTATTATTGCGTTAAAATCCGCGCATGGTGCCTATCATGCCTTTTTGCGTGCCAGTATATAAATCGAATCGCCTTCAGCCATTTCTTTGTATCGTTCTAGCGCGACAATTTCAAAGTAGCGGGCAAACTCGGCTCGGAGAAAGCTTTCGTTTCGGTTAAATATCTGCATGCCTTCGAATTCTTCCATCCCTTCGCCATACCAAAAGGAGTGCAGAACATACGCGTCGGGGTTTAAAAGCCTGGCCTGCCCTGCAATCGATGTCCGCAGCTCTGCATCGCTTAAGCAGTGCAGGACTTTGTTGGAATAGATTGCGTCGAAGGAGCGATCCGTGGCGAGAGTGACGGCATCAAGAAGTAGAAGGTCGGCCGCGGGCTTCCGTTTGCGGTAATAGTCGAGGAAGACTGGTGACAAATCCGAGCCGCTTGCCTTAAAATTAACGGACAGCATGTCCAAATCCTTGCCGGGTCCCATCCCTAATTCCAGGACCGTCGCTCCTCGGCCCAGGTAATTGCTCAGGACTTTTATAAGTTCGGCGCCATCATATCCTTCCGCCATCTTTATATATTGTTTAACATTGTCTTCCGAGTTGTAATATGACATGGCAGTATTCAGTGTGTTTCGGGATCACCGGCTTACGGCAATTCATGACTTGTAGAATATCGATCGCCAAGCAAGCAAGGTCAGCGGCTGGATTCAGGCGGGCAGAACATCTGCCAACCTTTTGATACTTGCTTAGCACTTATCGCCAATCGGGCTGGACAATCGATTGTTCAATTGTATATCGCAAGCTAGCCAGCCGCAGGAGATTTTCAAAGTCCTGTTTCCGAATCGCTCGCCGGGGGTCTTGTCAATTTGCTGTCGACGGTCTCTTGATTCGACGTGAAATTGACGCGGCTGACCAATGTCTATGGTCGGGTATTGCAGTTAGCTGTTCTTCCCTTGCGCATGTAGTTTGGTCAGCGCAGCTGTTTCCACCATCGTTCGCTTGGAATCTGCTGGCCGACGGCAAAGCGTTGGCCGATATAGGGCGTTGCCACCTGCATGGCTCCGGCTGCGGCCAGCAAGCGTTCGACCGGCTCTTGCCAGTGGTGGAGCGCAAGGGAAAAGGCGCCCCAGTGAATCGGCATCATGAGCTCACCGCGCAAATCGACGTTGGCCTGGACGCATTGCTCCGGCATCATGTGAATGGCTTCCCACTTTTTGTTGTACTGCCCGCACTCCAGCATTGTGAAGTCGAAGGGACCATAAGCTTCACCGATTTGTTTAAAGTGATCGCCGTAGCCGCTGTCGCCGCTGAAATAAATGTTGTTGTACTTGCCCTGTACAACCCAGGATGCCCATTGAGTCTTGTTGCCATCGGTCAGGCCGCGACCCGAAAAATGACGCGCAGGCGTGGCAATGAACGTCAGTCCATTCAGTTGAGCGCTTTCCCACCAGTCCAGCTCAGTGATTTTTTCTGCGGGAACTCCCCAGCGCTGCAGGTGCGCTCCAAGGCCCAGTGGCGCGTAAAAATGCGCGGCATTGTCTTTGAGGTGCAGGATCGAAGGGTAATCGAGATGGTCATAATGATCGTGTGAAAGAATGACAGCGTCGATATCTCTGAAGCTTTCAAGATCGAGCGCCTCCTGGTATTCGAAGCGGCCGCTGAGAAAGGGCAGGGGCCCGGCAACCGGACCCAGCATCGGATCGAGCAAAATGCGCCGGCCTTCCATTTCCAGGAGGAATGCCGAGTGCCCGTACCATGTGACATAGACCAGCGTGTCGCTCTCCGGCGCTGTCTGTTGCTCGTTGAGCCGTACCGGCAGCGCTTCTTCAGGGCTGATGCCGCTAACCGTGATGAACTCCCACAATGTCGTCATGATGCCGGTGAAGCTGTAATCCAGGCTTGTTTCCGTCAGATTAACAAACTCATCGCCGCTATAGTTATCCGAAGCGCTGATCCTGGCTAGGTGATCGCCTGAAGGGGCGGCGCCGAATTGGGGCGAGAAATTGACAAAGAGTACGACGGCCAGCACCAGCAGAAGGACACAAATGGCAAGGATCATAAAGGTCCGTTTCAGAATACGTCGAAATGTTGGCATACGCGTAGATTGTTGGTCTGAAATTTCTTGCGGCATCGGCCGCGGCAGTTGAGAGCGGCAGGAATTGTACTAGCTGTCTCTACTTCGAAAACAAGCGCCGGTCTTACTGCCCCCATCGCTCTTAACACCTAGTTTTTTTGAGTTTCCGGCCATGCCGCTACCGGCAATTCGGATATGTGAGTAATCACTTGCAAAGCTACATTTTTTGCGACAGGATGACAATTGTTAAGCGAAGCTCCCATGAATTCGCGCGAATTCCGCATTCGCAATATGCAATCCAGGTCTGGAAAACAAAGGAGGCTGCCCCGTCGGGACAGCCTCTTTAAGCTCACACTATCGGATGCCCGGGCGTCTGTGCGCCGGGCTGTGTGCTGTTTAGCGTTGTTCCTTACCGAATCAACGCAGCAGCCACAGACTCAACGAACGTCGTTCCACCCGGCCGTCGCCGTCTCTTATGACCAGCTGTGCCGTATAGGCTCCGGCCGCCGCCGGACCGCCGCTCAGATCGCCGCCGTCCCAGACTATTGAATGCTCGCCCGCCGCCAGGGCCGCGTCGCTGAATTGCTGAACGACATTGCCCAGGAGGTCCACAATCTGCAGCTCGACCCGCGAGGCCCGAGCCAGCCTGAAGCCGATTCGAACTTCATCGCTGAAAGGATTGGGCGCGACGCGGAAGTCGACGCCATCGCTCTGGCCGGCGTCTTCCTCTGTTGCCGGGAGCTGGTCATTGCCCAGCGACAGCTTGATGGCAACCACACTGATATTAACTGTGGCGGTAGAGCTGCCGCCGTGGCCGTCTTCGATCGTATAGCTGAAGCTGTCGGAACCGGGAACTGCTCCGGCTTTGTAGGTCACGGTCGTACCGCCCCCGATTGTCACCGTGCCGAGCGCGCCATCCGTTTTGCCGCTGATAGTGAGGATATGACTATCCGGATCGCTGTCGTTCGTGCGAGGAGATATTACCAGTGAGTCGTTTGGCAGGACGGAAAGTCCAAGATCATCCACCGCTATCGGCGCGCGGTTGCGGAAGAAGACCGCAATGGCATTGTCGCGCCATCCGGCGCAGTACATGTACTTGCTGTCGGGGCTGACCGCCAGGCCGCGCGCTCTGTTCAAGCCGTCGACGCCGCCGCTGCCGTCGCGTTCGCGTTCTTCGAAGCTAAGGCTGCCGCTGCTCAGATTGCGCCGGAACATCGTCAAGGCGTGATCGAGCTCGCCGACTGCGTAGACATTCGCGCCGTCAGGGCTGACCGCGACGTTAAAAGCGCCGCGCAGCCCGTCAACGCCGCTACTGCCGTCTCGTTGCCGCTCGACGAAGCTCAGTCTGCCGCTGGCCGTGTTACGGCTGAAAACCGCCAGCGCATTGTCGGCATTCGCCGTGGCATACACGTGGCGCGAATCCGGACTGACAACGACGCTCGTGGCGCCGCGCAGGCCGTCGATCCCGTCGACGCCGTCAACATAGTGTTCCACAAACTCCAGGGCGCCGCTGACAAGGTCGCGCTTAAACAGGGCCAGGGCATTGTCGCGGTAACCTGCGACATAAACGCTGCGGCCGTCCGGGCTGACGTGAAGCTTGAAGGCATTGCGGAGGCCATCGACACCGTCGACGCCATCCTTGTGCCAATCCTGAAAAATCAAAGCGCCGCTGAGCGGATCACGACTGAAGGCCGCCAGACTGTGACCGGCATATCCCACCGCATACACATTTTTACCGTCCGTGCTGACGGCGACATCCACGGGGCGCAGCAGGCCGTTAATTGTACCGCCCGCATCGCTGCCACCCTGCTTCTTTTGTTCCACAAAGCTCAGCAGGCCGGATACGGCATTGCGTTCGAAGACGGCGATGGCATTGCTGCCGTAGCCCGCCACATACAAATGCCGGCCGTCGGCCGAGATGGCGACACTGTTGGCAAAGCGTATTCCCGTGACACCGCTGAAGCCGTCGCGGATCCGCGTACTGTAGCTGAGTTCGCCGGTCTCCGCCGCGCGATCGAAAATGGCAACGGAATGATCCGAACGGCCGGCGGCATAGAGGTGTTTTCCATCCGGGCTGACAGCCACCGCCGAGGCGCGCCGCAGTCCGCGCACGCCGCCCTTGCGATCTTTCTCGCGTTCGACGAATTCCATGTTGCCCGGCAGCGCCTGCCCGGCCAGGACCGCGACGACGATGGCGCCGGTGGATCGACAGCCGCCGTCATTCTCAACGGTGTAGGTAAAAGTCTCCTGACCGGTAAAGGCCGGGTCGGGCGTATAGCTCACGAGACCGGCGTTCGTGCTGGCGGAGCCATTGGCCGGATCTGCGACGGAAACAAGCTGCAGGCCGCTGCCATTGTCATTGGCGAGTACAGCCAGGGTCACCGTTGTGAATTCGGTCGTCGTTGCGAAATCGAGATTGGCGATGACGCCCACCGTGAAGGTCGTCGAGGTGCTGCCGGTCGGTGTCGTAAAACCGATTGTTATCGTGCCGGCCGTGCTCATAAAGCCCGCCGGCAAAGTCAGGGTCGCGAGCGTGGCCGATTCCGGCGTGGCATCGGCAAGCGTCGCGCTTGTGATGATGGTGTTTTGCAGGTTGCGTACGGTAACCTCAGCCGTCGTGCTATACAAATTCTCGCCGACAACAGCCACGCCCAGCGCAGACGCTGTCGGGCAGCTGTTATCCGGAATAAGGTTCGCAATCTGCGGCGGTCCGGCGTTAAACAGAATTTCCTGCGGCTGGTAGTAACTCTGCGCGACAAGGATATCGAGATCGCCGTCGCCGTCAATATCGCCCAGGGCAAGGTCGAAACTGGCTCCGCTGGAATTGCCGAAGGTCGAAATCGCAAAGCTGCCGTCGCCGTTATTGGTCCAGAGCTCATCGGGCTGATATTGGTTAACAATGATGGCGTCGAGATCGCCGTCGCCGTCGACATCGCCCATATCAACGCTGCGACTGTCACCGCCGCCAAGCATCGACGCCGTGAAGGTCGCGTCGCCGTTGTTAAGCAGCAACCATTGCGGATCATCGTAGACGGCAATAATCGCGTCGAGGTCGCCATCGCCGTCGAGGTCGCCGAGCGCAACATCTTCGCCATCAGAAGGAGGCAGGAAGAAATCCTCTGAAAAACTTGCATCGCCCTGGTTCAGCCACAACTGCTGCGGGGGGCCTGATTTCGCCGCCATGACATCCAGCAAGCCGTCCCCGTTCAGGTCGCCGATGGCAAGCCCGCCGTCGAAGCCGAAGCTGACCTCTGATATTGTAAAGCTGCCGTCGCCATTGTTCAGCCAGATTTCACTGGACTCCGTTGGACCGACGCCGCCCAAGGCAACATCCAGATCGCCGTCACCATCCAGATCACCAAGAGCCGCTGCAATACTTTCCATCTCGCCGAAGCTCGAGCTGCTGAACGTGCCGTCACCGTTGCCGAGCCAGATTTCGTGTCCGGATTCCCCAACAGCGACGACAATCGCGTCGAGGTCGCCGTCACAGTCCAGATCGCCCAGGAGGACTTTGTCGCTGTCGCCGTCGCCAAAAGTGGAAATGCTGAAAGTCCCGTCGCCGTTATTGAGCCAGATATCCTGCGGATAGTAGTAGCCATTGGCGACGACAGCATCGAGATCGCCGTCGCCGTCCAGGTCGCCGGCGGCAATGCCGTAGCTCGGCAGCAGGCCGCCAAATCCCCGGGGAGCAAAGGTGCCCGGTCCGTTGTCGACCGCTGCTCGAAAACTGAAAACTTTGGGATCCTGCAGGGGATGTCCCTCCTGACTCAATACATCGTCGACAGAGACTGAAATGAGTTCACCCGGCTTGAAATCCGCCGACGGATCGAAGTTGCGAAGGGGATTGCCGCTGAAACTGCCGCTCAGTCGACCGGTCTGCGAACCGAAGACCTTGATATTGCCGGCGCCCAAGGTCGATACGTTCATCGTTGTGCTGAAGCTGATATCGACATCCGCGTCCTGTGCGACGGCCGTTGCATTTGATGCCGGTGCAACAGAAGTAATTTTCACGATGGGCGAGTTTATCCATATAGCCTGCTGCGAATAGTTATAAGAGGCGATAATAGCGTCGAGATCGCCGTCGCCATCCAGGTCGCCGAGCTCGATTCCGTTGCTGCGGCCGCCGCCACGCGTGCTGCTGCTGAAACTGCCGTCGCCATTATTCACCCAGATCTCCTGTGGGCCGCCGTCATTCACGATGATTGCGTCGAGGTCGCCGTCGCCGTCCAGATCGCCGAGCGCAACAGCCTCGCTATTGCCGTCCGGACTGCCGAAGCTGGCCGTGGTAAATGTCGCGTCGCCATTGTTCCGCCAGATGGCTTGCGCTTCATCTTCACCGGCAATGATTGCGTCGAGGTCGCCGTCGCCGTCGATGTCGCCGAGCGCCAGACCTTCGTGATCGCCGCCGGCGGGGCTGTTGGTCACAAAGCTTGCGTCGCCGTTATTCGTCAGGACATTGCTCGGGCCGTCGTCATTTGTGATAATGGCGTCGAGATCGCCGTCGCCGTCCAGGTCGCCGAGCACGATGCCTTCCGCGTCGGTGCTCGGAAAGGTCGAACTGCTGAAGCTTGCGTCGCCGTTATTCAGCCAGAGATTGTGACCATAGCCATAATAATCGGTAATGATGGCATCCAGATCGCCGTCGCCGTCGAGGTCGCCGATCGCCAGTGCGGAACCGCCGGCCTCACCGAAGGTAAAGGAGCTGAAGCTTGCGTCGCCGTTATTGATCCAAATCTCGGGTGCATAGCCGTAGTAAACTGAGAAGATGGCATCGAGGTCGCCGTCGCCGTCGAGGTCGCCGATCGCCACGGCCCGTGTGTCGCTGTCGCTGCCGAAGGTGGAAGTGCTGAAGCTGCCATCACCGTTGCCCAGCCAGATTTCTTTCGGGGCATAGTAGTTCGCCACAATCGCATCGAGGTCGCCGTCGCCGTCGAGGTCGCCGATCGCCACCCCGTAGCTGCTGAATTTCTCGCCCAGAAACTGGCGTACAAAGCTGGCGTTGCCGTTGGTCACGCCCGCGCGGAATGTATAAACCTGGGGGCTTTGCAGGGGCAGATCGCCGATCTGACTAGTGGCTCCCGTCACCGTGACGGAGATCAATTCACCCGGTTTGAAATTGTCGGCAGGATCGATGTTGAGCACGGGATTGCCGCTGAAGGAAGCGGTCGTGCTGAGGAAACCGCTCTGCGAGCCGTAGACTCTGATACCGTCGGCATTTAAGGTCGCGACGTTCATTGTCGTGCTGAATGTGATGTCGATATCGGCAGCCTGATCGGCGTTGTTACTGTTGGCGGCAGGTGCAAGGCCTGTGATCCGGCTGAAAACGCTGCCGTTCAGCCAGATTGCATTGGCCTGATCCTCCCTGTTAGCGAAAATCGCATCGAGATCGCCGTCACCGTCCAGGTCGCCCAGGGCCACCGCTTCGCTTTCGCCGCCACCGAAAGCACTGCTTGCAAAGCTGCCGTCGCCATTATTCAGCCAGATGTGATTCTGACCGCTATTGTCGCAAATGAGCGCATCGAGGTCGCCGTCAGCGTCTAGATCGCCCAGCGCGACCATTTCACTGTCGCCGCCGCCGAAGGTCGTGCTGCTGAATGTCCCGTCGCCATTGTTGAGCCAAATATCCTGCGGCTCGTCATCATTGGTGATAATAGCGTCGAGGTCACCGTCGCCGTCCAGGTCGCCCAGGGCAACGCACTCGCTGTCACCACTGCCGACGGCTGTACTTGTAAAGGTGGCATCGCCATTATTGAGCCAGATATGCTGTGGCTCATTCGTATTGGCGATGATGGCGTCGAGGTCGCCGTCGCCGTCCAGATCACCCAGCGCCGGCATTTCAGAATCGCTCAGACCAAAGGTCGAACTTGTAAAACTGCCGTCGCCGTTATTGAGCCAGATTTCATGTCCCAGACCATTGAAAATCGTTATAAGCGCATCGAGATCGCCGTCGCCGTCCAGATCGCCGATGGCGAGTCCTGTACTGCGCCCGGTTCCAAACGTGGAGGTGGCGAAGCTCGCGTCGCCGTTGTTGAGCCAGATTTCGTGTTGGTCGCCGAAATTGTTCGCCACGATTGCGTCCAGGTCACCGTCGGCGTCGAGATCGCCCAATGCGATTTTGTCACTGAAGTTGCTGCCGGCTCCGCCGACGGTGGAGGTGGCGAAGCTGCCGTCGCCGTTGCCCAGCCACAATTCATTGGAGTCGAAGCCTGCGAGGATCGCGTCGAGATTGCCGTCGCCGTCCAGATCGCCGATGGCGACGCCAAGGCTTTCATGGCCACCCAGCGTGCTCCGGCTGAACTGGGCCGTACCGCTCTGAGCGGCGGCGAAAAAGCTGTACACCGTGGCATTAGTCAGCTGCGTGCCGCCCAGCGAGGTAGCGCCGGTTACCGAGACGGAAATCAGTTCGCCCGGCCTGAAATTATTGTCGGGATCGAAGCTGCGCAGCGGGTTGCCGCTGAAACTGCCGCGCGTACTCAAAAATCCGCTCTGTGAACCGTAAATGCGAATATGAGCCGCCGTCAGGGTGCTGATATTCATGCTGGTGCTGAAGCCGATCTCGATCGTGGCGTCGGTGGCCGCCGCTCTGGCATTCGCGGTCGGTGCGAGTGAACTAATCGTCGGTATCTGGGCCGTGAGCTGATCGGCGCCAAAGCCGGCGCAGATAGCCGCGACCAGCGACAGGCCCAGGCTCCTCTTGCCGAGCGGGTTCAGTCGCGCCGCCAGCCTTTTGATGCGATTGATCAGCAGCGCCCTTGTTCGGGCAGCCTGCCGGGGATTTGAGTTGTCGTGCCTGACACGCTGCAGGCGCCGGCAGTATTTCCGGAAGCGCCGTAGAATGTCATAGTAGGCAGTGCGCTTTGCTCTGTACATTGTACAATCCGTCAGTTAGTGATTCTAAAAAACGCTGTTGCTCCTGAAATGCCGACTCGGTTTTGCAATGCTCCATAACTGTGCATGCGATCCTCTCGCCGGAGCAGTATTTCGAACGCTGCAAAGATGCTAAGGCCAATCTGTCATCACACTACTACAAAAGTACTACAGGTCCAGATTGGCCAGGATGGCCGGCCTTGGTGGCCGGCATAATCCTTCGGGGCAAGGGTCGGCGATATTATCGGCAATGGTGAACGTCACGAACCAAGCCTGAGCTTGCGGCTGTGTCAGTGCCGCGGCGAATGATGAGTTTTGCGCTGTCGGGCAGAGCCCACTCCTTCGCTCTGACGCCTGCTGTGACAAAATCCGTTTTGGTGCGTCTTTGCCATCGCGTCGTATCAAATCTTTACCAACATCAGTTCTGCACTAGCAAAACCAGTCAAGCATTTCTTGACAAGAGTGAGTCGGCCGTCTGCTGTTTCAATTCGAAGATCGGACGGGGATTGTATCGTTTAAACAGGCTCTCGACGACACATAATGCTTTGTCAACGAAAATTTTCATTGTTGCACCTCCCCTTAATGTAAGGGGGTGAGGCGCAGACTGAGCGCCGAACGAGGAGGGGTTATGCGTATTTAAGGACTTCATAACTCCTCTAGCTCCTCTTTGCCAACAAGAGGGGGCTTGAAAATAATTTAGTTGACAAAGCAATAGTTTAACGCAGAAGCGACATCTACCAGATGTTAAGCAAAGGCCTTTGTTAATCCAAGGCCATGGCTCTGTTTGTCCTGATCGTATGTAGCGACTTGCTCATTGTTCAAGCATCATAGTTAACTAACAAGGATGATGTGATGAGAAATTCAGTACGATGTATGTATGGGACACTGATTCTATTGATGTGCGCCGCGCCGCTCTGTGGCCAGTCATACTGTCAGCCGGAAGTCGATCTGCAATTCGGCTTCGGAATCGGAATTACAAATGTGAGCTTCGGCAAGCTGGTCAGGCAATCGCCGCCGGGCGAGGGTTATGCCAAGGCCGGTCGCTTCACGGTTGTTAAACCCGGCGAAGACGTGCCGTTTTCTATTACCTCTACCCTGGGTACTGCCTGCGATGGTCAGAATGTAAGAGTGTACATCGACTTCAATCAGGATTTCGACTTCGACGATGCCGGCGAAGAAGTAATGGTGCTGAATCAACAGGGCAACCTGCAAGATTTCGAACATTCGATCAGGATCCCGGAAAATGCAGCGCTGGGAGCGACGGTGATGCGGGTGATGAATAAAATGATGGAATCCTGCGGACATTCCAGTATCGACCCCTGTGGCACCGATCCCTTCAATTATCACGGCGAGGTAGAAGACTACATTATTGGTATCGGCAATGAAGAAGACTTCGGTATCGATGTCGTGGAGATCGCCGGCGACAAGGAAGCCTGCGAAGGCGAGGCGATCGAGCTGACGGCAACAGTCAATGTTCGCGGCCTGCCGGAAACCGATTTAACATATCGTTGGTTGAAAGACGGCATCGAGGTGTGGGATCAATGGGAAGCGACACTCAGCATCGACGCAGCCTCGATCGACGATGCCGGTCTCTATCAGTTTGAAGTGGCGGACCAGGTCAGCGGCCTCAAACAGCGTTCGGAAGAATTCACTTTCGCCATCAGCGGCGATCCCGTGATCGAGAGTATCAGCGAGGATATGAGCGTGTGCCCGGGCAGCGAGGTCAGTCTTAACATTACCGTCACCGGCGAAACGCCTTCTACGACTTATCAGTGGCAGAAAGACGGCGTCGATATTGCGGACGCAACGGAGAAAACGCTCGTATTGTCATCCGGCGAAGCAGGCAGCTATTCCGTTATGGTGCGCAACAAGTGCGGCGAGAGCAGCAGCGAGTCTATCAATCTGACGCTTCTGCCGGAGACGGCGATCACAACGCAGCCGGCGGCACTGCCGTCCGTCATGAATTACAACTCGCAGCAGGAGCTCAGTGTAGCTGCCAGCGGACCGGAGGATTGCAACTACCAGTGGCGACGCAACGGCACGGACATCGACGGCGCCACACAGAACAGCTACCTTGTTAACAGCAAAGATTTGGAAGACGGCCAGACTTATACCTTCAGCGCGGTCGTGAATTGCGGCTGCGAAGACGTGGAGTCCGAGAGCCGCTCGGTGACTATGGACTTCACGACGGATGTCGATGATCCGCTCGCCGCTGACGGTGGGCTACTGCTGCAGAATTATCCGAACCCCTTTACTGTGACGACGGTCTTCGAGTTCGAGCTGCCGCGGGCCGGCGCTGTGCAGTTGACCGTTCGGGATGTCTTGGGCCGGAGCGTGGCGCTGGTACTTGATGAACAGCGTAATGCCGGTCAGCACAGGATTGAATTCACGGGCGGCGGACTGACCCCCGGAATGTACATGGCGACCCTGTCCTTCGGCGACCACAGCGTCTCGAAGCACGTAACGATCGTACGTTGAGAATGGGAAACACTGCGCGGAGGCTGTCTCTTCTTTCACCCGGAGGCAGCCTCCGTCTGTGTATCAGGGCCGAAGCAGCAGCATGGTACTGTGACGGTCGAACGCCGTACGCACTTCGCAATAGTAGACGCCCCGCGCCAGCGAAGAGGCATCAAAGGGAAAACGATGTTCGCCGGCCGGCAGATTATCACGCGCAAGTGTTGCGACAAGCCGGCCCTTAAGATCGCGGACCGATACATCGACTCCTGTCGTCTGTGGATGCGCGAGCCTGACGCTCAGTGTTACAATCCCGCGGCCCGGATTCGGACTGACATGGATATGGGCCGCTTCCTGCCTTTCCCGCCGATAGTCATCGTCGACGCCGACGCTTACTAAGCCGCAAACAATCTCGGAGTTGAATCCGGCAGCGCAGCCGAAAAACGCCCATCGCGAACCATCTCGCGAATGATGATAGACACGCAGTCGTGGTTTAACCGGCAATTCGGCAATGAATCGTTCCGATTCGCACATTCTATTCCCGCTTGGGATCTGAACGGCAAAGGACTTCAGCAAAGTGCCGGGATAATCGCCCTGAACGTCAATGCTGGTTTCAACAAAAAGGTGATTGTTATAGGGCAGAAACCACAGCATGTCAATCCTGTCCTCGATCGCCAGAATCACTTCGCCCGTCAGCAGGTTCCAGACGCGGCTTGTCGGACCGATGGTAACGACCTGCCTACCGTCATTATCGATGGCGCCGATGACGCCTCCTGCTCCTCCGGGCAGAGTATCGCGGATCGTGCGCTGCAGCTTGATCGTTCCGTCACTGAGTTTCCTGATTTCAATCGCACCGTCGTCGGCCGCAATGCACAACTCCTTGTCAAAGTTAACGAGTTTAAATCGTCCCAGTTTACTTCCCGGCGGCTTGAAAACGTACTTGACCTGGCCGTTGTCGAGTTGCAGCACCGTGATACTGGTATCGGAAGCGGCAACCAGGTACGGGCCGGGAGCGAGCTCAAGACCTCGATCCGCTCCGTGACCGATGTTAAAGCTGCGGGTGGCCTTGCCGCTGACCGCATCGTATTCCCATACAGTTGAGGCTTCCGCCGCAAAAACCCTGCTACTTCCAAAGCCTAACGCCAAATATTCCGATGGCGTATAGAGGCGATGCCGCAATCCCTCGCCCTGGCGTCTCCACACCAGCGTCTCTCCGGAGCGATCTCGCGTCGCAAGTTCAGGACTAGCACCTGCATATGCGACAGCTTCGACCGCAAAGCGATTAACCTGTGGCATCATGCGAATAAGGTGGCCGCTTTCGCAATCGAAAATATCAATCCGCCCGAAATGGCTGACGGGCTCGGGGCAGAGAGTGTGAATGTTGCTGATGAGTGCCAGCCTTGTTCCGGCCGGGGAGAACTGCAGCTTCGGTCCCTGGGTGTCGCTGTCGAACTCGTCTCCCGTCAAACGGTTGACAAAAATCTCACTTTGCAGCCGATCCTCCCCGAGATCCCAGACAGCGGCCCAGGCTCGGCTGCTGTCATGCGCCAGCAGCCGTCCCTTTGCCCCCAGGAGCGGCGCAAAGCGATAGGGCGAGCGCGCAGCATCGACGGTAAAAACGTCTTGCCGCTTTTTGACGTCGAGCACGCGCAGCAGGTCCGCCGTTGATATTGCCAGCAGGCCGCCATCGGGCGCAAGATCAATCTGCGTCGCCGATCCGGCATCGACGGCAAAGTCATGCGCGCGCGTTCCGCTGCAACAGTCCCATACGATGATCGCGTCGCCCCCGGCGCTCAGGGACGCCGCGAAATTGCCGTTGGCCGCCAGCGCAAAGGTCTCCGGGGCAATGGCCGAGCCGATATCAAAATCCATGCTTACGTTTTTTGTCGTCAGGTCCCAGCGTTGAATCCGGCCGAAATCATAGGCGACAACTAATGCCCCCGCATCAGCAGCAAAGGCCAGACGGGCCTGTTCGGCCGGTAAGCCCGCCAGCGTATCCCTCGCTTCCCAGGCCTCGCCGTCTACGAGGACAATGCCTCCATCCTGCCTTGCCAGCGCCGCAAGCGAAGCGTTTGTTGCGGCAGCCAGGCCAATTCCGGCAGGCTGCGAAAACACACGATTTTTAGTAGCCTTAGCTACCCCCACCACGTTGATTCCCTGAAAGTCGGGATGGCGTTGACTGCGGTGATGCAGCAATAGCACATGATCCTCGGACTGCCAGGCAAGAGCGCCTGCATGAGGTATTCTGAAGTCAGTTCCCGAATGCCATCCCGCCCATAACACGGTCTGACAACTCAACATCACAAAAAATGTCAGTATTCGGACGAATGCTTTCGAGTTCATATTACTGTCTCCTGGTGCCGGATGAAGGCGGCAGAGACAGGCAGAATGGCAAGCGAGGTACTAAAGTATAAAATTGCTTGCCGAATCACACTACTGCATAAGTACTGCAATTTCAACCCTTGTCGGACAGGCTCTACAATCCCAAGCGCATTTCGCGACGCCCGCAGGTCAGGCCTTGTCCATTAACAGCCGGCGCATCACAATGTCTGCAAAAAGGTCGCGAGGTTCTCACGGCGGTCCAGGTGCAGCTTGCGCCGAATCGTCTTGCGCTGCGAGTTAACCGTCTCCACGGACTTATGTAACTGACCGGCAATCTCCTTTGACAGATAGCCTCGGCCAATCAGCAAACAGATTCTTATTTCGGCGGGACTAAGATCGGCGCAGCGCGCCAGCAGCCTGTCTTTGAGCAATGTCCGCTGTCGATGGTCATGGTGGGTGTTTGCGGCAGGGGGGCTGTTGGAATCAATCTGCCCGGCCGGTGCTGCAAATCGACTGCTCGGCAGGGCCGATTCCGGCGCGAGCTTCAGCGATACCTCTGACTCGCTGTCTTTTGTCTGAACAGGCAGAGCCGCCATTGGCGATTGATGGGGAATTTCGGCGGTCGGCCCTTGACCGAAGCCAGACTCGGCCAGTCGCCGGTCGACTTCTTCGCTCAGCCGGCGGTCGACTTCCTCGGCTTTCCGGTATGCTCCGGGCTCGGAAAGGCTTTGCCGCAAACGGCTTGCAATTTTATAATACAGCAGCGCCTGCGCTAACTCGCCACGCTGCTCTTCAAGGTCCGACAGGTGGCGGTAGGCCAGCGCGAGTTCGCGCCACATGCCCGGTAATGCCGCCTTGATCGTCATCTGGTAGAATGTTGCGCGGGCCTGCGCCAGCGCACCTTTGCGTTCGAAAATTTCCCCTTGCAGATAAAGTTGGTCCAGCTCCTGCAACAAATAGACCTCCCTCGCATTTTTGCGCCGAATTTGATCGACAATGAGCTGCGCGTCGTCAAGTGCATTGTTGAGCAGACGGATACGGCCCAAAAGCAGCAAATTCGTCACCTGCAGATTACGTAGCTCGTGTGCCCGGGCAAGAGAGCTGGACTCCCTCAGACACTGGACCGCCGCCGTGCTCCGTCCGGTATCCGCCAGAAATTGCCCATGGTTCATAAGCATCCTGGCGAGAACGACAGGTGAAGCGCAATGGCGAGCCAGATACACGCTGTGCTCGAAATACGATTCAGCTTCGCCTGTCTTGCCCAGGGCGACGTAAATGCGAGCAACGTCGCAAAGCAAAGGGCAAAAAGCCCGTTGCGGAACACGACTTGACATGGCGCTAAGGCGTCTTTGTTGGTAGGCGAGCGCCCGTTCGTACTGCCCTCTCCGGTAGTGATAGCGGCCGAGTACCCCGAAGGCCTCGAGCAGCAGCTCGTCGTCGAGCCCGGCATCTGCCGCCAGACGGAGTGCCTTGGTCATGTAGATGACCGCTTCGTTGTTGTTATCGTTGCGGAAGTGATACACGCCCATGTACTGGAGGTAAAACACCTTGTCCTCCGGCCGGAGCAGTTGGGGCGCCAGCCCTTCGCAGCGTTCGATGTATGTGTCCATACGATCTTCAAAACCCAGATAGTCGCAGGCTTCGGCGCAGAGAAAAAGTAAATTGATCTGTTCAATAATGTCGGAGCGCAGGGTTTTGTTCGCAACGGCATTAAGAAAGTGTTCGGCCTTTTTGATGACCGCTGCGGGGCCGCCGTACAGTTCACGTCGCAATTTTCTGACCGTTGCAAACGACAGGCGCGGCGGCAGTTGCTCAGATGGAGTAACAGCTTGATATTCTTTCATTGTCGGATCTCCTCGACTGATACGATTGCAGCAGCTAAAAAAGCGGATGGCATCGATGGAACCGGGCGCATGAGGCATGCGCGTCAAGGTCCACCCAAAGATATTCGTACTCAATGTGTCTCACTTCATTCGCTGTCTTTAGTTCGGACAGGGTCGTACTCAACTCATGCGAGGGTCATCCGGGTGGGCGGCCAAGATAACAAATGAGGCTAAAAAAGGCAAAACCTAAAGTTGCCGCTTGAGCCGGGCAGAAAGCCCGCGTCCGGACGACCAGGCGAAAGGAGTTTCATAGAGTGTCCTTGTCCTTGCAATTGCTTGTTAGCGGCACTGATCCGCCTTTTTGTAAATTTGTCAATCAGTGCGGAAGCGCAGATCAATACAGCGAATCTTGGTATCTGCGGCATTCTCCGCTACCGAACTGAATTGCGACAGTGGTACAACTGCTTAATTGTTTACTCGCCGGTTTCCGGACATTTCTTATGCAAGAGACTTCATTACCTGCTGAGATCGGACGGGCGATCCTGGAAGCGGCCGATGCCGGAGAACAAGCTCAGCGTTTGCTCGAGAAGGCGCAGTTTCTGAGTGATAATGATCCCGGGCTTTTTATCAGCCTGGCCGATCCCTTGATCGAATCTCCCCGAGCCGCTGACGATCCGGGATGCCTGGCTTTATTGCTGCGATATCGCAGCTCGGCCCGCTTTCAGCTCAGCCAGCGCGGGGCCGGACGTGACGACTTGCTGCAGGCACTGGAGCTGGCTGAGTCCGCGGGAGACGATGATATACTTGCCGAGTTGTTGGCCGCCGCCGGCCAGATGCACCGTAGCGGCGGCGATCTTCATGTCGCACTGGAATACTTTGAGCGAGCACTATCGCTATTGAATGTCAAGCACGACAAGCGAATCGTCATTCTGCAAAATATTGCCGGCTCACAGGCGATGTTAGGCAAGTACGACCAGGCGCTCAAGATGTTGAATGAAGCCTTGACGCTTGCCAGGGAAAAAGGACCGGGTATCGCAATGTCGGCAATCTATTCTTCAATCGGTATCGTGCAGGGACATTTGAGACAGCACGAACGCTCACTGGAAAGTTTTAACCTTGCATTGCGCTCTGTGAGCGCCGAGCGTAACAGCAACGCCGAAGGTCGTATTCTGATCAATATGGCCATCGCCCACAGTTATGTTCATCCGCACAGTGATGCGGTCATCGACTGCCTGTGTCGCGCCCGGGAGCTTTTGGAAGCCTGCAGCGATGTCTATAATCAAGGGCTGGTCTCAGGCAAACTTTTCGATGAGTATTGGAAACGCGGTGACATTGCCGCTGCCGCGAAAGAGTGTGCTATTGTCACTGAACTTGCCGACAAATGCGCTCAGCCCGATTTGCTCGGAACCGCCAAGGCTTGCCAGGCCATCCTGCAGGCCGAGCGGGGACGACTCGCGGAGGCACTGACCGTCGCCCTGGAGGCCGTGCAGATCAATCGTGAACATAAGGCGCCCTATGAGGAGCTCAATAATCTCCGGCTTGTCGTTAGCATCTGCCGCGAAATGGGCGATTATCGCAAGGCCAGCGACTATCTGCAATTGCAATTCGATCTCCAGCTTAAGCTGAACCGAGAAAATTATGAAAAGAGCCTGGCCGAATCGCAAAGCAGGCTGGACCTGGAGAGCGCGCAACACCAACGCCAACTGGCCGAACGGGAAGCTGAAATCGCGACTCTTAAATCGGAACAATTGAAGCAGCAGGTCGAGGCGACTCATAATCAAATTACAATCAAAGCGCTGCTTATCTCGCAGAAAACAGATTTGTTAATCGAAGTGAAACGCGCGGTACGGGCTGCGCTCGAAGTCAGCCAGGACAAAGCAGAGGGCTTGCTGCGCCAATTGCTGCAAACTGTTGATGTACACCTTGCCGACGCTTCCGGATGGGAACAATTCGAAGAGCAATTCAGCCTGCTGCACCCGACCTTTCTGAATACGATGGCGGAGCGTTACACCGAGATTTCACTAATGGAACGCCGTGTCTGCGCTCTCATGAAACTCAAATTCACGAGTAAAGACATTTGCCGCATCCTGGGCATTGCCCAGCGCAGCGTTGAAACCTACCGTTACAGGATTCGCAAAAAATTGAAGCTGGCAGGCAGCGACGATCTCAGTACATTTCTTCATTCCATAGAATAACAGCGAATACTAGGGCAAACGGAAATCACCCCTCGAAATTCAATGTCGTAGGTTTGTCGTAGGCACTCCGAACAGCCCGGGCCGTATTTTGAAGTGTTGGCGATGCCATTGGCCGCCGACAAAGTATTAGCGAACGCGAGGCTAATCTCGCTGCGGTGTCGCCGAGCTATTTGGTGTTCACGGTGGCGCCGCAGTGTTCTTATGCCCGGCTTGTTTAAGACCGCCCGGCGTCCAAGCTGCGTGTCGCAACCACGCTTCGACTCGAATTCCAATAGCGTAGTTTAAAAATTGTACTGTAGGCTATTCGCAACTCTACTGTAATTATCATACTGCTTCCCGGTCGAGTGAGCTCCGTGCCGCCGTGACCCTGACAGCTCGCGTCGCGCCATTCGATTCGATCGGACTCGTTGAACTTAACACATTCACATCTAAAAGAGTGAGCCTCAACCGGACTGCTTCAGGCAGCCCGGCCGGTCGTGCTATGCCTGCGAACGCAGTGAAGCGAGGCTTAAGACTGAAGCGGCAATATCGTTCAGATTCAAATCGACAAATGTTCGATTGGACGATGCCGCGCTCATGCCCTTTGGGCACGCAATATTCCAAGCTATTATTGTCCCATTTATCGAGCTGTGACACATTATGAAACATGGAACAGGGCGCGTCCGCTGCAGTGAGCTGCTGCGCCGTCTCCGCAAAACAATCTGCCGCATTGCGCGGGCGGCATCGCGGCCAGCCGACGCCTATGTCAGACGGCGTATCAGCATACTTTGTAGAAGGCTTGTCAAGCTGTGTGGTCTGGCGTTGCCGGGTGGCCGCAGAGCAATAGCCAGGGGTATTACCGCGCTGGCCGGCGCGGCACTCTGCGCGACGCCGGCGCTGGCCTCGCTGCCGGTGCCGAAAATTAACCTTCTGAGCCCGGCGGCCAATACCACTGCTGCTGTGAGCAGTGCCAATATCGACATTAGCTTTAACGTGCCGATGAAAAGCTCGAGCTTAACATCCGCCCACATCCGCATATATGGTTCGCAGAGCGGCTTCCTGTCGACGCGGGGCAGCTTCAGCGGCAGCCAGATGCGTAGCTTCAATCCCGATGCTGACTTCAGACCGGGCGAGCTAATTTCCGTCAGTGTGACCGGTGCGACATCAACGGACGATGTGCAGACAAGCCGCGCAA
>JANQRB010000171.1 GCA_028284775.1 Candidatus Kapaibacterium sp. | reverse complement strand
CACCAGCGTCTGCGCCGGAAAGCTGTTCAGATCCACCAGCGTAAAGATGAAGGCATCCGGATGCGCCAGGTTCCAGTTGTGATAGATGTCGATGTATTTGGCGTCGCCATAGCGAAAGTTGGCTTGCGTGTGGCTCTGGCCCTGGCCGCCGCCCGGCGTCAGGTTGACGACAATGGCGCCGTGAATCTGGCGTATCGCCGTTCCGCCGCCGCCGCCCACCGTCGTGGCGCTGATACGAATATTCCAGGAGGGGCCGGTCAGGTGCTCAAGTGTAATATTCGTGCCGGCCTCAAGCTGGCTCTTGGTAATCGCCTCGTCCGGTAGCTGCGCCTTTTCCGCGCCGACGCGGACGCCCATATCCTTGCGCTCTTGAAAACTCATCGTGATCTCGCCTTGATGAACAAATTAATTAAACAAATACCACCGTGCCGTCATTCGTCACCGTCAGCCGCCAGAACGCGCTGTCATCTGACTGGAAGAGCAGCGACATCGGGTAGGCGAAGTTTGTCAGCTCGGCCCTTAATGCGCCGCCCGAAGTCGCCGTCACCCGCCAGAACGAGCCGTTCGGCGAGCGGACGATAATCTCAACCGGATCGAATTCAGCCGGGTCTAGCTCTTCCATAATAGAAGCGCCGTCATTTGTAATCTCCCAGCGCCATAAGGTGCCCGTGTCACCCGCCAGGTAGTAAGCGCCCGTGACCTCCGTGGGTGTCTCGCAGTCCCGTTCCAGCAGGAAGTAGAAGAACTGCATATTTGTGAGGAGTTGCCCGCCCGCAAACTCCAGCTCGCCGCCCTCCGGCTTGTAGACGCCGTGCAGGATTACCCTGTTTGTGTCCAGCCCCTCGACTTCGGGGTAAGCTACCTGCGCGCGGTGGTAGTCCTTTGCAAAGTATTCCTGGTCCACCAGGTGCAGCAAAAAGGAATCTTTATGCTCCAGCGCCCAGTCGTGCCGGATCACTCCGTAGCAATAATAGCCGTACTTGCCGGCGGCCGGCGTGTAGTCCAGGTGCTGGTATTTATATGCCTCGGCCTCGTCGAAGTCGGCCGGAGGGATGAGCGGCAGGCGGTTTACCCAGACCACGCCACACATTGCGCGCCCGCCATCAGTATGGTAGTGATTGTGGATCTCTGTGATTTCGGTGTTGTCGTCGCCCTTGTCCGGAGTGACCTCCGGCTGCCGCTCGTCGGGCAGCGCTTCCGGCTGCGCATTGCGCAAATCCTCGATCTGGTCCTGGAGATTGTCGAATGCAAATTGCAGGCGCCGCATCTCTTCATTCGCCATTGCCGCGCCGCCAGGGTCGCCGTAGGTCCGCACGTCCTGGACGCTGATCTTGCGCTGATGAGGAGGGCGCTTTGGTAGGCGTTCTGACATGGTGGAAACTTAACAAGTGGCGCTCTGGCAAGAAATACTTGAAGCACCTACTTGTTAACAATTGTTTATTGGCGGCATTATCGAGTCAATGACTCCGTGATCGAAATTAACGCTGCCCAATTGAAGACTATTGAACTGTGCTTGCGATTATGGCAGAGATTCGCCATTTTGTTATACAATACATGTTGAGTATGTCTGGACGAATGAGCTATAGGGATGAAGATCTGGAACAGCATTCTGCGAGGGGTACAGGCGATAGCGCGAAGCGTGCTGGCTGGATGGCACCATAGCTCTGGGAGGGTCGTGGCTCTGTGGCAATGGTTCGGCGCATTAAAAATCGAGAACAAAATCGTAATCGTTGTAGCAATTTTCGGTGGGATTCCTGCATACAGAGTATTTTTTGTTGATACGTCTACTCCCGCAGTCGTGACATCGATTAATGATAGCACCGCTGCCACGGCGACTGCCCACAAGCCTCTCTTCTCAGCAAATGACACCACATTCAAAGTACTGATCCTGCCATTTGACCGCGAGCAAGATTGCAGCACCAAACCAACGGATGTCGCCTATTCGCTGTCTAAGGAACTTGACCGGAGGAGCGAAAAGTATAGCCTTGGACTGGAAGTACAATTCTACGATCCCGGTTGGTGCCCAAACCTGTTTAGCCAAGGCCGAAGCATCGGCGATTCCGCCGGCGCCGATCTCGTGATATGGGGAGATCAGTATATTATATGTGACAACGACGCATCAAACGCCTGCTTGCGCTACGCTCTTGTAGATACGACGAAAGCGACACATGGAATAACCGAAGGTGAAATTGATCAATCATTTATAAGCTTGGCGGAAATACGGGAAGGACGTATGAGCAATGACATAGATTATGTTATTCGCTGGACTTTGGGGCTGCGGGCGTATGAACAAGACGAATACACTACGGCGTTGCGCTTTTTCCTGGATATTGAACCAGGGTGGCAAATCCTGGATGTGTCTGTTCCCTTAAAAATTGGTTTGTGCTACTATCGTCTTGGAATGCTCGACTCGTCCAAGTTGTATTATCAACGAGCGATCGTCAAATTTCCAGACGACAGCGATGCGTACGAAATCCTAGCGCTACTAAAGATAGAACACTCTGATATTTACGACAGTGCAATGACACATTACCGTAATAGCATTGCTAATGAACTCAAATCTGCCTCAGCGTACAATGACCTGGCAAATCTAATGAAGGATCACTACAAGGAGTACGACAGCGCCAGAACGTTGAATCGTAAGGCTATAGATATTGATCCCGATTATGCCGATGCGTACAATGACCTGGCAAATCTAATGAAGGATCACTACAAGGAGTACGACAGCGCCAGAACGTTGTATCGAAAGGCTATAGATATTGATCCCGATTATGCCGCTGCATACAAAGACCTGGCAAATCTAATGAAGGATCACTACAAGGAGTACAACAGCGCCAGAACGTTGTATCGTAAGGCTATAGATATTGATCCCGATTATGCCGCTGCATACAATAACCTGGCAATTCTAATGAAGGATCACTACGAGGAGTACGACAGCGCCAGAACGTTGTATCGTAAGGCTATAGATATTGATCCCGATTGTGCCGCTGCATACAATAACCTGGCAATTCTAATGAAGGATCACTACAAGGAGTACGACAGCGCCAGAACGTTGTATCGTAAGGCTATAGATTTTGATCCCGATTATGCCGCTGCATACTATAACCTGGCAATTCTAATGAAGGATCACTACAAGGAGTACGACAGCGCCAGAATGCTGTATCGACAAGCCATTGATATTGATCCCGATTACGCTAGCGCGTTCTGTAACCTGGCGATTCTGCTGAAGAATCACTACAAGGAGTACGACAGCGCCAGAACGCTGTATCGACAAGCCATTGATATTGATCCCGATTACGCTAGCGCGTACTGTAACCTGGCGATTCTGCTTGAAAATCACTACAAGTCATACGACAGTGCCAGGACGTCGTACCGCAAGGCGATAGAGCTTGATCCTGATTTTGCCCGTGCGTACAATTATTTCGCGATTCTGATGGAAAATCACTACGAATCCTACGACAGTGCCAGGACTTTATATCGCAAGGCGATAGAGGTTGATCCAGATTATGCCAATGCGTACAATAACTTCGGGCGGCTGCTGAAAGATCACTTCGAGTCTTACGACAGTGCCAGAACGTTGTACCGCAAGGCGATAGAGCTTGATCCTGATTTTGCCGATGCGTACAATAGTTTCGCGATTCTGATGGAAAATCACTTCGAGTCTTACGACAGTTCCAGGACGTTGTACCGCAAGGCGATAGAGGTTGATCCTGATTTTGCCATTGCGTACAATAATTTCGCGCTTCTGATGGAAATTCACTACGAGTCCCACGACAGTGCCAGGACGTTGTACCGCAAGGCGATAGAGCTTGATCCTGATTTTGCCCGTGCATATAATAATTTCGCGCTTTTGATGAAAGATCACTACGAATCCTACGACAGTGCCAGGACGTTATATCGCAAGGCGATAGAGGTTGATCCAGATTATGCCAATGCGTACAATAATTTCGGGTGGCTGCTGCATTATCACTACGAGTCCTACGACAGTGCCAGGACGTTATACCGCAAGGCGATAGAGCTTGATCCTGATTTTGCCCATGCGTACTTAAACCTCGCAAATCTCTTACGAAACTCGCATTTTGGCGAATTCGAGTCCGCTCGTACTCACTATGAAACGGCCTGCCGTCTCGTTCCGACGTTTAAAACACCAGAATACGATGCCAAATTTCTTACGGAAAACTGAAAAACCTAACATGCAATGAATTACAATTTCAAGATAGATACGGATGAATCGGCCGCCAATTAATAGCCACGGCATTGATCTGCGACCGAAATTCCCCCTCCAGCTCAACATACACCCGTACAGGCTTACCGCCCGAGTCATCCCAGTCGAAGGTCTCGGTATTCTCTATAGTATCCGGCACGACGCGCAGCACGTTTCGGTAAGGATCAGCCGCCGGTGAAAAGTCATATTCGGTCGTCACGCCTTCATTATCAATCCTGTCGTCCAGGTTGTCGTCGGGTATTGTATGAAGCCTGACGGTTCGCGTGCCGCCGGCAAAGAAGTTAACAACGACATTCCGCACCCGTTTAACGAGTCCCTCATCGCCGCCCGCAAAGGCTTTGGAGCGGTAGTAGGAATGGATCGGAATATTCACGGGCAACCCGCCCGCGTCATAGACCTCATCGAAGTCATCGTCACCCGGCGCTTCGCGGGAGATGAGGGCGGGCACAGTCCCGGGCGGAAAGATTTCACCCGACATCAGCTCACCCACCGAGTTGTTGTGATACAGCCGCGCGAATGAGAGGGCGTCCCGCGCAAGCCCCACGTCGGATTCATAAGTGAACTTGGTCACATAGCCTTTTTCGAGCGCCATAACATATAGATGACCCCTCACGATCCGCGTAAAGCCGTGATAGCTGCCGGTCCCGGCAAAGGGCACATTCAAATACAGCTCGCCATGCTCTTCATTCCAGCCGCAGGAGGCGAACTCGATATGCTCTAATGGCGAGTGCTGGAGGCGATACATCAGCTCTTCGTTGAACTTTGTATCGGCGCGGTGCAAGACATTATTGTCATAACGCATAAAGCCTTGCCATGACAGAAAGTAGACGTTGTTGTTAACCGTAATCAGCGACTCCGGCGCGATACAACCGACGTCGGGGCTGACTTCGTCGGTCCTGGATATGGGCGGGCTGTCGGCCTGGACCGCGACGCGGTGGATGCTGTTCTGCTTGAAGACGAGCAGGTTGCCGTAGAGACTGGCCAGGCCCGTTATCTGATCGCCGTCGCCGATGCGGTAAGTCGCGAGAGACTCCGGCCTGATTTTGTTCGGCAGAAAAGGTTCGGACCAGCGCACGTGCGACTCGTAGTGATGGATAAAAGGGTCGTCGCAGACAAGTATGTTGCCGGGCGTAGCCGAGTTGTCATCGACAAAAATGCCTTCATCGTCAGCCTCTACCTTGCCGATTAATCGGTAGTCGCCATCGACCAAACGGTAGACTTCGTGGGCCGTGATTGACTCGTCGAAGGGGCCGGGCAGGAATGAAAACACGATGTGAAATGTGCCGCTTTCGGAGATCTCAACATCAACCTGTTTGGCGCGGGATGGAACGCCGGCGATGCTGCGATAGATGAACCGGTAGGAAAGCGTGGCGGGCGCCGTAATTTCGTGCCCGCTTTCATCTTCAACAATGCTATAGTCTATATTAAACACTGTTTAACCACCCGCATTTTGGATTCTGCCGCGTGGCTGTGTGGGCTGATCCGTCTCGACATAATTGGCATAATAGAGCCTTTCGTCCAGCGGAATGTTAAAGCGGCTTTTGAGCGGGAAGCGCAATCCTTCGAACTCGGAGATGTCAAGGTCAAAGTCCAGCTCGTCATCCTTCACATCGTCGAAATAGCGGATCGCTCCATCCACAACCTGGCCCGTAAAAAATTCGATCGGCACATTCGTTTCACCGTAGCGCTCGATGCGCAGCTCGTGCGCCAGGCCATAGGCATTCGGGTCGTGGTCATTGGCGCTGGAGGCCTTGGTACGGAATATGAGCAGGCCCTTGGCATTCGGCGGCACCATAGCGTCTTCAATCGTGAGCTGCACGCGCGGCGCGCCGAAGAGCAGGGAGGTGGGGAAGTAAGATGTTAACTGTTCGATGCCGA
Organism: Candidatus Kapaibacterium sp.; assembly: GCA_028284775.1. Lineage (GTDB taxonomy): Bacteria > Bacteroidota > Ignavibacteria > Kapaibacteriales > UBA7675 > JANQRB01. The sequence continues at coordinate 75,222 of JANQRB010000171.1, read as the reverse complement.
TGAAGCGCTCCGCCTCGCCATAGATGATGATCTCGCAGTTCGTAATGTCGCCGGTAAGATGCTGCAAGCCGTTGTGTTCGGCCGGCGATCCGATCTGGCGTGACTCGCGGACCGTCACGCGGTGCAGCCGCTTGAAGGTGCCGCCGGATGAAAAGCCGTCAACGCTTGTCTCCGACTCCCAGCTTATTGGCTCGCCTCTGCCGGCCAGGACAAGTTCGGCCGAACCGCGCAGTATGAGGCGTTCCAGGGCCTGCGGCGGCAGGCCGGAGCGTGTCGGAATAAGGCGCTCCTCCTCACGGCGGATGGCGCGCAGCAGCGTGCAGGCGCGGCGCTCCTCCCACTGATCCATAGGTTCATTATTGTGATCCCACTGGTCGCCGGTGGGATCGCGCTGATCGGCGACAAGGTTGTACAAGAGGTCCGAGCCGATGCCGTCGCGGTCGCCCTGCCGTCCCGCGATCCAGCCGTTGTTACCGCGCCAGACAAGCTGATGGCGCGGCAGGCCCAGGTTAAGCCAGGCCTTGCGGTACTTGCCTTCATCGCTAAACACCGCGTTATAGGTACGCGGCCTGGTCGCGATCTGGAAGATGGGAATAACCAGTTTGCCGGCATAGAGCCTGGCCGGATCGGCGTCGACCTTGGCGGACTCAAAGATGAAGCCGTCCATCTCCAGGCTTGACTTGGAGAAAAAGGCGGTGACGAGCGTTCCGAGACGCCCGCGCTCCTCGCGCTTTTGACTGCCGGTGAAAAGCGCGTTTATGTCGGTGGTCTCATCATAATCGAACTGCGCTCCGTAGCGGTGCTCGTAGCCGAATATCTCGTGCTTGAGCTTAAAGAATTCCAGCCCGATCTGAGTCAGTGTGTCCGCCGTAAAAAGGCGCGGCATATCTTCTTGTAATGGGTAGACGGGCGGATTGCCATAGTCGGTATCAAGCACCTCCACGTGCGACATTAACTCATCGCCCGTTTCCAGCATTGCGGCCCGCTCGTATTTGCCCGTCTCAAAGTCCGTGTCCCTGACCGCCGACCACAAGAGGTCACCCGCCATCATTGGCGCCGATGGCGCGCTATAGTCGCCGCCGCCGAAGTCCCAGACGAAGCGGTAACGCCATGCGCCGAGTGCTACCTTTGCCGCTGAGCCGCTATGCTCTTTTTGCGGCGTGATACGCGGCAGGCCTGATGCGCTTTTCGTCCAGAAGCGGTCGCCGGCGCGGAGTAAGTTTATGCCGTCAGGCGCGCCGTCTTCATCCAGATCCTGACCGCCGGAGGGGTAGTAGTTTAACTTGTAATCCTCCCATACATAGATGTCGGCGCCGCGCTCTACCGCTTCGCCCTCAGCGGTCCGGACCGTCTGTTCAGGCAGCTCCAGGCGTCCCAGCGCGTCGTCGAACTCGCCGGGCGCGCCGAAGTTGGAAAAGGTGTATTGCAGGGAGGTGTTAACCCTCACATCGGAGTAATAGGTGTAGCCGTCATAGGTGTAGGCGTCCGTGTCATTGGAATTCTTGGTCTGGTAGTGCGCGAGATGAATCAGCGTGCCCTCCGGTCCGCCGCGCATCACTCTGACGACATCGGCGACGGCATCCTTCAGCCTGCCGGTCCGGATATGATCTTCGTTCGACAGGACATCCGCGAAGTGATCGCGCGTAGGCCTACCGTCCTTCTTTGGCAGGACGTAGCGGTACAGCGCCATTCCATTCAGCACGCCGGCTCCGTTCAGTTCATCCTGGCCGAGCTGGTAGTCCGTCCTGACCGCGTCGATGTTAAATTCCGCCAGCGTGTTAAAGCCGGCCCTAATCTCGTGCGGCGTGGTCTCACAGGTGTCCAGGTCGCTGATAGCGAATTTGTCCCATATCAGGATGTCGCCATTCGTGAAGTCCGACACGACCAGTTTGTGGCGAAACTGGTTCATTTGGACGAGCCCTGTCAATGCCTTCAGCTCCGGCGGCAGGGCGAAGGTCACCGTAGTGTCGGCTCTGAATGCGCCGGGCATTAGCACGCCCGGCACCACGAGGTCGCCGCGCCAGGCGGCGTTCCACCTGTTGCTTCCGGTGATAGGGACAAGCAAATAGACGGCGATGGTCCCTGCGGACTGATCCGGCTCTGTGCCGGTCAGCGTGACGTAATAAACCATCAGGCGGTCCGTATCGATATCCGCCCACTTCTCTCGCAAAATCAGCTCGCCGATACCCCTGACCGAGCTGATCCGGATATCCGTCATCAGCGTTAAGGCGTGCGAGGCGAGGTCTTCCTGGAAGAAGCCGATGGCGATCCTGCCGCCGCTCCTGGAGACCAGCTTGCCGATTTTTTCGGCGCGAAAGTTAATAAGGTCCGATGCCTCGGAGTACTTGATCAGCTCCGGTGCCATATTGGCGTCCAGGCCGGTAAAATGCACGATATGCTTTTTGCGGAATGCCATCAGGAATATGGTTATGTCAGGAATAGGGCGACATAAAGTAGTCTGCCACGCCTTCGCGGAAGAGGACCGGTTTATTAATTTTGGCGCGTTCCACTTCTTCCCAGAAGCTTTGCTCGTAGACCCGGTAGTTGGCATTGCCGGCGCTTTTGATGAACTCGGCGACGGCATAATCCATCATTGCCTTCTCGTAGTCGTGGAACTCGGCCGCCAGACGCCTGGTGTCGAACTGAGCCTTGAAGTTGCTTGCAAGCGGAAAGAAATCCGTCCATTGCGGGCCGGCCGATGAAAAGGGCTGCACGGCCGGAATAAAGTAGAGCCTGAGCACCGTGTCGCCCAGATCCGGGAAGAGCAAGAGGCGCCTGTTATACTGCGTGACGAGGCGGGCGCTGGCATAGCCGCTTATGCCTTCGCCGGGATAGCGCACGCGCCGGCCGTAGTTCAGCGGCGTGTCGGGGATACGGTTGCTGGTGACATGGCGCGTTCGTTCCAATTGCCGGTAGTCTTGGATCAGCAGTTCGACATTATCCTTGTCCTGCACCTGGACCAGCCGCGCGGTCCATTCCGGCAGGGTGAAGTCGCCATTCGCGTCGCGGCTGATTGCGAGTGTTGCTTCGGCCAGTTCGGTTTCGCGCTGGAATAGTTGCAGGCCGCGCGAGAGGTAGCGCAGGAAGACAATCTCGGTCACCGGCAGGTGTTCGGTATAGAGCCGGATTGCGGCGGTGAAATCATCGTACAGCTCGCGCAGCGTGCTCATGCGGCGCTCCCCGGCGTGGGCTCACGGCTCGGCAGCAGGCGGCCCGCTTTTAGCTTGTCTTCGACATAATCCACTTTTAACAAGTCCCGCAGCGACTCGATCTCGGCCCGGACCGAAGCGAGCGCCTTCGGCGCTTCGATCTTTTGCAGCGCGTCGGTCATCGCGGTCCAGATGACCAGCTCCTCGAACTGCCAGGGTATGCGGCTTTCATCGTCCGATACGGTCGAGGGCGGATTGGGGAACAGCTCCAGGTGATTAAGCGCTGCGGTATACCAGAACTCGAACTTAACATCCGTAAAGGCGGCATCGCTGAAGAGAGTGCCGCCACCGGTTTCGAGGCCGGCGACGAAGGCTTTGGGCGTGGGGTCGTTCGGCTCGCGCTCCACGACATAGATGGGCTGCGTGATGGTGGGCAGGTTCCAGGATTGCATCAGGACGGCGTGCAGCTCGCGCTTGTCGGCGCGGCGTGCCTCCCAGCGGTAGGTGACTCCAGCATGAATGTATTGCAGGATTGCGACGACCGGGTCAATGAAGTCCTGCGGCAATGGCAATTCATAGACGTTAATCAGCCTGCTGCTCGCCGGATTAGTAACCGACATTTCGGCGCGTGGAATAAAGGCCGCGCCATCTACTACCTGGACCCGGCCGAAGCGCTCCGGATGGGAGCTGAGGCAGGCGTTCTGCACGTCGCGTCTTGCGCGGTTTACCAGGAGCGCCACGGTCGGCTCGTCCAGCGCAAGGGCTACACTCTGGCGCTCCAGGCGCAGCCGCACTTCGTCAGCGTACTCTTTGATCGTCACCGCTATCCTCGAATGATTCCAGGTTAATTCTTTCCGTTTCGCGTTTGGCGGCTGTTAGCTCCCTGATGCGGCGCATTTCGCCGAAGGCGGCGCGCTGCGTCAGCTCCAGCTTTTGCAGCTCGCCCAGCTTGTGGTAACAGCGTAGGGTCGCGCCCAGGATCACGGCATTCTCGAATTCGTAGGGCACCGACAGGACTTCGGCCGCAAGAGTCAAATCCCTGAGACCCCGGTAGCAGTCCATAAAGCCTTCCAGCGGCGCGCCGGTGTAATAGCTGAAGCCCTCCGGCGCTGTGCCGGTCTGATGGTCGGCATTCGGTGCGGCATAAAAGATGAGGCCGTCTTCAGGCGGCACGCTATTGATAGCTCCCCAGAGCGTAAAGACCGGGTTGTCCACGGTGGCGTGGTTCCAGCTCTGGCGGTTACGCCAGTTCGCGAGGGTGTAGAATTCGCGCGGATCGGCATAGCGCGCCTCGTGGTATTCGCCCGCGCCTGAGGGATCGCGCAATATGACTCTGACGAATCTGATATAATCCTCCGGCACGCCGCCCGGCTGGCCCTTTATGCCGCCATGCAGGATCGGCACCTGCTCGATATAGGCCCAGTCCTTGTAGGGCAGGGTCGTGTTAAGCACTTCGCGGCGCGCGCGGTTAACAAACATGCGCACGGTCTGCCAGTCCAGGTTGGTAGCGGTACGAAACTGACCGGCGCGGTTCATCACCTCGTCGATCGCCTCTTGCAATGTCATGCTGGAGTACTGTATCATAGCCGGCTTTCCTCCAGCCGGCCCGTCGCCGCCAGGCCTTCGCGCTCCAGCTCGCCCTCGTCGGCTTCGTTAAGCAGCTCAGCCGCATAGCTCGCGATCCGCATGTGAAACTCCGCCGGCAGTTCGAGCGTCACGCTTTCGGTGAATGTCTCCGGCGCCTTGACATACCAGAACTTCGCGCGCTGGTCGGCGCCGGCCTTCACAAAAAAGAGCTGATTATTGTGCCAACAGTAGAGCGCCTGCGGGGAGGGGGTGAAATCAGCTCCCACGCCGTGACCCGCTCCGGCATAGTGAAGAAACAGTTCGTGCTTAACATGCACCGCCGACCAGGAAGTGGCGTCCGGGTCCGTCTCACTGTTATAGATGCGGCAGGCTCGCGGGTATTCCACGCCCGGAACGCTGTCGCCATTGTCCAGCAGGGCCGTGACGCGGTAGAGGGGCCTGAGCGCTCTTTCGTTGCCGCTGCGGTAGAAAAGGCGCAGCAGGGCTCGCTGTGCTTCGTTAATGGAGCGCAGCGCTTCAGTCTTGCCTGTGTGCCGCAGCAGCCCGTCGTCGAGCTGCATACGCAGCACGTCTATTACTTCGCCTGATGTCATCCTGTGAGATCCTCATTTCAGTGGATTGCCGAATCAGCGCGCTGATGCCCAAAAGCGCCCGGCTAAAGCCGCAGCGCTCCATTTCCTGCCAAAATTCATCGGTCAATTGACTCGCGAGGGGCTGCACATAGGCGGCCGTGACCAGGCTATACATCAGGCCTCCGCTCGGTGGAAGGGATAATGAAGTCGCCGGGCGTCTCGGCCGCCCAGGCCGCCGCCGCTCGCCGGCCCTTCGCGGCGGCGCGCCGCGTCAGGGTTTCCTTAATGCTGATAATCTTAATCGCCAGGTTCAGGATAATGTCATAGATCGCCGCGTCAAACTCCTGGGCGGCCGTGAAGCCGGGATCGCCGGGCCTCAGCAGTGGCGAGGGCCGCCGGTAGTAGTGCAGCACTCCGGTGCCATCCAAATTGCCCATGTCCTGGAAGTAGGCGGTGTCGCCCACGATAAAGACGGCGTCGTGCAGACTGTGAAAGAAAGTCACGGCCTCAGCGCCCAGGTAAACGCGCGCGAAGCGGCGCTCGCCACTGTCACGTGTTATGACGCCCGTCACGAAATGGGCATAGTCCGCCGGCAGCGGCAAGGGGCCGCCGGGGCTGACCAGGGGCGTCACGAGGCGGCGCAGCGGATAGCCCACCGGCAGGTCCAGCGCCTTCGAAAACACGGCGTCCTGCGCGGCATTCAGCGCCAGGAGCAGGAAGTGGTCCGCCCAGAACAGGCCCTTGCGGTACTCGTCTTCGTAGTCGCCTGTAATTCTGCGTATGCGCTCTATGTAGGGCGTCGCATCCATCAGAAGCTTGTGGGCAATCCCGGAGCAAAGGGCGCTCCCATCTGAGCGGCCTGCGGTGGCGGCGGTCCCGGAGGACCACCGCCCGGCAGGTCCGGCGGGAGCATGGCGCCTTCCATCCCCGGCACCGCCTCGGGCATTAGCGGCGGGACGGCTTCGGCGCCCAGCGGAGGAATTTGTCCGGACATAGCGCTTAATTGTTCTTCGATCGAGGCTTGCAGCTTCATCAGCTCCATCGCCCGCGCCGCGAACTCCGACTTCTCCTCTTCGAGCCGCTTGCGCTGCTCTTCAAGGTTGGCGGTGGCATAACCAAGCTGGAATTCGCGCGAGTCGGCGTCCTTCCGGTCCACCTTCGGTTTCTGCGGGATGCCGCCGATGAGGTCCGTCATGCTCAGCATCAGGCCGTTCCGGACTGGAGTTGTTCATAGTTTACTTCATGCTCATTAGCGTCGCGCGTCAAGCCCTTCTGCTGCTCTTCGATCTTGGCCTTGATGCCGCCCGGCAGCTTGCCTTCCCAGAACTGTGTCCTGAAGCCGCTGTGCTCGCGCAGCAGCCTGATCTCCTCAGCCGACTCGGAGCGGTAGACCGAATCGCGGAACTCGATCCGCTTGTGTTCGCTCAGATACACGTTTAAGTTGCGCGCGAAGGAAACGAAGCAGGTTTTTTGATCCTTGCGGGGACGCCCCACGAGGCCGGACTTGGCTTTTTTGGCCGGCTCGGCCGGCGAGGGAGGAGAAGACTCTTTTTGCATTTCCGCCATAGCTTTAGGTACTTACAATTATTCGTTTAATAAACCGGGACTTTGCGGCGGGAAGCCGCCCTCATCCTCAAAGCTCCAGACAGGCTTGTCGGCTATCTCGTCCTGCCGGCCCATGTGTTTAATCTTAAAGGCTTCTTCGCGGTACTGCTCCGCGCCAAGCTGATTGTAGGGTGCGGGAACCGCCAGCGCTACTACTGCGCCGGTGCCCGTAAAGGCCGTCGCCGTGCCGTCCACCTTGAACCGCTCGCCACGCTGGTAGACCACGCCGTCGTAGGTGACCGGTCCTTGCAGCACCTCGTAGACGGTATCCTCCACGGCGGCCAGGGCGTCGGCCGGCGTCAGCGGCGGCGCGGCCCAGAACAGCGTGTTAAGACCTACTTTTTCCAGATCGTTCGATCCGGCGGGACTTACGACCTGCAATTCGGTCGCCAGGGGCGGCGCGCTCTGCGTGGCATCGATAATATTGACGCCGCTCGCGCCGGCCGGATCGCCGACGATCAGCTCGCCGTTTTCGAACTGATGCCGCCGCCGGCCGTCATTCGTGTAGAGCGCCAGGCGCTGGTAAGGGGAGACGTATCGCATTAAGATTCCTAGTTGGTTCGGAGGATAGCGTTAACTTCTTCGCGGTGCCAGGCGATCGATCCCTGCCACTCGATCATCCACTTGTAGTCGCGCTCGTTGGCCAGCGCATAGGGCCGCGACTCATAGGTTTTCACCGGCCGCAGCTCCGCCTCCTGCGGGTCGAAGATGATGCACCAGTGGTCCATCTCCGTGCCGAGGCGAAACACCTCGTTGCGCGTGATCAGGATTTCCATCCCGAGGATGTTGTAGCTGTCGACATTCAGACCGGGCGAGTACTGGCCCTTGTTAAAGGCGATGTTGCGGTAGTCGCGAAAGGCCATCGCGAACTTTTGCAGGAACTGCGCGCCGGCCCAGGCGAATTTGCGTTTGCCGTTGGGGTTGTAGCGAAAGCCCTGGTGCAAAAGAAAGTTGCCGAACATCACCTCGAAGTCGCTGATGCTGTCGGGGTTGTAAACCGCGACATTGGTCTGGATCGAGGGGATAAGCCCGCGCATGTGCCGTGTCGGCCTGCCGGCCTGCTCGAAGTTAACGGCCCGCTCGCCGAAGAACATGGAGTACTCCACGCTCTTCTTAAACTCCATAATCTGCTCGCGCTGCTGGAAGGTGAAGTCCGGTACGCTGCCGTGGGTCTGCACCCACTCCTTCTGATCCTCGGTGAAGACGACGACGGCCTCTTTGTGCTCCACCCAGTTGTAGTCGTAGAAACAGTCGCGCTGGATCGGGCTGGCTTCGATCGGCTGCGACTCGTGGATCGTCCGTCCCACATACACGATGTCGGTGTTTGTGAAGGGGATGATCGGCTGCGGCTCGATATTGCGCACCACGATGTCCGTGCCCGCCGTCCGTGTTGCCGTATTCCCGGTCAGGCCGGTCGTCAGCGACAGCTCCGCGCCGTTAACGACCTTCGAGGCCAGGGGCGTAATCATCACCTCCACGGTCTGATTCGTCGAGGGAATCGTGATCTTGTCCTGCGGGTAATAGATCATCTGGTTGCCGGTTGTGACGCGGCTGCGATTCGCGACTCTGATACGGGCGTAGCGTGCTTCGCCGCTCGTCCCGGCCGTGAAGTTCGACGCTATGTCGAAATGATCGAAGGCGTCGTACTGCTGCACGCAGATCTTATGCGACTTAGGCCTGGGGCCACGGCTCAGCTTGTCGGTAATGAGCTGCAAGGGGCAGGCCTCCGGGTCGAGCCGCCTGACCTTCTCGTCCAGCTCTTCCTTGATTTTGCGCGGGTCGATGCTCGTCGATGAGCGCGCGCCGCCGCGTGTTAAGTTGTCAAACATCGAACTGTTACTCCGGTAGCTTGCCCGTTAAGAAAAATTCATTGCTGCGCTGTCTCCTCGTGTCTCGCGATAGATTGTCAGTTTTTGCTTTATCACCGGCTCTCTGCCTGCCGCCGCCGCCCGGCAGAATCTGCGGCAGGTTTTGCAGGCGGGCGCGCGTCTGGGAGCCGGCGCCCTGCCTGCCCTTGCTTTTAGCGCCCTCCTTCCGTGGCGCGCCCTTGCCCTTCAAACCCTCGGCGATGATTGCATTTGCCAGGGGCTCGGTCAGCCTGTAACTGTAGAGGTCGATGCCCGGCAGCATGCGCTGAATCGTGGCGGCCAGCTCGCGCTGCTCGTCCTGACTGAGCTTCGCCGGGTCCACGCCCCGTTCGGCCAGGGCCGCGCCGAAGATCCGGTCGTTGTGTGTCAGCACCTCGCTCTGCGACTTTTCCTGACGTATGGATTCGATCTGTTTTTCCAGCGCCGCGATGCGGGCGTCGCTTTCTTCTTCCTCGCTGAAAACGCCCTCTTCTTCCTCGGCCGGCGCGCCGCCGTCCTCAGCCGCTTCGGCCTGCTTGCCGCCGGAGTGCTTACCGATATGCTCCATGATCTGCTGATCCGAATAGCCCCGCTTGCGATGCTGGATGATGAATTGCGCCAGCGGTGAATCGTTCACCACGTCCAATACCGGCGCGACCTGTTTATACTTTTCCTCGACGTCGGCGTCGAAATCACCACGCTTGCGGTAGGTCTCGACCATCTCCTTATAACTCCACTCGCCGAGCTGCTCGCCGGTCTCCGGATCTTCGATCGGAATCTGGTAGTCCGCCAGCGGATTCTCCGCCGGCCCCGCCTCGTCGCCGGATGTCTCTTCCTGCCCGCCTCCATCCGGCGCTCCGCCATCCGGCGCTCCGCCATCCGGCGCTCTGCCATCCTGCTCCCCTTCGGCGGGCGCGTCGGGACTAAGGGAAGATTCATCCGCCCTTAGTTCAGGCGCTTCCTGATCCATCACCGCATTTTCGTCCATACTGTCTCACTGGAATCTTCGTAAAAATTGTTGCCGCCCCGGGCTATCACCTTAAGTCTTGCTCAACTTAAGCCGCGCCGCGCCGGCCATCAATAGCCAGGGCCGGCAGGTGTTAACAAATGTTTATCCTTTACCGGGCGGCCTACCCATTTGAGCGATGATGCTCTTGGCCTGACTGTCGGCGTACTCCTCCGGCGAGCCGTGACCACCCAGGTATTGAAATTTGGCGCTTGGCGGCAGTCCGTGGGTCCTGATGTTAAACTGCTTCAGCACCTCATCCCGCACTTCGGCGTGCAACTGCTCCGCGAACTCGGCATTGTCCTTCTGATTATCCTCCAGCCCCAGCCCCAGCCCCAGCTCCGCCTCACGGCGCTCTTTCAGCTCGCGCTTGCGCAGCGAAGTCTCGACCTGCTCCTGCATTTTCTGCTCTTGGGCGAGCTGTGCCTGCTCTTCCTGGTACTGTTTGAAGAAGTTAACCTGCTCCAGCAACTGCTTCTTTTTACTGGATGGCAGGTTGCTCAACTCGATCATCGTCGGCATCACCAGCTCGGGCGGCGCGCCGATCACCTGGAAAAGTTCCTTCGCCTGCTCGTATTGCTGCTCGCGGGCCGACTCGCTCTTGGCGATCTCGTCGACAAAGACGTCGGTCTCGATTTCGCCGAGCGTGTCAAGCAGGCCGTCGTCGAGCTGAACCGCCTCGGCGCTGAGGCCGATGATGCGCCGTATCTGCTCCGGACCCATAAAGTTCTTGATATACCATATCAGTTGCATCGTGAGGTTGCGCCGCCACAGCCGCAGGTGATCGAAGAGCGGCAGCCGGCCGATGTTGGCGGCGTATTGCCGGTGCAGGACGGCTCTTCCGCTTTCGGCCGCATTCTCGGTCAATCCCACCGCATTGGCGCCGCCCGAAAAAGCCAGTATCCGGCCGATCGCCAGCTCGATGCCCTGAAAGAGAGAGGCGTCGGGATTCGGCCCCTGGCGCTCACGGATCGCCTCGTGGTTAAGCACGGGGAAGACCGGGCTGGTCTTCGACATCTCGCGCCTTACGTCTTCGATCGTAAAGCCGCGTTTCAGCAGCGACTCCATCACCGAGATCGCCGACTTCATGCTTGTGCCGAGCTGGTAGTCGAACTGCGTCAGGTAGCGGTTCACCATTATCTGCGGATCGATGAGCTGGTCGACGAAAGCCCAGTAGTCGCCGTCGTGGAAAAAGGCGAAGTCGACGACATAGGGGAAGGTTGGCAGGACTGTTAAGGCGCGGTGAACCAGCTCTGTGCCGATGATGATCGTCTGGATGATCTGATCGCGCGAGCTGGTGACGAGCAATATTTTGTCAGTCCCATCCGGGTTAACGAGCAGCTCGCCGGCCTCCAGGTAAGCCTCGCTTAAACCCTCCGCATAGTCGACCGCCTCGCGGCGCGTGTCGAAGCGCCGCTCACGGCCTGTTAACTGATCCTCGACGATATACTTAAAGGTCTTGACACGCTCCCAATGTTCGACAATGCGGATGAACTCACGCCCCGAGGCGCGGCCGAAAGAGCTATGCGCGCTCTGCCCCTGCCGGCGGCGTTCTGTGGCAAAACTGTAGTACCAGGGATCTGCATGGCTCGTAATGCCCGCCTTATCGATGGATGCGGCGAACTGCGGGTACATCTCGGCGGCGCGCGCCTTGGTCATCGCCGTCACCCGGCACATCCATTGCGCGTCGCTGAGATCAATCGTCGTGCTGTCCGGGTCCCAGAACAGCTCGTAGACCGGCACCCGCTCCACCCTGGGGTAGCCGCCCGCCACGCCGCCCGGCTCCCAGCGTACCAGTACCGCGCCCGCGCCAGCGATAAGCGCGTCCTTAAAACACTCGCTTTCGGTGTATTCCAGGTCATTGACTTGTTCGGTCCAGTGGAGCAGCAGGTTTAAGAGTTCGGCCTGCTCCTGGTCGCCCTGCTCACGCGGCTGCGCACGCGCATCGAGCCGCGTCTGCATCTGGCTGCCTACCAGGTGCTCAATTTTATTCTGAATTTCGTTAAACGAGTAGTGGTGCCGGAACTGGGAATGGAAGGCCGCCTTTTCTGTTTCGGTCCAGTGCTTGCCCTGGTAGTAGCGCAGGTTGCGCTGGTAGTTCCTGAACTTCTCCTCGAAGAGTTCATGGCAGTTGTCCAGGTCGGCGATGACACGGCGGTAGGTCTCCCCGTCGCCATCGCTTTTAATATAACGCTTCGCCGGCGCCTCGACACGCAGTATCTTCAAAGCCTGTTCCTTATCCTTATTGTCTAGCCAAAGAAAGAGGCGGCGCTGCTATAGATGCCGTCCTGTTCGAAAAAGTCTTCGCGCCTCGCTTCGTCGCGTACCGCCGCTTCAGGCTGCACCGTCTCGCCCTTCGGCGGCGCCGCGCCGGAATCCACCGGGTAGCCGAAGCCCGACACCAGGCCGTAGCGCAGCGCGTCGGCCGTGTCGTCCTGCTGGCGCGTGTCGAGGTCTTCGATGCGCTGCCGCGCCTTGCCCTCGCTATAGCGCAGTTGCGGCAATGTCTCGATCAGCAGCGGGCAGGTGCGGAAGACCTGGAGCATCGGCGGATGACTAAGAGTGCCGCCGGTGCCCGCCTCCCAGTGCAGCCACTGCTTGACGGTGTACCAGCCGTTAAGCCGGTCGTTGACGGCACGCTGCAAGGGAATGCCGCCCATCAGGAACATCCGGTCGATGCTCTCGCTGTCATAGCGCTCGCGTGGTCCCGTATTAAACATACTGGGATCGGCGTAGCTTAAGCTGACCTGTTCGCGCGGATCGCTCATCGCGATGATCTGCCGGATGTGGTGCTCCACCGGCCCCACGTCGGCGTATTCCCGGTACACATAGACGCGGCCGGTCTCGGGATTCTGCGCCAGCCACAGGCAGACCGTCGGGTGCGCCGAATAACCCAGGTCGATAGCCCGTATGCGCAGCCAGTGGTCGGGGATGGCGAAGGGCTTAATGACGTGAACGCTTTCCTTCCACTCGCTGAAAAACTGGCCGTGGAAGCTGCCCCATTCGCCATAGCGCCAGGCCTTGCGCAGATCCTCCGGCAGCGCGTCCAGCTCGGCCACGTACTCCGGGTTCACCGCCGGGTTGTCGTCGACCGTGGCGTGGACATAAACGTACTTGTCCTTGCTGCGCAGCTCGCCCGGCGTCCACTTGCCGTAGTCCGGCGCGGCGAAGCGCGAGATGATGTAGAGATCCGACAGGCCGCCCGGATTGCCCGTGATAATCATCGTGGGAATGAAATTGTTGGCCAGCGAGCTGCGCAGGCTGCCGCCGAGCCGCAATATCACCCGCTCCGGCAGGTTGTTGCCTTCGTCCAGGATCAGCAGTTGAAACTCGATGCCTTGCAGCTTTCTGGCCGCCTGCTCGCTCTCGCAGCTTCGGAATATCAAACGCGCCCCGTTCCAGAAGGTCGCCGTTTTCTCCTTCTGGCGGTAGCGGAAAAGGCGCTTGCCGCCGTAACGCTCCGGAAACTGATCCTGGAACTTGGAGATGAAGTTGTCTTCCAGCTCGTTGAAGGTCTCCCGCACTATCACCACGCGCAGGCCCGGATACTGGCAGCAGGCCAGCCAGGCCGTGTCCAGCGCAAAGCGTGACTTGCCGCCGCCGCGAGCGCCGCCATACATCAAGCGGTAGCCGCGCCCCACGTAGCGGAAAGCCGCCCGTTGCTTGGGAAAAAAGTTAACCCAGTCCGAAGGATCGAATTTCAACTGTCTCCGTCTTCATCGCCCGATGAGTTGTCCTTGTCCGCACTGTCCTCGCCTGTAATCTCGTAGCCCTCGGCCGTGTCGACCTCCAGGCTCTCCTCCGGCTTCTTCGCCTGCTTGCGGCTCTCCACATACTTGCCGATGTTAACCAGGCCGCCGGCCAGCTTCGTCGCCTCCTCCACGTCGGGACCGCTCAGCAGCTTAGAGGTCAGCTCGCGCGTCGCCAGGCCCAGGCCGATCTCCACCGCCGCTTCCAGGTCGTCCAGCGTCGGACGCACCGGCAAGGCGTTTTCCAGCTCGCTGAGGATTTGATTCGCCTCCTGCGGATATTTACTTACAGCGCCCATACCGCAACATACGCGATTGCCAGCTGGATTAGTCAGCGGCCGAGATCTAGTTGTTAACAATTGTTAATACTTTGGACGGTGATTGTCACTCTTGCGCTTCTTCCGCCTTAGATTGCCGTCAGGAGAAGGGAGATCTTATGACTAAATCCGAAATACTTCGCCTACAGCTCCGACTGGCGGCGGCGGCGGCAGACATCGAAAAGTGGAAAGAGCAGGGGACAGCGGCGGCAGCCGCCCGTGTGAAACGCATTATGAAGGATGTCTCGCGTCGTACCGGTCACTATTACGATGAATTGCGGCTTGAGATGGAATCAAAGCGTCTGTTGCGCCGGGGCGAGATTGTACGTTTTGAGCAGGATGACTTGGGTGGAGTGCTGTGTGCCGGCGTCACGGCGCGTGACTTCGCGACGCATGGGACTGACTATGTGTTGATTCATCCCGAGCTGATCGCGGCGCTGGGCGAAGTTGTTCGGTACTTCAACACCGGCATTGAGGTCACACGGGGATACGTTCCGCCACATGAGCACCGGCAGGCAGGAAGAAAAGGCAGACACTGTAAAGGTATGGCGGTGCGGTTTAAATCTGGGGGAGTGACGCCACAAGAGTATTTTGATGCGGCGATGGAGGATCGTGTATTAGCCGAGCAGCGGGTCGGAGTAGGCGTAATTGGCGAAGAGAGTTATTTGGATGTGAGGAAGAGGCGTGGCTTTTGGGTTGCATAGCAATGGATCACCTCTCGGGCTTATCAAAACTGAGGAAAGTCATTCAGAATTGCAAAATCGTAATCAAAATACTACGAAATTTCTGAATTCGACTTGCACATTTTGCATCTATCGAAAAGCTAGTCGAAATATAAGTACTTCAGTGAATGGGAGAAGGTTGTACCTTTTGGTTCTTCTTCTCTACTAAGAAACGACCTTGAAAGGACTTTTTGCCCGGAATTATCTACTTTATGAATCTCTAGGGAAACTATTGCATTTTTGCCTACCTCATTGTCGATAGTCCAACTAAAAGACAAGTTGTAGTGTAAGCTTCCCCTCATTGGGCTCAAGATAAAGTAGAAAAAGATGTTAATAAGTGTCCTGTTGGAATGTGGGAAACCCGGAGAGTATTCCATATTTCGACAGGAATTCAAGCGGCGTTCGATTTTCGAGTCCGTCGTGCGGACGCTCGGCGTTCTAGCGCCGCTGCCAATCTGTAAGCTACCCATTGTTAAGCACAGCTTTATTTCCATCTCCATTTTTGCGAATAATTTTCTTAATTAAATCTTTGAACTTAGGATAATAAATCTTTGATAAATAGTAAATTCGTAAAAACTCATCTTTGTCTTCACTTTGAAATTCGCTTAATACACTCTCCATGGCCTCCTTGTCAAAAGAACCATTTTGATAACTCAATTCATTTCCATTAACAACTCTTTCGTAGTATTCGGTTTTAGATATTAACTCATTCATTAGATCAACAATCTCAACATCTTGCCAGTGGGATTTTTGATTTTTCATAATATGATCGGTCATTACATCCATAACTCTAGGTAAGCTTTCTGCACCTTGAGCTTCTATCATTGGAGAATGACCTACTCCAGCAAAAATAAATTGGTTAATGATCGTTTTTTGACGTTGCCCTTCATTGTAATTCAAGTAATCCTCCCACGCTTTAGTATCTATTATATCATCACTTCCACTCATTACTAATAGCATTTTTTTACTATTTTGGTTTAGCAGTTGCTTTGTCAACCCCTCGTCTGAACCTCTCATCCCCATATATAAATCTTTGAAGAAATAAGCGAAAGACTCATTATTCCTATTGTCATTGCCTATAATTCCATCTGTTCCCATTGAGTTGAATTTTTCCCATACTTTCCTCCAAGCTTCGTTTTCAATCCCTATTCTATCAGTAGTTGCATTACCAAGTCTTGGTGCAGAATTGTAAAGAATACAACTATCTATCAAATCATTCTGATTATTACTTGTTAAGCGTAAAAGTGTTCCTAAAGAAATCAATCCACCAAGAGAATAACCCAAAACTGTAACCTTTACATTTTGTCCAAAATGATTTTGATAAAAGTTTAAGTCTCCTTCATCTTTAACCTTATGTTTGATTCGTTGTATCAAATCTTCTATTTCAATACTTGCTAATTTAAAATGAATAAAATAATCAAGTGGTTCACGAAAGCACTCATGTGGGATTTTGAATGGTCTCTTTTCATTGGGTACATCTTTTGTTGTAACTCTATGCAAATGATATGGAGTTGAAAGAAGGACAGCTGCAATTCCTCGTTCAGCAAAATGGCTTCCTAAATAATCATAAAAAAGTAAATGAGAATCAAGGATCTCATCTAGACCATTTACCATAACAACTACATTCTGAATTTTGGGGTCTTTAACACCTGTGGCTTCACTCTTTTTAAGACTTAGTGGTTCTTTCGGTATAAAATATCTTAATGAAAATTGACTAACTAATGGTGGTGCCATAAACTCTTGCTCACTTTTGCTTGCACCCTCTATTCCAGGTGATTCGTAAGACTTTAAGATTCTAATAAAATGATGACCAGAACTATCGGTACAGGTGTTATAGGAAAGATGTTTTAAATCTCTTTCCAAATAGTTCAGTTCTCTTAACTCGTCTAGTCTTTTCATAATTCAATCTCAGACTCTGATTAATTTTTCCCATCTTGTGCCTAAGATGTTTATTTACTTGTTCATTGTCCGTTTATACTCCTGATACAGGGAGAGAGTTATTTCCAAAAGTTGTGGATCGGGAACCGACCGGCGTAACCTTGACTCGTATTAATCAAGCAACCTGTTTTTAATTTTAGGGAAGACTACACTTTGTGTACTACAAGAGCAATGTCGCAAATAACATTGCCCTTGGAATCGCTGACAAAAAAACAATAATTATTCTGGTCGGCTTTTTTCAGCATGGCAAACAACGCTCTGTGTATGGTGCGAATCCCAAAAGGCATGGTTGACATATCCACAAATTATTGTGATTGTTAAAGTTGAAAGCTAACGGACTGTATGGCTGACGTACCACCGATTAGCCGGTATGATCAGCTACGCTTTGTTATCAGTAGTATTCTTTTTTATTCCAAGTTTTGCTGCCATTTGTTGCAATGTAAGTTTTTGTGAGGCTGGCTTATTTCGGTAATATTCTAATTTGCCGTATAATCTCTGATAATTTTCTTCTGAGTTATTGTCTAAGAAATTCATTTCAATCGATGGCAAGGGGTTTGACATATTTGAATACAAATACATGAAAGATGACTTATCTTCATTTCGAATGAGTGCAAACGCAATATCATCTTTCGTTTCTTCAATATAGTTTTCCGTTGGGCAGAAAAATATCTTACATTCTCTACTATCATAGTCTAATTGATTTGCAATTCTCTGAACTGTATCTTTCATATTGGAGTGGTATTCACTATGAATATCTTTCATTCCAACACTATCAACAATGAAGTACCTCTCTATATCAACATATCTTTTAGCGGCCTGAACATTTGCTTTCAAGAAGCTCTTTATAAATTCGCCGGGCAGCCCTTCATACCCATTTATCAACTTTCTGTCATCTTCGTCAAATTGCCAAATATCAATTGTGGTAACTGCCCTGTAAATATCTCCTTTGGCTAATGTATCTAAAACACTCCTGAAGATATACATAAAATACATCCTATGGTCTAAACAGAATTGCGGGTATAATCCAGTTGACATGAATTTGTATTTCGCCAACTCAATACGTAGTCTATAAGCAATTAATCGTAGTTTGTAAAGGTCGGATGGGTTGTTTAGCTGGGCTATTAAGGCATCAATTTTACTCGCCTCTTTTTCAATCTCGTTCTTAACAATTGCCAAAGGAATTTTGCTTTCAATTCTCTTCCTGTTGTTATAAGCTATTAGTGGAATTATCAATAGTATAATTATCCCCATCGCTATACTCACTTCCAAATAACTCAGTTCAAACTTGTCTTTTAGCAAATAACTAATTGAAAGGATACCTGCTGTTAGGGGGATTACAAGTTTAGCAGTATCAAATGTGTCCTTATTGAAATATTTTTGTAGGAAGCTCAATGGTAGTTTGTTTTCTTTATTTTACTTATTGCTGACAACATGATTATGAACTTGCTTTTTGTCCGGTTACGCCGTCACTGTGGAGGGATAAACGGATTTGATCCTGCAATTTATTTTAGGCGATCAAACATTACATTCATTCTGAATATCAAGGTGAGATAATCCAAGTATATGGAAAAACTGTAATTTCAATTATTCTCCCGTTTTTTCAAACTTTGGCAGCGATCCCTTCTGTTTACATAGGGATAGTCACCTCACAAGTTCGAAAAACTCGTAACTAGTGTCGATTTGTAAGGAGAAAGATATACTAGTACTAATTAAGAAAGATGCAATGACAATGATGTTTCGATAGAATACTACTAGCATAGCGTAGATACCATTGATTTTTTTGCAGTGCTATAAGTTCTTTCTCCAATGTAACGAAAATCTTTAATTATGCAAAAGCATCGCGGCGATGTAAAGCGATGTCCGTGCTGCTTCGGCTTGATGGTGTGACGCCTCAAGAATGCTTTGATTTGGTGATGAAGGATCGTGTGCTTGCCGATCGGCTGGCGGGCGTTAGTGCGGTAGGTGATGAGTGTTGTTTGGATGTGAGGAAGCGGAAGGCGTTTTGGGCGGCGAAGGGTAGCGATGCCCGCCCTTCAATATAATTGATCTCGTTGCCTCATAGTTCTATATATAGAGAATAGGTCTTCTTAAATTCTATTTTTAGAACTGGTTTCTCCGAAGTGTAAAAAATTGAGTGCGAGAAACAAATGAATCGTCATAAAGTAGCAGTGTGACTCCTTGCCATTACCGAAAGAACGATGATTCATTGTTATTGCTCTGAACAACCTTTGTCTGGCAGAAAAACCATGTCGATTATCGTAGCTTCAAATCTTTTTCTAATAAGAGAATTTACCACATATGACTCTTCTCTTGTAAGTCGCATTCTCGGTACCCTCTGCGACGACGTCAAAGAAACACGTAAGGGACGGGTTTGGGAAGTGTATCTAAAGACACCCGATGTGGGACTGACCATTCGTGTACAAAAGACTGATGGCAATTTGCCTGAGCTTGAGGATGACCTTATCGAACTTGGATTGTTACCTGATAATGCACCGGATTGTATCTCGATTGTGACAAGCCGAGGCACCGAAATGGACCTCAAATCATGCCAAATGCTCACAGAGAGTATCACTGATGGATTGGAGTGCCTGACATTAGGTGCGAGATTCCATAGTTGAATTTTCGAAGCAGTGAACTATTGGAGATTGTATCGCGAACTAATTAACAATGCTATTCGTGATTCCAACAGACATTTCATTTCTCAAACCTTTATCCGACGATCATTGATATACTCTTTGGCGGTCTTCAATATCCTGGAGATACTTTTCTACTTCGTATTCAAATACATTTCGATCGCTTGCACCGTCTGGAATTGGCTCGTACGTGGTATTTACTTCCATAGACCATAAAAGCAGCCTGTTTTTGAATATCTCGGGCCTCTGGATTCTGCGAATAGTGTGCTGATTGGCTCTTGCAAGTTCATGGCTAATTAGTGCGTGTGTTTCTTCATCCATTTGCGCTGACCACTTGCATTGTTGCGAATAAGTAACTTATTGTAAAATCACAACGAATGGTGTGTAAGAAAAGTGCAGAGTCGCCAACTTATAAATCAGCCTGTCCGAACAAGGGGTAGATCGCAAGTTACTCTATCCGTGTTTTCCGCCTATTCCTGCTGAGCACAGACCTACACCCCTGGATGGTCTTGTAGCGCTTGACCATACCATGCCACCATCTTGTAGCGGTGGATTCGGACAAACCCGCACCTTTGGCGGCACGATTACACTCCGCAAATAGAATAGCGTCGAGAAGCAGTACAAGTACTTTGAAAGGATTCCTGACCTTCTCGTCGATCCGGATCGCGATGTTTGGATAGGGCCTGAGCACGATACCCATTCGGGGAGGGGCTACGTCAATGTCAATACCGATTCGCATCTTGATTCCTTATGTGTGATCGCCTCCGCCATAAAGATTATGGCGGCTGATATAAGACTGGCAGGGTCGGGCACGAAATCGAAGCCCATTACGGCCTGCCTGAATTTTTTCGCATCCTTCTTATTCACCGTGACGCTATAGGTGGCTGCATTTGAAGAGTAACGTGCCGTGCTTCGACGGCAAAAATCTAAGGGCAGGGTAGTGACATTTCGCATTACATAGCAAACGACCTGCCGGCGGTAAGGCCTGAAGCCCATTTCCTGCTGGCACCAATCGGCTATCTGAGATAAATGGGGCGAACAATACTTGTACACCTTAACGGTACATGTCATTTGTACACCACATCATTAATCAGGTTGCTGATATAGCTGACAAGCAATTGGTTAACACGTTCCGTTTCGGGTGTCAATCCTTTTCGGACACAGGTAGGGCAGAGGGGAAACTGCACATGCCGTACACCTGGTAGCTCTGCGAGCTCGAACCCCTCCAGCGGCGGCGGATAATGGCCACAGGAGCTGCAAGCATTGTATTTGAGAAAGCTGCCATCGTAGCGCGACAGGCTGGGCGGCAGGAGATTGTCGATAGTCTCGCGGATATAGTTCAGGTGCTCGCGCTCCGTCACCGAATTCGGATCGATGCGCACATCTTCGATTATCGGCACAACTTTATTCACGAGCCTTTGTAGCGGCTGCCTGGAAGTATTAGACCGCCGAAGCAAGGCTTTCTCGGCCTTGTACCAGGTGCCGCCAACCGATTTCAATGCGGAGAGAAATGCTGACTCATCGCCGCCGAATTTTTCGGCCATGCGTCTGCATTGCGATATTTCATACTCCTTAAGCTGAAAGGTATTCGCGTACTCGGTAGCGGTCAGGCCCAACACATTCTGGCTTATTATGACGCCGATCCGAAACCGGGCAACTGCCAGTTTCTCGTTTAGCTTACCAATCTCATTGCGAAGCGCTACAAGCGAAATCGTTGCTGACTCCGGATCATTCGGGTCGTACTCGGCTGCGTCCAACTGTTGCACTATTACATCTACCATACTACTTTCGTTCTCCGTACCGGTCGCATAACTCCTCAAGAGATTGCGCCTCCACGTCTATATCGTCTGGCAGCTTCAGCGTGCCCCTTACTGTGGCATCTCCGGCTTCTATCTCAAATGTGTATTCGGTTGCATCCAGATTGCGGATGTCGAAAACTGGTTTCTTACTAAGTACTTGAATTGTCATACCAAATAATGAGGTTAGGTTGGCGACCTATGAATGACAACGATGCAAGGACGTTTTAATTGCATTTCGGCAATATATTGCAAAAACAATCCTGAAATTGCTACGCAGAAGTCATTTTTATCTTGGATTAGTTGGCTCCCGAACTTATTTTGTGTCGACAGTCAAAGGGTCACGCGGTTGCTCCCCAAACAGGGAGAACCTTATCAATTCAACATTAGAGCATCAGCAGGCCGCCGCCAGCAGTGCAAAATCCGCAGGTTTGATTCGAAGCCGGGACGATGATCTTCGCTTCTATCTCAAACTACTTGCGTATGGGCACGACTTTTCGAAAAAGACCAGGTTCGTTCTGGCTCTGGCCAGGCACATGGCGAATCAAGAGGGTGGCTCGTACCATGTGATTTGTAGCCAGGCAGAAAGAGACAAGCTGCTTCCATACCGGCGCGAATTCGACATCGTACCTGAAATTCTCGGCGACGACTCGCCCGAGACTTATGGCAGGGCCATAACCAATGCCGCATCGGCCGGTCATAGCGTAATCGTCGTCGACAGTCTGACCCACGCCTGGACAGGAGAGACAGGCATACTCCAAACCGTCCATGACCTCGCCGAAAATGAGTTTAGAGGCGACACACGTCGCGCATGGGGTGTTGGTACACCCCTGCATAGAAAGCTCTATTCCGCAATCCAACGCGCACAGGCGCACGTACTTTGTACTTGCCGTGCTTCAAAGTCTATTGATACAGAGTACGAGGACGGTGGCCGCCGCAAGCGCAGAGTCGTCACTCTGCGGCCGACACAGCGAGACGACCTCGAATATGAGTTCAACGCAAAGTTCAGATTGCAGGATGGCATGGCCATCTTCGAAGGCGCTCGAAGCGACTGCAATGGTTCAGTGGGTAAGACTTTCTCTAACCCCGACACGAATTTCGAGCTTTGGAACATATTATGTGACTATGTCGAGATCCCCAATCTCCAGGCTGACGCGGCAGCCATTCGCAATTCTCGCGAAACAGCGATCACGGCCCTGCACGATTATGCTAAAACCAAGTACGGCAATGATGCGCCGATGAAAACGCGGGAGGTGGCGATGAAGTATAGCGCCGGAAGATCGGAGCGCCTCGAAGACCTGACAGACGCGCAGCTCGAAAAGCTGAAGAAGGCAGTATTAACATGATGCGGCCGGACGAACGACTCGAATGGCTTGCTGCTCGCAAGAAAGGCATCGGCTCGTCGGATGTCGGCGCGGTGCTGGGCCTTAATCCCTTCAAAACGCCGCTGGATGTGTATCTGGATAAGACGTCCGACAAGATACAGGAATACGATAGTCCCAGATTTATTCCGGGCCGCTTCCTTGAAGACGGTGTATCCGAATGGTTCGCCAACGAGACAGGTTGGAAGATTGTTAACGAAAACAGCAAGATCTATCGACATCCGGAACGCGACTATTGCTTTGCAACTCCTGACCGGGTTATAATTCCGGAATGGAGTGATACGGGCGTCTTGGAGGTTAAGACCTCGCGAGGTAGCACAAAGCGCTGGAAGGAAGGTCGGGTGCCGGCATATATCTATGCTCAGCACCAATGGGAAATGTATTGCAGCGGCTCTAGCTGGGGTGCCATCGCCTGGATAAGCAGAGGATTTGACTTTGGCTATTGCACCTACTCGCGGGATGACAACTATCTGGAACGAGTCGTTGACGCAGTGGAAAAGTTCTGGCTTAGTCATGTGCAGGCGCGGTTGCCGCCGCCGCCGCAGACTGTCGCGGATCACAACTACCTTCATAAGATAGTTGACCCTGACGAGATTTGTGAAGTAAGGCATCCCGTCTTACTGAAAATTCAGCACATGAAGGATTTGCAGAAGCGAAAGAAAGAGGTAGAGGCCGAAATCAGGCGTGTTGCCGACAATATCAAACTTTTGTTCGGTGCGTCGGAGTCGATGGTGTGCGGCGGTCGGCTGGTCGCGACTTACAAGAGGTCAAGAAATGGTTCACGGCGCCTGAAGTTAACATAAAGTCATAAAGTCATAGAGTGATGGAGAATCTATGAATGGTCAACAGCGGATGATCGCGATAATTGCCGTCGCCTGGATTTGTTTTATGATTGTAGCAGTGGTCTTTGAAGGACAGACCTGAAAAACCGAGCGACAGCTTAGGCAGGAAAAAAAATCCGAACGCGGCTGGTGTGATATTGGGTGCGAGTCAATTATCTGAAATCGATCCGAACAATACTGATTCGCTTATTCCTACCGGCAATTGCTTTTGTCTTGAATTCTAATTCATTTTTCTTAGTTTATTATCGAGTCAAAGGTCCACAGGCTCAGACCTTTAGGAGTATATAGTTGATGAACGAAGTAGTACTTAGTGATACTACGAGAGTTGAAATTGGTACATTGGTTGATGAAATTCAGGAAGCTCACAACCGAATTGAATCAGACGCGATTCGGATCAAGGAGGTTCAACTTGACCAACTTGTAATTGAGCTACCTGGCAGTGACTTACTACAAGAGATCGGACGAGCAAAAAGGTTGTTTCTAAGCCTGGCTCGGTTAGTTGAAGCGGCGTAAGCCCTTCGGACCCAACTTTTAGCTACCCTTTAGAACCCTGGAATTGTTCGGCATAAATTGTCTTAGCCATCTTCCCCGAACACATGTCCTGACCAAATGAAATACGCCCACGGATTGGTGTGACTACATCCGTGGGCGTATAATGTGTCGAAGCGTGTCCTAGCACTTGACCTCAATAAGTATTTTTTGTGATGGGAAGCTGCTACTAAGAAAAATATTCCTTTACCTGCAAAAGTATTGCGGAATATTGAATTGCCGTCGTATATTGTTACGCAAAGAGGGCCGTTTATTTAACGATCAAAATCTTCGGGATCAGTTTCTTTTGATTCCGATTTTTGAGAGAATCTCTATATCTGTTCTTTGTCTTATTGTTCGTTAGGATCAATTACTACAATTATTTCAGCATCTGGGCTGTATACGTCAATTACCCAATCCAGTAGTACTTGGTCTTGCCGAACATTATCTATTTGAACTTGGTTGGTACTCTCAATCTGGCTAATCTCAGTCACTGTATAAGTTCCAGGACTAAATACCAATAGCAGATGGAGCATTATGCTCAAGAGTTCAATCATAGAGAATTCCTATTCTTGCCTCTGTATCTTATCTTACGGCTTTACGGAAAATAAGTGCAGAGGCATTTTAATAACTAGCTGACACTTTTTCTTTTGCTACGAGTCTATTTTCGCCGAAACTTTAGTCGAGTAAAGCGAACAAAGCAGAAAAGCCGGATTTTTGGGAGACAGTGTCGTGGAAATACTTAGGGAACTTGTGATTTTTGCTACATCGAACAAAAACTTCGATGAGTTGCCACATTTGCAGCTAGGAATTAATGCAAAAGGAAAGAAGTTAATCAGTCTGATCGAAAACGATGAAATTCATAAAGACGATACTGCGAGTCAACAAATATTCGACCGTAGCCCGGACTCCACATATCGAACTTTCAAGGGACGCCTAAAAGATTCTCTTATCAATATTTGTCTATTGTGGAAACCTCAGCAATCAAAACTAAGCCAAATCAGCGCGGCAGACTATAAGTGTTCAAAGAGACTGGCTTTGAGCAAATATTTTCAGTCTACCGGTAAGCTTTCAATTGCTGCCGGACTTATGAAAACAAGAAATGGAGTACTGGCAGTTGCAAAAGAATATCATTTGACCACTGCAATTGTCGATGCATTAAGCTTAATAAGAGACTCTGAAGCACTCAAAGGAAACGAGAAGGAGGTACAAAATCTCAACAAAGAAATCTTGTTCTATGCCCAACAACTTGGGCATGAGATCCAGGCGCGGTCAGATTATATGACAATCGCGTCAGCTTGCATAAAGAGTGAGACTGTTAATGCTGATTTAGAGTCGTTTTGTTCTACCAAGATTGCTGAAATGAAACAATTGGTCGAGCGCTACGAAAGTTTTCAACTCAGAAAATATTGGATGCTCACGAGACAATTGCAAGCTCAGATGAGAACTAATTACCTAGAACTTGAGCAAGTTTGCGAAGAGCAAATTCAATGGTATGAGAGTAATGTCCGGTTTAGGTCTAAATCGTTAGTATCTGATGTGCAACTTTTATTGAGTACTGCCTGCTACGGATTAAGGAAAACTAACATAGGACTAAATTACATTCAATCAGCGCTAGATGGATTGAATCATGGTGGCGGCAACTGGATATCTGCGATGGAAATCAAATTCTTACTTTGCACCCAAAATCGACAGTTTGAAGAAGCTGCTCGGGTGCAACAGTTAGTATTTGCTTTGTTTCAGTTTGATACTAACAATATTGCTTTGTGCCAAAAATGGCATTTATATCGAAGTGCAATTGTTGAGGTGTTTAGACATCCGAGTTATTCAGGGAAAAAGTTGATCCCTATGGGGCTCTCATTCGATAGTGAAGATATCAGACGAGAAACTTCAATCTATCGAAAAGACAAGGATGGTCTTTACCCGGCAATTCTCACAATTGAATTCTTAAACTCTATGCACAACTGTGCATTGCTTAACAGACATTCCTCGTCGCACTATGACAAAATTCTCAACATGGCAGACTCGTATAAACTTTACCTTTCAAGTCGGATGGGAGAAGGTAATAATTTCCGGGCAAATTGTCTGTTAACAGCTATTGTTGAGGTCGCCGAGGCGGAGTTTGATGTAAACAAGAGCAGACTAATATTAAGGAATGCTAAGTCGAAATTGGCCAAGGTTGAAGGCACGCCTCGCGCCTGGATCAAAGGTGCAGAACCAATACCAGTCGATTATGCGCTCAAAATGATTGAAAACTTAGTTGAGCTCTTTCAGGAAAGAGAAATCATAGTTCCCAAGTATGGACAAGTCGTATGATTGGCAACACAGAAAAAGGCCGTCCAATTTGCTCCGACGTTTTGACTGCTGTTACTTCGATTGCGGGGTACAGCGTGCGCGCGAATCCGGACGCTCCGCAAATCTGGGCAGTAGGTACAAACGTCTCCAAGTTGGACGGCATTTATTAAGGAAAATAAGAATATTTCGAACAAAAAAAAGCCGTGAGGCTGAGACTGCACAGTGCAGTGGCACATCCCCCCGGCCGTAGGAAGCCGAATTATAGGCAATACCGCCTATAATTCCAAATCTGCCACGGACTGCGCATCTCAGCCAACCGGCGCTAAGAGTCAAATTGAACAATGAAAAAACGCACATCTGTGCGAAGTGCCACGTGTCCAAAAGGCCCGTTGAGGGGCATTTTGTGCAAAAGCGAAGAGTATTTCTTTGTCAAGACTGCTTGGTCGAAATGGCCACTACCCCGGCGTTACTGGCCCCGAAAATGGTCACTTTTCAATCAATCAAGCTGTACGCTGCTATGCTCCAGTATTCTATGGCGCGAGATTGTTTGGGCCGAACTCTTCGGGACTTGAAGAAGACAAACAGCCTTAGATACGCAACATCTCTCCAGACTCTGGCCCGCAAAGAGGCAGAAATAGCAAATCAATGGCGAGTCGAAATAATTGAGCTATTACATCAGCATGACCGGTTTGATAAAGACGCGCAAGAATTCTAGTCCAAACATTAGGTTTACACAGTCCGAAGTGGAGGGGCCAAACCGGATGTCCTGCCTTGCCGAGCAAGGGTTTTAAGAGGCCTGGCAGGCTCCGGTTTTTGATCCAAAAAGTTGTAATTGATTGTTTAACATTTGGAGGAAGTTTCAAAACATAGTTTTTCTATACATGCTCTCGAATCTGAGAGTTTGCACCGATTAAAGTCAATTGAATTTCCGAACTCCGTAGCATAATCAGAAAACTCGCACTCTGATTCGCTACTATAATCCAATCGTGGTACTGAGTGCCCCGGCCCATCTCTTTCCGGGGTACTCAGCCGCGATTTAACACAATTGCTTAATGCGAAGAGGCAACTTGTCGCTACTCACGTTGTCAGACGAATATGGCACCGGCCCGATTCTGCCGTTAAACAAGTCCGGTGAATCAACAACCGAGTCTGAGTCCAATGAGATTATCAATCGATTTGGATCGGAATGCAATCGACATCCAAGTCTGCGTAGTGCGATTGAATGCCTTATTTGTCTGTCGACGGTATCTGAGAAGAATCGTTTCTACAGACCCTACAGTTGTACTCGGTGCTTCTGGCAGGTTCTTGTCATATTCAACGAGAGAATGCGAATCGTCGACATTGAGTTTCAATCATGCTACCCACACCTTGATTGCCTATTCAGTATGTACCGATCCGATGAAGAACTTATTCAGGCGATCCAAAACGGGACAATTGAAAAACTGCGACACATGATTACAACCGACGAAGACATTGCTTCGCCCTTGAGAGATGAACTTGACGGATCGATATCTCGGCCAACTGAGCTTGCAAGGCTAGTCTTGAGATTCTCAAGGCGGATGCTGATCGTTGCAAGTTCTGTCTATGACAGTGCTATCCAGTCGTATTCAGCGAATGCTAAACCTTCTAACAGAATCGAGCAACGCCCAGCCTACGCTCTGATCGACCACACCATGACCATCACTTGATTATACGCGCTGAATCGACCGCTGGATGATTAGTCCGGCGGTCGATTTCATTTTGGTTCGAGTAACCAGAGCGTACTGATTTCATCCGAAGAGCCACCTCCGTGATTGCGACGGACGTTGTGAAAACGAAGGGGCGGTGTTGTCTACATTGAGTCGCAATGCTTCCCTTGCAACCAGGCTCTGATGCCCCTCAGTCGTTCCCTAGCATCGAGCCTGATGGCAATTGTCAATAGCTTCAAAGCAAACATCGGTGCCAATTTTTGGCACAATTGAGGGCTGGCATTTCTTGATCATCTAAAATATCTATGAGCGATTTTTTTTATGGTGATAGAAAAAGTTGTAAAATCGTCCCGATGAAAGCTCGAAACGTGCCAATTGCTGAATCTGAACCCCTAAATTTTGAGGACCAAATTGTACGCAATATGTACGACCGGAAAGAAAAAATCCCTGCAAATTGTTGATTTGCAAGGACTTAGAGAAATCAAAGAGTACAGGAGGCGGGAGTCGAACCCGCACGGGGGGTAAACCCCACTGGATTTTGAGTCCAGCGCGTCTGCCAGTTCCGCCACTCCTGCAGGCATGGAAAGTTTGGTAAAGTGGGCTGGGAGAGATTTGAACTCCCGACATCCTGCTTGTAAGGCAGGCGCTCTAGACCAACTGAGCTACCAGCCCAAACTGTCCTGACAGACACCAGATTTTCAAAAACAGAGCGCAAAGTTAGACAAATCTCTTCTAAGCGCAAACATATTTGTCGAATTCGACGCCGGCAGTCAATATCGAAGCAGGAGGTGGTATCGTGGATAAATTCAACGTCAATGGCAATATTATCGACATCGAGGCGCGACGTATGCGGCCCGGAACGGTTCACGTGGAAGACGGGCGGATTGCGGCCCTGAGTTTCGATACGGCTGTCGCCGCGGAGCGGACCATTCTGCCGGGCTTTATCGATGCCCACGTTCACGTGGAGTCCTCGATGCTGATACCCTCGGAGTTTGCGCGGCTGGCGGTGCGGCATGGCACGGTCGCAACGGTATCGGATCCGCACGAAATCGGCAACGTGCTCGGCATCGACGGCGTGCGCTATATGATCAGGAACGGAAAGCGCGTGCCCTTCAAGTTTTTCTTCGGCGCGCCATCCTGCGTGCCCGCCACCGCTTTCGAGACCGCCGGAGCTGAGATCACCGCTGCCGACATTCGTCGCTTGTTCGAAGAAGACGGCCTGCTGTATCTGAGCGAGATGATGAACTTTCCGGGCGTCCTGGCGAACGACGGCGTGGTAAGGGAAAAGCTGGCCATCGCGAAGGAATTGGGACGGCAGATCGATGGTCATGCGCCGGGACTGCGCGGTGAGGACGCCGGGCGCTACATTATCTCCGGACCCAGTACCGACCACGAATGCTTCAGTCTGGATGAAGCACTCGATAAGCTGCGTTTCGGTATGAAGATCGCGATCCGCGAAGGATCGGCGGCGAAGAATTTCGAGGCGCTGCACAGCCTGATCAGCAGCCATCCCGGTCAGGTGTTTTTGTGCAGCGACGATAAGCATCCCAACGATTTGGTGAATGGACATATAAACGAACTTGTTAAACGGGCGCTTGCCAAGGGTCACAACTTCTACGACGTCTTGCAGTGCGCCTGTGTTAATCCCGTTAAACATTATGGCCTGGATGTCGGTCTGCTGCAGCCGGGCGATCCCGCCGACTTTATCGTTGTCGACAACCCGCAGGATTTACGCATCTTAGAAACTTACACTAACGGTCAATTGGTGGCGCGCGAAGGAACAAGCCTTATCCCCTCGGTGCATGAAGCAGAGCTGAACAACTTTAACGCGCAGCCGCTGCGGGCGGAAGAGCTGGCCGTAAAGGCGACGGGTACGAGTTTGCGCCTAATCGAGGCGCTTGAAGGTCAATTGATTACTAATCAAGTTCGGGACACAGCGCGCATTGTTGCCGGTCATGCGGTGGCGGATCCTTCGCGAGACATTCTGAAACTCGTTGTCGTTAACCGTTATCAGCCGGCGGCGCCCGCAATCGCCTTCATCAAAAACTTCGGCTTAAAGCGTGGCGCTATCGCGTCTAGTGTTGCCCATGATTCACACAACATAATCGCAGTTGGAGTCGAGGATCAGGATATCTGCGCCGCTGTCAATGCATTGGTCGCAGCCCGGGGCGGTGTCGCCGTCGCAGACCGGGGCGCTATCGATCTGCTCCCGCTGCCGGTGGCCGGCATAATGAGCGCCGGAGATGCCTTTTCCGTCGCCGAAGAATACACGCGACTCGACCGTCGTGCCAAAGAGCTCGGCTCGACATTGCACGCGCCGTTTATGACACTGTCATTTATGGCGCTGCTTGTTATCCCGGCGCTGAAACTGAGCGACAGGGGATTGTTTGATGGCGATCGATTTGAGATTGTTAATGTTTTTGAGGAAGAATGAATGGCGCTGTACACGACCGGCTGAAAATGTGTCGCTCGCAATGTATGATCTCTTGCCGAAATCGCTGCGCGCCATGTTGAGGACAATGGTAGAGAGATAAAAGTCTGCGACGGATTCGGCATGCTGCAGTCGGCATCAGAGCGATTGATTTTCCGGCAGGGAATTAACGGGCAGCTATTGTGTTACCAAGGACTCGCTATGACAGGGATTCAGCCAGGCGCAAGCCGCCGAACATTGCTCGCCATTGTACTACTGACAATTATCGGATCGCTGCTTTGGAATTTTCTTCCGTCGGAAATTCTGGAATTGTCCTTGCTGCGCGCGGAAGATCGCGAGCGTACCGAAAAACTCCGGCGCGCCGATGAACTTCGCCGGCGCGCGATGATTTTGCGCCGGACAACCTATGACATGGATAGCATTCGCTATTATCTCACTGAGGCGCGAACGACCTACAGCAAGCTGTATGACTGGTACGGCGTCGTACAGACTTATTACAACCAGGCCGAGTGTATTCGCCATATCAGCAACGATCTTGAGACCGTTCGCAACTACATCGACACGGCGCTTGCTCTTTGTCGTGAGCGAGCTGATTCAGGCCGTGTGGCGCTGGCACGCGCCTGGTGCTACAACGTTCTTGCCAAAACCTATTCGGGTCATTGGGAAATCGACAGCGCGATTCAATACTACGGAAGGTCGATTCACCTGGCTCTCGATCGCAGGGTCGATAGTGAAGAGCGACACAAATTGCTGCACGATGATTACTATTACAGCAATCTCCTCTATCAGCGGCTGCGTGACAGTGAAACGGCGCTGGAGTGTCTCGAATTGTGTTTGCCCCATTCGATCGCGGCCTATGGCGAGCGTAGTTTTCAGGTTGCCGCCGTGTACAACGGAATGGGCAATTGCGTTGGCACTGGCCAATCGGACCTGGAAAAAGCACTTAAATACTACAATCATTCCTATGACATTAAACGTGAGCTGTTTGGCGAAAGTCATCGATCCGTGGCGAATACCTGTTACGGCATAGCCGGTGCATTCTACCATAAGCAAGAGTTGGATCAAGCCCTGATGTGGTATCGGAAGGCGCAGCGTATCTATCGTGAGGCCCTGGGCACATCGCATCTGTCTTTGTTTCGTGTCTATCGGATGCTTGCGATGGTGCAGCGCAGCATGGGTGAATTCAACGCAGCTCACAGCTCGCTGGACTCTGCCGAGGCAATCCTTGCCAGACTGCAACTGCCCCCTGAAGAGCTACGCATTAACCTGGCCGAAATACCCTTAGCGCGCGGCTTTGTCTTCACCGCAATGAAAGAAACGGATTCCGCAATGGCCGCCTTTAACCGGACCCTGTCTTTGATTCAGACGGAGTCAACCAAAACGTCGTTTCACAAATGGAAGATCGTTGAAGCGTATTCAGGGATGGCTCAATGCTACCAGGAGCAAGGCGCTGCGGCGAAGGCGCTGGAGTATTTTGATCGCTGTATTCAACTTGCGCGCGGTGGCAGCGCGTACGGCAGTCGGGATACCAGTGCGCGATCTTTGAGTACGAAGGCCTACATTGAAGTTTTAAACGGTCTTAACAGCAAGGCTGATGTGTTGCTGGCAACCGTCGGTGACAAAGCCGATTCGCTGAGCATCTTGAAACAGGTGCTGGACCTGGACCTTGAGATTATCCGCATTTCGGAATCCATGCGACTGGGCTCGCGATCGGAATCGTCGAAAATTTATTTTGCAAGCGAACTACTGTCTGTATTCGAGCGGGGAATCAAAACATCACAGCGTTTAATGGATGCCAGCGGGGGCGCGCAGTATGCCGACTATGCCCTTCACTTCATGGAACAAAACAAATCATTTCTTTTCTGGCAGTCGATATTAAACCGGCGGGCGAAGGGCTTTGCTGCTATTCCCGATTCGATTCTGCGATACGAGCGGCGGCTGAAGTATCGTCTTGCTTTCTGGGAAGATCAATATAATGCTTCTGTTGCATCCGGTGCCGCAAAAGACTCGTCAGAAGCCGCTGCGCAAGCGGAATTGCACAAAGTACTTCTGCAACTGCAGCGCGAGTATGAGCAGTTGATCAATAGCCTCGAAAAAGACTATCCGGTGTACTACGAAGTAAAGTATCAAACAGAGGCAAGCTCGCTGGACTCAGTACGGCATAAACTCTTGGGCGAACAGGATGCTGTTGTTGAGTACTTTGTCGGTGATTCCAGCCTCTACGCGCTCGTCATCACTGCCCACACCTGCGAGATCCTCACCTCTGAGCTCGACAGTAACTTTCGCACTGACATTCAGCGCCTGCGTCAGGGGATTGTCGAGCATGACTTCCCGCTTTATACCCGCTATGCTCATCGCCTCTATCAAGTTCTGTTCGAGCCGCTCGAGCCAAAGTTCGAAGGCGCAAAAATTTTGATTATTCCCGATGATGTCCTTACCTATGTCCCATTCGAGGCATTGCTCACGAAGCCAATATCCGCCCAGGAATCCGACTATAGCGTCCTGCCTTATCTGATCAAACGTTTTCAGATAGCCTACAGTTATTCTGCGGCGCTGGCGCTAAAGTCCGGACGGTTTTACAGCCGCACGAACGAAAGCGGCGACGTTCTCGGCGGCTTCGCACCTAAGTTTTGAATTCTCCCGACTTGTAAGAGATGAACCGTAGGCGCGGTTGATCGGAGGTGCTTGTTAAAGCGGGCAAAAATGGCGTGCTCTGTGATTCTGTGA
The DNA here is from genome assembly GCA_028284775.1 of Candidatus Kapaibacterium sp. Classification (GTDB taxonomy): domain Bacteria; phylum Bacteroidota; class Ignavibacteria; order Kapaibacteriales; family UBA7675; genus JANQRB01. Next base: position 42,408 of record JANQRB010000171.1, on the reverse strand, counting down.
GTTTATCATCCCGCAATGTTAGTGGCATATTGTTGATTAAATTCGGCACTCCGTCCTGCGATATTTTGAACAGTGGTATTGAATGGCAATCGCGACCGGATATGTAATAGCTTACCATTCAGACTGAATGCCGAGAACGGCTGTTTGGATTGGATCTCAAGATTTACTTTAGCTGGTTAAGAGATGCAATCTGCGGGTGCCTATTTTCGGGTTGAGACATCAAGAAGGTTTAACAGTTAACAGCCAATTGAATTGCTCGCTGCAGCTAGGATTCCAATACTTCAATTACCTGGCCCACCGGCGCCCATTCGAAGAGCCTTATCATAGCGGCAACGGAGCCCAGAAATATACCGGGACGCCGAATATCCCGGCCAAGCCAGGCGATTGAAGCATCGCGCTGCGCGATTAATGCCCTGCGTTCGTCGGCATCTGCTACCGCCAGTTTCCCTGCAAATTCCCAGGCGCCGTCGCGTGCAATCCGAATGCTGAAGTCTACGAGTCTTTCATCAAGTTTACCGGCGACGGAATCCAGCAGCCCAATCAGCGGCGATACTTTGTTAATATCCGCCTGAACTCCCTCCACCATTCCGGCCAGAATCGCATTTATTCGGTCGAAGTCGGATTTGAGCGATGCAAGCTCATTGCCCGGCGCGCACTCGGCGGCGGCGATTCCCAGATCCAGGTTGATATGCGCGTTGATGCCCAATAGCAAGTGTTGAAGTATGAGCGGCCAAAAGTCGGTGGCGGCATCAAAGGCTACCTGCCAGGAGGCCGTAAGGGGCTTTCCCATCTCGAATTGTGAGTACGCCTCAAGGTATCGGTTGGCAAAAATAACGTCCAGGCGCTCCATTCGCGGATTATCGTCGAACTCCTCCTTTGCGATTCCTTGTTTGACTGCTATGGTTACCTTACGATAGAGAACCGGAAAGTAGGCCAGTTTACTATCTTCGGCGCGGCGGTTGTCAATGATGTTATCGAGAAATTCAATGACTTCGTCAATTGTTGTTGCTTTCATATCCTAATATAGTGTGAATTGGAACAAATGTTATTCCAAATGTGAATCGGACAATTTTTTCGGCTCGAAATGATGTTAAGGCTGATGGGCTTGGGCGTCAATTGCTGTTGTGTCATTCATCGGCGGTAGCGGCTGCAAGCGGAGGCATTGTAAAGACCAAAATCTTATGTTGCGGGAAGCCAGAATCGAGTGAACGGACTAAGTGGTTAGCCTGGTTATCCGTTTGAGAGCTCTTATTCCTCACTAAACCCACCGTCGTTCTTCACTCGCCAGAGCCCCGTAGTGTTTGTTTGCATGATTTGTTTAACGATTAACCGCAAGTACTATTATGCTGTCGGATCTAATCAGTGGCATACAGCAATCCCGGGCGTGGGATTCACCACCGTAATCCCCAAAAACGGACCGACAGTATACCAGTCGGAATATCAGGATTGCAGCCGAATTTTTCTGCTCAGCCGGACTTATCGAAATCTCCTGCCTTGTTTTGTGGAATTTTTCCTTTGGCTGCATTCTTACTTGACCGTGCCGATCATGAGAATTTGTTGAGAGTGACGTTTGGAGGGTGGCTGTCTGGCTGTACGAATCGGGAGCGGTTCGGCGAGCATGGGCGGTCACTATCCGAGCGGCAACACGGCAGCGAGGTCAATCCTATCGTAAAACAAATCGCTTACATTCAGGATTCGATACCATGAAAAGTCAAGAAAAACGTGCAAGGACTATCCAGCCGGAGCGCAACAGGCAGGAGGAGATGAGCAAAATATCAAGGAAATCTGCACTCTGCTGTCTCGGCCTCTATGTCGTGGCCTGTTATGCCCTGAGTTTACAGGTAGGGGCGCAGACTCTGCCGACCGATCCTGCTCTACAGCCCGGTATTCCTTTGAGCGAAATACCTAATGCCGGTCAGCATGTCCGCACCGATATGCATCGTCTGGGCTGGCAGTGGAGCTTTTACGAGGCGCATATTCCAATGGCCTGGGAGATAACGAAGGGCAGTCCTGATTTCGTTCTTTCGATATCCGATCCCAACGGACATTTACACGACAATGAGTACAACAACGGCACACATCCGGATATTAGTGAGAGCATCGGCAATTTCCGCAGTATTGCAAACAGCAATCCGAATTTTCGCGCGCGGCCGCTGCCTGCCGATGATCATCACTTTTCCGATCTGATACTCGCTGTGGCAGCACACAATGGTGTCGGCATCGTCGGTGTCGCGCCCAATTGTATCGCACTGGCAACCAATCCATTTAACGACTACGCGCTGTTCGACGTCGACCCGCAGACGTCGGGAACGCAAATTGCGGCCGTGGTGACAAACTCCGGCAGCGGCGGTTACCATAATGCCATCGAGAGCGGAGCTGTGGTGGCTTGCGGCGCCGGTAACCATACCTGGGAATTCGGTGCAATTTTTGGTGACGATATAGGACCGTATCAACGGGAGTGGGCGGGCGCTAATGTCATTATCGGCGCCAGTCCGGCCGAGGATATAAAGATCTTGTCGGTCGGCGCGGTGGCCGACGGCGAGTTTATCGACCTCTTTGACTTATTGCAGCAGCAACCCGAACTGTTCGAAGGAACATGTCCCGATGAGGGGGGACAGGGAATTTGTCCCAATGCCGGTGGAAATTACTTTGACAACACGAGATATCGTTTCATTGACGACTGGAATTTTTCGGCCGGCGTCGACAAGTTTTCCACCGACTCCGACCCCTTCAACCGCCGAATCGCCAAGGAGCGGGCGTTTATCGATGTTGTAATGCCCTTGAACCAGATATCGGGCCGATATGCTGAAGACGCCCAATCCCAACAGCAGAATGATGAACGCTACGGCCCCTGGTACGGGTCTACATCGCGCGCTTCGCCTTATATCGGCGGTTTGGTCGGACTGATGCGTACTGTCGATGCCTACCTTGGTCTGACGGGCGCCGATCGTTTCTCGAGTGCTCTGCACGCCAAGGCCTATGATATCATTACCTTTACAGCCGAAAAAATCGCTGACATTCCGAGTCAAGATTTTCCGACTACCGTAGAACGTTATGTAAACGGTACGGATCGTACGCTGAACCTGCCGCCCAACGCTAACTGGAACACAACGCAACTATCCCGCTACTTCGTTGATCGCGACGATCTGCAGTTCGAATATCTGGTGCAGACGGGTGACGAGCTCAAGCGTTCATGGGCGCAGCGTATGGGCTTCGGCATGGTGAATTTCTTTCGCGTGGTGGCGCATTCGATTCCCGTCAAGGGCGACTACGAATACAGTGCGTCGGCGAATCTGACGAGCAACCATGTTGTTCACGGTGTCGCGCTGATGCATTTCGGATCGAAAGTTAACGAGCTGCGTGATCTCTCTCCCGACGAAGATCGGAATGGGGACGGTCAGCAGAGCGATCTCGTATTAAATGTCCTGGATTGGGGTGGCGCCGATATGCCGGGCGAAGATCATAACAACCAGGGCGTAACCCGCCTCGACGGCCTGAACACCGTCCTGAACGTTCCCGGCGATCGCATGCTCTGCATCGACGGCATCGTGCAGTCCAACAGCGCGGCGGCAGACAATGGCATCAGCTGTCTCGCGCCGGTTGGAGCGGAAGCAGCGCCCGGCAAAATTGCGGCTACCGGCTATATTGAAAATGTCAGTTTAAGCGGCCGGCTGAAGCTGGACGACCTGCGTTTCACTTCCGGTGGAGCGACCCGCAATGAGCTACGGATTGTTAACCTCGACCCTTCTTTGGCCCACGAGTCAACTGTATCCGAAATTTATGGCAAGGTCTCGCTCGACGGCAATGCCTCCCTGATAATAGAGGAGGGCGCTACGCTTCGCTTGCAGCCCGGCGGCGAAGTGAACCTGAACGGCAGCGAAGACCTGATAGTCCACGGCACCCTGGAGCTCGTCTATCCTTCGATTATCGCAAGTAACAGCGTTCGCAAAATCCTTGTCAAGCCCGAAGGAAAACTGATTGTTAAAGGCAAACCATCGGACGATCGTATCTGGCGCACCGAAATCAATTGTCTCGTGGAAATCGAGGGTGAAGAATTGGTGCCGCCCTTTCGTCATGATGCGGAGCTGCTCCTGGAAGCCGGTGCCTACGTCAGCATTGATGCCTTTGACATTAACGGCCTGATGGATGTGCAGCCCGGCTGCCATCTGGAACTGCCGAATGAGGCGGACAATGCTTACAGCGGCGCGGGCGGTTTTTACTTTGACGGCACAAAGGAAGCGCGGATCAAAGTCAGCGGAAGACTGGCGCGTAGTATCAATTTTCAACAGGTCATTGCGCCGGCGCGTATCAACCTGAGCATTCCGCTTGATTTCTCAGCAGTTGAATCGGATGCTCCCAATATCGACATAAGCTATACCAATTTTATCGATGTTAAGTTGTTTACGCAGCACTACTATGTGATTGGCTCAATCCGTGAAAGCAAATTCCGCGCCCACCGCGATGTGGTTGCCGGGAAGTTCAACACACTGCTCGAGATGCAGCACGATTATACCGGTTTAATGAATGGTATTGCCGTGCCTGTATTGATGCCGAGTCTTGTTATTGACAACTGCGAGTTTGAGGACCTTCAGGGCGCGCGCGACTATGTCGGGAACCCCCAGGGCGAATATCCGCTTAGCGGTATGAAAATCAGCGGCTACCAGTGGGTGCAAATCAACGATTGCGACTTCAAGTTTTTGCGCATCGGCGTGGCGACCGAAGAGAATGGCTATGCCGCAGTCACTGCCTCGCGCTTTGATCAATGCGACATCGGCAGCCATGACGAAAATGGTACACTGGACATCTGCGCCAACGATTTCACCCGCGTCGAGTTCGGCAATGTCTTCGAAGGGACGCTTGAAAACAAGGTCATCGACAATGATTACCTGGAATGCAACACGGCTGTCCACGTCCTTGGCGGTGATCGCAAGGCGCTGCGAGGGAACGACATCGAAAACTATCTCGCCGGCCTGCACAATGTTAACGGTCATCTCAATCTTGTCGGTTGGCCGGTGGTTTCGTCTCCCGGCATGGCACGGGCACAATATGGTCACAATGAGTTTACAGCCGCCGTGCCCCTTGCAAGCCTGCAGAATGTGTTTAAGGACGCGGCCTGGACACAAAATCAGGATATCCATCTGCAGGGTGAAAGCGCGATATTGCGCATCGAGTGCGGTCGCAATGTTCTGGCCGAAGAAACGGATTTCCACTTATATTATTCCGATATCAGTCAACCCGGCGCGCTTGATGGATCGACAAATAACTGGCGCAATCCGCCGATGGGCCAGCCGCTGCGCTCAAACAACCCGCAGGTCAGCGCCAATCCGAATGACCAGGGGGCGCTGCTACGACTGGGCTGCGAGCCTCAAACGACCACTGAATGTCCGAATGCGGGCGCTAACATCTTCTGCCCCGAAATCGAAGACAATCGCTCGGCGGTTGATTATGACCCGATTGATCCCGAGCTCGACAATATGCTGAGCGCGGCGCGCCTCAAACTTATGGACCGATTCTCGGACGATGCCTGCCGCTACAGAGCGGGATTTCGCGCGATGCAAATCGTTAGCTGGGCCAATGACATGCAACAGAATCTGTTAAACCTGAAGCAGGATTTCAGCACGATCGCCGCCGACGTGACGGAATCGGATATCATGCGGCTGACGGGGCTCCTGCAGGAAGGCGAAATTCACGAACGGCTTGGCGACAACCCTTCGGCTCGCCTTAGTTATCAGACGGCTCTGGCGGGCTTCGCCAATCCATTGACCGTGGATGCGCAGTGGCGCATCGTAAATCTGGATGCCAAGGACTCCGATCCCGGCTATGGTCAGACTTATGAAAATCATGTCCGTGTTTATGAGTCGACGATACTGATGGACCTGCGCCAGGCTTCTGTTTTGTTTAAGCAGAATGGCAGCGATAATGCTCCGATTCTGCCGGATGCCGGCGCCGAAGCAAGCGCCTCCCTTGTCGTGGCGCCCAATCCCGGCAGGGGCATTGTCGCACTGACTTTCGAGCTGCCGCAGAGCGCGGCCGTACGCCTCGTCCTGAGCGACGCGCTCGGGCGCAGCATCGATGTCGTGCATGAAGGCGACTACAGCGCCGGCAGACACTCAGTTGAATGGAATGCCGACAGCTATACCAGTGGTCTGTATTTCCTGCGTCTCGAAGCCGGCTCGCAGAGTGTAAACACGACATTTTCTTTGCTGCGGTAATTTCGACGTCAATAGCCGGCGATGCAGATCCAAGGCCATCGAATCTGAGCATGTGTCAGGGCACCCGACCTCGTGTCGGGTGCCCTCATTGTAAGAATCGCCTCGTCTCATTCCCGGACGGGCAATCTTAAATCGCTAACCAATCGGCGGGCGGAGGCTCAGCACATAACTTCATTCGCTCAGCCCGTCAGACTATCGAGCTTCCTCTTCAGTAAGGTTCGCAGCCGGTTGCGTCCGTTTTGTAAGTTGAATTTCACCTGTTTTGGACTGATCTCCAGCGCGGATGCAATTTCACGATATCGTTTCTTGTGAAAATAAAACAGCTCGATACAGCGCCGCTGATCGTATTTGAGCTGTGCCAGCGCTTCGCGCAGTTTTTCAATCCAGTCCGGTTCCTGCCATCCGGAACCTTCGACGTCACCGCACTGCAGCGTGGCCTCGTCGACAGCATCAAAATCTTCTTCGAGCCCGACAGCAATCTTCCCTTTGGACTGACGCAATTTCTCCAGGCAGTGATTCCGAACAACCTGCCGGAGCCAAAGCCGAAAATTGCCAATCTCGCTGGAGAGGAGTGCGGAGGTCAGCTTCTCGAAAATCTCCATCGCCGTATCTCGGCTGCTTTCCGTATCTCGCAGGATTTTACGGCAATCCTTGAGAATCGAGTGTTCATAGCGTTGAAATAGTTCGGCTAATACTTCTAGCTTGCCCGTCCGTCGATATGCAGTGACGAGCGTTTCATCCGGCGAATAGCCGGAACATTGATGTTGTGATTCTGTAGGCATAAGCGTACGCTTCTCAGATAAAACCGGTGATCCCGGTGCCAGTGAGTGACCAAGATTGGCGCTTGCATCGATTGAGATTTACGTGAGTAACACTGCGACAGCAGCGTGAAGATACTACCGGTGAACGGCTTTTTTGCGGTAAAAAATTGTGACTACCTTTAAAAATTTTGTCGATTATTGTTTCTGGAAAATGGAAAGTATCGCGAAGAAGATGTAGTGTCGATGAAAATTATCTTGTAGGATATGATGCACAAAAGCTAAAATTTATCTTCGAGCCGAGGAATTTTAGACAAGATCGCATCTTAGTATTTGAGGAGCCGAGAATGACAATTTAGATTATTCGGCAATTTGATTTGTCTACTGGATCAATAGCCCGCACAGTTCCGCAATCGGCTTTGCGCAGTGCAACACTGAAGATCGGCCTTTTTTTCCAGGATTTGTTATTGCCGGTGACTTGCTAAATCAGAAATCAACGAAACTCGACCACCCATTTATCGAGGATCTAACAGTGAGCATGCCGGATGCCAGTTTCTGCTATAGAGACTATGAATGCTCAACGACAACATAGCTCTGAAGGTGCAATAATCCCTGACGAACTGGAATCAGCCATTGTAATTCAAAAGGCTAGCAAAATTCACATTTAGTTCTGGGTATACGAAGAGCGGCAAGTAGAATAAACGCAACTGCAGGCCATAACGCTCTCTCTGAAGCGTTTCACATTCGCTTGACTGCAAATTAAGACACTTGGGATTTATACTAAACAGAATCCGAATGCCTCGCTGATTCAACATTTAGCTTGGTGCATGTTAATGTGGAGCCACGGCTCTGGCTTTCTAAGAGCATTCATTTAGGGATCCGTGCTGCGGGCAGCCGAGAGATTCGAGCTTGCCTGATAAAACGAATGGCAGCGATAGAGGAAATTACAGGAGCATCTATTACATGTTGGTAATAAACTCAACACTGAAAGTACGGGACGGTACCGTAATTGGGATCTTCGCATTAACTATGGTATCTGTATTCGCACTGCCAGTGGCGGCATCGGACTGGCGACTGGCGCTTGACGCGGCGACCGTCTCGCTCAGTATCAACCCCCAAAATCCGAATACGGTGTTTGCAGGCGGCATCGGACGTCGTGTCTACCGAAGTTATGACGCTGGTATTAATTGGGATACGCTTGTTGTTAACTTTAAGGGCGGAAATTCATGGTTTACCAATATTATCGTTCATTCGCGCGATACCAATGTCGTGTTGGTGGGTGGTACGAATTTCGGTTCTTTGCAGCGTAGTACAGACGGTGGCGAAAGCTGGGCCAAAGTGTTGACACCGCAACTACCGCTCCGACTAAATGGCGAATCCCTGGTGGCGGATCCGAGTGATCCCGATGTGATGTATGTCGGGCACCTGCGTCCTGCGATCATTTACAAGAGTCGCAATGGCGGTATAGTCTGGGATTCGATTGCGACGATTCACGACGTAGCAAATCTATGTACAATCTGTATCCGGAACGATAGTACCAATGTTTTACTGGCAGGCTGTACCGAGGGAAAAATTCGAAAGTCGACTGATGGTGGGCATAGCTGGCGTCCCTGCCGCGTTCAGCTGCCGCAGGGATACGAAGGTCTCGAGATTCCCAAAATCATCTTTAGCGATGCCGATCCAATGCTTGGCTATGCAGTGGTGACATATTTCAGTCGAGCGCGCGAGCCGGACGGAGGATTATATCAAACGAGGGACGGAGGCGAGTCCTGGCGGCAGATCGCGCATAGGGGCATTTCACTGTGGTCGGTCGCGGCACATTCTGAAGGGGACCGGGATAACATTATTGTAGGCGGTTTCAGTAAGGATCGCCACACGCCGGGGAGGGGGATTGTATACAGCCTGGGGACTGTAGACAAAGGCTGGCAAGAGGAAAGCAAGCAGCTTCCCTGGAACATCGATGCTGACAACAACGTCTGGATGTTGAAAATTTCTCCCCTGTCAGCCGGCAAACGGCGTTTGTATCTGGCAAGCCCTGCCGGTCTGTTAATCCGTGCCTTGAAGCCAGACAGCAGGGGAATTGGCCCGACGCGATTCGGGGTTGTTGATACACGCTGACACAATGAGACTCTTGCTCAATCTTGCTACATGGCGACTGGTCCTTATTTGCTTGACTGCGATCTCATACTATGACATCATACAATTACAATTGTGTCGTGATCTTAGAGAGGCATGTTATGATTCACTACGCAGGCGCGAGACACAGTAGGAGCACAGCGGCATTTTGTCTGTTGATACTGATTAATATTCCGATTGACTGTTGCCATGGTCCACGCGTACACGGAACAGACATTGATGTCAAGGCAGCCGCTGTGCTTCATAATTTGCCGGCCAGCGCGCAGCCCGATGCCAGAGAAATGTCGGCCGCAAAAGTCGACCTCGGCCGCAGCCTCTTTTATGATCGGATTCTGTCACTTGATTACAGCCTGTCCTGCGGCTCATGCCACCGGCAGCAGATGGCTTTTAGTGATGGAAACACCGTCAGCCGAGGCGTCGACAATGAAGTCGGTTATCGCAATGCGCCGACAATTATTAATGCCTCTGTCATGCAGAGTCTGGCCTGGGATGGCGGCTCAGTCACCTTGGAGCAGCAGATTCTCAAGGCGATTGTTAACCCGGTCGAACTTAATCTCGACACACTACAGCTCGTACGGCGGCTTCGGGATCATGGTCGGTACGCTGAGGGTTTTCGGGCGGCATTCGCCGAAAAGTCCGCTATCTCAGCTGCAAACGCAGCCAGTGCGATTGCGAGCTTTGTACGTACGATATCATCCGCCAATTCGCCCTTTGACCGCTACAAACGCGGCGATAGCGCCGCCCTGAGTCCCGCGGCCCGGCACGGTCAGGCTCTCTTCTTCAGTGCGCGAACGAATTGCGTGGCCTGTCACTCGGGCTTCAATTTCAGCGATGATCAGTTTCACAATACAGGTCTGTTTTTTCGCTATGAAGATCGAGGACGCTTTTATGTCTCCGAGGATTATAAGGACGAGGCAAAATTCAAGACGCCAACTCTTCGCAATATCGCACATACTGCGCCTTATATGCACAACGGCTCAAAGGCAAGTCTGGACGAAGTCCTGGCGCATTACAACTCCGGTGGAGTCTACCACCGCAATAAGGACTCCCTGATTAAGCCATTGAATCTTAGTCCGGCAGAAATATCTGATCTGAAAGAGTTTTTACTGGCGTTGAGCGATGACGAAGTCCTCCATAATCCGAATTATGCCGATCCGAATAAGCAATAAGTAGATTTGTTGCAACTCTTTCGTTGTCATACCGTGGATCTGGCCAGTTCATTAGTTTGTACAACAATAGAGTATGGCACAACTGTTAGTATAATAATAATTAACTATCATAATACTAAAGGAACCCGAAAATGAAAGTAAACAGTAGGACAAGAACGAATTGGCTGAGACATATCCCTGGCATAATCTGCGTATTTACAATTCTGGCTGTTGTGACACCTTCCTTCGCGCAGATGCGCTACGAAAAACTACTGGGGGAAAACGGTACCGAGCAAGATCGCGGACGAGGCGTGGCGGAATGCAGCAATGGCGATATTGTCATTGCCGGATTTAAGGATTTTGCCAATGTTAATACACCCGAAAACATAACATTGACTCGAACGGACGCATGCGGCAATATCCTGTGGTCGAAACGCTATCAAACCTATGTCACGCACAATGCGCGAGGCGAGGCGCATGATGTGTTGCAAGATATCGACGGAGGCTTTGTCGTCTGCGGATACACCGAAACGCCGTACCCGATTGATCATCCGCAGTATCCGACGCGGACCACGCATCGCGATGCCTTTATCCTGAAAACCGACGGTAGCGGTAACATCGTTTGGTGGCGAATTTTTGGCGGCGAAGAAAACGACGAAGCGCATGCGATAATGATCAATCAGAAAGGCAACTATCTTGTGACGGGTTATACTATGAGCTATGGCACCGGTACGCCCGATTACAAAAATGTTCTGTTTGCGGAAGTGTTGAGCACCGGCCTGATGTATTCCTTTGATTGGTACGGCGGCGATTATGACGAGGAAGCGTTCGACTTACTGGAACTGAACTACAACGGCAGTCAAAAAGTGGCCTATGTAATGGTAGGCAGCACCATGCGCCTGGATCCGACGCATGGAATGCATGAAGATATTTACATGATTCGCCGCAATATGACAAGCCCGACCGATCTGGAGATCGCAATCGGATGGCCCACGAGCGATGAACGCGGTACTTCTCTTGTGCTCACGCAGGATGGCCAGGGCAATGACAACGGTTATATTATCACGGGCTACTCCGATACCTACGGCTCGCGAGATGTATTCCTGAGCGAAGTTGTGCTTGATCTTTCCAACCTTGGTATCCAGACAATTTTTCGAGATGACGCCGGAGACGATATCGGTCAATCGATCCAAAAGCTCACGAATTCCCAGGTTGCTGTGGCAGGTACCAGTTCGTCCTGGGGCACGAATCCCGACAATGCCTTTTTGTTTAACGCTTCGACGGCGGTTTCGCTTTGGCTGCCGAACTGGTGGAATGCCTATACTGCCGACAATGCGACCAATGACGCCGCCTTTAGCCTGGCATTGACTTCCAATGGTGGTTATGTCCTTACCGGCGAGGCCGGCAGTACCAGCAGCCCCGGCCGGAGCACCGATATGCTGCTTGTGCGTACGACATCCTCTGGTCAAACAAATTGCGAGACCGCCGTCGATCCGACGCCCATTCCTGCGTTTTTCCCCTTCGAGGATCCGGACTATGACACGGGCGGCCCGGAAATCCCGACACCCGATCCGATTCAATACGTTAGCGTCACCAGCATGACAGCCGTTGTGCCCTGTCCCGGAGTTCAATGCAAGGGTGCTCCGGGCAACATCAACGATCCGGCCGGCTTTGAATCTGCGGCCACTGATGTCCTTCATTCGGTCGCGGCTCTGCCCAATCCGCTCGGCACAGCTAAAAACCTGACTGTTAACGTCACAATGAATGCCGGTGCGAAAGTCGTGATCAGAATTGTTGACGCACGAGGTCGAGTTGCGATCAGCCGGACTGTGGAGCTTGGAGCCGGGGACCACAGCCTGAGTTTCGATATCGGCGGCTTTGCAGCGGGCAGTTACAACCTGACGCTACAGGCGGGAACCATAGTCAAAACGTTGAAAATTGTCAAAACGCGGTAAATGTAATGCGTACCGGCTACTACGATCAGATGCCGTCCGCTATCGGGCGGCACCTGATTTCGTCCGGGAGCTCTTTGCGCATGAACTTCTCCAGCAACACTATTACCCTTTGTCGGCGCTTGCGGAAATCTTTAACACCCGGACTGCTGATTATTTACATCGTTCGACCGAGGAATGCTGACGAATTTTGCATCTCTGTTAATAAGGGCGTCCGGCGTATTCCGGCGGCATACTGCCAAGAATAAATGCACTTGAACAGGCCAGGGCGTCAATCGAAGATCTTCGGTAAAAGAAATTTTAGAATTCACAGCAAGCGTCATTAACCACTTGCGCTTGGAGTTATTTCCGCGGGAATTCCGATAAGAACATCCCGGCGACAATTCCAGCGAAATTATCAACTAAATTACTCTCATGAAAGGATGCTTATGATTACAAATAAAAACTGCTCTGTTTATGTAGCTGTAAGGCTTTGCTTTTTGCTGATTATTGTGGTAGGAATAGGGCGTGAAGCCAATTCGCAAGTAATATTAACCCGCCAGTTTTTTGAAGTGGAGTATGGCTTGAATGACGTGGTTGAAGAAGCCTGCGATGCCGTGTACACCTCGGACTTCGGGTATGCGATCGTCGGTATTAACGAATCGACGGCGGCGGGATCACACGGACTGACTGTTGTGAAACTGGATCAGACAGGTTCTAAGCAATGGACGCGGCGCTATCAAGCAATAACCTGGTCCTTTGACCGCGGTATTTCCATCATTCAAGCCGATGATGACGATCTTGTAATTGTTGGCTTTGATGAGGGCGGGACCAACGCAATCATCATCAAGCTGAGCAATCTGGATGGCACGACGGTTTGGAATCGCATTTTCGGACTGGACGGCAGCGCGTGTACGGGGCAATTGAACGGCAATAGTATCGAAGCCATGAATGTTGCGCAAATGGGGGGATTGAACAATGATTTTGTTGTTGTCGGCAGCACAATCGGTGATGGGAATCAGGATGGCGACAACATATACATCGGTCGTTTTAACTACGCCAACGGCTTTCCCGTCTGGCAATATTCCTACACCTGCGGGCATGTAAGTTGTTCCGATTTGGTGCAGGAAGGCCTGGACCTGAATGTTCAGGGCGGTATCATTCGTGTTGTCGGCAGCACACAGTTTCGGGCGAGTCAATCTCTGCTGCGCTCAGACATTCTCAATCTGACGTTTGACCTAAGCGGCAGTTTTGTGTCTGGCGAACGCTTAGTGTTACAGAAGGCAACGGACCCAGTTAACAGCTATCCCAAGGCGATGTGGGCCTCCGATCCCTCTCCTCCAGTCTCAAGTGACGAAATGGTTATTGTTGGTCAAATTGCGCCGACTAACATGGTCGCCAGCCCGCTTGGGGGATTCATACTGCGCCATAGTGGTGGAAACTGGACAGCCAAACAACTTGTGGCTCCGAATACGGGCAATAACCATGTGAACGCGACGGATGTTGAGAAATACAATGCCACGAGCTACGTTGTCTCCGGTGATACAGATCATCCAAACCAAAGTACGGTCGCATTTCTCATGAATGTCGACCCAACATCAAGTTGGTCCGCAACTTCACAGACTTATGGCTTCAATCGATCGACCAGTGCCTTTCACGGACTCGGGGTTCAGCCGACGGCCTGGGCGGGCTTCGGAACCACATGGGACGAAGGAGTTATTGGCGTAGGTACCTGGGCGGAAGCAAACGGGATAAGGACCAACGGGTATATCGTGAAAACCAGCTTTGCGCTTCCGGCAGTTGACGCCATTAACTGTCCGAACAATGATGGGGTTGAGATCGATGATCTGACCGTCGAATCCAATACAGTCGAAATGGAGCCGATCTGTGATTTTGATCACGAGCAGATTCCCGGTGATGATCCGTATATCGACATTGAGGGGCTCTGTGCCAGACAGGATCACGGTCCATACGGTAAAAATGCCGCCGACGTCCAGGAAGCAATTGTTAATGGCGATCTTGAACTGCGCGTATACCCCAGCCGGATGCAGAGCGGAGATAGACTGACGATCGAATTGCCGCTAGTACTGAGTGCTTATGTTACAATTCGCGTCACCGACCTGCTTGGACGTGAACTATTCCATGCTGTTCGGCCGGCAAGTGCTGGTGGTCGCTACTCGATCGCTTCAACAGATTGGCCCGCAGGCACGTATATGGTACATATCAGGACAGAAACAGCGCTTTCTGCTTCTTCATTAATCGTTATTGATTGATTCTAGACATGGGTAAGGGAAAGACGGTGGCCTGCCTGCGTGCGGATACTGCGCTACATATCTCGCGCATCGGGGGCTGCCGTCGTTCTTCCCAGTTTGCAATCGCCGTTTGTTTAATTGTCTAAAGCCAGTGTGGCGTACGGAATTGTGTCATCCATCCCAAAGGTTGAAATCTGGAAAGGCAAGCCGGCAGCCTGTCGGCTTGCAATGGTTGATTTATACAGTAAGGAGTATTCGAGATGAATTCACTTGTATTCCGGCACAGTCCGAGGCGACATCTGCTTCAATTGCTAATTATCTGTTTGCTGGCGACAGGAAGCCTGCAGGCGCAGAACGGCGATCCAACGCCGCTCGATCTCAATGATTATCCGCAAAACCTTAACAATGTGCTGGTTCAACCGGGTATTGAACAGAGCCGTTTTGTACTCGGATGGAACTGGGGCGGACGGCCGCCGCGGGTATTCTCGGAAGATTTGTTGATGAACACTTTTCATGGCGGTGGAGCCGGTGCCTACCTGGGGCTTGTACCGGGTCATAACGATGATGCGCTACCGGGTATGGACTTAATTTGGGTCAGTGAGAAAGTGATCACCGCCAACGGCAACACCTGGACCGGAATCGGCGGCCGAAACGGCGACAGAATCCTACTTCAGGCACAGGCGCTGCACTTTAGTCCATTGCCTGACATCGCCCTGACACAATCAGGAGCTATTGATGATTTCAGCGTTTATGAGACTCCGGCGAATGGTCCGGACCGCAGCGGCGGCGCTTTTGGCTTTCTGGAGCGGAACCATGGTGCGCGGGAATGGTTATCCCAGGCAGGACGATACACCTTTGCCTTGCGACGGCCGGGCGGCGGTCCGATCACGTGGATTAACAAGGTCCTGGCACAGCCCTGGCCGAATGACGAATTGTTTAACAATGATGACGGCGGGCTTGCCGATGACCCGGATTACAACGGAAGCCGGATGTATGTTTCGATCAACCTCAGGCGGCTGGATGGCGATGCCGATGCCCAGAATCCGAACGAACCGATATTGCGCCTGCGGCTGCCCTATCAGTTGGCAGACGGCTCGTCTCCCCTTAACGGCGTGATTAGCTTCCTGGAAGGACCTACCGACAATTCCAATTTTCACGAGATCAACTTCAACAATCGGTTTCGCGGGATGTATAAAGATCTCGCACCGATGTCGGGTACCGAAATTATCATTACCAGCAATATGCTGCCGAAGGTAAACGGCACGGTCGACAGCAGACGCGACATTACGATTTCGGCTTACTTCGAGCTGAATTCAGCTTCAAACAAGCTCTTGCAAAAAGAGCCTTTCTTCGATCCAACGCTGAACCGTATTCACAAGCTGGACATTGAAGTCGACTATATGCCGAATGTCGATATCGGCATCAATTGGATACGCTTCGAGACGCCCCACGCGCAGCGTTTATTCCGCGGCGAATATGACGCCCTGATCGAAGAAGAAATCGAAAAAGATCTGACCCTGGTCGATGCTTATGTCGAGAGTGATAGTGAACACGATGTTCAAATCAGCCGTTTCTACGGCATCGACGAACCCACGCGTTCCTTATGGTGGGCACAGCGCTACTTTAACAAATTGGTGGACGGACGCGCCGCGTCCGAGCTGAGCACCAGCGTTACGACGAGCGGAAGTGACCTGGATGATACGAGAATTTACTATCCCCTGTATCAACACATGGTCGAAGCCAGGGAAAACTGGGGCGAAGGGGATTTTCGGCTCAGCCAGATTAATGCGGCGCCATACATCCTGAATGGCAAGTACGGCGGCGGCGGTCCCGAGTTTATGGAATTCTCTGGTGACTTCAGCTATAGGGGGTATCGACCTGCCGGTCAAGCGGTGGACGACCCCGACGACCCGGAGTTTCAGACCCATCACGAAACCTATGCCTTTTTTGACGATGACAACAACCCGGGCACAAACAATTGGCATCTGCCGCCCATTGATTCCGATGAAATCTATAAGGGCTTGGTTAACACATGGCCCAAGTCATTCCAGCTTGCCGTCGAAAGCCGAATCTTCTATGCTTATCACCGTGGCGGAGAATTCTTGTTTAATCATGATGCCGACTGGTGGATCAATCCCTGGGCGCACAGTGAGTGGCTCTTGCCGCATCCCGATCCGCTCCTGTATCCGCCGCCGGTCTATCCGAAGCTTGCGATAAATCACCGGCCGAAAACAGGCGAAGAGTTGCGACTGTTTCTTTGGCTGCCGGTAATCCTCGGCGCTAAAGGCATCATGCACTATAAAGGTACTTCGGGCCCGCCCATTTATTCTCTACCCAACAAAGCAAATCCCTATCACGTCGGATATACGAATCGCGAAGATCTTACGCCGGCCGAGCAGCAACAATATTCAATTTCAAACGATGATCTGCTCGGGGGAGATTTTATCGATCTTGACAATTCGGACGGTGTTTTCGACTACACGGAACTGGATAAACAAGTCACCAATCCATTGCTGGTTGCCAGTAGTTTGCTGTGTGAAGAAAATGAATCATGCTCGCATACCAAGCTTTATATCGGTCGCCGTTCGACTCGTATCGAAGCGCAGCGACTGCACAAATGGATCACGGGACCATCGCACGTACCGGCTGTGGAAGGCGCAACGGTCGGTGATGTATTGATGAAGCTGAAGCTGCGCGCCTGGCTGGATTTCGGCTACCGCGGCACGCCGCTCGAAACACAGGCAAGCCCCGCGGATATGACACAGCTCAAAGGACTTATCGATGTTGCGAATGTACGCGCGCGGCACATGGACGACACTATCGATGATGTTGTCAACAACCAAAGCGTAGCGGATGACAGATTCATCGACATCACCATGCTTGAGCATGATGAACCCGCTACCCAAGATGTTTGTTATGTCGGGGTCGTTAATCGAATCGTTAATCCGACGCTGAAAACCGACGCTACGCTGCTGACGAACGATCCGATGGTGTTAAGTAACGAAGCCAACGCAACGCCTGTCTATTTTCTCTCAACAGCCCAGTTTGACGCGGAAGTCGCCAACAATGTCTTAATCGATGAATACGATCAGGCGGGTTCGCGTATCATCGAAATTCCCTTCATCGACGGTGAAGAGTTTGTTGTCGAGGAAGTAGGCCGGATCGCTGATCCGGATTTCACCGACGGTATCCTGACGCTGACAATGAAGCCGGGCGAAGGCAAACTTCTGCGTATACGCAAAATCGCTCCGCCGGTCGATTGCTGCGAGCTGATAAGCATCGCGCCGGCAGGCACAAACTATCAGAATGACTGTTGCGTGGACATGACGATCGATTTCGATCCGACCTTGCCGGCTGTCTGCAATGTATATTCCATCGGACTCTCAGCCAGCGGCGCGGGATTCAACAGTCCTACCATAGATCATGCTAATTGGGAAGCAAGCCTGGCTGTCGGCAACGAAGCGCGGTTCGATCTCGTCGGAGGCGCAAGTCCCGACCTCGAGCAGATCAGCTTTTCCTTTTGCCGCGCAAACAGCAGCGATCGTCCGGTTGTTGTAAATCTTTTCGGTGAACACGGCAATCTGATTTGCTCGGAAAGCTTTGATCTGGTCTGCGCGGAAGAGTGTTGCGAACGTATTGAAACACAAACTCTGCGGCGGGCGGATGAACCGGGCGTGTGCGTCTGGGATGTGTTTGTGCGTCTGCCGGTCGATCTGTGTACGAACAACGGCATCAACGAGATCACGATCGAAGCGCCCCCCTTCGCTTTGCCGCCTGAAGTCTATGTCGGTACGGTAACGCTTACTCCCTCGCAAAACTGGCTCCACGTCGGCCTGATACGCAGCAGCAGCGATGCGGTGTACGAAGTCGTAATGAGCGATGCCCAGGGCCAGGAAATCTGCCGCAAGGACGTCGAGGTATTCTGTGAGCCCGTCTGCTGTCCGATCGTCAACGCGGGCACCGGCGTCGTGAGTTACATTAACGGCGACTGCTGCTTCGATATCCTCGTCAATCAGGATCCGCTGGACGGCTGCGACATCGGATCGATCGATATTTACGACGAAAACCCGGCCAGTCCGATCGAGGCGCTGCTGGGGACGTTTTCCGGCGCGGCTCCCGGCGATTATCGCATGCAACCCGGGGCGGTGAATATCTTTAACGTCTGTACGCCGCAGGGGAGCCTTCGCCAAATCAGGCTTGTGTACCGCGATGTCAACGGACGGGAGCTTTGCCAATCGCCTATTATCGATGTCGACTGCAATGTCGGCAATCCGCCGGGATCGGGCTCTGGCAAAGCCGGCTTCAACGTCGGCACTCCTGCGGCAGAATATTTCTTAGCCGCAGCTCCTAATCCCAGCAGCGGGGCTACGACGATCTCTTATATCTTGTCCGAAGAGTCGCTCGTCACTCTGACTCTAGTCGATCTGATGGGCCGTGAACTTGACCTCATGGTCAGCGCAAGGCAGTCGGCGGGCGCTCATGCCCTGAACTATGATGCAAGCGATTTGGCCGTTGGCTTATATTACCTGCAACTACGAGTTAATGACACCCTGGTGAATCAGACATTGACGATTCATCGCTGATGAAGTCGGTTTCCGTGATAGTGTTCGGCTGCCCGGTTTCAATCAGCGATGCTTTGATTATCAGCGGCAACGGCCGGCCGGTTCCGCACCGGCCGGCTGATTGCATCGAGAGTCGTGAGTATTCTGTTGCTATTCATATTGTACGTGCCGCCGACATGACCTCAGTTCTACAGCAAAGCACGCGCAGAATGCCACAGTAAACTCTATGACTGCCCGGGCAGCGATGTGTAGAGTTTTTGTTGTATTCGGGGTATTCGCCCTGTCGATATATTGTCCGCGCTAAGCGTGCATGCAGTTGAGGGAATCTTTAGTCGGCGCACAGTGCGCTTGGTGGTGTTGTAAAACCATTGAAGGTAAAAATATGTAAACATGCAGTGCGAAAAAGGCTGATCTGCTTGGGATTTGCGCTTGCCTGCCGAGTGTGGTGGCTCGCTGGCAGGATTGCGCAAACTATTTCTGGATTATCGGCGGCGACAGCCGGCTGGTTGAAGACTGGCCGGCTGTTTGCTTTGCCGGCCTGCGTTTCGCCTGCGAAGCTCGCTTTCAGAGGTCTGGTTGAATAATCACAACCATTGTCACCACAAATATTAATTGTATCCGTGAATCGAATCCGGCGATATCAGAGCTCCTGCTGGAATATCTACCCTTTGCAATCATGATGCGGTATCAATTTTCAGGCCGGCAAGGCCGCGCCTGTAAAGGCGGGAGGGTGCGCTCGACAAAGCCGCAGCCGAATTGACGTATTCCATAGTAGTCCGATCAAGTGAGATGATTTGTTTAGCCTGTCGAATTGTGAGTGAAGTAAATCGGTCAAAAATACTCATACAGCATTGCTGATGAATAGTTTAAATCAGGCAGCCAAGCGGTTGAAAGACAGACTGAATCATCGGATGGGAAAAAATTCAAGAGAATGTCCTGGAGCTTCGAGGAAATTCTGAGAAAATGTGTCTTTAGTAGTGAATATAAACAGTCGTATATCAAGGATGTATCAATGTCAATTTTCGCTGCGAGGGCTCGTAGATCTAACATTCATAAACTAATTTGTAAAGATAATACCGCATACGATTAGCTCGTATGTAGGACCCTGGGCGCAACACCAGTCTAGTCTCGCCGGGTACCGACAGTATCCGGTCACCCATATACCGCAAAACAAAACAGCATTAATTAATTATAATGAGCGAAGTTATTAAAGAACCGATGAGCCCGCGAATCCTGTGGTAATGCGGCGATTTATCCACACTTAAAATCGAATTTCTGTTGGCATGGCAGCGTCTGAGTCAGATCGGTCTGCAATCGCAGGCCCAAATGGTGCAGACAAAATACCTGTGATGAGCTGCTTCCGACGTCAGGAAGCATGTAAGTGTGTTCGTCAAAAGGTTTATCTGCCGGGAAGAATAAGAATCGTCAGACGCGGGACGCCGACTTGAATATGTAATCTCCGGCTAGACAGACGAAGCTTGGCGGTATTGGTTATTCACATTTGCACGTTTCGTGAGGGCCAAATACCGCCGGCTTCACTGGCCGGCAACAGCAAACACAATTCGAAGACGCAAGGTTTCGCTATGCTCAGTGCTGTTGCACAAAATTGTTGCTTGTCTGATGAAAGTACTCTCTCTCTTTCATCTTCAGACCGGCAGCAGAAACGGCCGTCCGGTCATCAATCGGACGGCTGTTTTACTTAAAAACAGAGTCCGGGATGAAGATGGTCGATGTTTCAAGGAGCGTTTCATCATTCAATTCGAAAGGCTTCAGTGGAATCGCTTCCAATGATAATCCTAAGGTAGTAAATTCAGCGGAAATGATCTAATAAAACATTACGCTGAGCATTCAGTATGCTTTCCGGAGAGCTGATTGCAGAAATCGGCGGCCAAAAACCTAAGAAATACACTCCACTGCCGGGCGAATATTGCGTCACGACTCCTGGAACAAGTGAATGGTCTGAATACAGACGCCTGAACGATGCGCCCCAGACGTATCCGCTGAGAATTCAGCTCAAAGCGACGATCTTTCTCCCATCGAGCGTTCCGAATGAGAGATTAAGTATCATCGGGAAATATTTTTTAAATAATTTACTGTTTCATCGAGGATTTTTCACCTTCGTGAGTCATAGCTAGTAATCATAGGCTCAATGCCGGACTCTCGGAATTGGGAAACTCAATGGAACGAAGCTGCTGCCGGGTATTTGCCTGGTTCGCAGCCCTCTACAATCAACCGATCACAAGGGAAAATTACAAACAGGAGATTTTCCGTCAGAGAATGATTAAGTAGTAAGTTTCTTGTATTGATGTTCTGATGCCGTTAGTGAAATGATATCTGGACAACAGCCTTCATTTGAGAATGAATGAAATTTATTCCTTCGATGCAGAGGCTGAAACCGAAACATTGCTTCGATTAACGGATGTAGAGTAGTTATGGCCTGCAATTTGTTTGCCAAATCGGATCTTAGATCAAATCCGGTCACCCTGTAAGCGAAGGCCATAGCAGCAACTATCTGTTCGACTGTCA
The DNA here is from genome assembly GCA_028284775.1 of Candidatus Kapaibacterium sp. Taxonomy (GTDB): domain Bacteria; phylum Bacteroidota; class Ignavibacteria; order Kapaibacteriales; family UBA7675; genus JANQRB01. Next base: position 20,883 of record JANQRB010000171.1, on the reverse strand, counting down.
ATACAGATATACCGGTCTCAATCTGCCTGGACACCTGGTATTGAGGCGAAGATCATGTTTTCATAACAATCAATCATACCGGGTAATTCTTGCCGGGCGCGACAGCGCGCTCCCTGTGTTCACATTTTCTTGGATACTCTGTGTCGTCATAAGATGCACTGTGGCTGTGTTGTGCTGCTTAGCAATCATTTAAATCGTCATCCTCGACTTGCCTGTGTCGAAGCTCGATTGAAGGTCGAATCAATCGGACTGGATACGTGCCGTTGGTGATCTTTGATCCCAACATTTCGAATTGCTCAATGTTTGCTTGTTAACATCGGCACGATAGAGTTAATCACCTGAATCGGATCGACATGTTGCTTCCGCCCTGTCGGAGGCTGCCGCGTGACGTGCAAAACGGTGTTGGTCATTGCAACCTGAATCGGCGAGACTGAACGGCGCGCAGTTGAGCCTTGCCGGCCTGGTTACTGTGTACCGCCGTTTCGCGCGAATGCCTTCGGCGGACTCGAATTGTACCAATTCGGTTCCGAAGTACGAAACCACTAACGCGGGCTTATTGCAAATGCCGCGTCGGATATTTGCACTCCGACCGGCTGCAATTATCAAATCACAATTATCTAATTCTCATGAAAGGAAGGTTATGTACTTAACCAAGAGATTACTTCCGCTTGTTGCCGGTGCTTTCGGCGCTCTTCTGGCAATAACGATCATGATGCCGCCGGCTGCTAATGCACAGTTGATTTCGCTCTCGCGGATCTTTTTTGAACAGGAATACGGCCAGGAGCCGAATATTGTCGAAGAAGCATTCGATGCGGTGTATACAAGCGATCATTGTTATGCGATTGTGGGTTTAAATGAATCGACCTCATCCTCATCTGATGGTCTGTCGGTCGTAAAACTCGATCAGGAAGGCATGCAATTGTGGACTCAACGTTATACTGAATGGGTCATAAATCGGGGTGTCGCAATCATTCAGGCCAATGATGGCGATCTTGTTGTCGTCGGCTTCGAAGAATCCGAATCGCTTGGCGTAATTATTAAACTAAGCAATGCAACCGGTGCGATCATCTGGAAACGCTTTTTCCATTTGGATGGCTTCGACTGTACGAGCTTACAGCCAAACGCAAACCATGCGATCAGGGCGATGAACCTTGCGCAACTTGACGGCGCAACCGGTGACTTTGTCGTGGTCGGAAGTACTATTGGCGATGGACCCTTTGATGGCGATAACATTTTTCTCGGTCGCTTTGGCCACAACAACGGAGTTCCCGTCTGGCTTCGTTCCTACACATGCATTAATGATGACAACTGCACCAACTTGGCTCAGGAAGGCATCGACCTGGACCTGCAGAACGGCAATATCCGCGTGGTTGGAACAACGGAATATGAAATTAGCCCGACGCAAGTGCGCAGCGACATTCTCAATCTGACATTTAGCAATGCCGGCGTTTACACGAGCGGAGTACGACTAACATTGGAGAGAGCCACTGATCCTGTCAATAGCTTTCCTACAGCGATGTGGGCCGATGATCAGGGAGCGAATGGCGAAATTGTTATTGTCGGTCAGATTCAATCGACGAATTTGCTGGCCGGGCCGATAGGCGGATTCATTCTGCGTCGCAGCGGCGGCACGTGGATTGCCCGACAGCTTATTGCACCTAACACGAATAACAACATGGTGATTGCCACCGACGTTGAAAAGTACGACAACTCGAACTTCATCATCAGTGGAACTACCGATCATCCAAATCAAAGCGCCGTCGCCTTTCTGATGCGGACGTCTCCTTCAACCGGCTGGGGCTCGATTTCGCGGACCTACGGTCACAGCCGCGACGCCAGCGCTTTTCACGGCCTGGGCATTCAGCCTCCGATGTACAGTAACTTCGGCGACTCCTGGGACCAGGGCGTGATCGGCGTGGGCAGTTGGTCGGAGGATTTCGGCAACCAGACTAACGCCTATATCGTTAAAACGAGCTTCTTTCCGGAAGCGGTTGATCAAACCAATTGTCCGACTGACGACGGTGTATCTCTCGATGAATTGACTGTCGACATTGCTTTAGTCGATCTCGCGCCTTTTTGCGAATTCGATGATTTTGATGACGATTTCGGTCACGATTCATATATCAACGTTGTAGAAGAGTGCCGAAGATCGGATCATGGCCCCTACGGCAAGGAAGGCAAAGAGGTGCAGGAAGCGATTGTCAACGGTACACTCGATGTGCGCGTCTATCCCAGCCAGGTTCGTCCCGGCGAGACGCTGAACCTCGTACTGCCGGAAGTAATGAAAGGCGATGTTAAGCTGCGTATTACAGACCTGCTTGGCCGCGAGTTGTTCACGTCGACTCAAACAGGCGACAGAGGACAGGTCGCGGTTGAAACCCTGGGCTGGACTGCGGGAAGCTATATGGTGCACGTTCATGCCGAAGGTGCGCTGTCGGCGTCGGCACTTGTGGTTGTTCGGTAAAGAGAGGCCGGAACAGGATTTCCGGTGCCCTCGGACTGCTGCCGCTCGCCTGCAATTTCTGCGGAAAACAAACAGCCGGCTTTAGCGGCCGCAATCGGCGGGGCAGCTAAGGATGAAGCCGGAACCCTTGGTGCCTGCCCCTTGCTAGTGAAATGTCTGTCCGTCTGCCGGCAGAACTCTCATACATTCGGCTACGGACCGGCTGTAAGCGCAGCCGACCTGTCGACAACGGGTCGGCTGCCTTTGTGAAAGAGGGAAATCAGATAAATGTCGGCTGCCATCGAGGAATTATCCCGAATTTGAATCAATGAGATATCAGGAATAGTGTCGGCAGTCTCCATTGTTCAATTCCCTGATCGGGGAAACACGCGGTCGAATGACCGGTGACCACAATGAGCTGCCTTGAGAAAATCGGGTTCAGGCTTTCGGCCCGGCCTATAACAAGCTCTACAGGCCGTCGCTTCAAATGAGAAATTCCGACTATAACAACAGGGTAATGAGACTACCCAATTCGAAGGCACTGCGCAAATCGGTGAAGGGCGTGTTGGTCGGGTCCGAGCTGGCGATGACCGACGCAAAAATGTTCAGTGCCGCACCCATGCCCCGCACCGGCGAGATGACGATTGCATCCTTCTACCCGGGGATGCCGGCATCGGTGTACATTTCGTCGGCCGGCCGGGGTCTGCAGCCGCCGTTCACGTCAGCGCCTGAATGGCCGGCGACCCAAATTCAGGCATCGTATTCCGACACGAGCCCCCTCGCCTCGGGTTGGAACAATGTACTTACCCTGGGTTGATGGCCGGGTGCACAAACGGGCGCTGACGGTTCGGCTTTGAATCTTTCGGCCTGAAAATTGCTACTGCCGGTTCGAGCTTGGTGGCACTCGCTCCGCCGATCGATGCAATCTTTGGGTTACCTACGGCGACAGCCGGCCGGTCTTTGACCGGCCGGCTGTTCGTGCATAGTTGTCACTGTCGGCAGTTTGCAGCGAATCTGCTACAGGACGGGATCAGGCGAAACATTCTGAGCGCCGGAATGCCGGAATGCCGGATTTCCGTCTATCGGGGATTATTTGTCAGCCCGCCGACAATCTCTATTTTTGCGTCTGGAGCCGAAGCGATGCAATTGATCGAATGACCTGCGAGTAGCGTGAATAATGAAGCAAGGACTACAATTCCAGCCCGACCGCCTTTTGTTGCTCAGCTCACTGGCTATCTGTGCAGCCTTCGCAGCCGGAATCATGCTCTATGCCGACGGCGCCCGTCAACCGGCTGCGGTCGATGAGCCGTCTGACTCGTCAGCGAGCCCGTTTATTGATGACCTTATCCGTTTGGGTATCAATGCGAAATATGCGCAGCAATTGGATGAATGTAAGCAACACTATCGCAAAGCGCTAAACCTTGCAGCGGCGCGAAAGCAATGGGACAGTGTTTCGATTGTCTACAGTTTACTGGCCAGCGGCTCTTTCGCTATCATTCGCGATGACAGTGTGGCCTATGATTTGCTCGACAGCGCGTTCTATCTGGCCGCTGAAAATGTAGATGATCCGCATATACCTTTGGCCTATGCATATCGGACAATTGGCGAGATTCACCAATTTTATACCCGTCACGATAGCGCCATCGCCTACTTTAACAGGAGCATTGAAGCGGCATCGACCGTTAACCCCAATGAGGCGATCGTCTTTAGTTGTTACCATTTGCTCTCGAGAATATATGGCCAGACGGGGGATTTTGCGGCTTACCTTCAAGCACTCGAAGAGTGCCTGTCACTCGGCGTTTACCTCTTGGGTGAAAAATCGATGGTCAATGCCAGTACTTTGAATCAATTGGCCAAGGGATACACTGCCGTCCGGAATTACGGCAGGGCGCAGCGTTACTTCGAGCGCGCACTGGCGCTGAATCGCGAGATCTGCGGCGAGAATCATATTACGGTGGCATGGACCTATGTTGCGTCGTCGGCTTTGTTACATGCCCGCGGTGCCTACGAAGAAGAAATCGCGCTCTTGAAACGATCGCTCCCGATACTCATTGCCTCAAGCGGCGAGCATCATTTCAGCGTTGCAGACTGTCGCGCTAAGTTGGCGGCAGCATATTTTAAGACGGGTGACTACCGGATGGCAGCCGATTATGCCCGCAAGGCCCGCGCCGATCTTGCGCCAATAAGCCATGCCAAGATTTCCGAGCGACCGGGTATCGAACTTGAGAATCTGATTATTTTGTCCGGCTGTCATGTTAAGCAGAGAAATTTCGAGCAGGCTGAAGCGTGTCTGACTGAAGGCCAAACACTCGTTAAGAACTATAATATGGGTGTAGCTTACCAGGTCAAATTGCTCTGTGCCCGGGGCGAACTTCACCGTGCCCGACGTGAGTTCGGAAAATCGCTGCAATACTATCAGCAGGCTCTCACAGTCTGCGTTGGCGACTTTCAGGACCCGGATATCAACTCCAACCCCGATATCCGCAGATCAGTCTGGGATCCCTATCTGCTCCATGCTTTATTAGGCAAATTTGAAACCCTCGATCTGCTGGGGCGCAGCAATGCCGAGGACAGCGTTTCACACGATCTGGCTCTGAGCACCTTTCATTTGGCTGTTCAGCTCGTTGCTCGCATAGAACGCGAATATCTTGACGAGAATTGGAAATACCTCTGGATGAGCGAAGCCAGACCTCAATTCGACCGTGCATTGCGCATTGCCTATCAGTTGTACCAATCCAGCCAGGAAAGCAGGTATCTTGATTTTGCGCTCAATGTTTCCCAACAGTCCAAGTCGGTTGTTTATCGCGCTCGCTTTAATGAATCGAAAGCTAAACTTGCCAACCCCGTGCTGGATTCCCTGTTACAGATCGAAAGCGATATTAAACTCGAACTGGCGACCCTGCGTCACAAACTGGCCTCTGCCGGCGATCCGTCCGATACAACAGATCCGCTGCTCGCGAGTTTGAGAGAACGAGTCTTTAGCAAATGGACGGAGTTGGAAGCCTTTGCGCAGCTTATGGAAGAGCAGTATTCTCACTATCAATACTCTCGGAATGAGAGCGAGCAAACGACCAGCCGATCCCTGCAACAGGCCCTGCCTTCCGACGGCAATACGATAGTCGATTATTATCGGGGAGCTGACTTTGTTCAACTCATTGCCCTTTCTTCGTCGGAATCTTCACTGCTGCACGTTCCGATCGATTCCACGTTCGCTGTGCAGGTCGAGGAACTACGGGATGCAATAGTACGGAAAGACTATCTTGATTTTATCAGACCCGCCTATTCGTTGTATCGGCTGCTGATGGCGCCCCTGGGATTACGGCCTGACGGTCGAAATGTCACTATAATCCCGGATGCCGAAATCGGCTTGATTCCCTTTGATTGCTTAATAAGCGAAGCAGCCGATCCCGCTGTTGCGGATTACCGCAAGCTGAGCTATCTCATGCGTGATTATTGTATTCAGTATGACTTTTCAATCGCGCTCCTGGCGAACTCGGCACAACGGCAACGTCAGTACCGGGCCAAACAGGGCGCGTACATTGGATTCGCCCCGGAATTCAGCGGTTCGCTAATCTATTAAACTTCGTGACCGAGGGCAGGCTTTTGTCAAGCGAAACACGTGTTAAGTTTAAGGCTACCTCGAATCGAAGAGCCGCTTAAGCGCTATTGATTAACCTCTCGATGGTAAAGCACTATGGCCTGGCAATTGACCTGCGAGATTGACTCATGACAGAATTAAAGCCATCCAAAGGGATACTCGTATTCGGCCTGATCTCTATCTGCGCCAGCATTGTGTCCGGTATCCTCCTTCAGGCGGATAGCGGCGGACTAAACGATACCGGCGATGAGCTCAGTTCAGAATCTGAAGACATTGCCATTGTTGAATTTTTAAGACTCGCTATCCGGGCGGAACAGAAGCACGATTTCGCCGAGTGCAGGCAGTACTATCACCGCGCCATTGCTCTCGCAGGCGAACGGAGTCAATGGGACAGCAGCTCAATTGCCTACAGCCTGCTGGCCAATGGCAGCTTTCGCATCAAACGCAATGAAAGCCTTGCATATCGCTATCTCGACAGCGCGCGCATTCTGGCCGGGCAGGTGTCGGATGATCCGCGCCTGGCATTGGCCTACAGCTATTGGGTTTATGGCGAGATTCACAATTATTACAAACGTCATGACAGCGCCCTTGCTTATTACCACAGATGTATCGATTCGGCTTCCGCTGTTAATCCCGTTCTTGTACTCCTGTCTAATTGTTACTATTCGATGTCGACCCTGTATGGCCAGCAAGGCGATGTTGCGGCTTATTGTAGAGTGCTCGAAAAGAGCTTATCGCTTGGCCTGATATTATTCGGAGAAAATTCCGAAAGAGTTGCCAAATGCTATCACCGCTTAGCTACCGCTTACATGACGGTAAGGCACTATGACAAGGCGCAGCGATACTTTGAGCGCGCTCTGGCAATCAAACGCGATGTTATTGGCGCGAGGCATCCGACGACGGCCTGGACTTCAGCGGGGTTGGCGTCTTTGCTTCACGTCCGCGGTGCCTACGCCGAAGAAATTGCGCTTTTGGATCGGGCCATCGCCGATCTTGTCGCATCGTTAGGTGAGTACCACTTTATGATTGCCGAGTGCCAGACGCAATTGGCCGAGGCTTGCTATGAGTTGGGTGCCTACGATCGGGCGAAGGAAAGTGTCCGCAAGGCGCAGACAATTTATACTTTTGTACGTGACAACAACGGCGCCGAGGAGCCCGGCATCGAGTTTAAGATATTGAAAACCCTGGCTCGCTGTCATAGTAAAACAGGTCATTTTGAGCAGGCCCGGCGCTGTCTGAGCGCAAGTCAGGCGCTGGCGACGCAGTTTAAGCTCGGCGCCGTGGACCTGGTCGATTTAATGTGCAGCTGGGGTGAATTTTTTCGAGAATGGGATAAACCGGACAGCTCGCTGCAGTATTATCAGCAAGCCCTGTCAATCTGCGTGCCCGATTTTCAGGATGACAATATCAGCGCGAATCCCGATCTTCGGACAGCGGTAGGGGATGCTTTTTTACTTTATGCCCTGGTTGGCAAATTCAAGTCGCTCGCGGCGAAGGGCAGCGGCAGTGTAGCGGATGTTGCCGCCCTCGATCTGGCTTTGGAGACATTTTACCTTGTTGTTCATCTGATTGCGCGTCTGGAACGCGAACAACTTGACGAAGACTGGAAATACACCTGGATGAGTAAATTCAGGCCGCAGTTCGATCTTGCGATGCACATCGCCAATCGATTGTATCAATCAAGCAAGGAAGCCAGATATCTGAATTATGCGCTTTATTTTTCCGAACGGTCCAAGTCGGTGATTTATCGCAGGCAATTTAATAAAACGCAGGCGAAGCTCAGCAATCCCGTGCTGGATTCTCTTCTGCAGGTCGAAAGCAGCCTGAAACTCGAACTGGCCGCCCTCCGCCATGGCTTGGGCTCTGACGGTTTCCGGGCAGACGACAAGAGCGATTCAGCGCGTACGCGTACAAGAGAACTCATCTTTGCCAAGTGGGCGGAGCTGGATGAATTCAACCAGTTGATAAGCCAAAAGTTTCCCCTTTATCGAGTGTTTGATAATGACGATTGGCTTAACGACAGTTTATCTCAGCTCGCCCTGCCGTCAGACAGCTGTACAATTATCGACTATTACCGAGGGTCGAATTTTATCCAGGTGATCGCAATTTCATCAAGTGCGTCGTCCATGCAGCACGTTCCGATCGATTCTACTTTCGGGCAGCTGATAGCAAATCTGCGCGATGCCATTGTGCGAAAACACTATCTGGATTTTGTCGAGCCGGCCTATTCATTGTACAAGCTCCTGTTGGAGCCTGCATTGGTAAACGATGCCTTTCAAAATCTGACGATTATACCGGATGCGGACATAGGTCTGATACCATTCGATTGTTTAATCAGCGAAGCCGCTAACCCAACGGTACCGGATTACCGCAAGCTGCGCTATCTTATGCGCGACTTTTGCATTCAGTATGACTTTTCGGTTTCACACCTGCGCGACTCAACGCGGCGGCAAAGGCAGTTTCGCGCCGGCAAGGGCGGCTACGTTGGATTCGCGCCGACATTCGCAGGCTCAGAGCTATAATCAAGATTCTGATCGCGTAGAGCCCTGTTACCATACGCGGGCTACTTCCGTTACTGCTGCCGGGAACACCGGATTGAGTTTGGGTCCCGGCCCGGAATCCGTATTTTAGGGCTGTCGCGAAAAGAGATTATACCTGACTCACCGGCAGCGAGAATGGGGTATGAAGGAGTCACGAGTAATAAGATCCGGTCGTGCTGTTGTCTTCAGCGTGGTGGTCGCCGGCATGGCCCTCATAACCGCTTTGCTAATCTATGCCGACGACGACGGAACCGCAACCGACATCGACAAACCCGCTACAGCATCGGAGACTATTTCCATACGATCCTACATCGACACAGCCTTTGGCGCCGAGAGAGCACATGATCTGTCGAAGACAAAGGCGTATCATCGGAAAGCACTGGAACTTGCACGGAGTCGGAGTCAATGGGACAGTGTGTCCTTGTCCTACAGTTTTTTGGCGAACGGAATTTTTCGTGTTGACCGGGATGAAATCCTTGCCCTGGCCATACTCGATAGCGCGGAAAATGTGGCCAGAGATTTATTAAAGGATCCGCGGATGTCACTGGCTTACAGCTTATGGGTGCGGGGCGAGATCCACAATTTTTTCAAGCGCCGCGACAGCGCGCAAGAATGCTACACCAAGAGTATCGCGTTCGCAGAGGCTGTCGAGCCCGTTTCCAGGGTGCTCTTTAACTGCTATTATTCGCTTGCCGTTTTATACAGTCAACAAGGCGACTTCGCTGCCTATTTCAATGCGCTGGAAGAGTGTCTGGTACTTGCCATTAACATTGTTGGCGAAAAATCGGCCCATGTTGCCGCCACCTATCAACAATTAGCCGAGGGCTATGAAACGATCCAGAACTACAGCAGAGCTTACCGTTACTATGACCGCGCCCTGGCGATTAAACGCGAACTGTTGGGTGAAAACAATCAATCACTTGCTATTTCATACACTGGGATGGCATCGGTTCTGCATGCTCGTGCCGACTATGGCGAAGCGATCGGAATGTTGGAGCGGGCAATTTCGATAATACGTAGCTCGATCGGCGAGCGACATTTGCTGCTCGCAGGCTGCTACCGACAGCTGGGCGAAGCCTATCGCAAACAGGGTAATCTCCTGAAAGCAGTGGAGTGCTGTGAACAAGCTCGCGAAATGTATTCTTACATCAGGAATAATAAGCTGGGGGAGAGTCCAGACGGGGTGCTCGAAGTTTTGGTGACATTGGCTCGAAGCCAGATCGATCTGGGCCTCTACGAACAGGCCCGGCAAAGTTTAACAGAAGGCCAGGCGCTGGTGCAGGAATTTGGCTTGACCGCTGCGCTGCAGGTTGAGGTTTTATGCGCCTGGGGCGAACTTTACCGAGTCTGGAACAAAGCGGACGAATCTCTACGCTACTACCAGCAGGCTCTGATGGCCTGTGTACCAAACTTTCGTGACAGCAGCTTCACAGCTAATCCCGACATCAAGGCAAGGATTTGGGATGCGTATCTGCTCGATGCCTTGCTGGGCAAATTTGAGACGCTTGCACTACAACGTAGCGATGGCGCTGATCAGGGCACCGATGCATCGGACCTGGCTCTGGCGACCTTTCGTCTGGCGCTTCAGCTTATAAATCGCATCGAACGTGAATACGTAGATGAGACCTGGAAATACATCTGGATGAAGAGATTCAGATCTCAATTTGACCGCGCATTGCGTATTGCCGAACAGATGTATCAGGTCGGCGGTGACCTCCGCTATCTGAAGTTCGCGCTTTATGTCTCAGAACATTCCAAGGCGGTAGTCTATCGCGCCCATTTTAATGAATCGAAGGCGAAACTTAACGACCCAGTACTGGATTCTTTGCTAAATATCGAAAGCGACTTAAAGCTCGAGCTGGCGGGCCTCCGACACGAATTACAGTCCGACAAATCCAGAGCGGACGATCAAAGCGATTCGATACGCGCCAATACGAGCGAACTAATCTTTGCCAAGTGGAAAGAGCTGGAAGACTTTACGCAGGTAATGGAGGAGTATTATCCAAGCTATCGCTTCATCAATGATGAAGATTGGCTTAATGACGGCCGATCGCTACAGCAATCCCTGCCCTCGGACTCCTGTACGATTCTCGACTACTACCAGGGGGCCGATTTCATACAAATTGTCGCGCTGTCGGCGGCCTCTTCTTCCTTGCTCCACATACCCATCGATTCAAGCTTCGGGCGGCAGATCGCACAGCTACGGGCTGCAATTGTTGGCAAAAATTATCAGGCGTTTATCGGGCCGGCCAATTCTTTGTACGAGCTGTTGCTGGCACCTTCGGAATTGAACATTGATCACGAAAACATTACGATTATTCCGGACGCTGAGATCGGCCTGATTCCCTTTGACTGTTTAATCAGCGAAGCCGCCAACCCGGCAGTGCCGGATTACCGTAAGTTACGCTATCTTATGCGCGACTATTGCATTCAATATGATTTTTCAGTTTCACTCCTGGCCGATTCAGCACGGCGACGTCAGTACCGGGCAGAGAGCGGTACGTATGCAGGATTTGCGCCGGAATTCTATGGCGCACAGTACTAAAGTGAGCTTGTACATCTGACTGCCGGGGGCTTCGGATCCACTCTTAGTGGCTGAGTCGGCTGACGGCGGGAATGCTATATCTGTTTGGTCTTTTTCTTGCGAATCCACCGTCCGCCGGCGACCATCAACGCCAATGCAACAAAGACCGTTGCCAGGATCAGTCCGGGCCGGAAAGAAACACCCGGCTGTTGAATCGGTGCCGAATTCCCGATGGGCGTAAGGCCCGCCCAGTAAAATGGTGCGGCGTCATTCGGAGTGGCGTCATCGAGAAAATCGAGCCGGGCCTGCCGGAGCGCTTTGTCGATCGCGTCCCCCTCGGCCAGATTGGCGTAAAAATTCGCCATTATCATCGACGTCGATTGGGCGTCGGCCACGGGCCACAGATTCACAATCGCACTGGGACATCCCGCATACAGGAAACCGCGCGCCAGGTGCAATACGCCTTCGCCTTTTTCAACTTTGCCGTAACCGGTATTGCAGGAATTCAGTACCGCCAGCTCGGCATCCAACTGCATACCCAGAATTTCATGTGGATACAACAAACCGTCCTCGCCGCCGCCTGTCTCCGGCGCAAAGACGAACTTTGAATTCAGGGGATCGTCCTCGTCAACGAGAGCGTGCGTGGCCAGGTGGATAATGCTGTACTGACCCGCCTGCCGCTTAAAATCGCTTTCGGTAGCGGCCGCGCCGACAAATCCCTTGCCGTCAAGATGCGACGACGCTATCTGTACTTCCTTGGCAGCCCAGGGCAAAGCTGCGAGTGAGTTGCGCAGTACGTCGATTTCGGCATGCGAAAGTTCTGTGCTGTCTCTGGTGTCCGGAGCCGGTTCACTAAGTTGCCCCGCGCAAGGTGCCGAACCACAAATTGCGCAGAGGACGATGAAAAGCGTGATACGCATTACTTATTTCTCCAACTCGCCTAGGATCTGCGACGCCTCTTCCCAATATATCGCTTTGCGGGCGGCGATGCCTTGCATCAGTGCCCGACAACGAGCCGTATTGTCCTGCCGCAGATAAAGAAGTGCCAGGTACCACTCGGCATGTTCGTAATAGGAGCTCGATGAATTGTTTTCCAGGCCTTCGAGGTGTCCGAGCGCCGCCGCATACTCTTCATCCATTATGTGTGCAAGGGCGGAGTACAACGCTAAAGTATCACTGCCCGGATTACTTGCCAGCAAAGATTCGAACTGCGTAGCCGCGAGAGCATAGTCGCCGCGATTATATGCCAGGAAAGCCTCGAACCTGGCTGACTCCCGGTTATCTCCGCGCAGAGGCAGCATTTCGGCGGCAATCGGTTTGAAATAAGCGGCAAACAATCTTTCGTTGGCGGAGAAATCGCGATTGACAATCAACAGGGTGAGGATAAGCAGCAAGATTACGGCGGCGGCGGACGTAAAGCCATAAGCAAAACGCTTTCGAGACCTGCCGATGCTTTTGTTTACCTGACGCTTGACCGCGTCCACGTCCTGCCGGAACTCGGCTTCGTTCCATCCGGGGCCGAGGCTTTCATAGGCCGCGCGCGCGAGCGGATTGGCGATCAGCAGCTTTTCAACCTCGTATGCCTCACTGTCGGACAGCTCATTACGGGAGTAGGCGATCAGTTTGTCAACTGTCGCCGGATCGTCAGGGTCGAAGATAAATTCATGCTCGTGTATGAAGTTTTTCTCCTTCATTGGACTGTTGGGCCCGGCTGAATAAAAGAGTCCGCAGCCGGTTGCGGCCATTCTGCAGATTGAATTTGACCTGCTTGAGACTGATCCCTAGCAACTCGGCAATTTCCTTATAGCGTTTTTTCTCAAAGTAGAAGAGCTCGATACACTGACGCTGTTCTTCTTTGATCTGCGCCAGAACTTCGGGCAAGAGTGCTTCCCAATCCCGTTCGACATTATCGAACTCATCGAAAGGCTCGCTACCGGTATCGGATAATTCGGGGACGCCATTTTCGTAATCCAGGGGCAGGACGATGTGCTTGCGATGTCGCAGCTTGATCAGGCAATGGTTACGTACGATGGTATGAAGCCAGGCCTGAAAATTATGGACGGAAGACTTACGAAGCGCCGTCGCGATTTTCTCGAAAATTTCCATCGAGGCGTCGCGACTGGCCTCCCGGTCTCCCAGATACCTGCAGCAAACCAACAGTATCAATTCTACGTTGCGTTGATACAGTTCTCCAAGGCAATCCATATCGCCCGAGAGCTGATACTCGGCAACCAGTTCACCGTCTGAATACTTCCGAAGTTCGTTTCTTGTACTGCGCGAAAACATTGATTCTCGTCGACATCTTCGATGCCGCCTTTCGTTACTGTGTGAACGCAGGAGAATGGTAGCGTTGTGCCGAAAAGAACTTGTACCACCGCTTTTCATACGGCGGCGGCAAAATTTGTCGATAAACTCGTTCGAATGCAAATTTAAAAAGTGTGTGCCAGAGGCCCAAAAAAATTGCGCCATTTTCTCTACGTATCCGTCGGCTTTTGCCGGGCATTGTTCCGCCGTCGGAGCAGGGGTCGCCTTGTTGAATTCCGATCAATTTTTGCCTTGCAAATGTCCTGTGCCACCCTTTAAAAACCGGTACCGTCATTGAAGTCCCTCGCTTGCCTTTTGCTCAATGTGGATCGGCAGTACGCCTCATCCGGACCAGATGTTGCAGCGTGGGAAAATGAGTCTTGCCAGGCAACTGAATGCAGCCCTCGCAACTCTCTTCGCTGAAACGCATCCGGCAATGCTTCGCCGCCGCGATTGCCGACGATTCGTCGACACCGGCTGGCAGGAACAGTCTCGCACTATTCGGCCGTGCTGCGATCGGATTTCTGCTCTGTCTGGTGCTGCGCGAGTCGGTCTCTAGTCTGATCAGGATCCGTCGATACAAAGCCGCTACGAGGCCGAATGCGCTGGTAGAGCAGAAGTGCGGGAGGCAGTATCCGGCCCGGCGATTCTCAGCCTTCCAGCCCGTAACTGAGGGCGCGAATGCCCCGGATGGCATTGGCGATTTTTGTTTCGATGCGCTGGATGTCGGCGGGCGTCGCCTGCAGCGTTCGAATCCAGTCTTCGGGCCTGGTTGCCTGCGCGGCGCGGCGCGTGAAGAGCAAACGCGCCGTGTAGCGCTGTTGCAGTGGCGAGCGCAAGGCGAGAAAATACAGGTAGACTTCCAGTTGAATGCGGTAGACCTCCTGCAAGGCGTCCATATCGACGACGCTGAGGGCGCGATTCGTTTTCCAGTCCCAGACTTCAACTGTCTGCTCGCTGCCGCCAGCCGGCGGTACCAGGGCATCGACGACGCCAATCAGGAAGTCCTGTCCGAAGGGCATTTGAAAGGGTACTTCGCTTGCAAATGCATCGAGCTTGCCTGCGTGGGCGCGGACAAAATCGGTCGCGGCAACGGCGCGACACTCGCGCAGGACGCGTTCTCGGAGTTCGGTGGATACCGGCCGTTCGCCGGCCTCGACGACCCGTTGACATACCTGTTCCAGATCCGACTCACGGATATCACCTTCGGCGTCGTACCATTCCTTGAGTCGCTCCAGCGTGCCGTGAATGAGCTTGCCGGGCAGGGTACCGACAACCGCATCGAACTCATCATCGGTTGCGGCTGCGTCACCGGCGCCACGCTGCCAGTATTCGTCGCCGCTGCGCGGCAGGCCCAGACGATAGACACGTTCATATTCATCCGGATCGTTCAGGAAGAGCTCAATCTGCGATGCCGAGTACATGTCGCCCACGATGACGCCCTGCAGCGGCAATAGCAGGGCCGGCGGCACTTGCGCCGGCGCAGGCTCGGTGGCGGCGGCCGGCGGCGCGCTGGCGGCGGAATCCGTCCTGATCAGCACCCGATAGCTGAAGTCATGAACTTCACGGTTGCCGTCGCGCAAGATGGGTAATTCTTCCTGCAGTTCGACGGCAGTATTATAGAGCGTCCCCCCCGGATCGATCCCAAGTCCGTCGCAGATACGCGCCAGAAAACCCTGCGGGCTCCGCAGCGCGCCCTTTTCGTTAACAATGACGCTGCCGCTGACGACCAGGTGGTCGCGAGCCCGCGTCAGCGCCACGTACAACACACGCAGCTCTTCGGCGGCTTCGGCCTGGGCCAGTCGGCGGGCAGCCAGAAAGGACAGAGGCGATTCCAATTGTTGACGCAGACCCTCGCTGTTGACCGCGGGCAGCTTGAAACAGATTCCAAGCTCTTTGTCCAGAAAGGGTGCCTGACTGCGTCGGGCGCTGAAGTTGCTCTTATACAGCGCCACGATCGGAAACTCCAGCCCCTTCGAGGCATGGATGGTCATTATGGTAACTGCGTCTTTGCCAAGACTGATTTCAGCTTCGCCCTCCGTATCGGCATAGAGCGCCAAAGTCTGCAGCTCCTCGGCAAAATCGTAGAGGTTCTTGAAACCTTTGTTTTCAAACTGACGGGCCAGCTCCAGCAGCTTTTCGATATTGGCTTCCATCTGTTCAGCCCGCTCTTCGGCGGCGATCAGGCCGCGCCAGCCCGTGCGGTCCAGAATCGCACGAATGAGGGAGGGGATCGGAAGACGCGCCGCGAGGGGCAGCAATTCGTTCAGAATGCGAAAGGCACGTAAGAAATGCGGTGTACAGATACGGCGCTTGTGATAGACGCTGTGATAGTCGCGGGCGCGTTCCCAGAAGCTGCTGCCGCGACAGACCGAGATATCAAATAGCTCGGTGTCGGCAATACCGAAGAAGGGTGCGCGCAGGGAAGCCGCCAGTGCGATATCATCGGCCGGATTCTGGAGAAAAAGCAGCAGTGAACGCATATCCAGCAGCTCCTGGGTGTCGTAGAAACCCCGACCGCCGCTGATGACAAATGGAATGTCGCGTCGGCGCAGGGCTGTCGCCAGCTTTTCGAAGCCGCTGCGGTTGCGCGCGAGAATTGCAATGTCGCTGTAGCAGGCCGGACGCGGAATTTCGCTCTGCGTTGCCGGGTCGTAGTCCCAGACCAGGGCCGCTTGGTCGCCGTTAACAAGTTGCTGCAGGTGATCGGCCAGCAGGTCTTCTTCCGGTGACGCCGACCCTTCTGCTTCCATGCCTGACTCCGCGAAAGCAGAGCCGGTATCGTCGGCGCTGTCGGCGTCGGCGCTTTGTTTCCTGGCCAGCAGGAGGCTGATGCTGCCCGCCGGCGCACTGAGCGCGGCGCTCTGACGGCCGCAGACCAGCTCCTCATAGGCGACATCGAACTCGGAGCGCTGACGCAGCATTGCCTGCCCGCAAACGCGATTGACAAATGCGGCGATAACCGGCAACAGGCGAAAGGAAGCCAGCAGACGAATACCGCCCAGAACTTCAGCTTCAGAGGTGGCCTCAAAGAGCCCGCCCGGCGTCGTAAAGTGGCGCCGCAGCTGCCCGGCCTGCCGCGTCTTTTCGTTCATAGCGCTGATGTCCTCTTGCGCCCGCATGAAGACGCGGACATCGGAACCGCGAAAGCCGTAGATGCTCTGCTTGGGATCACCGACGACAAAAAAGTTAGCGCCGGGTTTGTCCTCGGCATCATCGGAATTCGGGCCGGCCGTTAATGCCTGGGCGATGCCGTATTGCAGGCTGTTGGTGTCCTGAAACTCATCCATCATCACGAAGCGCAGGCGCGCGGCGATTTTTCGGCGCACATCGGGCTGGGCCAGGAGCATCGCGGCCTTGAGCTGGAGATCGTCGAAATCCAGCATCGCCTGAGCATCTTTTTCTTCATCTACCAGCTGCCAGGCCTCGTCGGCGAGTGCGGCAAAGCTGCGTCCATAGCCTAAGAGCTCGGCATCGAGCCCCCGGTTAGCGTGGATGGCTGCCAGCGCCGCGCTATCTTGGTAGTGATCGCGCAGTGAATCGAAGAGGGCGGCCGGCACTAGCGCATCATCGATGCCTTTGGCCAGATGACCGGTGAGCCGTCCCAGCCTTGTGCAGAGAGTTCGGCGCAATTCCTCGGCGATTCGACAAAGTTCATCGAGCGGTTCCGGGCCGTTGGCGCTTGCCGCCGTTCGCATCTCTTGCGCGGCGTTGTCCAGCAGCATCCGGCCGTCCAGCAGACGTTTGCGTCCACTTTTTCCCAGCGTTTCGCCGTCCACGACGGCAAGCAATGCCTGCAGCGTTTCCACCAGCCCGATAACCGATTGCCGCAGCAGGTCCGCATAGCGCTTGTGTGCCAGGGCGAGGATCGTGGCGTCGCTGTGCTCCTCGTAGGCGGCGCGGGCGATAAGGAAGGGCTCCCGGGCGGCCATCAGCGCGCCGAGGAGAGCTTCGCTGCCGGCGCGTCCAAAGCGGCGCAACAGCGCGAGAATCGTTGCACGTTTATCCGCATCTTCCTCCTCGGCTTCCAGCCAGCGTTCCATCGCCGTCATCATAGCATCGCGTTTCAGAGCGGCCGATTCGTATTCGGTCATCTCCGTAAAGCCGGGATTCACGCCCGCTTCTATCGGGAAATCGCGCAACAGACGGGCACAAAAGGAATGAATCGTGGAAATACGCGCTGTATTCAGGCGCTCGCGGATGCGTTTGATCCGGGGCCACTCTTCTCGCCGCCGCGGATCGGCGAGGATGCCTTCGAGTTTCTCCGCAACGCGTTTCATCATCTCCGCGGCGGCTTTGCGCGTGAAGGTGATTGCTACGATAGCGCGAACGTCCACACCCGCCAGCAGTAAGTGAACATAGCGTTCCACCAGGACGGCGGTTTTGCCGGAGCCCGCATTGGCGACCACGGCCAGATGGCGGTCGGCGCTTTGTGCGATGAGTTGTTCACGGGTTGCTCGCATTGCCGAAAAATACGCAAAATTCGGCGAGCGATTCGCGCCCCTTTCTTCTTCCTCAACAATTTGTAATTTTGTTCCGCTGCCGCCACAACCGCCGTCGGACCTTGCTTCGATAGGTGAATTTATCGGCGGCAGTCTGAAGTAAAACGTGGCTTTGCGCACTCGCCGCCGCTGAGGGGCCCGGGTAGCAAGTCGTCGATGCTCTGCACCTTTCACCGGACTGTATCTCGGGAATGAAAAAAATTCTGCACTACCTGCGCGACTTTATCAAAGAAGATTTTAACGCAGGATTTTATCTGTCCGTGGCCCTGTTTCTGTGCCTGGCCTTCTGGCTCAATTACAGCCTCGATTTCAAGAAAACCTACCTGAACACCCAGATTCAACAGCCGATCGTTATCGTCTACTACATTCTGTATTACAGCCTGCCCTACATCGGCACGCTGCTCCTGCGTGCCCTGTTCTATCGGGAGACGGCCTTACTCAGACGACGCGAAGTTTGGGGCCTGTGTCTCTTTGTTGTCGTAGCAATGAGTCTCGATAACTATTCGATCAACATTCCGCGTTTGCTGATCGAAGCCTGGGACGTCGCAGCGCCGCTGCGGTATTTTGTTAACAAGTGTCTGACCAATCTCGATCGAACAGTGGCGCTGCTGATTCCGGTGATATTGTTTAAGTATTTCATCGATCGTCAGCGACCGGATTTGTATGGCTTGACCCTGCGAGGCTTTGAATGGAAGCCGTATGCCATCATGCTGCTTATCATGCTGCCGCTGATAATCTGGGCCTCGTTTCAGCCCTCCTTCCTGAAAGCGTATCCCCGCTACAAGGCAGGCCTTGCAGAGCAATACCTGCAGATCTCGCATGCCCTCAGCTATGCGATCTTCGAGCCCTTGTACGCTATGCGCTTCATCTCGGTCGAGGTATTCTTTCGCGGTTTTCTGGTGCTCGGGCTCTACCGCTTTCTGGGGCCTTCGGCCCTGATGCCGATGGTGACGCTCTATGCCTTCTGGCACTTTGGCAAGCCGATGGGCGAAGCGCTCGGCTCGATCTTCGGCGGCTACATTCTGGGCGTGATCGCCCTGCGCTCCAAATCGATTTTCGGCGGTATTCTGATTCACATCGGCGTTGCCATGCTGATGGAACTGACGGCATATCTGCAAACCTATGGCTTCAACCCGCCCTGAGCTTCCTTCGTCTTCGCCGGTTGACCTTCTGTGTCCTTTTCTGCAACGAGGGGCCGCCTGCTGTGTTATGGCAATCGATATGCCGACCCCTCCTTTGACGGTCGCAGCTTGTCCGTAGCAAAGCACAAACGACAGAATATGCTTACCGACGAATTTCCCGACCCGAACGACGCCGACCTCAACCTCGATGCGCCCTGCCCGGAGTTCGGCTGGCCCAATTTTGTCTCCTCGATCCGCAGCCGCGCTGTCAACTTTCCCGAGCATGAAGGCACGCTTTCGATCAAGTGTGCCTTCGACGGACAGGAAATCTATGAGGTGGAGGGCGAGCGTTTCACCGTCCACGAAAAGAGTTACCTGATCTTAAACGCAGGGCAGCGCTACGCCAGCCAGATCGAGTCCGATCGGGATATCGAGTCCTTCTGTATTTTTTTTCGGCCGGATTTTGCCGGGCAGGTGCTTCGCGGCCTGTCATTGCCGGATGACTGCCTGTTAGACGATCCTATCGACCCCGGACCCGGCACTTCTTTGCTGTTTATTGAAAAACTGTATCACCACGACCTGGATCTCTCGCCTTTGCTGTTTGGAATCCGTCGCGCGGTCCACAGCGGGCATTGCTCGAAGACATGGCTCGAAGAGCAGTTTCACCAGCTGCTGGAGCGTATGCTCGTGGTGCATCGCAAGGTCCGGGACGAAGTGCAACTGCTGCCCGCCCGCCGCCGCCGCACGCGCGTGGAAATCTATCGCCGCCTGCACCGCGCCCGTGATTTTATGCACGCCTGTTATGCCGAAGATCTGAACTTACAATTGATCGCCGCCTCGGCCAGCCTCTCGGTCCACCACTTTTTGCGTCTCTTCAAGCAGGTGTTCCACGAAACGCCGCACCAGTATCTGACGCGCATCCGTATCGAGCAGGCGCGCCACTTGCTGCTTACCACTCAACTCAGCATTTCCAGTATCTGCTTCGATGTCGGCTTTGAAAGTCTGTCGTCCTTTTCCTGGCTCTTCAAGAAGCGTCTTGGCCTTTCGCCCGAGCGTTATCGTCTGGAGCACAGCGCTCCTACTGTCTTCAGCATCCGCTAAAAAAGCAATTTTCGAGAACACCCACCCTGGCGGACGACATAGATTGTCGTCTGCGGAATCGGCTGCATCGATTGCAGCGGACTCGCAATTCAATCTGGTAGTATGGTCTTTGGCACAAGCGGCATTCGGTTACAGCTTAATGATTAACAGGAGGTAGGTGCATCATGAATTTTGTACGATGTAGAATTGCGGCGGCGGTAATGTTCTGTCTCTGCCTGGGTATGACAGGGGGGCAGGCGCAACAGTGGACGTCGCAGAGCTCCGGTTCCAACGGTGACATCTGGGGCCTTCACTTTGTCGACGCCAACCGCGGCGTGGCGGCCGTCTGGGTGCAGCCCGGCGCCGCTGAAATCTTGCACACAAGCAACGGCGGCAGCCAGTGGAGCAAGCCCTGGGCCGATATCAATCAAGGCTGCACGGATGCCTATTTTCTCGATGCCCAGACAGCATTCATCGTCGGGGGCACAACGAATTTTTCGCGTGTGTTTGCGTCCACCAACGCCGGACGCGACTGGACGCTGCAGCACGAGACGGCCGAGTCGCGTCCGGCCTGGTGGAGCATCGATTTCGGCGATGCTCTCACGGGCTATGTCGGCGGCGGCGGCGGTGTCGTTGCTAAAACAAGCAACGGCGGTGTTTCATGGAATGTCCTGGGGCCCAAAGTGCCGGGAAACAGCGAGGTGATCGACCTTCACTTTCTCGACAACCGGACTGGTTTTGCGGTAGCCAGTAACAGTGCGAACGATTTTT
>JANQRB010000161.1 GCA_028284775.1 Candidatus Kapaibacterium sp. | reverse complement strand
ATCTGATTATGAGTAAAATTTCATCAAATGCCAAAAAATCGTAAATTGATCATTTACCCGGTTCATAGCCTAAACTTTAGACAGAGAGCACGAATTCCGGAATAAGAAATCTTCGGCAGCAATTCGTGCTCTCTGTCTAAAGTTTAGGCTATGAACCGGGTAAATGATCAATTTACGATTTTTTGGCATTTGATGAAATTTTACTCATAATCAGATGGCGTGCCGGTCGCTTTGCCTCCCTTGCATATACGCTGCCGTCCAGGGAAAATTTCCCAGCGCTTTGCCAGCCCGGCTTCGTTTTTGTACTGCGGATGTTTACATTGCAGCCTCCAGCTACACCTACCCAAGCCGAAATTCACTGCATTGACAACATTGGATTTTGAAGGATTTCTATGTCCTGTCGAATTCTCATTCTGACAATCATCGCTCTGAATCTGACGCCGCTGCTGCTTCCTGCCGATAATTCCTGGCGCGAACGGACAGCGATGCCGCGATCGCTCAGCCATGGCGGCCACTTTATCGTCGGGGATTCGGTGTTTATCGGCTGCGGTTTCAATGGCGGAACATATAACAATGCATTCTACAAATATGTTGTGCCCAGGGATGAGTGGATCGAATCCGCGCCCCTGCCGGGCCGCGGTCGCAATTTGGGAGCCGCTTTTTCGCTCCAGGGCAATGGCTATGCTGGAATAGGCTGGACAGGCGCCCCGCCATCGGAAAAACTGAAGGACTTCTATCGATATGATCCGAGCAGCGGCAGCTGGGAAAGGCTGGACGATTTCCCCGGCAACGCAAACACTGATTTTCAACAATTCACCATAGCGGGCAAGGGCTATGTCTGCGGAGGGCTCGACGGTCCGTTTAAAAGCGCACAAACCTGGCAGTTTGATCCGATCACCGAAACCTGGACGGAAAAAGCTTCAATGATAGAGGCCATATCTCGTGGCGTCGGCTTTTCGATTAATTCGTATGGCTACGTCATTGGCGGCAATGCCAATGGCAAAAACAGATTTTTTTACCGCTATGACGCCCAGGCGGATGTATGGGAGCAGCTTGGCGAAAGTCCGTTGGAGCCGGCAGTCTGGAGTATTGCATTCACCCATAATGGCAAAGGATACATCGCCGGCGGGTGGATCGGAACGGCTACCTATGACCAGTTTTGGGAGTACGATCCCGCCCGGAACGAATTCAGACAATTGGGCGATCTGCCCGGCAAGATGTATGCCGGCCAGGCTTTTAGCTTTGAGCAAAGGCCGTTTATCTCCAGCGGTAAATTTAACGAAGGTGGAGGGAACCGCAAGCCGTCCGTTACCTTCGAATACATTCCCGCCGAGCAGTTTATCGCTACCGATTCGCTGAGCGCTTTTGTGTACTGTGAAGATGCAGACGGCGGCCTGGTGTACTTTTCGACGGAATCCGGGTTCGCGGCGGACAATCAATTCGAGCTTGAGCTGACGGAGGACCTCTACGACTACGAGGCCGGAACTATCATCGCTTCCGGATCTGCAAGCCCGATCCGTTTTGACTTACCCGATGACTTTAAAATGAGTGAAATTTACAAGCTAAGGGTTAATTCCACTTCACCCCGGGTGTATGGCAATTACCTGCTCGACAATGTGAAGATGCTCTACTACCCGGATGCGCCGTCGATCGAGCTGCGCAACGACACTCTATTTGCAAGCTCCTTTGCGGTAAATCATTGGTACAGGGACGGCAAGCCCTACGATACCACGAATCTGCGCCATCTTGTGCTGACCGAGCCTGGCGTCTATACAATGTTTACAACTCGCGGCTGTCCGTCGCCATTTTCAAACGCAATCCGATTTATGCTGACCGATGTGGAACAAGACCCACAGGAGCCTCCGCCTTTCACTCTACGCGGTTCTACGATATTCCTGTCGCAGGACCGGCTGCACTCGCTGGCTCTTTACAGCGCGACCGGGCGACTCATTCACGGATTTTCGCTGGCGGCGGACAACGTGGCGATACCGCTAAGCCTGGCCCGAGGCCTGTATTTCCTGATCGGCTCGACAAGCGATGGAGCACTCTTCACGACAAAGTACTATCGTTATTAACACACTCTTTTTGCGATCGCATGGTCGAGCGGAAAGGTCCGACGGGCTTAAAACTCTTTGCGCTTAAACACCCAGCCTGAAACGCCAAACAAAACGGCGGTCAGAGCTATGGCCTGGTACATCGGCCAGAATGAAGGTATCCGGTTGCCCTGGATTAGGGCTGTGGAAATGTCGCTCATATCCTGCGTCTGCGGCATAAGATAATACAAACCCGTAATAAAGGATTGGATCGTCTCGCTGTCGATGTAGTTAAACAACAGCGTTTCGCGGCTGTACAGCAGCGTGCCGACGATGATGGCAATGACGTACGCAACGATCATACTCACAGCCGAGGACTGGCTGAGCAGACCCGTTAAGATGAGAATGGCATAGATGCTCGCAAAGGAAACAATGATTGG
This sequence comes from Candidatus Kapaibacterium sp., assembly GCA_028284775.1. Lineage (GTDB taxonomy): Bacteria > Bacteroidota > Ignavibacteria > Kapaibacteriales > UBA7675 > JANQRB01. Next base: position 3,819 of record JANQRB010000161.1, on the reverse strand, counting down.
GATCATCGATAGCAGCAGGCCGCTCGTCCAATAGCCGGTTTTGATGGCGATGATCAGCCAGACGGACAGCACGAACACCACGATGCAGAATACGACTATCAGCAAACCGCCCAGCGATTTACCGAAGAGCAGAGTAGAGCGGCGAACCGGTTTGGAAAGATAAACATCGATAATGCCTTTCTGCAGGGTATTGGGAATGATACTCGCGGTGATAAACGTAGCGATCAGCAGCATTGCCGGGTAAAAGAAAGCCGCGATTCGGAACTCCCATTTGTGGATAAAGGCCAGCATAGCGGCTTCGCCGGGCGACTCGGCCGTCGGCCTCAGGCTTTCGATATCGGCGGTGACGCCTGGTGTGTTAATTGTAATGACGATCAGGACGATGGCAATCAGCGCAAGCCCCAGAAAGACCGTCAGAATTTTGTTTGAGATTGCTTCGTAGAAGGTCTCGCGAATTATTGCCGCAATCTGTATCATGCCGACTCAATCAGTTCGAAGAAGAGTTGTTCTAATGTGTTGCGCTTGGTGTTAATCGATTCGATCAGGATGCCCTGTGATCGCAGAACATCAATAGCCGCGTTCAGCTCGGCTGTTGAACCTGCTTTCACCGCCAGTGTTCTGCCGTCTTCGCTTCGCGACAACAGACCTGGGATATCGTCGTTTGCCATACCGTTGAGCTCGCTGACGCCAATTTCGAATTCATCCGGCGACTCCGTCAGTTCGCTTGTCCGGCCCATTTTAACGACGACGCCATGATTCAGGATTGCTACCCGGTCGGTGATCAGCTCCACTTCGGAGAGTAAGTGCGAGTTCACAAAAATCGTTGTTCCCTCTTCGCGGACGCGTAGCAGAATGTCGCGAATCTGCTTGCGGCCGATAGGATCGATGCCGTCGGTGGGCTCGTCGAGAAAGAGCAGGCGCGGCCGATTGATCAGCGCCTGCGCCAGGCCGATTCGCTGCAGCATTCCCTTGGAATACTTACGCACCTTAACGTCATGCCAGTCGCTCAGGCCAACCAGCCCGAGCAGCTCGTCGATGCGTCGCCGCAGTTCGGCGCCGCTGATGCCCGCCAATTGGCCGAAAATCGTGAGTAATTGTCTGCCGCTGAGATATTGCGGGAAGCGATGATTTTCAGGCAGATAGCCGATCAGGCGCTTGGCCTGCACTGATGACGAGGGCTGGCCCAGCACCAGAGCGCGACCCTGCGTCGGATTTATGATGCCCAGCAGGAGTTTCACCAGCGTAGTTTTGCCGGCGCCGTTTGGGCCCAGGAGACCGAAAATTTCGCCCTGCTCGATGCTGAGGTCCAGCGGCTTGAGCGCTTCGACTGCCTGCCCGCGGCGGGGACGATAGGTCTTGGCAAGGCCTTCAGTGATCAGCGTTGCCGTCGCTGCGTCGTTCTTCATGTTTGGCCTGTGTCCACAGTAAATCCATTTCTTCCAATGTCATGTCATTGAGCGTGCGGCCTTGCCCGGCCGCTCTGCCTTCCATGTATTGAAAGCGGGTGACGAATTTATTGTTGCTGCCTTGTAAAGATTCTTCGCCGACTATTCCTGCGTGGCGCCCGGCATTCATGAGGGCAAAGAGCAGATCGCCGAACTCGTCCTCGATCCGGTCGCGGCGGCCATCGGCCAGAGCCTCGCGCAGCTCGCCCATTTCTTCATCTACTTTTTGCCACACCTCGTCGGCCTTGTCCCAGTCAAAGCCGACACTGGCGGCCTTTTCCTGGATGCGCTGGGCGCGCAGCAGCGCCGGCATGGCACGAGGCAGCCCTTCCAGCACCGAACGCCGTCCTTCTTTCATTTTCAGGCGTTCCCAGTTTTTCTTCACGTCGCCGGCGCTGAGCTGCTCACTGTCCGCGAAGACGTGCGGGTGGCGCTCCACAAGCTTGCTGAATTCCGCTTTAATGATGTCGCGCAGCTCAAAACCGCCTCGCTCCTCCGCAATGACGGCATGCATTACTACGTGCAACAAGATGTCGCCGAGCTCCTTGCTCAATTCGCTGTCGTTGCGTTCTTCTATCGCCTCGATTGTTTCGTAGGCCTCTTCGATTAACATGTACGCGATCGACTGATGAGTCTGCTTGCGATCCCAGGGGCAGTCACGACGAAGAATGCGTACGAGCTCAACAAAGGCGGCAAAATAAGAAACCGGATCCTTGGCGTCGGCTGGATAAGGGACCTGGCGTTGTTGTTCCACCGTGATTGTGCCCTTAGCAATAAGTGAAATTGCAGTAATTTTTACAGAATAGTAAAATACAATTTGATAATCTCGCTTTCAAATAATAATTTCGTAGGCTTCGTAGTAAATTGTAAAACCATTGCAACAGTAAAGATGTCCCAGACGGTTAAGCATCCGACAGCGCGTATTACGCGATCGATCAAGGCTGAAGAAGTGGAACGCAATTGGGTGGTGGTTGATGCCGCCGGTCAAACGCTGGGACGTCTCGCGTCGCAGGTTGCCCATATCTTACGCGGTAAACACAAGCCTTATTATACTCCACATGTCGATTGCGGCGATTTTGTGATTGTGCTCAACGCAAGCAAAATCGAACTGCGCGGCAAACGCGCCATTCAGAAAGAGTATTTTCGCCATACCGGATATCCCGGCGGCGGCATTACAACCTCTTTTCGGGATATGATGGAGAAAAAGCCGGAGTTTGCCATTAATAATGCCGTCAAAGGCATGCTTCCCAAAACACGGCTGGGACGCGGGATGATCAAGAAATTGAAAATCTATGCCGGCGAAGATCATCCCCATAAGGCGCAGCAGCCGATTGAGCACAAGCTGAGCTACAGTTGAGCGACAATATCGTCATTTCACATCCTGAATTAATAGATCCAGACGGAGTGTATTTTCTATGACCGAGTTCAAAGGAACCGGACGGCGTAAAACGGCAATTGCCCGCGTTCGGGTCGTTTCGCCGGGGACAGGTAAATTCAACGTCAACGATAAGCCGGTGGAAGAGTATTTCCCGGTTGACCTGTTGCAGCGTGAAGTATACAAACCCCTGTCCGTACTCGACCTCAAAGGGTCGGTCGACATATTTGTCCGGGCGACCGGCGGCGGCTATACCGGCCAGGCAGGTGCCGTCCAGCTGGGAGTGGCGCGGGCCCTGGTGGTTATGCAGCAGGATAACAAAGAATCGCTGCGACCCGCCGGTGTGCTGACCCGCGATCCCCGAATGGTGGAACGCAAAAAATACGGCCGCAAAAAAGCGCGTAAACGCTTCCAGTTCTCGAAACGTTAAGGCCGTTCCGGCGCGAGGTCTTATGGCCCGGTGCCGGATGGAATATCAGTTTTATCAACCCAATCATGCCTTCGCGATTGTGCAGTGTGTGGCTCTCCGACGCGGGAGTTTGCTGCATAAGATGACCGGGGCAGCAGAACAACACAGGAGAAAAATATGCCTTATGTCTCAATCGAGCAACTGCTCGAAGCCGGTGCTCACTTTGGGCATCTCACCCGCCGCTGGAATCCCAAGATGCGGTCTTTCATCTTCGGCGAACGCAATGGGATTCACATTCTGGACCTCCGCAAGACGCAGCTACTTGTCGATATCGCATGCGATGCCGCCCGCGAGATCTCGGAGCGCAACAACCGCTTTCTTTTCGTCGGAACCAAAAAACAGGCTAAGAATATTATGGCCCGCGAGGCGCAACGCGCCAGAGCGTATTGGGTCACGGAACGCTGGCTCGGCGGGATGCTTACCAATTTCACGACGATTCGCAAAAGTATTCGCCGTCTCGAGACGATCGAGAAAATGGAGACCGACGGCACCTTTGACAAATTGCGCAAAAAAGAGCGTTTGACGCTGAC
>JANQRB010000159.1 GCA_028284775.1 Candidatus Kapaibacterium sp. | reverse complement strand
GGCGTCTTTTTCGGCGGCGGCCGGCAGTGGCGCTATGTAGATGCCTATTGGAATACGCTGACCCTGGAAGAGTTTCACAATGTGCTGGCGCGTGGCGGCGTGATCGCGGGCAGCTCGGCCGGTGCCTCGATCCAGGCTTCCTTCCTGGCGCGCGGCGCTGAAATGAACAACACCCTTATGATCGCGCCGGAAGAACATCATCGTCATGGCTTCGGATTCATTCGCAACTGCGCTATCGATCAGCACGTGGACACACGGGACCGCTGGACCGATATGTACGAGATCATCGAAAGCTTTCCGCATTTGCTGGGCTTCGGCATTTCCGAGTCTACGGCCCTGGTTGTGCAGGGCGATTGCGCCGAAGTAATCGGCCGGGGGCAGGTTGCGGTACACGATTCACTGCGTCTTTTCGGCTGTGCCGACGAGCCTTGCTATTCGCTGCTGAATCCGGGCGACTATTTTGATCTCAAATCCAGACAGCCGGGCGCTTGCACACCGACTTCAGTAGCCGAGTTCGGCGATGATTCGCCCGCGATAATTTTTCCCAATCCGAGTACAGGCCCCGTCAGCGTGGTCGATCGTGAGAATCTGCGGCGGCCGGCGACGCTGCGCGTGATGAACGTCTATGGCGCGCTCCTGATCGAACGTGAACTGGCGCAGCTCGCGGGCGCAGCCATCGATCTCTCGGCTTTGTCCGCCGGAGTCTATCTCATCAGTGTCGAGGCGGGCCCCACAAGATTTGTCGACAAAGTTATTAAACGTTGACGGCGCTGCGACGGTAGCCATCGTTCCGGACGCCATCGAAAGGGCATTCAACAATACCCGCAGATTATGATCTATCGTGTGATTCCTCCGCCCGCCGATCTTGCGGGAATTGTTCGTATTTACTGGACTCTGGAGGATCGCGCGTCGGCTGGCAACATCACCAGTCACCGCCTTTTCGCAGATCCCTTTCCCGGCCTGGTCTTTCACTATGACAACTATTTTACGAGCAGCACAGCCGAAGGAGACGGCGAAGCCTTTCCCCCGCTGATCCTTCACGGCCCGTCGCGGCGATATCAGGATATGGAAGTACGGGGGGCCTTTGGGATTGTCGGGGCTTATCTTTATCCCTTCAGCCTCCGTCCGCTTTTTGGCCTGCCTGCGCATGAAGTCAGCGAGCGGTTTGTCGATCTGCATGCTATCCTGGGCGCCGCTGCCGGTCAACTCGCGGCACAACTCCAGGATGCCGGAAACACGACCGGTCGTCTGCGCGTCTTTTCGGACTTCCTTCGCCATCGAATCCGGGCCGGCGCTCCGCCGGATGCCGCCGTTCAATATTGTGTGCAACAATTGCAGCGCGCCGGCCCTGAGCGACGGGTGGAACAGCTGGCCTCGCAACTGGGTATCTCGACGCGTCAGCTTGAACGCAAATTCCAGGCCGAAGTCGGCTTCAATCCCAAGCTGTTCGGGCGTCTGCTGCGTTTCCAATCTTCCTTAGGCTATGCGGAGCTGAGCTCGGTCCACACTCTCACCGAGTTGGCGCATCGCTGCGGCTATGCCGACCAGTCGCATTTCACCCGTGAATTCAAAGACTTTGCCGGACTCAGACCCCGCCAGTACTTTAAGGGCGCACTCGCCAGCGCCGACAACTTCGTGCGCATGCCGGAAGAGTAGAATTGTCACTCCGAGCTGCCTGCAATGTCGGATTTGTTCAATTTTGGCAAAATCCTGTTGCCTAAATTTGTCCAGGTTGGATCGCGGGACAAGGTGCTGCCGCTCGCTTACGTGCCGCCTCGCGCGAACGTGATCCGCCGACACGATTAATTGGTTAAGCAAGCAAACAAAATGGCTTGAGGAGTAAAACTTAAATGAGCAGTTACATTCGCGATGGATTCTCCACCGTCACGCCCTACCTGATCGTCGAAGGCGCAGCCGCTTTGATCGAGTTTTTGCAGCGTGTATTCGACGCCGAAGCCCTGGTGCTCGAAAAGAAGGCTGATGGCACAATACAATATGCGAGCGTCCGTATTGGGAACGCCTGTGTCGAGATTTCCGATGCCCGGACAGAATATCCGGCCTTCCCCTGCGCAATGCATGTCTATGTAGAGGATACTGATGCCGTTTATCGCAGGGCCCTTGACGCAGGCGCAGAATCGCTGCATGCGCCGATGGATATGACCTACGGCGAACGCGGCGCCGGTGTGAAAGATGCCTGCGGGAATGTCTGGTATCTGGCGACATTCACCGGAGGATGAATCTTATCTGTCGTAGCCTGACAAATACAAAATGAGAACGTTAATTTCAAACCAATGTCTGGTAGTTAAATAGCTACTGCGCTAAACTCACGCAAAATTTATCATTTCTTTGACTTAATGGCTGCTTATTGCGCCATCTCAGAAATTGTTGCATCAATTCGAAAGAATATTTGAAGGGGATTTAATACTTTTCACTATCAAACTTTGTGGTCTGAACTTGGTATGCAAGAATCCACCGACTGTATTCAGGGGAAGACTGTCCAGCTGAACATGGTTCAGCGATTCTGAAGCGTGACTCCGAGATTAGATATAAAACTCTTTCTCGTCGCAGGTGGTGTTACCTTTTTTCTCCGATCGCTATGAATTGACTTCTGGTCGGACGGTCCGACAAGAAGTCCTCAACTTAAATCATAACGTTCAAGGGAGAATCATGTGCAATCAGATCTGTCCAGTGCGGCTTCCGGTACTATTGGCGTTGCTGGTTATCCTTCAGGTAAATTTTTTGTACTCACAAAGCGAAACGAGATTTGACGAGGCCGATCTGTATCTCGATCGTCCAAATGATCATGAATCCGTGTTTATCCAAGAAGATCTTGCAATGGTGGGCGCGTTTAACGCCGATAACGATGAGGGTAAAGTATATGTCTATCGCCGGGATGGTGACGACTGGATTGAAGAAGCGGTGTTAGAGGCTTCGGATGGGATGGCGGATGACGAGTTTGGAAACGTCATCGCCTATGACGACAACTTCGCAATTATCGGAGCCTGGCACCATAACAACTTGAATGGCAAGGTTTACATTTTTGAATATCAGCCACAGTCACAAAGTTGGACTGAAGTTGCAATCCTAACGTCGCCGGATGGAGCTCAAACCAGCCAACAGTTTGGCGTTGATGTTGACATATCAGGCGATTTCGCCGTGGTAGGGGCAGTGGGTCGAAACATTGGCCTGCATTCAAGCGCCGGCGTTGCCTATGTCTATCATAAGGATGCCAATTCTAACTGGAGTTTTACGGAGCGCCTGGAGGCCGATGTACCGAATGACGGTATGTTTTTCGGCGATAACGTTGCAATTGACGGCAATCGAATAATTACTGCCGGACGTGGCAGCGATCCTGATGACCAAGGGGCGGGATTTATCTTTCATTATGATGTCAATACTGCCACCTGGGGATCGCCCTTCGTATTGACAGCCAGTGATGCCTCCCCGGATGACCTTTTAGGGTCCGATGTCGAAATCGAAGGCGACTTGGCCGCAGTGAGTTCTGTAACGAATGGGGCTATTTACATATTCGAATGGAATGGTACCGCATGGCAGGAGCAGGCAATTATCAAGGCTTGTGATGTCAATGAAGTACTTAGGTTCGGTTATGCGATGTCAATCGACAATGGCGACATCATAATCAGTAACCCGAATCGCGCGCGTGCAGGGCTGGATAGGGCTGGAGTCGCGTATTTGTTCAGGAAGCAGGGAAGCGCTTGGCAGCAGTTTATGCGTTTGCTGCCGGAGATACCCGTCCAGGTTTTTCAGGGTATCGGTGATGAATTTGGCCATGGCATATCAATGTCAGCGGGTCGGGCGCTCGTCAGAAGCCGGACACATGCCTATATTTTCGACTTAAACATCGAAGAAGACGAGACAAAACTACTTCCCGGCGATCGTATCGATCAGCCGCAATCGGAATTTGGCAGAGCCGTATCTGTTAACGGCAATGTCGCGATCGTCGGTGCGCCCTTAAACAAAAACACCAGCACGACAAAACGACCGGGGGCGGTTTACATATATCGTAAATCCGGTTCGGTCTGGCAGGAAGAACAGAAGCATTTCGCCAGCGACGGTTTTCATGGCGAACTGTTCGGTGCCGCCGTCGCGATCGAAAACAACCTGGCTGTCGTCGGCGCACCCGAAGATCCGCAGAACGGTACCGCAGCCGGCGCTGTCTACATCCTGCGTTACAATGGCAGCGTCTGGCTGGAAGAAAGCAAGCTGGTCCCCGGGTCAATCGATAGCTGGGACCGCTTCGGCTCAGCCGTCGCTGTTGAAGGCAATCGGGTGATTGTGGGCGCTCCGAATGCGCGGCCCACTCCCGGGGGGCCTGTCGGCGTTGCCTATATTTTTCACTTCAACGGCTCGAGTTGGATAGAGGAGACGAGCATGTTCGCCGCTGACGGCAATCACTTTAAGGATTTTGGCACTTCGGTTGCCTTGAATGCCGATCTGGCCTGCGTGGGCGCGCCGCGCGATGATGTAACATTTGTAGATCAGGGCTCGGTCTACCTATATCGGCACAACGGCGTCGCCTGGCAACAGGAAGCCAAGGTCGTTGCTGCCGCGCCCAGCGCGTCGGCGCGATTTGGCAATTCCGTAGCCCTCAGCGGCGCAACCCTGCTCGCCGGCGCTCACAATCACGAAGTGGCGGGCAATCGCCCCGGCGCAGCTTATGTTTTTCGAAATGCTGCCGGCCAATGGACCGAAGAGCAGGTGCTGCTGGCGCCCGAAAGCAATCCGGGCGCCTATTTCGGCTATTCGCTGGCGCTGCAGGGCAATACAGCATTGATCGGCATGCCTAACTACGACAACAATCATACTTGTTCGGAGTCGGCGGGATTCGCCTGGATATTCCAGTTTGATGGCACGATGTGGCTGCCGAAGCGAACTCTCTGGGCTTCCGACGCCGAATCCTATGATCACTTCGGGCATAGCGTTTCGCTGGGCGGTGACCTCGCTCTGATTGGAGCGCCCGATGAAGATTTGCAAAAAGGAGCCGCGTACATGTACGATATCACCGATTGTTTCGGCCGTCACAGTCCCTGCTTCGACCCCGCCGCCCCCAAACAGTTTTATCGCGCCTATGGACATAATGAACGCCGTGATTTCGCCAACGCCATCGAGCGCAGTCGCGACGCCCATTATCTGCTTGCCGGTCACAGTGATGATATCTATCCGATCGAAACGCTGCAATCGTATTTCTGGGATGCCAGCCTTGTTAAAACTGACTGCGACGGTCATCTGATCTGGCAGTACAACTACGATGAATCGACCTGGGCGCAGCCCGGCCAGTTCACGCTCGAAGAATTTCACAATGTGAAGGAAGTGGCCGACGGTTATGTGATGGTCGGCTGGATTCAACTCGGCTGGGAAACCGGCTCTCAGACCGGCCCGCCCTATGCACTGGCCGACAAAAACATCCTCATCGTCAAGACCACGACCGAAGGCGACATCCTCTGGAGTCGCGTCTATGGTATCGATACCTATGATCAGGAGGCTTTTGACGTGTTGGAGTCTACGCATGACGGCAGTTACGTTCTGACGGGTTATGCGGCCCGCAATGTTAACAAGGTCGAGGCCTTCCTGATGAGCGTCGATCCCTTCGACGGTCACATCCTTTGGCAGCAGAGCTATGATTATGAGACAGCGCCCGACAATTACGCATATGCGCTCGATGAAGTGGATGACAACGACGACAATGTCGCCGACGGCTATATCCTGACCGGTTGGACCAATCTGTTAAGCCTTGCCATTGATCCGGATATCCTGGTTGTTAAGACGGACCTGAACGGCGGCTTCTCGCAGTTGGCCGGTCCGAATTTTATCGCGCGCTACTATTCGCAGACTAACGACTGGGCCAAAGCCTACGATATTAAACAGACTTCGGACGGCGGCTTTGCTATTTGCGGCGAGTTGTTTAATGACGCCACACTGCTTCGGATTGCCAATGTCGCCAGCATCGGCACCTGGCACACCTATGGGACCGGCACGAATGACGCCGCGCGTTCGGTCGCTCAATGTGATGACGGCGGCTTCATTCTGGGAGGCGAATCACTGGGATTCCGGACGGGCTACATTCCCCTTTTGATTAAAACCGATGCTCAGGGAGCGGATTCCTGGTCGCAGGTCTACGGTGATCTTGTTCTCGGCACGAGTGATTACGGTCGCGATGTGCTGCAAACGCCCGAAGGAGGCTTTGCCCTGGCCGGGCATGGCGAGTCTTTCGGCCCGGGCTGGGGCGATATGCAGCTTATCAAAACCGATCAGCAGGGGATAATCAGCAACTGTGTACACAGCAGCGCCGGTCTCGGTGAAACTCCGGTTACTAATAGACTGATGTTCTCCGAAACACTGCCCTCGGCCAATGCTATCTCCTTCACGTCGATTAACCACGGACTCAGCCGGACAAGAATCGAAGAGGAAGCGACGCTGTGCTCCGGCCTCGCCAAGCGCAGCGGTCCGCCGCCGACTCAGCCCGCAATTCCGCCGACAAGCGTGGACGGCGCTGACGCGCGTCTGGAGATCTATCCCAATCCGGTGCGAGATGGTCTGCTGAGCATTCGCTTGCTGCTCAGCGAGCGCTCATCCGTGAATCTCTCGCTGAACACGCTGCCTGGCGTGCAGGTCCATTCACAGACCCTGGAGCTTGCCGCAGGCCGGCACACGGTGACCATTGACATCGGAGATCTGACAGACGGCTGCTATGTCATACAGGCTCTCGGCGATTCCTGGCAGACGGCCGGGATGCTCGTTGTGCAATAACTGCGAGTCGCCGGCGCAGGCGTCGGAGCGCGAGTTCGAAGGGCACATCAAGACCTGACGATTTTCAGGTCCGCTTGAAATTTGGGCGTGCTAAAACGGCCGGAGCCAGTCTGTATTGACCTGCTTCGGCCATTTTTTTCAGTCTCGATGCAGGCTCAGCATGATGGGACCCGCGGAGACCGACCCCACCACCTGTGACTTCCAGCCGTAACTCTCCGGCGGGGATAGGCCGCGAGCTGCGAATAGCCCTGTAGAATCACCGAGGCAACCCTTGCGCCATTAGCTGCGTTTTGCTATTGTCGGCTCTTCGGCATTCTTCATTATGGCGCGGGCGCGTGTGAGCAATGACATCGGGATAGAAGCGTATCTGGCGGGCTGTCGCAACTTTGAGCGGGATAGTCAGAACGGCTTGTACCGGGCCATGTACGGATTCGGAATGAGTGTCTGCCTGCGTTATGCGCCCGACAAAGAAGAAGCGCAGGAAATTCTGAATGATGGATTCCTGAAGATTTTCAGCAAACTGGACAGCTACCGCGCTAATACTTCCTTCAAAAGCTGGGCGCGCCGAATTTGGATCAACACGGCAATCGACTATTACCGGCGTTCCAAAGTGCGTTACGATATGCTGGACCTCTCCTACGCGCGTGATGTGCATGTGAGTGACGATGTGCTGGCCAGACTGTCAGCCGAAGAGATACTCCGGCAGGTCCGTCAGTTGCCGCCGGCCTATCGTATGATATTCAACCTCTATGCAATCGAAGGCTACACCCATCCCGAGATCGCGGCGAAATTGTCGATCAGCGTCGGCACCTCAAAGTCAAATCTGGCCAAGGCGCGCATGAAGTTGAAGCAGGCGCTGGCATCCGACACTACTGAACGGATTCGAAGCCATGGATGATAAATTATTCGATACGGCAGTCAGGTCGAAGCTTGCATCGCTGACGAGCGAATACGACTCCGCGGCCTGGGCATCGTTGGAGGCTCGTCTCGAGCAAAGCGTTCCACGACGGTCGGCTGGGCGCTGGAAGCGAGCTCTGGCGGCGGCGGCGCTGCTGGCGCTGATCGGGCTTAATTTCTGGCTGATTCGTGATTTGCAGGAAGAAAATGAGCAGTTACAACAGGAGCTCAGCCAACTGCAGCGCCCGGATTCACCAACGGAAGCCGTCCCCCGTCTCTCACCGGAAATATCGTACGAATCGCAAGCCTCGGAGCGTCGGAATACGTCGGCGGCGACAGCGCCGGCAGCTGCTGCGAGCGCCGGGGCAGAGGCGAGCAGTCGGAGTAGTGTATCATTGTCCGACGCACAGTATCGTGCTGCGCCGCCGCCCATGCGAAGCCAGGCAGCCCCGCTGGCCGCGGATACAACACAACCAGACATTCGGAACATTGTAGCGGCTTCGCAGAAAGAGCGGGCGACTATGGCGCTGTCCTTCGATCGAAGCGCATTCGCTGGAGCATCGCATGAAAGGCACATTCTGAGCGCAATTGCATTCGACGGCAGTCGGATAAGCGATTGGCAGGCCGGACAATCACTCTTTGTGAAACCGCGCCTTGGATTCGAGTCTACGCTGTACGATGCCGAGCTGCAATATGCCGACACTGACATGGGCCTCAATGCCGGACTGACGGGCTCGATAGAATTAAGCTCGTCGCTGCGTCTTACGGCAGGGGTATCACTGACCCATCTGCTTTACGCCGGGGATGCTAGCGACTTGGCCGCGGCGGGGCCTGAAGCCTTGCATGTGTTTCCCGGCATCGACAGCCGCCAGGGCGAGCTGCTAGATATCGACGCCAATTTTACGACGCTCGACTTTGCCGTCGGACTGCAGTATATCTTTTTACCCGACGCCGAACTTCGGCCATTCGCAGGGTTGGATGCTGTGGCTAGTTTTGGCATTTCCGATCAATATCAGTATTTATACAGGCGTGCCGATAATAGTACGACGCGCGCAATCTACGAAAGCGATCAGCCGAATGTTCAGGCCGGCCTTCTGCGTTGGATGCTGGGCTTAGAACTTGATCTTGGCGAAAAGCTTGAGTGCCAGCTGGCGGGATTGTTCAAGCACGGCCCGGACTCCGAATTATACCCGGCAGCGGACTTCGGAGGCTTAGGCTTCCGCGCTGCTTTGTTGTGGCGACTTTAACTTGTGACTGCGCACGGTCCCGTTGGGGACACGGAATCCAGGAAAGGCGAAATAACGAAAGGTTTACTGTGCAAATCACATTTTATGGTGTCCGCGGTTCCATCCCCACACCCGGACCGTCAACCTTGCGCTATGGGGGCAATACGCCCTGTGTTCATCTTGTCATTGCCGACGGCCTGGACATCATACTCGATGCAGGCAGCGGCATTCGCGATCTCGGTACGCGTCTGGCGCAGTCCGATACCCCGCTTTACTTGTTTTTAAGCCATTACCACTGGGATCACATTCAGGGCTTTCCCTTCTTCGCTCCACTCTATCAGTCCCAACGTCGTATCAATATCGTCGCCAACGGATCGGTGTCGGCGGCCGAATCCTGGGGCGTCGCATCTCAGCTCGATGGTCGTCACTTTCCCCTGAGAATTGCCGATATCGCCGCGGATCTTGTCCATCTCGAATTTAACCGCAGCGTGATTGCCGAGGAACCCGCAATTCAGATCAGCCGTCTGGCGCTCAATCATCCCGGGGGAGGTTATGCCTACCGTTTTGATTATCAGGGGAAGTCCTGCGTCTATGCCACCGATAACGAGCTGAATTCGGCCGAAGCTCCGCCATCCAATTTCGCTCAATGGGTCGAGTTCTGTCGGGATGCCGACCTGCTGATTCACGATGCCCAGTATCGTAAAGCCGATTTGCCGGCAAAACGCGGTTGGGGACATTCGCTGGCATGGCACGCGGCGGATCTGGCGCTCGAAGCCAAGGTCAAAACGCTGGCGCTCTTTCACCATGATCCCGGACGAAGCGATGAAGAACTGGACCTTCTGCAAGGGAAAGTAGATAGCTATATGAAGGCAGACATCGGAATTACGGACTGCGTGGTGGCGCGCGAAGGACAGACCCTGGCCTGGTAAAATTTGCCCCAGGTAATAATTGCGATCGTAACGGCCTTGTCCGAAAAAAAAGATTATCCGGTAGCCCGCTGACGTAAGCGGGTCGAAAAGCATCCAGAGTCAGACGCTCGCTGCGGAAGGTAAAAGAGCAAAGGTTTGGACTTCCATACCCACCATACTCCGTCTGGTGTCCAATTGCGCCTCGTAGAAATGAGACGCCCGCGATTGCAAAATCGACCTGAGCCGCCCTGGGCGACTGTTTGAATTGCTGCTCACAAACCTTTGCTGTTATGCCCTAACACCAATTTCCCGATCCTCGGAGATGCCCTCGCAGACATCTCACACGAGGAGTCTCCAATAATGCGGCTGCCGGTTTATCGTCTCCGACGCCCGCCGGACTTTATGCTGTTTCGGATTAAAACCCGACGCCCAGGCCGAGGCCATAGACCAGCAGAAAATGACCATCGACAAGATCGCCGTCAACGACCGGACCAAAAGAGAGATTGCCCGAATGAAACATATACGAGGAGCCGAGGCGCAGTAACAGCTCATTGCCGTCCACACCGTCGATGAACAAAAGTCCCGGGCCCGCGAAGACATTCCAGGACTGCGTGATCGCATAGGAAGCCAGCCCGAGTAGGATAATTTCATTGTGGTCGGCGAATATATCTTCCACCGCGATTCCGACCGAGAATTCATCGCTCAGTTTTCGCATTATGTCGACGCCGACCGTTAAGTCTGTGTGTTCGGCGTCGAAGTTATTCGTCAGGCCGGTAAAGACTGCCGCGTGCCAGGCATGATCACCGCCCGCCTGCAGCGACTCGGTAGCCAGGCAACTCCAACATAGCGCGATCACACAAAGTATGCGTACTTTCATATAGCTCCCTCTGATAATGTGACTGTGATAACTACACATGGTTTGTATCGGCTCCACGTACTCGGGGCAGATAAACACCATGAAACCCGCACCTAACGGAATAGCCGCTTTCGTGGTCGCCTGTATTAACAAACGACCGTGGAGCAGATTTGAATTTTCAGGCGCAGGTTAACGTCTGGCCAGTGGCATCGCATTATAAACAACGATGCTGTGCCCGCAGGAATCCAAAGGCTAATGACATTGTTTGTTGAATGTCGAGGCTAGGTATTGGCGCTTAAACAGGTTAGCCTTGATGTTAGGCTCTGGTAAAAAATTACTCACCTTTTCCGGAGCGAGTTTCCGTTGTTCGCCGGCCCGAATGGACGAACTGTCGCTAAGATAGACCTTCAACTAAATATTGTCAATAGTATTGTTTTGCCGATTCATGAAGGAAACGATCTTGTTTCGTTATGGAAATCGTTCAAAATACCGCGCTGAATCTCCTGATTATCGGCGTAAGTCTCCAATAACACACGCGGACAGATAGTTGGAGGCTGCAGCATCGGGACCAATGATTTCGATCGATGCGATATGCCGTGCCTGTTAAACGGACAGCGAGAGTGATTCTGTCCCGGAAAAATGACCGGTTCCCGGCTCTCGCAACAAACTACGTAACCTCCTTGACTGCCGGCGGTTCTAGACTCGGCCGGCTGCCTGGCCGGTGCTGCCTCCACAAGTTCGGAGCAAATGGAATTTCGACGAAGAGTCTTCGAAATGACCGTTCCTCCATAAAAACAGCCGGAATGTCGATTGCATTGCAAACAGTTTGTGTTGCATTCTGAACATTCAGCAAGAATTGCAGTCGTAGAGGCAAACGACAAAGGCGCCTGCTTGTGATTGACTATTTACTCCGAGATTGTGCATCATGATCAGGCAGGCGCCGTGTTGTCGACAGGAAGCGACCAGGTTCTTCAAGCTTCCGGACGAACTTTATCTCGATTATACTGTTGTCCGGCTGTTTGCGAGTG
Organism: Candidatus Kapaibacterium sp.; assembly: GCA_028284775.1. Lineage (GTDB taxonomy): Bacteria > Bacteroidota > Ignavibacteria > Kapaibacteriales > UBA7675 > JANQRB01. The sequence continues at coordinate 57,945 of JANQRB010000159.1, read as the reverse complement.
TTGCAAAGCAGAGGGCGGAATGCCTTCAATGTCTGTGAACGGTTTGGAATCCAGGGAATGCAGTCCCTGTTGCACGTCCGGTGCCAAGGCGTGAGTCGACAGCCACAAATTGCAACGAGCCTGGCGTCTGCATTGATATCCGATGTTATATTGCAACCAAGTCGGAAACCCAATGCTCAACCCGGAATCCCACAATGTTCGAAACCATCAGGCGCCTCAAGTCTACATTTCTTTCCCTTGTCTTCAGTTTGCTGTTTCTTGTCCTGTCCATCTGGCTGGATTTGGATCTTTTTGAAAGAGTTTCCGAAGTTTTTCACGAAATGGAAGCATATGAACTCGACGAGCTCATTCTTGTTCTTGTGGTAGTTCTGACCGCCTTAAGCTTCGATCTGCGCCGCGATCGTCTGGCTCGTACGAGAGAAAACCTTCGTATCAAAGAAAGGATGCTAACGTTCCAGACTACCATGCGAACAGTACTGGATCTGGTCGGCAATGCCTTGAACAGCATGCTGCTCTTTCGCATTGAGGCTGAGGAGAGAGGCGCTTTGCAGCAGCGGTCATTGCAGGCGATGGACAAGTTGATTTACGAAACGCAGCAGCAGCTGGTTCAGCTTGCGAATACAACGGAAATCAGTGAGGAGGAGCTTGCCAGTGGTTTTTTTAGTAGTGCAGGCGCAAGTCCTTCACAGCAGAGAAAGGAATTGATGGAGCGACCAGCGAAGAAGCGCCGCGGTCCCGAGAGCTCCGAGGGCGACAAGCATTAACATCACAAACACAGGGACTGGGCGGAGCGACAAATCGTCAGGCAAGGCGCTGTTGGCCGATAAACCCCGTTGCTGAGATTACCGTCGGTGATTTCGGCGAAGATGAATTCACAATTCGGCAGCGAAAAGCGCGGGTCGCCTTTGGGGGCGCCGGGTCTACTGCGAGCGGCAAGCTGTAATGATCGTCAGTGTCTGGCGGACCTTCAGTTCCAGCGCGGCGAAATTACCCTGTTGCTCAATTTCTTTCGTAATCAGATTCGATCCCATGCCCACGCATGCCACGCCGGCCGCGAACCAGTCACGCAAATTTGCTTCAGTGGGGGCGACACCGCGCGTCGGCATCAGATGAGACCAGGGACAGGGCGCCAGGACGGCGCGAACAAAATCAGGACCGCCGAGCTGCGCGGCAGGAAATATCTTGACGATCTCGGCGCCGAGCTCTTCCGCCGCCGCGATTTCGCTGGGCGTGGCGCAGCCGGGCAGCCAGAGTATCTTGCGCCGGTTGCAGACTCGCGCCATGGCCGGATTCAGTTGCGGTGACACAATAAAGCGAGCGCCGAGCTGAATGAAGAGTGCAGCGGTCGCCTCATCCACGATGCTGCCGGCTCCGAGAATCAAATCCGGCGCTTCCGCTGCCGCGAATTTGTGCAGGATGCCAAAAACTTCATGCGCATGATTGCCGCGGTTCGTGAATTCGAACAGCCGCGCCCCTCCGTGATAACATGCCATCATTACCTGCTTGGCGAGCTCCGGGTCGTGATGGTTGTACACGGGCACCAGTCCGTTTGCAATCATCGTCTGGGCGACTTGAAGCCTTGAAATATTCATACTTCACCGAATTGAATTCGTTCGTGCCTTATCGTTCTTCGTCAGATATTCATCGTCCCGCCACTAGGGGCCGAGCGGATGTAGTACAACCTTGCAAGCAGCCCGACCTTAACGTTCTATGCGGCCGTCGGCATCGCCACTCATGAGTTTTTCCACCTCCGCAACCGAAACACGGTTGAAGTCGCCGGGGATGGAATGTTTAAGGCAGGATGCCGCTACCGCAAAATCCAGCACCCGCTGATTATCATCCGGCCAGCGGTTCAGGCCATAGATGAGGCCCGCGCTGAAGGCGTCGCCGCTGCCGATGCGATCGACGATCGGGCTGATCGCGTACCTGCGGGAGCGGAAGAGCCTCCCCGAATGCCAGAGAATGCCCGACCAGGAATTGTGCGAGGCGCTGTGAGAGCCGCGCAGACTGAATGCGATATGTCGTGCCTGCGGGAAGCGTTCCCGGAGCTGGCGGCAGAGAACATCGCAGACATCATCGCTCGGCGCTTCGGCAATGTCAGGGCCGGCTTCAAAGGGCAACGCAAACATCGATGCAAAGGTATGGGGATCGCCAATGAGCAGGTCGCATTGGCTAACGAGGTTTGGCATCACTTCGGCGGGCGTGAGTCCCCAGTCCCAGAGCTTACTGCGATAATTGAGATCACAGGAAAGGCGCAGTCCCAGCCGTCGCGCCGTCTGAATGGCATTGCGGCAGGCAGCCGCCGCGCCCATCGAGAGTGCCGGCGTGATACCCGACCAATGAAACCAGTGGGCCGTTTGCAGAATGCTGTTCCAGTCAAAAGTCGTGGCGCCGATGCCGCTGAAGGCCGAATGCCGCCGGTCGTAGAGTACGCGGCTGCCGCGCTGCGCTGCGCCGGTTTCCAGAAAGTAGATTCCCAGTCGTTCGCCTTCCATCTTCAGATAGCGAGTGCCGACTTTATAGGAGCGCAGCATCGACAATGCCGCGTGGCCAAGATCATTATCCGGCAGGCGTGTGACGACATCCGTCGTCATTCCGAATTGCGCCAGCGACAGGGCGACATTGGCTTCGCTGCCGCCAAAAAAGGCCTGAAATTCATCCGCGCAGCTCAAACGTTCGTGCCCGGGAGGCGTCAGCCGCAGCAAAATTTCACCGAGGGTTACAAAAGATGTGCTCACTGCTAATCGAATTGTAGCTGCATAAGTGCCGGGAGACCGTGCCTGGCCCGCCGCAGGTGTTCAACATCCTGACAAGCGTTTCCAACTTACAAAAATGTTGCATAGCAGCGCTATTCTCTCGTCAATCGTCGGCGTCCGTCGTCGAAAGGCTGTCATTTATTGCTGCAGGTAAGCATACGGTACAGTCAAAACAACCATTGATACAATGCCGCTTGTCGGGTCCGACCGTCCTGTTTTCTTTTGTGCTTTGAGTATACCCGTCCATTTTTATCGGAGCAAATATGAGACCGTACTTACCAGGTGGGCACTGGATTTTAGCTGTGTGTATAGTGCTGATCGCTTGGGCCGCGCCGGCCGCCGCCGAGGACCGCATTACCACCAGGAGCGGTGAACAATACATCGGCACGATCAAGGAAACAAGCGTCGAACAGCTTACGATTGAGACGAGCGAAGGGGCGCTCATCGTGGTTCCGCGTTCACAGATCCGCTCGATTGAATTCAACGTTGATCCGCTTAGCGAGTCTCCGAGCGCATCGCCGCACTTTGATTTTCTGGGCGTTACATTACTGACGCCCGCGGGACTCAATCTTGTCTACGGCCATTGGTTCGGTGATTTCGGGCTGCGCTTTTCCGGCGCCTATTTCGGGGGCCTCGCCGGTCTCGAGATCGACGCGCTGCATCGGCTCAGCATCAACGAGAATGTCAACCATTCACTCTTTTGGGCTCTGGGAAGTTTGGTAGTCGATAATAACAACTGGAACTACCTCGGCTTCGGCTGGTTAATGAACCTCAGCGGTTTCTTTGTGCAGGCCGGGCTGTCCATCGGTGCGGGTGATTACAGCAGCCCGCAGCTCATTGCGCAGATCGGTTACGTGTATGAGTTTCGCTAGTCCGGCTACGGTAATATAGTCCCGATTGCGGCATTCTCAGTGTTTAACGACCAGCGGTGCCGTCGCCCTGCCATAAGCGCAGGAAAGTTGTACCAGGTACAGTCCGCTCTGCAAATCTTCCGTCGCAAGGTGAATTTGGTGAATGCCCTGTGGATGCCAATCGTTCACCAGACGCCGCATCGAAGCGCCACGCGCCGAAAATACCTCGATCTCGATATGAATATCCTGCAGAAGCTTCAGTTCGACCGCGGTTGCAGCGCCCGCCGGATTCGGCACGCAGCGCATCGACTCGAGGATCAGCGCCATCTCGCGACTTAAGTCCCAGCGCTCTTTGTCCGGATTGCGCTGAGCAATGCGGCTGGTCGAATGATCGCCTGCCTTTGCGGCACCTACGCTTCCTCGCTTTTTAGCTGCCTCGTCCCTGGTTTGCGTCCATGAATCTTTGCTCACTCGCGGAAATTCGAATTGCGCCGTTGTCGCCGCGATGCTCGCGGTGAAAAGCAGTACCGCGCACACAATCGACCATCGCAAATCAAGAGCGCTTGTTGAACTCGATGAGCGCTTGCACCTACGCTCCGGCAATTGGAGAGCAGCCATACCAATCCTCAAGGACAAGGGGTGAAATGTTAAGCGAGAAGCGGGTGAACAAAGCCTGTATACTTTGTTAAATATTGCTCCGCCGCATGATTATGAAAGAGAGAGCGCCCCGCCGGTTTCCCTACTGAATGCCCTCCAACCAGACGAGGCGCTCTGCTGCACTAAGCAAAATCAAACCGGGTCGCAGTCGACCAGGATTGTTTTTTTACACATGACTGTTACACCGTCTCTGCCCAGTATTTCAATCACAACCGGGATATAAAAGGCGCCGGCCAGGGGATTGTTAAGACAGAAGACGCCCATAACCCTGGTCTGACCGGGCAGAACCGCCCTGTCATTGTTCGGATCGCGCCAGGTCACGGCTGTCAGTTCCTCATCAAGCGTTGCGTCCCACAAGCTGGTGTTGTCGGTGCGAATCAGGCGTGAGGTGGGCGGCGAAAACTGACTGAGATAGTTTTCGTCGATCGACACGCGTACCCCGCCTATGCCACAGCGATCAGGTCCGCTTTCCCAATGGTCCGTGAGCTTCACTTCGATGCAGCAATTCGCTGTCGAGCTAGTCTCAAGCTCAATCGTACCGTCTATACAGCATTCGGGTCTGCTCTCGGCGGCCTCCGAGATTGAAAATGCATCGACGTAATAATGAGTCCAGATTTCGGTGGGCAGGAGTGGAGCGATGCAGTTGCGAAGCGGAGCGGTATTGGGAGTAACCTGGGTTATGTCGCCAAAGTAGCCGACATAGATAAACTCGGTCGCAGCGCTGGCGACGAAAGAGCCGGTCACTTCATGCCATCCCGAGGGGTCGTCGACCCAGTGGCCGGGAGGTCGGCGAATCTGCGCTTCATATTGCGGCGGCAGCTGACCCGTCCAGCCCAGCTGATTCGGATCGCTTAACCAATCCAGCTCGGTGATACATGCCTGTAAGCCATTAAAAGCCAGGTGACTTACCTGTCCCAGGTGGACATAAAATCTAACATTATAGCGTTTTCCAATCGTCAGCCCTGTGACGGTCCCGCGAATGTATTCATACCAGCCTGTGCCGATATGCCGTGTCAGGACGCCTGCATAAGCCAGCGAGTGACCGAAGCCAAGGGCGAAGCCGCGTTGATTCTGCGGAACGTCGGCGCTCGCATTGCCGCAGACCGTCTGGCAGTCTCTGTGAAAGTAGTCAGGATCGGTATCGCCGCTGGATACTCTGATCCAATCCTGACAGCGAAAAATTTGACCCGTCTGCATGTTGACCGGGTCGATGATCCAGTTTTCAAAGTGACTGTTGGAAATGAATTGCCCCTGAAGATCCGCAGTCGTAAGAACTGTCATGAATATCAGCAACAAGGGGAAGAAATGCTTGCACGATAAATACTCTGACCTTTGTCTTGAAGACTTCATTTTTGGGTATTCTCGATTTTTGGATGTTAAAATGTTCTTGTCTCTTATCGGGTCTATTTTCAACCATTCAGACACTGAACATCAGGCTCGTGGATTAATTGAAGCAGATAGCTCAGGAGGCCGCTGTCGCTCTCGTTATTACACCGGATCGCAGTCGACCAGGATGGTTTTCTTACACAGTACCGTTACGCCGTCGTCGGCGAGTATTTCGATCACAACCGGAATGTAAAAAGCGCCGGCCAGCGGATTGTTAAGACAGAAGACGCCCATTGTTGCCGACTCGCCGGGAAACAGGTGCTGGCCATGGACGGGGAAGCGCCAGGTAATGGCCGTCAACTCCTCGGCGACGCTTGCATCCCAAAGATTTGTGTTGTCGGTGCGAATTAAACGCGATGTCGGCGGCGAGAATTGACTCAGATAATTCTCATCTATCGAAATTCTGACGCCCCCGATGCGGCATAAATCCTGCTGTGACTCAATATCAACGTCCGACAACTTCAACTCGATGCAGCAATTGGCGGTCGATGTACTTTCCATCACGATCTGATCGCTTTCACAACAGTCCGGCTGGCTGACGACGCTTTCACTGATGGAAAACTCGTCGACGTAATAGTGCGTCCAGTCATTCGGCGGCGTGAAGGAGATACAATCGCGGCGTTGAACGAGGTTCGCCGTATTGTCATTAATGTCGCCGAAGTAACCGACATAGATGAACTCGGTCGCGGCAGTTGCCACGAATGACCCGCTTACGATATGCCAGTAGGAAGGATCTGCGACCCAATCACCGGGCGGCCGCTGAATCTGTGCATCGAACTGCTGCGGCAGCCGTCCCGTCCAGGTCGGTTGGTTCGGATCGGCCAGCCAGTCCAGTTCGCTGATACAGGCCTGCAAACCGTTAAATGCGAGATCGCTGACATCGCCTAAGCGAACATGAAAGCGGACATTGTAGCGGGTGCCCGGCGTTAAGCCGCTGACTGTTCCGCGGATGTACTCGTACCAGCCGCCGTTGTCGTGCTGGGTCAGGCAGCCGGCATAGCCATCCTTTAGACTGACGTCCATGGCAAAGCCGCGCTGATTCTGCGGCATTCCGGCACTGGCATTGCCGCAGGCCGTCTGGCAGCGGCGATGAAAGTAGTCGGGATCGGTATTGCCCCCGGATACTCTGATCCAGTCCTGACAGCGATAAATCTGTCCAGTCTGCATGTTGATCGGATCCAGTTGCCAGGCTTCGAAATCGGCATTGTGAATCGTCTGGCTGTTTAAGATGCCTGTTGAACACAGGATTAACATAGCCGCCAGGATACAGCGCTGCGTCGCGCGAAATACCGTTCCAGCAGCTCGATGAAAAAATCTACTCATAGCAATACTCTCTGATTTTTCATTAATTGGTTGTGTTTGTCGGAAAAAAAGCGCTCATGAGATTGTAAGTCCGTATTGAGATAAACCGCTAACTCTGGAGGGGCCTAAAAGCAATGTTGCTCCGAATCACGCATCAACTACTTTGAGCGCTACACCGGGTCGCAATCGACAAGTATCGATTTTCGGCACATAACCGTTACGCCGTCGTCAGCCAGAATTTCAATCACGATTGGAATGAAAAATGCGCCGGCCAATGGGTTGTTAAGACAAAAGACTCCCATGACGGTCGGCTGACCTGCCGGTAAATGCTGCCCATGTGCAGGAAATCTCCATGTCACCGCTGCGAGGTCTTCATTAACCGTTGCATCCCATAAATTGGTACTGCTCGTCCGAATCAAACGCGAAGTGGGCGGTGAAAACTGGCTGAGATAGTTCTCGTCGACCGAGACGCGAACTCCGCCTACACGACAGAGTGTCGGCGCGCCTTCGACATTGTTGTCGGTCAATTTAACTTCGACGCAGCAGTTTGCTGTCGAGGTAGTTTCGATTTCGATCTGACCGCTGGAACAGCAGTCGGGCATAACTTCAACCGCTTCCGCAATCGTGAGCTCGTCAACGTAATAGTGGGTCCAGGGCTCCTGGGGCGTGAAGGAGATGCAGTCCTGCAGTTGCTGAATATTGTTTGTCTTATCGTTGATGTTGCCAAAGTAACCGATATAAATGAATTCCTCAGCGGCGCTGGCGACGAAGGTGCCGGAGACAAGCCACCAATGATTCGGGTCGTCGATCCAATCGCCGGGCGGGCGGCGAATCTGAGCTTCGTATTGCAGCGGCAGACGATCCGTCCAGCTGGGCTGATTCGGGTCGTTAAGCCAGTTCAGTTCCGTAACACATGCCTGCAAACCGTTAAAGGCAAAATCGCTCACATGACCCAGGCGAACCTGGAACTGAACATTGTATCGCTTGCCGACCGTTAAGCCTGTCACTCGTCCGCGAATGTATTCATACCAGCCGTTGCCCACATGACGTGTCAGACAACCCGCATAAGCCTCCTTAAGACTGGCATCCGCAGCATATCCACGCTGATTTTGTGGTACGTCGGCGCTAAAATTGTTACAGGCTACCTGACAGTCAACATGAAAGTAGTCGGGGTCGGTATCGCCGCCCGAGGCTCGGATCCAGTCCTGGCATCGATGTATCTGGCCTGTTTGCATATTCTGCGTGCCGATACTTTCCTGTTCGAAATCGGGATTCAGAATCGTCTGCGTCTGAATGGGAAGCGTCGCCAGAGTGAATGAGAGAATAAAGGCAAAGTGAACTGCTGAAGGGCGGAACCGGGTCCGGTGCCCGCGTGAGCTGTATTGCATGTCGTAATTCCTTATCAGTTAATTGAATAGATGAGAATAAGCCCGGCAAGGGTGCCGACACTTGTGAATGCACCGGCTTTCGGCTCGAAAGCGAATCGGATAGTCGACAATTGCCATGAAACACTTGATTGCCTTGCGACCAGCTGGACGGGAGCACAATCGACCGGAATGTTGTGTTTGCACATCACCATCACTACCAAATCTTCACACCATCGACAGCACCGTTTCTGCGATGTTAATGAAATGCAGTCGCGAACTTTCTTAGAGTTGAAGATGCCGTCGTGGATATCACCGGAACAGCATGCGTAGCTGTATTCGGCAGCGGCGTTTGCCGCAATAGAAGCGGTGACGGGATCCCGGATATGTTGGCCACTGGCCCTGATTGCGGCCTTCGCCGAATCTGCCCTTCGTAGGCCGCCGTCAATTGGCTTGTCCGGGTCGCCTGGTTTGGATCGTCGAGCCGAACCGACTCGCCGATACATGTGTGAAACCCGTTGAATGCACGGTCGTTTACGGCACCGAGTTTAAGCGGAATATTCACATTGCATTGCGTTCCTGTCGTCAACCCGCTCGAGGCGTCGCATACGGACACTGTCCAGCTATCGCCTATCCAAGGAGTCAGGCGGCCCGTACAGGCTTTGCCGATTGTCTCAACTCCTACACTATTGCCGCATTGCTTCTTCAGCAATGAAGCAGACTCATTGCCGTAGTGGGCCTGACGTTTGGCAAGAAGCTTGTCAGGGACCGAGTCGCCGTCTGATGCCCTGAACAAGGCGGCGGAGCAATGAATTTCACCGCTTCGCATCGTGAACCATGACCGATTCCCGCTTTCGAATCTCAGGTTGTCATTCGCTTGTGTCCTTAGAGTTTCCGCTACGCAATGGATTGTCAGAACGAATCCCCTTAGAGAGAAAGTAGCTGCGAATACCGGACGGCTGACAGAATTTGTCTTCATTATCTGAGAGCCCCCTGTGTGAGATTTGCCGCTTTGTGTGTCAACCGCCAAATACGCAGTTGCGGACCGTGCGGAGCACCGGCGCTTGCGATGTTAATAGCCTGGCGTCGCAAAAGGTAATCTCTCCGGACGGAGATTTTTTTGCCGCGCGGATATTGCTTCTTCTCGGAGGCCTGATTTTTGATAAAAGAGGCTACCCCGCGATGCAGCCGCTTTCCCGTCAATCACTCGTTCTGTCAGTTGGCAAATTTGCTTTTGATCTATCGCGGATGTGCCATGAGCATAGTATTCAGCCCCAGTTGAGCCTGGCAGCGCTACGGCTTCAGGTCGGAAGCCCGGGGCCGCGTCCTTCATTAGTCCGTTCGGGAATAGATAGAGCGGCCGATGCAGTTTGCATTCGAGCAGCTTGTGAATGATAAGCCGTGTAACGCCGGCTACCGGTAGGTGACAAACAGCTGAAAATGAACTGAATGCCGAACATGTCCGAGCGCATCTTGGGCGAAGGAAGTACATTTACTGAGCGACAGCTGCCGTGACTTGCCTGACAAACTCTTCAACCGCCCGTCGACTGTTCAGCGAGAAATATTGAAAATGGTGACAAGAAGATTCCAGGGCCCGAAGCACCCGAGGGCGATGGCGCTGAGGATACCAGAAGACGTAGCGGATAAACTCCCAGGACAAACGTTCCGGACAGCCTTCGGACATGTCGGGGCGCGAACGACCGTGGTACTGCAGGCGTCGCCGGGTTATACGCCACAGGCAGAGCGGCATGGATGTGTTAAGTAAGATAACAGTGTCGGCGCGGGCCAGGCGCAGATCCATCGTGCCGAGATAGTTGCCGTCCATGATCCAGGCATCGAGCCGGCAGAGTTCCTCTACTCTGCGATGCCATTCATCAGGTCGCGATTCCTGCCAGCCGGGCTGCCAGTAATGGCGATCCAGATGCAGAAGCGGCAGGCCGCTAATTGCGTTCAATCGCCGCGCCAGCGTTGTTTTGCCCGCTCCGCCATTGCCGATGATAAGGACGCGTCGCATAAACCTCACGTCAGGTGCCGCCATAGAGCAAGAGTTCCATTATTCCTGAGATTAAGGCTTGTAAAACAAATTGAACACCTTCATGCTGAGCTGGAAAAAATCTTTTAACAATTCCATTGTAATCGGTTGGTCCGCAGAGTAACATAAAAGGGTACTGCCATTGGTTTCCATGTACACATCCCAGTGTTTTTCGAAGAATGCAAGTTCTCTTGCGCCGAAGAGCGCTCTGATAGCGGCCTCATCATCACCGCGCAGCAGATAGAGCCGGGAGAATTTCGGATGTGAATCGAAATCGATATCCATTCTTCCGAAGAGGCTGCCGAGTTTGTGGAGTGGAGACTCGGGCTGCAGCGTACAGTGAGGAAACTGCATGCCGGGCGCGCAAAAGGCTATAACGGTTGTAGCGGAAGATATGGCACTGCGACCGTAGCCTTCTACAGAGTAAAAATCGAAGAGCAGAATGTTGATGTCGTCGGTCTTGCGACGATAGACATTGCGAATTTGCCTGCGATCGCCCCGTTGCAATAAGTTAATCTCATCGAAGGGATAATCTAGTTTCGGCAGGCGCTGCGCGACAAAGTCAAAACCCAGGATTTCGGCCTTCGAACGCAGCTCTCGTTCGCGATTGCGAGTCGTGCGCTTCTTAATGAAAGGCAGCGCAACCAATAAAAGCAGGAGAGCGACCAGCGCAAACAGTTGTAAACTCATCAGTCTTTCCTAAGCAGGATTGCACTCTCATTATCCCGACGTCAATGTCATGGTTCCGGAATGTCAAGGGCTCACTGCTTGTGAAAAAGCCTGAAAATTTCCAGGCATTCGGCAAAAAAGGCCTCGGTGTCTTTGGGTTCCTCGCGTCTGGCGTATCGATAGCAGATTAGTGTGCTGCCGTTCGATTCAACAGAGATACCGCGTCTTTGTTCCAAAAATTCGAGAACAGGCGGATCAAACAGGCGCCGTATTGCCTCTTCATCTTTGCCGCGTAACAAAAAGTAGCGCGAAAAATCGGGATGGCTGTCGAAGTCGATATCCCGGTAGCCAAAGAAGTCGCCGACTTTGTGGAGGACCGATTCGGGCCGCAGCGAAAATTGCGGCAGTCTGAACGTAGAGCTGCTGAAAGCCGCCACGCTTTGTTCGATGGTATTGGTTGAATTGCCGGCGCTGATCATGTAGCGATAATCAAACAGCGCAACGGCAATCCCATCGCGGTCGCCTGTCATAATGTTGCGTTTCTTTCGCTGCAGGCCGGGGGCGAACAATTGCAAGGACTGGAAATTAAAGCGCTCTCCGATCTTTGCCTCTTCATCGAAGCTCAGTCCCAAAGCGGAAGCAATGGCTTGCAGTGCCTGACTGCGCTCACGCTCGAATCTGCGACTATAGTAAATGGAGAGTGCTGCGAGCAGAACAATACCAAGAATAAAGAGCAGCAGACCGGTGCCGTCCATCGAATCTCCAATTCGTCAGCATTAATAAAAACAATGTCTTGCATGATCCGAACATACGAAATATCATACAAAGAAGACGGAGCTTATGAAGTTCCGGACAGTCCGCTGCACTTGCGATCAGATCGTATTTGGCATCGACTACACAAGCTTGCAAACAGAAGAATTCATCTATTCTACCACCGTAAGCGATTGTTCGCCTGCGGCGAGGATGCAGTAATAATCTGAAGTTGCAGCATCACATTGAAGTCGTCGTTCGCTCCCTAATCTCTCCTTCTTGCTCGAGCCCCTTTCAAGGCGCGATTGGAGGCAATGTCGGATTGGCTTCAAGACCAGGTAAGCGCCCAAAAATCGCGATGGCTGTTTTTCGTCATCCTCGGCGTGTACCTCATTAACAACTCCATAGACTTGGAGGGATCAATGGTTAATAAGAATGAAATCGGCCGTATCGTCTGGCACGACCTCATGACGAATAAGCTTGTTCAGGCCAGAGAATTCTATCGCGATCTCCTTGGCTGGGACTATGTGATCGAGCACAGTCCCGACTTTGTCTGGAGGCCGGGCGAGGAGGCTGATTATCCCTTGATTATCGCAAAGGGGCAGGCACACGGAGGATTCGTTGACAGCGGACCTGATAGTCGGTCGCATTGGCTCGCCTGGGTTGCGGTCGAAGATGTAGATGTTGCCACGGCACAGGCAAGAAAGCTCGGAGCGACGATCGAGCGCGAAGCCTTTGATACGCCGGGCGTCGGGCGCATGGCTGTGATCCGCGATCCGCAAGGGGCGCTCATCTGTCCATATCTTCGAACGCACAACTTCCCTCCGCCGACCGGCGCTTTCCTTTGGGATTTGCTTGTCACGGACGACATCGAGTCCGCGAAGACGTTTTACCGCGAATTGTTCGGCTGGCAGGCCGAGGACGCCGTAATCAACGGGAGCCAACCGTACGCCCTGTTCAAACGCGCAAATGCCAAGGACGCGGCCGGGGCTATGCAACAGTTCTTCGCTGTCGCCGGTCAGGCATTCTGGTTAAGCTGCCTCGCAACCGACGATGTTGATGCGGCCGTCGCTGGCGCGACATCGCTCGGCGCAAGCCTGCTGAAAGCAGAAATTGATCTGCCGCAGCTTGGTCGTCTGGCAATCCTCGCGGATCCGACTGGGGCGGTCTTCGGTGTATTGAAGTCGAGCCAGACCCGGGGCGAGCTGGCAGAGTGAAGGGTCTAATTTTTAACTGTCTGTCATTTTTTTTCAATTATAATTTTTTTGGCTATTCCTTCCCCTAAGTAAAAAAGGAGGTTGGGAGGGGCTATGAGTCAGGCGGAAGTGTTGACGGAAATCAGAAAGGTCGTCGAACTTGAAACCCAAAGCGTCGGCCCGAGCTCGCATGGCCTTACTGCGTTTGACTTGTTGCTGCCGATTCAGGTAGGCCGACGTAAGAACTAGCATCACAATAGCAAGCGAGATGAGAAGCAGTTCGATAGCGTCCATCGTCCGTCAATCCCTGCGGGAAGCCTGAAAATTCTTGATAGGACGAATCTAGGAAAATTCAGCAAATAGTCTGATGAGTATCTTAACAAGACGAGGCTGTCCTTGTCGAACAGCCTCGTCGAGTTTCATTGGTTCGTGACTTGGCAACCGTTTCAACGCATCAGCACAAACTGTACGCTATGGGCTCCCTGACTTGTCTGCAAACGGCAGAAGTAGGTGCCGGCGGGCAGAGCGCGACCGTCGAAGCTGAGACGGTAGCCGCCGGAAGTCTGGACGGTGCTGACAGGCACAGCCAGAACTTTGCCGAGTTGATCGTGAATTTCCAGCCGTACATTGTCCTGGCCGGGGATCGAATAATGAATGGTGATTATATCCGCGCTTGGGTTCGGCGCGATACCGAGGATGGCAAGTTCGGCGGCATTCGTTCCCTCATCCGCCGAAGAAACAACGCTGGGGCCGCCGACGTCGACGCTGATAGTTGCATCGCAATTGTTGGCGTCGGTTACAAGCACCTGATACATGCCCGGGGCAAGATTGTGTATATCTTCCGTTGCCTCGTTGAATTGGGCGCCGGACCAGCAGAAACGGTAGGGCGGGGTACCGCCCGCGACCGAGAGATTAACGGCGCCGTCGCGTTTGCCGAAGCTGCTGATGTCCCGGACCTCGAAAGTCAGGTCCAGCAGGTCGGGGCAGGGACGTAGGTAGGCTTCGAAATCCATTGCGCCGCCCGCCTGGATCTGTGCGACGGCGGAATCCGGAATTCCCGCACCGAACAGTAGTGCCAGACACATGCCCGATGTCAGTATTGAGATACGATCGATTATTGAGTTCATCGTTGAAAATCCTTTTATAGTAAATGTTTAAGTTCTCGAATTGGCCGATAAAGATTGACCGAAGCGGTACTCGCGCCGCTGCCTGATGACCTAGCGCAGCGTTTCGACCTTCGTCTCTTTCTTTTTCTTGCGCCAGTTTTTATTGGCATAGTTGCCGCCCTTCTTGAGCTTGTCGATCGCGTCTTTGATATGTTTTTCCGTCCGCGGATCGCTGTCGATGTCGGTATGTGTTGTGCCGTCCAGGCCGATATTCTCCGACCCTTCCACGTTGCTGGCGCCATTGACGCCTTTGCGCGACGTCGACCAGATGTTAATGCCACGTTCGACATTGTCGGGTTTCTTCTCATCGCCAACGCCGACGCTGTCGATCTGCACCATCAGATCCACCTTAATGCACTTCTTTTTCAGCTTCTCGGCGATTTCAACCACTGAGTCGCCGCCGAAGCTGTGGCCCACGAGAATAACGGGCTGGTTGGGATTCTTACACAGCGCCTTGCAGATTTTCTTAACCGCTTTCCCCTGTTGACTGTGGCCGACTTCGGATGCGCCGCCGGGAATGTCCTTATCCATTTTCTCGGCCATCTTTTGCATGTCGGTTTTCCCGCTGCTGCCGCTGCGTCCGCTGCTGCCGGAAAAACCCGAGACGAATACGCCGATGCGGCCATAGGGGTCGGTGAAATTTACCGGATTGTTGCGCACGTAAGCGTAAAGGTTCAAGGCATCGACATAGCCGGCGGGATCGCGTTGCAGGAAGCGGCCCCACAGCGGATCGTAGCTGCGCGCGCGATAATAGAACAGACCGCTCTCGCTGTCGAGGCGCCGGCCGCTGAACAGATAGGGATTGCCGGTGACGGAGGCCGGCAGAGGATTGTAAGCGCCATCGAAGAAGCTGACATCGCCGAAGGCGGTGTAGCCGTAGCGCTCGGCAACCGCACCTGCTCCATCCGTTAAGGCCACCACCGATCCAAGCGCATTGTGGTGATAAAAATAGGTGTTGCCGCCGCTGAGCCGGATGAGCGTTTCGTCCTCGAAGTTGCCGTAGACGTACAGTGCCTGTTGAATGCCGCCGCCGTCATATTCTTCGATTACGCTCTCACCGGCATAGAGATAAAAGTTTGTTGCGCCGCCGGCATTTTTCTGAACGCGGCGTCCCAGCGGATCATAGAAGTACTGGGCGGTCGCGCCGCCGTTAACGAGCGTCAGGCGGTTTTCGAAGTCGTAGCCATAGCTGTTAACGCCGTCGAAGACGAGATTGCCGTTGGCGTCATACAGCGGATTGACCGTGCTGATGCCGGCGACCTGCGTGTACTGGTTGAGATTGTTGCTCGTGTAATTAGTCAGCGCGCCGTTGCGGAGGGTCGAAGTGCGATTATGCACTGCGTCGTACTGATAGTTCATATCCACCAGAATCGGTGCGATAACCCCGCCCGTCAGTGTTCCTTCCTGGTAGCGATCCAATTGATAGATGGCATCATAGACGAATTTCAGGGAATTCGTCGGCCGGTGAAGCTTCTCTTCCGTCAGCCGGTTGCCTTCGTGGTCGTTGGTATATCCCAGGTTAACAAAAGCGCCGGGATTGTCGACAATCGAGGTGATCCAGTTGTTGGCATTGTAGGAATAGCTCGTCGATGTACCGTTAAGCGGGTAGCTGCGGCTCGTGACGCGATCGCCGGCATCATAGCTGTAGAGAGCCGCCACTATGGCGCCGCTGCGGATGGTCTGAATGCGACCACGCGCATCGAGGTCATGCTGAAGCGTCAGGCCGCCGGGATAGCTGATCGAATTCGTTCCGGCGGCCACGTTATAGCCGTAAGACGTCGTAATGCCGTTAACGGCTTCGCTGCTCAGCCGGTCGGCGGCATCATAAGCGAAGGTCAGGTTAAAGAGGGTATTGGCGGCCGAGATCAGCCTGCCGCCCGGGTCGTAGGCGATAGCGTCGTCATTCGCGCCGGGGTAATCGCGCAGAATCAGCCGGTTATTGGCGTCGTATGAGTAGGCGGTGACCGCTCCGTTATTGTCGGTCCGCGAAAGCGTGTTGCCGGCGGGATCATAGGTGTAGGAACGGCTGGTAGCGTCGGCATACACTTCCTGGAGCAGGCGGTCGAGCGGATCATAGCTATAGCTGGTCGTACTGCCATTGGCGTCTCTGATCGACTGCAGATTGCCGACGGCGTCATAGCTGTAGCTGCTCGTGTTGCCCAGTGCATCGGTTTCCGTCAGAAGCTCTCCGACGGCGTTATACGTGAAGCTGCTCGTGTTGCCGTTGCGATCGGTGCGGCTGAGCAAATTGCCGTTGGCGTCGTAGCTGCTGCTGGTGGTCAGGCCCAGCGGGTCGGTTTCGGCGATTAAACGTCCCAGGGCATCGTAGCTGAAACTTGTCGTAAAGCCGTTGCCGTCGCTTGAAGCAATGACGTTGGAGTTGTTGTCGTAGCTGAGGCTGATAATCGGCCCTAGCAGGTCGACGGCGCTCGTAAGGCGGTTCATCGCGTCATAACTGTAGCTGATCGTATTGCCGTTGTGAAAAGTCACTGTTAACACATTGCCATTGGCATCGTAGCTGTAGGATGTCGTTTCACCGGCCCCGTTCGTGACGCTGCTGACGCGATTGAGCGCATCGTAGGTGTAGCTTGTCGTATTGCCGTTGGGGTCGGTTACCGTCAGGCCGTTGCCGTTGGCGTCATAGGTGTAGCTCGTTGTATTACCCAGCGGATCAGTAACGCTCGCGAGATAGCACTGCGGCGTATAGGTATAGCTTGTGACATTGCCGTTGGGATCGGTGCTCGTGAGGATTTTGCCCATGGCATTGTAGGTGTAGCTGCTGCCGACCGGCCCTGCGCCGCCGAAATCGTCAACGCTAAGTGGTAGCAGGACCGCGACGGGGCGGTCCAGAATATCGAAGTCACGGCTGGTTGTAAAGCCGCGCGCATCCGTATTCATGGTCGGGTTGCCGTTGGGATCATAGGCGAAAGTGGTTGTTTGTTCGAGCGCGTCGGTTTCGCGTAGAAGCAGGCCGACCGCATTGTATTCCATCGTCGTCGTATTGCCTTCGGCATCCGTTTCAGCCAGCAGGTTGCCTATGGCATCGTGGCTGAACACCTCCTTGCCGATTTCATTGGTGATACTGCTCCGGTACCCATGCCTGTCATAGTCATACACAGTCGTATTGCCATTGCCGTCGGTATGGCTGAGTATCTGACCGCGATCGTTGTAGGTGAATTCTTCGCCGAATCCCAGCGGGAATTCGGTGAAAACAAGGTTGCCGCGGTCATCGTATTCGTGCACAGTGGTATTGCCACTCGCGTCGGTGCTGCTGAGGACGAAGTTAAACACCGGATCATAGGACCAGCTTTGCGTGAAGCCGAGGGCGTCCGTTTCGGCCGTCACATTGCCGCGGTCGTCGAACTTGAACTCCGTCGGATTGCCAAGGGCATCGCTACGCGCGATGACATTGTTGTCCGCATCGTATTGATAGGTCACATCTCCCTCCGGCCAGTCGCCCGATTGCCGTGTAATACGGCCCTGATCATCATAAAAATAGCTCACCTGCAGCAAATCGCCGTCAACCAGCTCTGCGACCGTTGTTCGCCGCGGTGAGTTTAAGTAGGAAATCTCCATCAGCGTCAAAGCCGAGCTGTGCTGGATGACGCGCGCGTCGGCGTCGTAGGCAAAGCCGAAAGTATTGTTGCGATGATCTTCGATGCGGATGATGTTGCGATTGGCGTCATAGTAATAGTTAATCGTGTTGCCGAGCGGATCCCTGACGCTGCTCATGTTGTCATTGGCGTCGTAGCTGTATCCGACCGCGCGTGCCGGACTCGTATTGTTATCCACGATCTGCCGCAGCAAGCCGCCGGCATACAGGAAACGTACGCTGCGTCCGCTGGCATCCTGGAATTCGACCGGCAGCCCGCTGCTATAGGTAATGTTGATGAAATTGCCGTTGCGATCGAATACCGAGGTCAGCCGTCGGTGCGTGGGATCATCGAAGTTAAAGACCGTCTGATGTTTGGTTGTCAGCCGAAATCGATTGGGAAGGTATTCTTCCAACACATCGAATATGCCGACGGGCGGCGTATAGCCGCTGCCGTTCCACCTGAAAAGGTCATTGCGTCCGTCGCCGTTGCGAATGAGGATGTTCGCGCCGCGCCGTTCGTACAAAATGTTATAGGTAAAGGTCCAGCCATTGCCAAAGCCGAAATTAAGCGCGCTGCGATGGTTGTTGTAGGCAAAGTCGAACTCCAGCGACAGGCCAACGCCGCTGATGCTTAAGTCCTCGCGCTGGATAAAGAGATTGCCGTTGAGGGTATTAA
The DNA here is from genome assembly GCA_028284775.1 of Candidatus Kapaibacterium sp. Lineage (GTDB taxonomy): Bacteria > Bacteroidota > Ignavibacteria > Kapaibacteriales > UBA7675 > JANQRB01. Next base: position 39,545 of record JANQRB010000159.1, on the reverse strand, counting down.
CCAGGGGCGCCGGACAGCCTTCGCCCTCAACGGCCACTACCGGCACATTTTGTGTCATAGCTGAAGGAGTAAAAAGCGCGGCGGCAATTGCGGCCGCGAACAGTAATCGGAATCCATTACTCATAAAACTCACCAGTTTTTGTCCGTTAAAACATTTGATGGTTACACTGTCGTTGCAAAGATTGGTCGGTCGGAATACCGGATGCCGGCGGCCTGAAGAATTCAGTGACCGCCGTCTGATGAACATTGGGGCCGTAAAGGAAGTCTGTTAACAGCGGGGGTGGCAGAAATCCCTGTGTTAGCTTTCGCAAGGCTAATTTGTTTAGAGCTCAGTTTATTTCACGCCTGCAAGCCACGGGAAGTGACGACTCCCCGGGTTAACTCCATCGGTGTTACAAGCGCTATCGACGTCGATCCTGTGCGATCAGGCGAGTTCGCGGGCATCGCGCCCGGACCGATCAAACCCACCCTGGGTTCGTGAATGAACCTTCGCTTTGTTTCAAGTCGGCAGTGGTAATCTCGGCGAGATTGGCTTACAGTCTTTCATTCATGGTTTAACAAGTTCGCAATACCCTCAAGGCGGATTTCCCACCGATCGGTATCTTTGTAGTCGATGTATGAACGGTCCTTAGTGCGTTAGTCATTGCCGCGGCAGTGGGACGGCAAACACCAATGGCAACTCCTAAATTAGTGGCCTGAAAATAACAAATATTCAATCGCCCGGAAACACAATTTTCCCGGCCGAACGATTATCGGAAGGTGCGTATTTCAATTATCGGCATAGGCTCACAGGCTGATAGTGGCGCTAATTGCTACCTGTTCGTCCGGTCATTGGGAACGCTGCGATTCGTGTGCGCCGCTGCGGGACTTCATTGGTTCTGCGAGCGCGGTCGCCGTTGCCGTTGTAGGTCTAATCGCTATATTATGCTTTGCCGGTTCAGCGAGCCGGCCTTGCTCGGAGAGCTATCGAAGTATCAGCGTGAAACATTTCAGAGAATTGCGGGATGAAAGAGGTCGCAGACTCCGAACCTGAGTATCGCATTCAGTTTGTTTCCGATCATCTGGTTGACGACATTATGGCGGGCCTGAAGAACGCCAGCGTTGCATGGCTGCATGAAGTCGATGTCGATGAGGATGATTACAATCATGCCCTTGTCTGCGGCCGCTACTACACGGTCTACGATTTGTCGCTGCGGCCGCGCTGTCGAATTCGAATCAGCGCGATGGAGCTCTGCCGCTGGGACGCTATTCCCGAACGCTTGTGGCGCGGTGAGACGGAGCGGAGCGCGGGCGATTTTCGCAGCGGACACGTGGATTATTTCGATAATCCCACCGACGATTTTGAGTTCGTGGCCTATTACTTTTATTTGGCGCCGCCGTCATAAAGAATGGCAGCCGCCCCGGAGCCGTTCAAGGCCGGAGGCGGGGCGGAGCGGCTGAACCGAACAAAGCCGCACTCTGTGTATATTTGCCGCCAGAAAGGATTGTTCACATTCAAATTACGCCAATGTCTGGTCAGGAAACCAGCCCGATTCGCGACCTGGAGCGCCGGATAGCCAGAGCGCGTGGACGCCAGAAGGCGCTGCTGATGCTGGATCTGCTCACACTGCAGGAACGCAGCGATCTGGCCCGCGCCTGGACAACCTCAACCAAGATTCATGTATTGCTGCGCGAGCTGATGCACTATCGACTGCGCAAGAGCAAACAGCGGGTGGATCTCGATGACCCGCAGGCTTTGCTGGATGCGGATACATCGCTTGCCACCTATCTGCGCTTACAGTCGACGACCTCTCGTCGCGCCGGCGGGATCGTCTTGCGGCAGGGGCGGATAAGCGCGGCCGTCGCCATGATGAATGAGGCATTGCGGGTGGCGCAGGCTCTCGCAGACCGGGAGCTGATACTTCAGGCGTCGATTGGACTGGCTGAATGCTCCGCCGCCGATGGGGACTGCCAGCGCGGACTGGCCCAGCTGGAAATTGCGGCCGACGGCCGATTTAATGTGACTGCGCCCTCCGCGGAAGCGCAATGCCATGCGCAACGGGCAGTCCTGCTCTTTACTTCCGGTGCCGACAAGGAAGCATCGGCATGTGCGGAAGAAGCCCTCCGTCTGACGGAAGAGGCGAAGCTCGCCAGGGAGAGCCTCTGGCTGCAACATCCATTGGCTCTGGGAGCGCTCTCTCGCAAGGATCGAGCGACGGCCCTGGAACATTACAAAATCGCACTGGCCTTTTACGAAGACGCGGGTGACCTTCACGGAATGGCGCTCTGCCATCATTATCTGGCGGGAGCTTATGATAGCCGCGACGACTTGGAAGCAGTATTGCGGCACAATCTTTACGCCTTGCGGCATGCAGCGCGCTGCGGCGGCAGCGGACTGTATGCGCGGGCCCTGCAGGGACTGGCCTTTTTGCTTGCGCGGGCCGGCGACCCGTCTTCCGCCCTATCGTACTTCAGCGAATTACAGGAGCGGCAGTCGAGCGCACAGCAATTCGATGCCATACCGAAAACGCTGGCATCGATCGCCACATGCCACGAGCAGTTAAATCAGCCGGAGCGTGCCCTGGAGGCGATTGAGGAGTGTATCGCCCGCTGCGAGGAACGGACCTATGCCCAACAGCTCGTGTCGGCCTTGGAACACAAGGCGCGTCTGCTGCGAGGCCGGGGGCAGGCGGAGACGGCCCTGGCGCTACTGCAGCGGGGCGCCGACATTGCCGCGACAATCGAAAATCTGCATGGCGCGGTCCGCTGCAAGCTGGAATTAGCGTCCGCTCTGCTGGATCTGCGCCGTTATACCCGGGCGGAAGACCTGTTGCGCGATTGTCTGAATTGTAGCGAAGACAACGGAGCGGAAGATCAGAGCGCGGCAGCCCTAGTCAAATTGGGTGGGCTCTATGTGGAAACGGGCTCCTTTCCCAGGGCTGAAGCCATGCTTGGGCGCTCGCTGCGAATTGCCGACAGGCTCGACGACTCCAGCCTGCAGGCGGCGGCCTATCGGCAGCTTGCAGATCTTTACAGCGCGCAGGGTATGATGGAGCCTGCGCGCGACTACGCGCAACGTTACCGCGATCACATCGAAAGCACAATTCGCGAAGGACATCGCAATTGTCTGATGTTCAGGGAGCTCCGGCATGCCCTGGAACGTCGCGAGTGGACCGACGAGCAGCGGCACTTGCGGCAGCAAATCTATGAGATGCGTCTTGCGGGGCAGCGGCAGAAATTACGTGCCGCCTCAGTATTGAGCGCCCGCCAGCGGGAATCACTCCGAAGCATTGACCGCAGCCTGAAACAATGCATGGCGCTGGCTGACCAGAGTTCGGAAGCCGCGCTGCAGGCGGCAATCGAGCAAGTCACGGCGCTGCTGGACGTCAGAGAGAGTCGGCCGGACGGCGACACCGATCTGTATGAACTCGGTGATTTCCTGCGGAAAGTGCGTGCGCGCTACCCGCGTCTGTCCGGCAGCGAAGCGCACCTGATCGGAATGCTGCGCCTGCAGCTCTCTAACAAGGAAATCAGCCTGTTGATGAACGTCTCGTCCCGCAGCATTGAAACCTATCGTTATCGCATTCGCAAAAAGCTTGGTCTCGGCAGCGAGGTGGACCTCAAACGATTTCTGATCGATCTTGATGCTAGCTTAACATCTTCGCTTTAGGCTTTTTTTCAACCGCCATAATATGTCGTTTCATCGTGGCAATCATGTCGTGATCTAACCGGCAGCGCAATGGCGTGTCTTTCGTCAAACGCTACCCGCTATTCATTCGGCACGCCGGCCCAAGCGGCCCTTCGACACGTGCCGATCTTACCTCTCTAAACTCTTGATTTGGCAAGAGTTCGTTCCATTGTAGGGAAAGTCTACCCTCATTAATGGGTCTGGGTATGATGCAGGCAAATTGTCCGCATCTACGAGGCGGACAAATCTGTCCTGCATACCTGCCGTTGATGATTGCGATTCAACATGACATAACGTGCCCGTGGCTCATCCGCCTTTGTCCATTGCAGAACTAAGAATAGTCCCGAAACTATAAACGCACTGAAGACTAAGACGCACCTTCCAGTTGTTGCAATGTTTTAGTCAAATTTCAAAAATTGCGTTGTTTAGGAGGACGGTATGCGAATAGCAGGATCTTGCTTATTTATCCTGATTGTGGGTATAACAGCTCTGCCGGCGCAGGCGAATCTGCCGCAAGGCCGTGAATCTAGGTTCGAGCAGGCTTATTCAACGGAGCTTGCAACTCCTATTAAACCAAAACGAGCCCCGGACGAGATCCTGGGCACTGACTGTAATGGCCTTTCCGCCTGGCGGGATGCCGGTATGGGTTTAAGCGGATCGCCACAAATTGTTGGCATCAAATACACCGTGGAATTAAATGGTGAACTTTATGCTCTTGTTTTAGACCAGGATCATCACTTGCTGCGTTACAACGGCAGGCACTGGACCTATGTCAGTCAGTTTCCCGTTTTTGCTTCGGTAACAGCCATGGTTGTATATAATGGAGACATTTACTTCGGCGGCGCGTGGAGGCAGCCCGGTAGTATTACAGGCTTCGATGGCATTTTCAAGTGGAATGCCTCCGGCTTCGAGGCATTCGGGAGCGACATTGTTGGCCGTGTCGAAAGTCTGGCAGTACACGATGATAAGTTGTTTGTCGCCGGGGACTTTGGAGCCCCGGGAGTAATCGAAAGAATAAACGTTGGCTCCTGGGATGGTGAACGATGGGAGATTCTGAGCGCAGGCTTTTCGAGCTCCATCACTCACTTGCTTTCACACAAAGGTGATTTGTATGTCGGTGGAGACTTCAGATCGATCGGAAACGAGCCTATCGCTCATATTACTCGCTGGGATGGTGAAACATGGCACGCTCTGGGCAATTCTATCGACCGCCCGGTACGCCTGATGGCTTCTTATCGGGATGATCTCTTTGTCCATGCGCACGGAATGGAACGGGCCGGTGAGGTGGATGTACTCGGTGCAGCTATTTGGGATGGCGACTCCTGGCGTCGGGCCGGCGGGGGAATTGAAAGATTTAACAACCTTGGCTGCTGGATCACGAAGGGCGACAAGCTGTACGTTGGCGGCACCGTCGCGGGCGGCTCCCGGCTCAATGCTGCGGACCAGGGCATCGCCGAGTTCGACGGCAGCGACTGGTCGGTCGTCGGTGTCATGAACGGCTCACCCTGGGATTTTACGGTGTTTCGCGGCACCTTGTTCGTCAACGGTTACTTTTCAGAAATTTGTAAAACGAAGGTGAACTTTCTCGCCTCACTGGGTGATCGCGACGTGTACGCTGTGGTCAGCGGGACGGTATTCAGCGACCTTGACGAGAATTGCAGCTATGGAGCAGGTGATTTCAGCATTGGCCGTTCGGTGATTGAAGTGACGCCGGGCCCGCTCTACACCAGCTCGAACAGCGACGGTTCGTATTCCTTTTATCTGCAGCCCGGAACTTATACGATCAGAAATAACCAGCGCGGCAGTTGGCGCAAGACCTGTCCCGTGGGCAGCGATAGTTACACATTAACGGTCGTATCCGCGGATCAGGAGGTCGCCGATCTGGATTTCGGTAGCCAGGCGCTCGGCCTTGTGCAAGAGCTTGAGCTGAGTGTTGTCAGCACATCTTTTCGCATTGGCCCAGGTACGATTGCCAGATACCTGCTGCGATATGAAAACGTCGGGAATCACCCATTTACCGGTCAACTGCGTGTTAACTATAATTCTCCGCTTGAATACACCCGCAGTTTTCCCGCTGCCGACCGGCACATTCCAAACGAGCTTACATGGGATCTGGCGGAGCTGCCGATCGGCGCGGCGGATGATGTTATTATCAGCTTTGTGCTGCCGGAGGATGAAGGTCTCATAGGGCAGACGGTATGCGTAAGCGCTACCTCTACCGCCGAGAAAGTAGAGGATGACGAATTGCGGATCGGCGACGATGAGTCTTGTCGGGAAATCACGAATGCCGTCGACCCGAATGACATCCAAGTACGCCCCGCCGGCATCGGTCCGGAAGGCAAAATTACACCGGACATTTACACATTGACGTACATCGTACGTTTCCAAAACACTGGCACGGCACCGGCAAGCACAGTTGTTGTTATTGACACGCTGGACCATACCTTATTCGACATCGGCAGCCTTCGCATCGGAGCGGCCAGCCATGACTTTAGCTTCGAGATCTCCGGTTCCGGTATCCTGACCTGGACCTTCAATAACATAATGCTGCCCGACAGCACTGCTGATGAAGCGGCCAGCCACGGTGTGTTGAAATACAAAATTAACCTACGCCCCGACCTTGCAGTCGGCACGGAGATTCGTAACCGGGCAGGCATCTATTTCGATTTTAACAAGCCGGTGATCACAAACACGGCGCGGACGACGATCAGCAGCGAGGCAACTTCAGTGGAGACAAGTTCCCTGGAACAGGGTATTCGCATTTTTCCGAATCCCGCCGCGAATCTGACAACGATCGAGTCGGAGGATCTGGTTCCAGGTACTATCGTCCTGCGCAATGCTTTGGGGCAAACGCTGCGCAGCTTCGCCTGCGACGGCAGCCCGACGGCGCGGCTTAGCCTCAGCACTGTGCCAAATGGCAGTTATTATCTTGAGCTTCCAACAGCCGGAGGGACGATAGCTGTTCGTCTGATAGTTGTTCATTAATGATTTTTCGCGGTTCGCGGCCGCTTGCAGTTTGCAACTGTAAGCGGCTGAAGCCTCCCGCGCGTAACCTCGGCCCCGTCTGAATCAGGTCTTCGCGTCTACAGCACGCTGCAGCCTTCGATGTCAGCGCCGTAGCGGCGGACACACGCGACCAGGCAGGATCATCAACTTCTGAATTTATTGTGATAATGACGGCAGCCTGCTCTCTGCCGGACAATTTGAGAATGCACCACGCGCCGCCGTCCGCCTTTCGTCGTCAACGCTCTCCCAACGACCGGCAGGCGCCCGCGGCATTGAAGTCTGCTCTCGAGGATGTGCCGAGCGGATGTGCCGAGCGGATCTTCCGCGTCAAATCAGGCTCGACTTTCTCCCCCGCTGCGCCCTTTTCGTTCGAGCGAGTTCGACGTACTTGTATTGTTTCAAATAAGTTTATTTGGTTCCCCTCTTTGCGAAAGAGGGCATAGGGGAGTTTGAAATATCTGATTCTCATAACTCCTACTCGTTCGGCGCTCAGTCCGCGCCTCACTCCCTTAACACAAGGGGAGAAGAGTATGCAAGAAATTTTATTGAAGGTAGGTCAGCTAACGACTGGCCTGCAAACTTTTGCCGGGCGAACAGGAACGGATCGGGAGTTTCGCGGCGAGTGCTAAAATAGTGTGAGTCCCAGGCAAAATGCCGTGAATTTGCTGTTCATCGATTTCATTCTAACGGCTGGCGCAAAGTTGTGTCTCTCACCACGTGCAACTCGCTGTACCTTTGGCAGGCCGGCCGAACGGACCCTTCAACACGTGCCGGTTGTATCGCTTTCGTTTCCATGCATTTGCCTGATTTGTTCCATTGTAAAGGAAACAGCTCATAGGCTCTGAATTGCTTCTGGATCTGTCTGGTGTTGCTCCGGCTTGTATTGCGCAGGCAGCTGCCTGTGTGCATCCTGTCGCAGCTACTACGGCAGCTTGTGGAAATGATCGGCCTGACGCCTCGGTCCAGGCCCGTGATCTTCGCAGGCAGTTTTTTAACTGAACCAGGCAGTCGTTGCTGAAGGCGACAAAGCGGATCTTGCCGATTGCGCTGTTAAGAATCGGGAATCTCTGTCAGTTGACGAGCGGGCTGTAGGGCGTGATTGCTCTCCAACCTCGCCGGAGTTCCCTCCGGATCAGACACTTGCAGTTTATTGAGATTACGATCCAGGAGTTAGTAAGAGGCCGGTTACGCAGACTCATTCTCGAAGTCAGTGACGTTTGGAATCTTTGCTGTCATAAGTAAACACATGATCCCTGACGCGGGAGCGCTCAGATTGAATTGGATTCACTCACGGCGTGAAGAAAACTTCGGATGAAATACTCTGCGCCGGAATTGAAATTGTTGCAAACGAAGACTGCTGCCCTGCTCAGCGGCGGCAGCACTTCATTGCCGAGATTTTGCGACCGCGCTTCCGGGAAGCGCGCTTGTAATTGCCGCCCTCGTGCAATGTGCATGCGATTCACTATTCCATAAGCGCTATTTAGCCGCGGGAAATTCCTGCGAAGGAGAAATGTATGCGAATCGTTGGTATCAGCTTTATTGCTATATGTCTGTTTCTTGCTGAAGCTACCGCGCAGGTACAGCTTGTTAAGCGGGACAATGCCGTTGTTGGGTTAGGGAATGAGTCGCTTGGGGCGGCTGAGTTTGCCCAGGGAGTAAAACAGTCGGGGGATGCTATGCTGAACGATCTCTGCGACAATAATAGTAGTTGGCAAGATGCCGGCAACGGTCTCAGATGCGACGGCGACTTCTGCGGTGCGCGCTATCTCATGGAGCTGGCCGGTATCGGCTATACGATTTTTACGGACGGCAGAACACGATATCTCGCGGCCTATGACGGCGCGGCATGGAGTTACGAGTCTGTCCTGGACGTCGACGACAATGTCGGTGAAAACGCTTTGATAGCTTACAAGGGCGAACTCTATGCAGCGGGGAGCTGGATGCAGGTAGGGGATCTTCCCGGGACAGGCGGTATTGTTAAGTGGACGGGCTCGAACTGGGAAACCGTCGGCGGCGGTATCGACAACAGCGTTGAACGCGGCTGGATCAATAGCCTTGAGGTGCATAATGGCAAGCTGTATGTCGGCGGTACGTTTAAGCGGATCGGCGGCATCGACGCCAATAATGTCGCCGCCTTTGACGGCAGGCGCTGGGAAGCCCTGGGCGAAGGTATCGAGTTTGTCGTTGCCGACCTGCATTCGCATCAGGGCGAATTGTATCTCGGCGCTCACTACTGGCCCGCCGCCGAAGAAAATGCCTTGTCGAAGATCGTGCGCTGGGACGGCGAGAAATGGCATGCCATGGGCGCGTCCCTCGACCGCGAAGTGAGAATGATGGCCTCTTACGGCAATGATTTATACGTCCATGGTCCGTTTTTAGGCCGGGTCGGCAACGAAACGATTAGGAAAGCGGCTGTCTGGGACGGCAGCTCGTGGCGTCCCGCCGGCGGAGACCTGGAGCGATTTCATACTCTGCGCGACTGGATCACGCTAGGGGACAGGATGTATGTCAGCGGCTATGTCGCCGGCGGCGATCACGTGAATGCGCGTTATCCGGGCGTCGCAATGTTTGATGGCGAGAAATGGACCACCCTCGGCGTCGGCAATGCCCAGACCTGGGGCATGGCATTGATTCGCGGCACACTTCACGTGGGTGGATTTTTCACCGGGATATGCGATGCGGATGTCCGCTATGTCGCTGCGCTGAGCGGCCGCCGGGAGCAAAATGCGCTTGTCGGCGGAAGAACATTCAGCGATCTGAACGGCAACTGCGACATTGATGCGGACGATCGCGGCGTGGCCCGTTCCATCATCAAAGTGGAGCCGGGGCCGATTTATACGCGTAGCCGCAAGGACGGCTCCTACAGCCTGTATCTGCCGCCCGGCAACTATACGGTCAGCAGCGAAGCCCGGCCTTTCTGGGAGCAGACCTGTCCGAACGGAGCGGATAACTATAGCCTTGCCATCGCCTCGCCGGAGGAAGAGCACAGCGGGCTTAACTTCGGCCATCGTCCCCGTAGCTCTGTCGAAGCCCTCGACGTCAGCGTCGCGGCAGCGGGCGCCCTCCGCCCCGGCAGGACCGTTGAATATTGGATACGTTATGAAAATGTCGGCACGCTGCCTTTTAACGGCAGCCTGCTCCTGAGTTATGACGAGCTCCTCAGCTTCGTCGTCAGTGATCCAGCTGTCAGCCGGCATGCGCTTCAGCTACTGGAATGGGACCTGGTTGATGTCCCGGTCGGATTAAGCGGTCATATTAAACTTAGCTTTGTCTTGCCTGCCGATGAATCGATTGCCGGCAGGGAGCTTTGCGTTACTATCAGCAGCAGGGCCGAGCGGCCCCAGGATGAGCTGTCGGGAGATGAACGAGATGAGTTCTGCCGGGAGGTTACCAATGCCAAAGATCCCAACATTATCAGCGTTGCGCCCGGTGGTGTCGGCGATGATGGCAAGATTACGCCGGACATCGATGAACTGGCCTATACGATCCGCTTTCAGAATACCGGCAGCGATACCGCCTTTAAAGTCGTCATTGTCGATACGCTGAATCATAATCTCTTCAACATCGGTAGCCTGCGTATCGGCGCAGCCAGCCATGACTTCAGCTTCGAGCTCTCCGGCTCCGGCATCCTGACCTGGACTTTCGACAACATAATGCTGCCGGACAGCAACAGTAACGAAGCGGCCAGCCATGGAGTTGTGAAGTACAAAGTTAAGCTGCATTCGGGCCTGGCGGTCGGTACGGCGATTCGCAACCGCGCGGGAATCTATTTCGATTTCAACAAGCCGGTGATAACCAATACGGCGCTGACGACAATTGCCAGCGAAGCAACAACAGTGGAGCCGATAAGCTCCGACCTGGGCATACGCCTGTATCCCAATCCCGCCTCGGAGAAGGTGATCGTTGAAGCTGACTATCTGGCCCCCGGTTCTATAGTTCTTCGCAACGCATTGGGGCAGTCGATCCGGCAATTCGACCACCAGGGCGGCCCGACAATTCAGCTTGCGCTGGCAACCCTGCCTCCCGGCAGCTATTTGTTAACACTGCCGACGCTGCAGGGAATGCGTGTGACGCGGATTCTTATCGTTCATTGATGACTTGTCGTAATAAAAAGCTGTCGGCCGGTGGCAGCCTCTGTTTAGGCCGAAGCGCCTGAATCGGGTGAAAATGTCTTCGGCATGGGTGCTTCGCGGCGCTGAAGATAATGAGTGATTCGCCGGAGTTTTTTGCAAGGATGCCGCGGCCGGCAGCATGAAGCGATTTACCGGCATATCCAAAAGAATATACCCGGAACGCCATCTTAATTCCGTAATACATTGACTTCAAGACTTTTTTAACTGCGGGAGATTTGTATGCGAATCCTTGGAACTTGTTTATTAACCTTGTGTCTACTGGCTGCGGTGTCACCGGCCCAGGTGACGCAGTATGATCCGCACGAATTCGATTTCGCCTTTATGAACGATCCGGCGCTGGAAGCCGAGTTCAGAGCGCATGTCAAAACAGCGCCGGATGATATTCTTACCAGCGACTGCGAAGGGGTCACCGGCTGGCAGGATGCCGGCAACGGACTGGGTGGTCAGACACGTCATGTGGTTGAATTGGACGGCGAATTGTTCACTCTCTACTTTGACAATGGCCGTCATCTGGTGCGTTATGACGGACAAAAGTGGCATTATGAAGCCGAATTCGATATTGGCGGATTTGTCGTCTACGCAATGGAGGTCTTTGAGGGCGAACTCTATATCGGTGGTACCTTTATCGACGTGCAAGACATGCCCGGTACCCGCGGTATTGTGAAGTGGAACGGCAGTGCCTGGGAGTCAGTCGGCGGCGGCCTGTTCACCAATCTTGGCTATGCCTCGGTTTTCAGCATGGCTGTCCATGACGGAAAACTGCATGTCGGCGGTTCCTTTACTGCGGCCGGCGGATTGAGCGCTGGTAACATTGCATCCTGGGATGGTGAACGCTGGGAAGCACTGAGCAGCGGCGTCGATAACAGCGTAATGACTATGGTGTCGCATCAGGGCGACTTGTTTGTCGGCGGCCCATTTAAGACGGCTGGTTCAAAGCCTATCCCCCATATTGCGGGGTGGAGAGACGGCGAATGGTACGCGCTGGGTAGTTCCACGGACCGCGCCGTGACGTCTATGGCCTCCTATGGCGATGATCTCTATGTCTTCGGACACTACATCTCGACCGCCGGCGGCGGGGAGGTTATCCGTTCGTCAATCTGGGACGGCAACTCCTGGCGTCCGGCCGGTAACGGCATGGAAAGATTTCATAACATCCGCGGCTGGATCACGGTCGGCGACAAAATGTACCTGAGCGGTTATGTCGCCGGCGACGATCCCAGCTATGCGCGCCTGCAGGGCGTCGCAATGTTCGACGGTACGGAATGGACCGTCCTCGGCGTTGTTAAAGGTCTGGCCTGGGGGGTCGTTTTGCTGGATGGCGCACTCCACCTCAGCGGTTATTTCTCCGAAATTTGCGGAACGGAAGTTAACAATTTCGCCGTCCTCGGCAATCGCGACGTGCATGCCCTTGTCACGGGATCGGTCTACAGCGATCTGAATGACAACTGTGAAGTCGATGCGTCGGATCACAGTATGGCCCGCTCCATTATCAAGGTCGAGCCGGGACCGATTTATACGCGTACGCGCAACGACGGCTCCTACAGCCTGTATCTGCGGCCCGGCGACTACACGGTCAGCAGTGAAGCCCGGCCTTACTGGGAGCAGACCTGCCCGAGCGGACCGGAGACCTATAGTCTGAGTATTGCTTCGGCGGATGAAGAGCACAGCGGACTCGACTTCGGCAATCGCGCCCAGAACTATGTTGAAGCACTCGATGTCAGCGTCGTCGGCGCCGGCCGCCTGCGTCCCGGTCGGACAGTTGATTACTGGATACGATACGAGAATGTTGGTACACTGCCTTTTAACGGCCGTCTGCGTATGCACTTCGATTCCCCCCTGGCCTTCGTCGTCAGCGTCCCTGCCGCCGACCGGCAGTATCCTAACGAAGTGGAGTGGGACCTTTCGGATGTGCCGGTCGGTGCCGTCGGCAGCATCGTAGTCACTCTCCGCTTACCGGCCGACGAGGAGCTAACCGGGATGGAACTGTGTGTTCGGGTCTCGGGCCAGGCGGATCATCCCTCGGATGAAATTCTTGAAGATATTCAGGATGAATTTTGCCGGGAAGTTACAAATGCCGTGGATCCCAACATCATCAGCGTGGCACCCGGCGGCGTCGGTCCCGAAGGTAAAATCACGCCGGACATCAAGGAATTGTCGTACACGGTCCAATTCCAGAATACCGGCACGGACACCGCCTTCAAGGTCGTGGTTGTCGATACGCTGGACCACAATCTCTTTGACATAGGCAGCCTGCGCATCGGTGCGGCAAGCCATAAGTTCAGCTTCGAGCTCTCGGGCTCCGGCATCCTGACCTGGACCTTCGACAATATCATGCTGCCGGACAGCAATGTTAACGAAGCGGCCAGCCACGGCGTGTTGAAATATAAAGTGAAGCTACGTCCAGGCCTTACGGTCGGCACGGCGATACGCAACCGGGCGGGCATCTACTTCGACTTCAACAAGCCGGTGATAACCAACACGGCGCTGACGACGCTCGCAAGCGAGGCGACGTCGGTGGAGCCGCCGAATTCCGATGTCCGCATTCGCCTTTATCCCAATCCCGCATCGGATCTGATGACTATTGCAGGAAGCGATCTGGCAGCCGGAGAGATCGTACTGCATAATACCTTAGGGCAGCCGGTCGGGCACTACAGCCACGATGGCGGCCGGACTGCACGAATCAAACTATCCGACCTACCTGCAGGCAGCTATTATCTTTCGCTGCCGACGGTTCTCGGGACACAAGTACTCCGAGTAGTCATAGTTGATTGAGATCGTGAAATTGAATCGGCTGATGCTGTTAAAAGCGGCATCAGCCGATTTGCCGTTTGGTCCCGCGCCAGGAGTTTTCTATCTGAAACAAACTTCAGCCCCTGCTCGAATCTTTTTTAGTGCCGATGGCCGACACCGCAACAATCGTTTTCAGTGATCTCCATTTAGACTTGCAATTCTATCGCCAATTGTGGAACTTCCGCCGCTGTTCCCCGAAAATTAAGACGTTGATTCCCTTGTTCGGACCCACATCAATCACGTTGATTCTGCAAATGTGAAGGGTTTTTATGATGTGGGCAAAGATCTCATTTATTGCGAGCGTTTGTGTCATTGCTCTGGGTCTGATGATGACGACTTGGTCGCCTGTGTCGCTTGCCGGCAGTGATAAGATTCCAGACAATGCAGCCGGTATCGCTCCGCTTTCGTCAGGCCGTTTTCATGAAACATTCAAAAGAGAAAGCGATGACATACTGGCCGCCGATTGCGAGGGCGATCCGGCGTGGCAGGATGCAGGCGCCGGTTTGCCTGGTTACGTCCATGACATCGTCGAGCTGGCCGGCGAACTGTACGCGATTTGCGAAGAGCGGAACACTCTTCACCTGGCTCGTTTTGACGGCATCCGCTGGTACGATGAAGGACCGTTGCCGATTGTTGATGTATGGAAGTTAAGCTTGCAAGCATTCAAGGGCGAAATATATGTCGGCTGCATCTATCATTCAGGTAGTGTATTCAATGAGTTCGGGTCGATTCTGAAGTGGAATGGAGCAGATTGGCAAGCGCCCGGCGGCGGCATTCAAGGCCAGGTTCGCTGCATGGAAGTTTATGGCGGCAAGTTGTACGTTGGTGGTGAATTTAATCGCGCCGGTTCCGTTGAAACGAAGTATTTGGCTGTCTGGGATGGTGATCGCTGGGAAGCAATCGGCAATATTCGACGTGGACGCGTAGCATCACTACTCGTGCACAAGGGTGATTTGTATGTGGGCGGCAGCTTTAAGATCGTTGATGAAAGGCCGATTCCTTATGTAGCGCGATGGGACGGCAAAAATTGGTATTCTCTGGGACGCAATATTAATAATGACGTTTCCTTGATGGCTTCGTATAAAGACGATCTTTATGTTTATGGTGAGGACTTACGATCGGCTGGTGGCGAGTTGGTCTTGCGTACCGCGATCTGGAACGGTGAAAACTATCGTCGCGCTCCGGCACGAATGGACAGATTTCTCTCACTGGGTTGCTGGATCACAGTTGGAGACAAGATGTACCTTAGCGGGCTTGTGACGGGTGAGCATCCCTTGTTTATCGAGCAGCTCGGTGTGGCAATGTTTGATGGCCAGCGATGGTCCGTAATTGGCACCACGAACGCAGGGACAGTAAGTGATAAGATGGGTCTGGCGATGATTCGCGGGACATTGTTTTTTGCCGGCAGATTTACGAAGATCTGCGATGAAACTGTAAACTTTGTTGCCTCTCTGGGAGACGCCGATGTCCATAACTTCGTTAGCGGCGTGGTGTATAATGACGCGACAGAGGATTGTAAAATGGACGCCGGCGAGTTTGGTATCGGCCGAGCAATTATTTCCGTGGAGCCGGGCCCGATTTTTACACGGACGCGGAGCGATGGCGGCTATCGTCTCCATCTGTATCCCGGCGAATATTCGGTCAGCGCAAATCCGGGCAGCTATTGGGAGCAGAGTTGCCCTGACGGCAAGAATGCTTATTCGCTGACAATCAGCTCAGGGAAGGAGGAGCATAGCGACCTCAACTTCGGTAACCAGGCGCAGGGTGCTGTGCAGGCGCTCGATGTAGGTGTCGTGGGAGCGGGACCTCTGCGCCCGGGGCGAACCGCCGATTTCCTGATTTCTTATTCCAATGTCGGCAACGTGCCATTCAATGGATATCTACACCTGCAGTTTGACGCTCCACTCGAATTTCTTAACAGCGAGCCGGCAGTCGATATTCTTAAGTCGCAGGAGCTGCTGTGGTATGTAGAAGATATGCCCTTCGGTGCAGTTGACAAAGTCTGGATCAGCTTTGGCTTGCCGCCTGACGAAAGTATTACCGGCCAGGAAGTTTGTGTGCGCGCCGTCTCCCGGCCGGAGCGTAGAGCGGATGAAATCCTGGATGCTATTGAGGATGAATTCTGTCGTGAGATCACCAATGCCATAGATCCCAACATCATCAGCGTGGCTCCGGCCGGGATCGGACCCGAGGGGAAGATCACAGCTGATGTCGAAGAATTATCGTATACGGTTCAATTTCAGAATACCGGCACGGATACTGCCTTTAACGTGACAGTCGTAAACAGGCTTGACCATCGTCTCTTCGACATCGGCAGCCTGCGCATCGGCGCGGCCAGCCATAAGTTCAGCTTCGAGCTCTCGGGCTCCGGCATCCTGACCTGGACCTTCGACAATATTATGCTGCCGGACAGTAATGTTAACGAAGCGACCAGCCACGGCGTGTTGAAATATAAAGTGAAGCTACGTCCCGGCCTTGCAGTCGGCACGGCGATTCGCAACCGGGCGGGTATCTACTTCGACTTTAACAAACCGGTGATCACCAATACGGCACGGACGACGATAGCAAGCGAGGCGACCTCGGTGAAGCCGGAGGGTTTTGATGCGCAGGTAAGCGTCTATCCCAATCCGGCATTCGAGCTACTTGCGATCGAAGGGGCGGACATGGCTGCGGGCCTGATAATCCTGCGCAACACTCTGGGGCAGACGGTACGCCGGCTTTAGCATTCCGGTGCCCGGCGGGCGATGCTCAAAGTGCACGGTCTGCCGGCCGGCAGCTACTTTCTTTCGCTTCCGGGCCGGCAGGGGACAAGGATTGTTCGCAGCCTGATACTGCAGTAGAATATTGCCAAAATTTGAGGCTGTCGCTGCCGGCGCGGACAGCCTCTGTTGCGACCGAAACGGAGGTCATTCGCCCGTATGTTTCGCTTCCTGCCCGACACTCAGACGACGATGCCGATGTGTAACCCCTTAGGACCTTCTGTGTTGTAGCGCAGTCGGCTGCCCGAAGTTTGTACCCCAAACATCTTACCCGTCTATCCATATTGCGCCATAACCTGTACACTATGTAGTGATATCAGGGCTTAACACTTCGGGAGAACTTTATGCGAGTCCTTGGAACTTGTTTGTTAACATTTTGCTTGCTGATTGCGGTATTGCCGGCCCAGGAGCCTCAGGACAATCCTCACGATATCGCCTTAATGAACGAACCGGCGCCGGAAGCCGAGTTAAAGGCAAAGGCCAAAACGGCGTCAGAAGAATTCCTCAGCAGCGACTGTAACGGGATTACCGGCTGGCAGGATGCCGGTAGTGGTCTGAACAGCCCAACAAATCATTTTGTTGAGTTTGCCGGCGAGTTATACACCTTTCACAGGGACCAGGGGCGTAAGCTGATGCGCTATGACGGTAAACATTGGCATTATGAAGCCGATTTTGAAATCCTTTATTATTATGTCTACACCATGGCGGTGTTTAAGGGTGAAATTTATGTTGGAGGAACATTTCCTCAGGTGGGTAATCTTCCGCGCTCCGCTGGCATAGTCAAGTGGAATGGATCCGCCTGGCAATCTGTTGGTGGCGGTCTCGACGATGACTTCAGAAACCCCGCCGTGTTTAGCTTGGAAGTACATAGGGACAAACTATATGTTGGTGGTGGATTCAATCGAGCGGGTGCTATTAGATCGAACAACATAGCTGCCTGGGATGGCGAACACTGGGAAGCCCTTGGCAGCGGTGTCGATAACGGCGTCGATAAATCGGTGAAGTCCATGGTGTCGCACAAGGGCGATTTGTTTGTCGGCGGTCTCTTTAAAACGGTCGATTCGCAGCCGATCGCCCACATTGCGCGATGGAGTGACGGCGAGTGGTACGCGCTGGGTAATTCCACAGACCGTGAAGTGACGTCAATGGCCTCGTATGACGATGATCTTTATGTCCACGGACACTACATCTCGACCGCCGGTAACGAAGCGGTTATCGGTTCAGCGATTTGGGACGGAAACTCTTGGCGTACGGCCGGCAACGGCATGGAAAGGTTTCATAACATTCGCGGCTGGATCACGGTCGGCGACAAGATGTACCTGAGCGGCAATGTTGCCGGCGACTATCCCGGCAGGGCCCATCAGCCGGGCGTTGCGATGTTCGATGGTTCAGGATGGACCGTCCTCGGCGTTGTTAAAGGCCTGGTCGGGGAATTGGCGATGATGGGGGGCGCGCTCTATCTCAGCGGTTATTTCACCGAAATCTGCGGCACGGAAGTTAACAATTTTGCCGTCCTCGGCAAACCCGGCGAGCACGCACTTGTCAGGGGATTGGTCTACAGCGATCTGAATGACAACTGCGAAGTCGATGCGTCGGATCACAGTATGGCCCGCTCCATCATCAAGGTCGAGCCGGGACCGATTTATACGCGTACACGCAGCGACGGTTCCTACAGCCTGTATCTGCGGCCCGGCGACTACACGGTCAGCAGTGAAGCCCGGCCTTACTGGGAGCAGACCTGTCCGAGCGGACCGGAGACCTATAGTCTGAGTATAGCTTCGGCGGATGAAGAGCACGGCGGTCTCGACTTCGGCAATCGGGCCCAGAACTACGTGGAAGCGCTCGATGTCAGCGTCGTCAACGCCGGTCGCCTGCGTCCCGGCCGAAGCTTCGACTATTGGATTCAATTTGAGAATGTTGGTACACTGCCTTTTAACGGCCGTCTGCGTATGCACTTCGATTCCCCCCTGGCCTTCGTCGTTAGCGTCCCTGCCGCCGACCGGCAGTATCCTAAGGAAGGTAGTGGGACATTTCGGATGTGCCGGTCGGTGCCGTCGGCAGCATCGTAGTCACTCTCCGCTTACCGGCCGACGAGGAGCTAACCGGGATGGAATTGTGTGTTCGAGTTTTGGCTCAGGCGGATCATCCCTCGGATGAAATTCTTGAGAATATTCAGGATGAATTCTGCCGGGAAGTTACGAATGCCAGTGATCCCAACATCATCAGCGTAGCGCCCGACGGTGTCGGTCCCGAAGGCAAAATCACGCCGGACATCAAGGAATTGTCGTACACGGTTCAGTTTCAGAATACCGGCAGCGACACCGCCTTCAAGGTCGTGGTTGTTGATACGCTGGATCACAATCTCTTCGACATCGGCAGCCTGCGCATCGGCGCGGCCAGCCATAAATTCAGCTTCGAGCTTGCGGGCTCCGGCATCCTGGCCTGGACCTTCGACAATATTATGCTGCCGGACAGCAATGTTAACGAAGCGGCCAGCCACGGCGTGTTGAAATATAAAGTGAAGCTGCGTCCCGGCCTTGCAGTCGGCACGGCGATACGCAACCGGGCGGGTATCTACTTCGATTTCAACAAGCCGGTGATAACCAACACGGCGCTGACGACGATCGCGAGCGAGGCGACGTCAGTGGAGCTGCCGGGCTTTGATGCGAGTGTTAGCGTCTTTCCCAATCCGGCTTCGGAACGCCTGACCATCAAGGGAAGCGATCTGAACGCGGGAGCAATCAGCCTGCGTAATGTTCTCGGCCGAATTGTCCTGCAGGGGCTTCATCAGGGCGGCGAGCATGCGACGCTGGACCTGCTGGACATGACAACCGGAACCTACTACCTGACTGTACCGACTGTAGCGGGACCGGCAACGAAGGCGATCAGTATCGTCCGGTAAAAAGAAATTTGTTTTGCAATATGCCACCGTCGAGAACTGCCCGGCGGTGGCTTTTTTGTTTGGCGCCGTTACGGGGCAATGTCGCCGGCCTGGAATGTCCCACTTGTTTATTGAGACCGAATGCGCGATATTTGTCCGCTCGCCAAAGAATCTGCTTGTTCCCTGGCTGATGGAAAGAACGCCGATTGCCCCTGTGCATCGCGCGGACTCATTCATTTGTTTCCATGTCTGAGCAAATCCTCAGACTAAAGCCCGGGCACGACTTTATGAAAATCTGGCTGATATCCCTCCTGTGTCTTTTTCTGCCCGCCATTCTCTGCGCCCAGAAACTACCGGACGACCGTATTCAGCTTGCGGGCTGCCATGCGAATGCCGGCTGGCAAAATGTGGCGGCGGGGTTGGACCGACCCGTACAGCATCTTGCGGCGCTGCAGGGCGCTTTACATATCGTCTATCTGGCGGATGAGACGACCTATGAATTAGCGCGCCTGGAAGAGGGCGTCTGGCAGCCGCTCGCCGAAATCAGGCTCAACAGTACGGTCGGCGAGCACATTAACGCCGTGGCGGTCTATCAGGATGAACTTTATCTTGGCGGCAGCTTTCCCGCTCAGGAGGGGATCGCGGCGAGTAAAGGATTGCTTAAATGGGACGGCACGGCCCTGCGCTCGGTCGGCGGCGGTATCAAACTACGCAACGGCCAGGAGCCCTGGATTAACAATTTTGCGTTTTATCAGGACAAATTGCTGCTGTTGGGCTTCTTTAGTACGGCCGGCGGTCCGAGCGCCGCCAATATCGCCGGCTGGGATGGCGAGGGGTGGTTTTCATTCGGCGATGATATTGTCGGGCAGATTATGTTTGCGACGGAGCTTCGCGGCGAGCTGGTCATCGGTGGCGGCATCTCGCGCATCGAAGGCCGGGAAATGCGCTGGATCGCAAGCTGGGATGGTGCCGCATGGCGGCGCTTCGAATCGGAACCCAATAGCATTCTGAGCTATCTGACAGCCTATAAGGATCAACTGCTGGCCTGGACGAACGGCGGAAACTTTAATGACGGCGAAAGGCTGGAGGGTCTGATTGTCTGGAATGGCGCGCGTTGGACATCGGTGTACACCGGCGACGTTCGGATCGTGGTGCCGCAGCGTCTGCAGGTTATCGGCGGCACTTTATATGTGGCTTGTGCCATAAGGGATAGCGAGAATACGGGGCCGACCACAGCCGCTCTGCTCAGCTATGATGGTCGCGAATGGCGGGTACTCGCGGTATTTGACAAGCATGCCCACGGGGGCGTCGCACAGCTCGATGGGGCCTTGTATGCTGCCGGACACTTTGATACGATCTGCGACGTGCCGATTGCGAAAGTCGCTAAACTGGTGGATGCGCCTCAACACACGCGTCTGTCGGGACAGGTCTACGCCGAGCTGGACGGCGATTGTAAACGGGACAGCGAAGACTTTGTCGTCCCCGGCGCGATCGTCCGGGTGGAGCCGGGTCCCCAGTTCGCGCAAATCACGCCCGACGGCAACTTCTCGCTGCTCCTGCGTCCCGGCGCATACACAGCCACAGCGACCCTGGCGCCGATGTGGCGACAAGAATGTCCGGCAGAGTCCGAGCTTCCGCTTGATGTCGATGCCCCCGGCAAGGAGCTGACGGGAGCTGACTTTGTCTTCGCGCCGCGCGAGCTCATTCGGGCACTCGATGTGAGTATTGCCGCCGGCTTTCCTCGTTTGGGAAGCCGCATCGACTACGTCATTCGCTACCGCAACGTCGGTACACTGCCCTTCAGCGGCGAATTGCGGCTTACTTACGATCCTGTTTTGAGCCTGATTGGCAGCAAACCTGTGGCGGATCGTCAGGCGGAAAGCGAGCTGACGTGGCAAGTGCGTGATCTGGCGCTGGGCGATGGCGGTCGAATTACCCTAAGCTGTCAGATTCCTCCTGATGAGACGCTCAGAGGACGTGAGTTTTGCGTGCATGTCCTGGCGCTGCCGGAGCAAGGACAGGATGAAGTACCGGGCTATAACGGCGACAGTTTGTGCAGCATCTTCAGGTCATCTTTCGATCCCAACGATATCAGCGTATCACCGGCGGGAGATGTCACCAGCAAACACCGCAGTCTCGACTACCTGATCCGTTTCCAGAATACCGGCACGGACACGGCATTCAAAGTTGTGGTCGTCGATACCCTCGATCATCGCTTCCTGGATATAGCCTCCCTGCGTCTCGGTGCCGCGAGCCACCCCTATACCTTCGATCTGCAGGGCGCCGGTATCTTGTCCTGGACCTTCGACAATATCATGCTGCCCGACAGCAATGTTAACGAAGCGGCCAGTCATGGTTTCCTGAAGTATCGCGTTGAGCTGCGCGAAGATGTTAATGTCGGGTCGGCAATAGACAATCGCGCCGCCATCTATTTCGACTTCAACTCGCCGGTAATTACCAATACCGTTCGTACGAACGTCGTCGGCGAGGCGACCTCGCTGCCGCCACAGCCCGACGGGGATCGACCGCAACTGTATCCCAATCCGGCGACGGCGACTGTTATCGTCGATGCCGCGGACCTGCAGTCGGAGTCGATCCGTATCTGGGACATTCACGGCCGGATGGTGCCCGCCGGGCTGATTTTCGGCGCCGGCGCTTTCAACATTTCCGTAGCGCATCTTCCCGCCGGCAGTTATGTCCTGAGTGCCAGTGGAAGTAAGGGCCCGACCTTCATTCCCTTTGTTAAATTGCCGTAACGGTGTGATGGTGTTAACAGCGGGAATGACCGAGCGGCCGAAGTGCTGCGAAGCTCTCCTGCCGTGACGCCATGCCGTATCCACCGTCCTGCCGCTGGATGAATTAACGCAATCCAGAGATTTGGCCCTTGCGCGCTACCCAGGCGTAGAGTAGTTTTGCCCCGCATTTCCGATTATCCCTCCCGGTTAGTACTTATATCCATCCGATGTCAGACATCAACAACGGCGAGTTGTCTATTATGAACAAGCAATTCCGGAAGCTGACGCTATTGGTGATTTTATGCGCAACCTGGATCGTAAACCTGCATGCGCTGGATTCGACGGAAGCTACGAGCGGCAAACTGCATTTCGATGTTGAAGGAGGCTATTTGTATCAGGCCGGCAGCGATTTTACTGTTAAGTTCCCCGATGCCATAGCAGATGGCCCGAGAGGATTTCGTCTAAGCGACAACCCGATTCTGCATGCGGCCGGGTGGCTGGATCTTGACCTGAGTTACCAATTCGTTAAGGGTGTGAATTTGCGCGCCGGCCTTTTGGGCGAACACCGCGGCATGTCGTACGGCGTTTACAACAGCAAGAGTATCGTCGCTGTACCGCACATTACGCTGTCGATTGACACGGCCGTTACGATTCTGCGGGAACGGATCGGCCTCGGTATGATCGCCGGCAATTTCGATGACATTCGTCTGCACGAAGGACTGCGTTTTTACAATATGGATGTCCAGGGTCTGCGCCTTTATGCGCAATGGCAACACTATATCCTGAGCTTAAACCGAATTGGAGACCTTCTCAGCGGCGAAGGCCTGGATATCAATGATGCCATCACTCTGGACTTCGAGGTAGAGGCTCTCGAGCTGTGGTCCGGACTGACGCTCGATCTGGACCTTGGACTGGTATGGGATCCCAACCGTCGGAACGACGACTCATTGCGTCTCAATACTGTCTACAGCGTCGGCTTGAATCACCCCGCCGGCCTGCGTCTGTATGGTGAACTGGCCATACGGTCACAATCGGAGGTGCAGGCCGTTAGCGCCGGAGCCGCTTTGGACTTTGCCAGTCGTTCGGCATTTGTAGGAGGTCTGCACTTCAACGCGGAAAGCGATGCGCTGCGAATTGATGCCCGGGCCGAATACCGTCGCTACGGTCGTTCTTTCAATTTGGGATACAAAAACCAGCGCGTGCGTTATCGCAGTACCGACCCGGATGACTATCCCGGTACCATCGGCGATCAGCTCTACCCTCTGTCTCACTACCTGCGCCCCTTCAGCAAGTGGGCGGCTTACACGGAGTATCAATCCGCCAATGTCGCCACGGCACTGCTGCAGGCTGATCTGCGATATGTTGTATTCGGCGATGTTTTTTTCGATGCAAAGGCCGACATCAATCTGATTATGGTCGAAGACAACGATTCATTTGTGTATCCCTTTTACGATATTGGAATCGGCTGGCAGCCCGTGAACGGCTTTGAGCTGAAATTGAGCCGTACGAATCGCGGCATGAATCTTGACCGTCACTACCCCACGCTATACCAATTAGAGCATTCCTCTTTACTCGTCAGCGCGCGGTGGAAGCTTGGTATGTAGTGCAGACCGGGCCTTCCTCTTCAGAACCGGCAGGTAACTTATAGCAACCTGACCTCTTTTGCAGATATGCCGAAGAATGGCGATCTTCGGCGCTGACGGAGCCACCGGGGGAGATCGCAATCGAAGAGCTGGAAGAGGAGGTGCTTCATGCACGTCAATTCTGAAGAATTGGAGCGTATGCGTAGCGAGGGTGTCGGGCTCGAGCGCCTGAATGCGCTGGTGGAGCTGGCCTGGCGTCGCAGTGTCAAAGACAGCGAGGCCACCCTGCGCCTGATTGCCGAAGCGCTGGCCGATGTGGGGCATATACCGGATCGGGACGGGAATGCCGCAGCGACTTTGCTGACGGCGCGCGCGCTTTTCATCAGGGGCTTCTGTTTGATCGACAGCGGCGACGAAGCGGAAGGAAAGCGTGTAACCGAAGAGGCGATCCGCCTACAGTCGACGATGGATGATCCGCTTGGCAAGGCAGAGAATTTCAGTAAGGCGGCGACGTTATACTGGGCCTGTAATCGTCGCGACCAAAGCCTGCAATTTTTGTACGCCGGTCTTTTGCAGATCGACGTCCACCGTTGCGACGCGCCCGAGCTCAAAGGGCAAATACTGCTGACAATCGGTCAGCAGTATCGCCGTGATGCGGAATACGATCTCGCCTTCGAGTATTGTCTGAATGCAATCGATTGCCTGGAGCGCGGCAGAGATCACTTTCAGTTATTCGTCGCATATGTCTACATCGCCGGCACCTACCTGGACCTTGAGCGTTGGGATGACGCCCGGCCGCTGATCGAACGGTCGATGGCTTTGAGTAAGCAGCAGAATCTGCGCAAGAACTCCGCCTGGCCGACCTTGCAGATGGGTGGTCTGTACCTGGGGCAGCAGGATTACAAACGGGCGATGGAGCACTTTGAACGAGCCTTATCCCTGGCGGAGGAATACCATGACCTGACTATCGCGGCGGCGATATATCAGCAGAAAGGTAATTACTTTTTTAAACGCGATGACTGTGAATCCGCCCGTGTCTGGTATCAACGCGCACTGGCGGAATTATCAAAACCCGTCGATCTGCTGCAGCGCTGTAAGGTTCGGCTCAATCTTATCTTCGCGCTGGTAGGTCTGGAGCGTTATAAGGAGGCCCTGGCGCATGCGACGGACGTCCTGCTAGAGACCCGCAGCAAAGGATTCAAGGAGCATGAAGCGACATGTCACGATCTGCTGGCGCAGATTTACAAGGCGCAGTCGCGCTATGAAGATGCCCTGCGACATAAGGAGCTGTCGCACACGCTGCGCCGGGAGATTTTTGATCATCACAAATTCGGACGGATCGAAACCCTGCGGCGCGAACGTGAATTTCGCGCGATGCGCGAGCGGCTTGAGCTTGAAAACATCCAGCGTCGCCAATTGGAAGAGCAGAATCGCCAGCGCAGCTACCATTTGAGCTCTATGTCACTGGCGCTCGCGCACAAGAATCATCTGCTGCAATCCCTCAGCGAGGGTCTGAACGAGGCCTGCCGGGCGCGCGGCCGCCGGCGGAGCGATTTGTTGGATGGCTTAAGGACCGAGCTCGGGCAGATGCAGGAACCCGACCTGGCATGGCGGAATTTCGAGGAAGAGTTCGCGACCCTCTATCCGGATTTTTTTTCCAGGCTGCGGCAGCGCGCTCAGGGGCTGACGAACAGCGAGTCGAGGGTATGCGCCCTCACGCAGACAGGGCTCTCGGTGAAGGAAATCGCCCATGTTCTTTTTGTGTCGGAAAGCGCTGTGTTGAAAATGCGCTCCCGTATTCGGCGCAAGCTGGGTCTGCTGCGCCCGCAAAACCTCGCTGCCTTTCTCGCCACACTTTGACGCGCCATCGTCCGGCAAGGCGCACTGAAGCGCCTAGATACATCCTCGCGTCAGAGTGACTTCAGATATTCGATCAGGTCGCTGCGTTCGGCATCCGTCAATACATCGCCGAAGCTATGACCGCTATTGGAATGACCGGGCAGGCTGGTATCGTAGACCTCGATGTCGCCTCCGCCCTCCTCTGTACGGTAATTCCAACCTACCTTGCTGTAATCGTAATCATCGTCATCGAAGCTGCGGCGCCAATAAGCGGGGCGTTGCCGGCTGTTGAGCATATCATCGAGAGTCGGCACGGAGCCATTGTGCAGGTAGGGGGCCGTAGCCCAGACGCCGTCAAGCGGCGGGGCCACATAACCGTCGCCGGCTACAATCTGCGCCCGGCCTTCGCCCCGGCCAAACCAGGATGTATTAAACTGATTGATGTGGGCCGCCCACATATCGTGATAACTCTCGGCGAGCAGTGGATCGGTGCCGATAGTTTCGTGCGCTACCATCAGGTTCGGATAGCTGGCATTGTCGCCGTAGCTTCCATGGCAAACACTGCAATGCTGACCGAAGAGTACTTCGCCCCGGTCCCGGGATTCGGCATTAATCGCCTGTGGATAGCTCGGTGGCTCCAGCGAATAGATATAGGCCAGTACATCGCCGAAATTGCGGTCGATCGCGCGGGCTTCACTGCTATCCTGTAAGGTTAAAATGCTGGCGGCCATCAGCAGACGTGAAAAATCGCCGCGGCCTATTCCGGCATAAAACATTGCGTGTTTTTTCTTCAGGAGCCACCAGGCGGGAACATCCGAAGGAATCAGCGTCGAGGGCGGCGGCAGCGGCGGATCGGCATCATCACGCCATTCCAGCGTGACCGGATCGCGATGCGAGGCCAGCACGAAGGTCAGTTTGTCCGCGGGGTTGAGGCCTACCTGCTTCGTCCGAATCTGCGGCCCCGAAACGCGTACGGCGCGTCTGAAGTTCTGAAAAGCTTCCATTTCCGGCGAATCATCACCGTGGCGTTGACGGATAGCCGCCTCGGCGAAGGGTACCAGGTCAGCCGAATTTTGCGTGAAGTCCCAGCTCGTCGTGCCCAGGCCAACAACCAGGCTTCCGTTGAGCGTCGTCGCGTGACACAACAAACAGTTTTGGCTGACTACCTTAACGCCATTGGGTGCTTCCACGGCGGAATAGAAGTAGGGGAGGGAAGCATTGTCGCCGTCGCGACCAAGCGGATTCGACGGATCCGGCGGGAAAAAGGCCCGAAACACATCGAGGGGAATGCCGCTACTGAGATAGCTGCCGCCCACAAGATAGTCGAAGCCATCGGCAGCATTGCCGCTGCGTTGTTCTTCAGGCGGAATAAAACTGAATTTATAGTTCGCTTCGTTGTTCGTGTCGTCGCTCGGGCCGGCGCTGTCGTCATCGGAACAGGCAATAAACAGCGCCGGGACGGTAATCAGCGTCAGTAACATAAAGACAATAAAACGCATGGTTCAATCGCTAGTAAATGGGGTCGTCGCCGCCACAAAGTCACGGCAAAAATTCTCTCGTCCAATAATAAGAAAAAAATGCCAACGAGAGCGCCGGATTCCGCCCTTGCCGTCCCCCGGCCCCCGATGCTAATTCGCCGGATAGGGCTGCGAATCGACGCCTGCCATTCCGGCTAAGTCAATAGCAGACATCCGCCGCAGTCCTTGGTTTAACAAAATGCAGGGACGCCGTATGAATTGTTTGCATTAAAAGATCGAATTAGTATATTCGACTTCGTCAAGCGCGATACAACCACTGCCTGGTAGCAAGAGTTGAAACCAAACTAAGGTAATTACCCTGTCTTCCCACGGGAGCGCTTTATTCATGTGGCCGCTGATTATTGCTCCCGCTTCATGCGTTTGCGCCCGACTAGCCGCGCGGTAGGCTGCGTCTCTCATAGTGCTGCTCGAGCTTGCCGTTCGCATCTGATTTCAGATAACTGCCTGCGAATTTAACTGTCTTCCGCTGTCGGCTGTCGAGGCGCTTCATCGCCGGTGGCTGCTTAGTCCTACTGTTCGCCCCGGCTTAAACAAAATGTTAATTTTTTCAATCAAATGGAGAATGAGATGAAGAGTAATGTTGTATGGCGACGTATGATCACTGCTCTACTGCTGGTCGGCGTAGTCTGTATTTCGGCGCCCGCTCTGCAGGCCGACGTGTGCTTCGAAAACAAATCGCCCTGCCCCCGCGAAGTCTGGTACATCAATCAGAATGGCGTTGAAGTCAGCGTGGGTGAAATTCCCGCCGGACGCAAAAAATGCGTGAATACCGATGACACGGTTGTCGGTATTCGTGTTAGCGGTTCCTTCTACGTGCCCGCGCCGCCCAGCGGCCTGTGTACGGCAATGCCGACTGCCTGCACCGATGAGGTATGTCGCCTGTCGAACGACAACACATTTACCATCAGGTAAATACTGCCTGATGCCACCCGCTTCCGACCGCCTGCTGCCGGTGGTCGGTTGATTGTGCCGCCGCCAAGCTTGCCGCCACCGCCTCACAGCGAAAGCTGTCCGAACAATGCCTGCCGGGATACCGAACTCCTACCCCGTTCATCTTTGCTGACCCGCCTGTGCCGCTTTCTGCGCCGGGACCGACGCCGCTGCGGTCGGATTGATCCGAACGTGGCGGAGCGGCAGAGCGCCGACCACGGCAGACATTAACCCTGACTGACAATGTCCCTGACAGACGATCGCCCCAAGGGCTTCGACCGATCACCGTGATATATTCTGTCGCTTTGAAACACCGCGCCAAAGTTGTAATAGCGACTACAAAAAAAGACCCTCCCCGGTTTGTTTTCGCGATAAGAGGAGACGCTTAAAATTCGCGAGAACGGGGTGACCGGGGAGGAAGTCGTTTTTGGATATTTTGCCGCGCCTGAACCGCGCGAGTCTCTACTCGAAGATTATCGACGATCAGGTGGAAGGCGAAGCATTCCGCTTTAATGCCTCAGACTCTTTGCCGCCGCAGAAGTTCGCGGATCAATCGCTCCGAAGCATTGATGGCTGCAGCATCATGCGCTTGTCGTGTTGAGCGAACGACTACTGAATCCCATTGCTGCAAATGTTTATCGTTATGTAGATCGTTTGCTATTTGTTAGCGTAAAACGCCATTGTGCTCTGTGGATCTTTAGCATTGTATTTGGAGACACCGGACTCTGTTTGTGTTCTGTTTTACACGTCGGTTCCGCGAATCGACGGATGCTATGGTATTAGGCGTGGTCACGTTACTACAGCACTACACATTGCGAATGCGTAAATGCGTCGTCCCACTTTCCTTACATCGCTGCCACCGGGACGGAATAACCGGTATTTGTTTCGGTTAAGGCTGGGCGATCGTGTTTTTCTGTAATGAACTGCCTGATCTATGTAGCGTCACAGGTACTATGTTTGGCAGTGGAAATTAAGTGTCTGCAACGCTTCCCTGTCAATGCCCGCCAAATATGCAACGCCAGCCGCAAACTTGCAACGAGAAATCGCGCTGAATTGACTATCGCGTGCCTCGTCCGTTACCCGGCGGTGATTTGCCGGCGCGCCGCAAATCATGACCTGCATCCGCTCGAACCTTGGGAACTGCGGCTGCGAATCAGTCCGTTCCGCCGGATCCACGCTAGCCATGAATACCGACCTTGTTTGCAATGTCGTTTCTAATGCCGCCTTTTGAACTGGTCGGGCGCAGCGTGCTTTCCGATCGACGTTTCGGGCCCGGCCGACGGCGGCGGATGAAGGGTGCCGGTGTTGCGATCGCTTCTTCCGCGGGAGACAGGTAGAGAGGCTGCAACACATCCTCGCGAACCGATCTGGCGCATTTCAGAAATTGTCGTAGTTTCATTTCCGTCTGTCTCATTGTGTGTTGGTGAATGGAATAAGCAAAATGAAAGAAGTCGTTCTCGCCTTACTGCGGTCGCCTTCAGCCCTGAGCCTGGCTCCGGTCGTTCTGATGATATTCGTCGGATCAACGTGGTCAGTAGATCAGATAGCGGAACAGATCGTCGCAAGGGCGATCGAGGCGCAGGGCGGCTCCCTCTACGAAGAGACTTCTATTGCCTTTAGTTTTCGAGGCGGGCGATATACCATCGACCGGCAGGAGGGACGCCGCCGCATTAGACGCAGTTTCAGCGATTCGACGGGCAGGCTTGTCAGCGATGTAATGATCGGCGGACATGTAAGCCGCCACAGCGACGGAAACCGGGTTGATCTGCCCGACCGCCAGCAACGGAGTATCGCATCGCAGCTGAACTCAGTCAGCTATTTTGCGCTCCTGCCCTACAAGTTAAATGACCCGGCCGTTCGGAAACGCTATCTCGGTGAAACACAAATCAAGGATGTTGCCTACCATAAAATTGACGTCGGCTTTCGCGAGGAAGGCGGCGGTCAGGACTGGCAGGATCGCTTTGTCTACTGGTTTCGGAAGGATGACGCGACGATTGATTACCTGGCCTATTATTATCATGTCAACGGCGGCGGCCTGCGTTTCCGAGCCGCTTTTAACAAACGGCGTGTAGGAGGTCTGTTGCTGGCTGACTACCATAATTACAAAGCGGCCGACGGAATAGAAGATCCGGCGGCCTGCGATCGACTGTATGAAGAAGGGCGTCTGGAGCAGGTCAGCGAAATTGTACTGTCTGACGTCTCCGTCACCAGCCCCGGCAATTGACCCGGTTCCGGTATTCTGCCCATTCATTTATTTGTTAATAGGCGGGGAGATTTGCTGCCGACAAATCTCCCCGTCTTGTGCGTGTCCGTCTATTGTCGTTGATACCTACCCATCAACGATATATGACAGAGCGTATCGATTCTTGTCCTCCTTGTTTAAGTCTCAGGTAGTAAACTCCTTTACTCTGGTCGCTGAGGTCAACTTTGAGTTCATTTTGTGTCAGCTCTCCGAAGTGTAAGATCTCGCGACCGAACATGTCGAGTATGGTTACATCGATCGCGGTCGACTCGCCCGCCGTTGCGGGAAGCTTCAGGTAGAAGACCCCGTTGGTCGGATTCGGATAGAGCTCGAAGCTATCGGAGGGCGCGGCCTTCTCTTCATTTGCAGGACCACTGAGGTCGTTGCCGATGTCAGGCTTAAAGAAGAAGGCGCTGGAGAGATTATCTTCCAGGCGCGCCATAAAGATATCCATGGAAGCTCCCAGGCTGTTCAGCGGGCCCGGCAGCTCGATATTGCCGGTGTAGAAGCCGGTTGTGAAGAGCAGGCCGTTGCCCGCGGCGGCAATGCCGTAGCCGATGTCGCCGAGCGAGACAGGAGACTGCGTCGAGGTCACCGACCATTCCTGCGTCCCATTGGATTGAAATTTCTCCACCAGGACGTTTTGTTCGACGAGCGATGCATCTTCGTTGCCGACGGTGTAGATCCAGTCGTTAAGCCTGTCATAAAACAGATCGTAGTAGTGCTTGCCGCTGGAAGGGCTGTTCCACTGCTGCGTAAGCCCTGCGTCATAGGCGATGAGCCTGCCCAGGTCACTGACCGTCGCGACCATGGCGGGCGCGATCATTTCCACTTCGTTAAGCTGATTATCGAAAGAAGTGATGGCCGCCTGATTGCCCAGGCTGTTGTCGTAGCGCGCCGCGAAACTGGCCATGCCGCTGGTACTCAGGGCATTGCCGATGAAGTCGGCCATTTCGTTGTAGCTGCCGACAACATAGATGTCGCCGGTCGTTTCGTCGAAGGCGATGCCGCGCGGTGTTACCCGGGCAATCGCCGAGTTTCCGAAAATCTGGGCTGCGCTGCTAAAGGCGGCAGTCGGAATATGGTAGGTCGCCACGATGCCGTCCCAGTCCGACGAGCTGCCGAAAGCGCCGGCGCCGTTGACGTTGATCGTGCCGTTGAAGTAGCCGCAGATATAGACATGTTCATCATCGGCATCGATGGAGCCGGGGCGAATCCAGCCGCTGGAGGCAATGATCCACTCGGTCCACAAGTTGTTGCCGTTCAGATCATAGGCCGTTATGAACAGGCTGATGCCGTCGGAGCCGACCACATAGATTTCGCTTTTGTCCGGATTCATTTTCATCCGCTCGCCAAAGCCGGGCAGTACTTCCAGCCAGTCGATCTGTCCGCAGACATCATACTTAACAAGATAGCCGCTACCGACGAGGCCCAGATAGGGTGCCTGGAAATCAGTGCCGTTTGTCATATAACCGGTGTAATAAACATTGAAGTCATTGTCCAGCTCAACGTCCGTGCCGAAATCGTCGTCGATATTGCTGCCGGCGCTGAGCGGCCAGTCGTTGCAACAGCCACCGACAACCTGCACGTTGAAATAGGTTCGGTCCCAGGTAACCGGCGACAAATTGCCGATATCGACATAGGTATTGTAATTGCCGGGCGCGCTATAAAGGTGCACCGGGTTCGGGATCGCTGCGGTATTGCAATTAGGACCGATGCAGCCCGGATCGTCGAAGTCCCAGTCCCAGGTGCCGATACCGAGGCCGACGTTAAACTGATGCGGCTGTCCGTGACAGATCACCGTCGGCGGCGGCGGACCGCAGGTCGTAAATGCCCAGCCGAAGTTATTGGCAACATTGGCGCTGTGAATACCCGCCCAGAATGGAATATTCGGCAGACTCAGATTGTGATTGTCACGCATGTAAACGTAATCCAGGCAGACAGAGCCGTCGGGCTTGTTTAAAAAACACTCGTTCAGGGAAAGGTCGGTCCTGATGTAAATCGGCGCCACGGCCGTTCCCAGGGCAGTGAAACTGCCGCCGCTCAGAAAGCTGTAATTCTTGCCGTGTTTGAATTCGTAGGATTTGCCGGCGCTGAAGTTCAGGTTGAGCATGGTCGCGTTGTTCGTAAATTCGCCATTGCCGTCAAAGCTGAGGTCGTTGTAGGTCGTCGCCGACCAGACGCGTGCAAAGGCGTCGGCATCGGTAAACTCTAGGTCGTGAAAAACATGATTCGGCGCCACAAGCGTCGGCCATGTCGTGCCGGTCAGCAATAGGGTTGACGATCCCTTGTCAAAGACGAAGCTCTGATCGAAGGAGAGGCTGACGGTGCTGCCGTTCTCCGTTGAGTTGCCGCGAACGGTGACGGTGTTGGAAGCCAGGGTGAGCGTGCCGCCGTTGAAACCGTACAGGCGATTGACGTCCAGGTCGTTGTTCTGTGTCTTCAGCTCGCCGGCGACGACGTTAAGGCTGCCGACCGCATAGAGATCGCTCAACAGAGTCCAGTCTTTCAGGTTGCCGGTAAAACTCGCGTTGTGTCCCAATTGCACGCCGCCGGCCAGCTCGATCGTATTGCTGCCGCCGCCTTTCTGTTCGAAGAAGACGGGCCTCTGATAGTTGTTGGTCATAAGGCAGCCGCTGCCGCACATATCGAGCGAACCGAAGATCAGCAATTCGCTCGCCGCACTGCTGTAGGTGAATACCGGCGTCCATGGCGCATGGTCCCAGGTCATGTCATCGCAATAAGCGGTCTGGACGTCTACCACCACATTAACATTGCCGCCGCTGAATGACGCGGCATCAAAGTTGACATCGTCGCAGGGCCAGGGGATGCAGTTGTCAGGGTTAAAATTCTGGCCCACCTGTACTATCGACCAATTCCCGGGGTCGCTCCAATTGGCGCTGAGCGCTGCGCCCGGCCGCCACCAAAAAGTTAAGGGCGGTTTCACCGTGCCGCCCCAGTTGGCGCTGTTAATCAACGTACTGTTATCGGCGTCCATCGGGCCTCCGGCGGCGACCCGGTCTACGTCCTGTAAAATAAGCCAATCCAGCTCATACAACGCTGCGTTCAGGTTTCTGATTCTGGCGGTGTTGCCCTGCGTGCTGGCGCGAATGCGAATGGCTTCGGTGCATGAGCCCGTGGCGCTGAAGTCATCGACGATGCGCTGCGTGACGTTGCTCTGCAGCGTGTAGGTCTTGCCGGGGCTCAGCACCAGCTCGCGGATTTTGTTGCTGCTGGGGCTGCCGTTGCGTCCGATGCGGCCGTTCTCGAAAAACTCAAGCTTGCCGTCGATATTGTTGGAGCCGTGGACAATGCCGTAGGCCTGGAACTCTACGTCGTTAAACTTCATGCCCTGCGCAAAAAAGGTGCCGAGGCTGGCATTGCGCAGAAAGCTAATCTTGGAGTTCGCCGTTTTAATCGTCAATCCGTTAACGCCGTCGGCGTCGCTGACGTGCCAGGCATAGATGCCCTGTCCCGCTTCCATGCCGGTGATCGTGAGGGCCGAATTCTGCATGAACAGCGTGCGGGTGTTGTCGTTCGTGCTGCGAAAGGCCACGCATTCCATGTCCTGAGCGTTCAGGTCGAGCACGCCGTAGTTAAGCGTCACGAATCCGCCGTTATTGCTGCTGATCGTCGTGCCGCCGTTGGTGCCGGCCACCGTCAGCTTATCCTGTAATTCCCAATGGCCGCCAAAGCCGTGGAATGTAACATTGTTGCGCAAAGTCTGTCCCGCAAGAGTCAATGTATTGACCTGTGGCATCGAGGGACAGCTTTCGAGAAACAACGTCTGTCCGTTGTACGTGACGTCCATCGAGGGATATGCTATAAAAATCAGACGACCGCGTATGCCCAGATAGTTGAGCGGACTATCGCTTGAAAAGATCGGATTGTTGCTTGCTCCCGTCCAGTCCATATCGTGACAGAGGGCGTAGGCGACGTCAACGATCAGTTCGTTGTTGTTTAAGAATGACTGATTGTCAAACGTTAGCTTACTGCAGGGGCCGGGCAGGCATCCATCCGTTGTTCCCAGGCTGAGATTAAACCAGTTGGCCGGATTGCTCCAGAGTTTGTCGACCAGGTTCCCGCCGTTCTGTCCGCCGATCCACAGGTATGTGTGCTCGGTCCCGGGCGACACAAACTGCCAGTTCGTATTGTTGCCCATGTCATAGCTGAATTTGGCGACGAAGGGAGTGGCGCCGGTAGCCTTGATATCCTGCAGGATAACATGGTGAAGCGTAAATGCGGCCGTCAGGGCTTCGAGCATCGCTTCCTGACCTTTGATGGAAGACTGGAAGGTAATCCGGCCAAGCGCGCAATCGCCGTCAGCCACGAGATTGTGGACCGACTGGGTCTTGTTGGCTTCCAGGGTGTAAATGCGTCCGGTCTGCAGCGTCAGGACGTCGTAGCTGTTGTCATCCAGAAAACGACCGTGCCCGGACATCTTAAGTTCGGCGAAGCTATTGACGCCGCGAATCGTCCCCCAACCCTTGTCATGCACGAAGTGAACATTGTTGTAAGCCTGGCCGGAAGCGTACATATAGGCATTCTCACCATGGAACTCCAGCTGACTGCCGCCCGCATCGAAGCTCAGATTCGTAGCGAGCACATACCATGGCGCCTGACTGAAGTTGACTGTTAAGCTGCCGGTAAGCGTAAACAACGATGTACTCAGCTCGAGCCTGCGCGGGTTGGAGTTGGCTGAATGAAAGCCCAGCGCTTTGACCGTATGGCCGTTTGTTTTCAGAAAACCCTGTTCCAGCACGATGTATTTGTCGCAGATCAGGTCGTCCTGCAGGCTCCACGAACGCGTGAGCGTAGGTTCATTGAAATAGATATTGTTCTTAAACACCTGTCCGGCCGATGTGATATCGGCATCCTGCGTAGCCTGAAACCAGACGGTGCCGTCGAAGTCCCAGAGCATGTTTGCGCTAACTTCAAGTTTCAATTCACCGTGAATCAGCAGTTGATTGTTCGGGCTGGAACTGATAAAAGTGGGATTGTTGCTTACGCCGGCCCATTTCATGGTCTTGCAGGTCGCCGTCGGCAGATCGACTTCTACCTGATAGGGCGGCGAGAGAAACGAGTTGGCATCGAAAATAGCATTGTCGTCGGGCGACGGCGCCTGGAGGGCGGCCCCGCCATTAGTCCACCAATTGCCGGGCGAGCTCCAGAGTCCGTCGCCGGCGGCGTTCGTCCAGGTGAAGTCCGCCGCGGGACAGGGATTTGCCAGAACGATAAGAAGAAGTCCGAGCAGTATGCTGTATGATCTGCGATGTTTAACGATGCACAGGAAAGTCTGTGCATCGACGGATGCATTGTTCATAGTAAACTCGATTGTTAAGTGACGTGAAAATCGTTCATCCGCCAGGTCAAGTCCGGATCGTGACGAGGCGTGTGATCGTGACCTTGAATTACTTGATTAACTGCAGTCGATGAGGCAAGTGGATTCCTGACTTCTTAAGCTGGAAGAACTCCTCGAATCGTGAAACATCAGTCTGCTTGAATGCTGACAGAGGGTGTTGTTGTCAGAAGATTAGACGTATGATCCAGCGCGTTTTCCTCGTGAACAAAATAAGGTCTGATCGCTTCGAACGCCATCACCAATATGTTAGCGTAGCGCTTGTGGCAGTAAGAGTACTCGATATGCCAATGAACGTAATTATCATTGAGACTTTATTATGTTATCCCTATGTCGTCGGGCCAGGTAAGGGGTTGCGGCGATGAATGTTCCTCAGGCATCGCCGCATGAGGCGACTGCTTCCTGAGTAGTTTTTCCGAAAAATTTGCGTAGTGCATCGGGCGGATTGCCGTGCTATCTTGATCATCAGACAAGATGCTTTATCCAAATCTGCTTGTCGCTGCGCTTGAGCGGCAATGCTCAAGCTGCTCCCTTCCCCATACGCTTGTCTCCAAAGGGCCGGCGCAACAGGGGAAGGGAATTTTTCGGGTCTCCCTTTGTTCATTGTGATGCCGCCCGGCCAGTGCATTCTCATATCCTTTCGTCGCACTCCGGCGGCAGATTCGTTTCCATAAAGTAATACTCCAACATCTTACTAATTATTCAGGCAATCCTATGATCAGGTTCCCGGCCTTGTTCTGTATGCTCCTGACTGTTTGCAGCGCCTCGGCGCAAGAATCCCATGAACGCTTTCTCGAAGATGAAAAGCCTGTGGAGGGCGTCCGGCTGGTGGAATATGGCTTTGCTGCCGGCTATAGCTTTATTGGTGAAAAGATGCCGGAGGGGAACTATCAGCCGATCTTGCTGATGGGATCTCTGGTGTGGAATCTGTTCGGCGACGATATCGAAGCCGGCGTCGATAACACGGGTCTGCAGTTTTACGCTGAGCCGCAACTGAATCCCGCCTTCGTGCAGCAGCGAGTTTCGGCGATCGAATTCGGCGTCAATTTCGGCCTGCGCCTTGAGCGTGCGCTGAATGCCTCGTCGTCTGTTTACGCTGCCGTAGGAGTAGGTCCGCACTTCATCAATGTGGAAACGACTATGCAGGCGCGCGGCTTTATCTTTTCCGATAATTTTGCAGTTGGATTGCTGCACGAACTTTTGCCCGGCAGCCGGCTAAATGTTCAATACCGCTTCCGTCACATTTCTAATGCCAGTCTGCGCAAACCCAATCTTGGGATCGACAATCACTTCCTGTCTATTGGTTTGGCGATACGGCGTTAGCCGTCAGCAGGATAGGCCGTTTCTCGATCCGCGCTGCGCGCAAGAATCGATATCCATTGAGACACAAGGACTTCGGCTGCTCACCGGCAGTCGGAATGCTAGCAGACCCAGTCGATGGATAAGACCAACACTGATAGGGCCCTGTGCCCGGCTACCCGGTCGGGATAAAGGGATTAGTGTCCGCTACCCGCGTCGACACCATTCACGGCGCTTGCCACCTCAGCAACTGTCAACGGCCACGGAATCCTCCGCGTCCGCGTAACCTCATAGGCGCTAGGGGTGTCATCCTACCTGTCGACTCTCCGAACTCAAAATGCATGTCATACGCATGACCATTAGCGCCCTGCCTTTGCCGCAGTATTTTCCCGCAAGCAGCCCCTTACTGCGTCGGCAGGCCGATTCCATTGGCAAGGGACTATTCCGGCGGTTCTGTACCTGCTTGCTGCTCGTAGGCCTGGGGTGCAGCTTGTCTTTGTCTGCGTCAACACCGATCTGCTCCAACTGCGATATTCAGTTACAGCGCGAAATCATGCTGTCGGCTTCGTCTGCCCTTGCGGCCGGGACGGAAGGCAGTGGTGCATACCTGCCTGTGTTTGTTCACGGCAACGCAGATAGTTGCGCTGCGGCAGTCGCCTCCGTCGGCGGGAGTGTGCGCCTGCGCCTGCCTAATCTGCTGACAGCGCTGTTGCCGCGGCACAAGGTCGCCGACCTCGCGGCCGCCACCGCCGTCGAGCGCCTCGAAGCGGCCGCTCGGATGGACATCTGCCGCGACAGCATCCAGCGTGATATCGGCGCGGATCTTGTGCACGAAGGCGCGCTGCCCCTGCCGCGTGGCTACAGCGGTCAAGGGGTCATCGTCGCGGTTATCGACATCGGGCTGGATTTCCGGCACCCTGAATTTCGCCGGGCCGGCGATCCCGGCGCGTCGCGTATTCTCTGGCTTTGGGATCAGGCCGCTCAGCAGGGGCCGGGACCTCCGGGCTACTCATACGGCAGGGAGTATTCACGCAGTGACATCGAAGATGAGATTGACGGCACACCCGCAAATGCCATCGATGTCTCGACCCTGGCTGATGTCCATGGCACACACGTAGCCAGTATTGCCGCCGGTCTGGGAGGCATCGCGCCCGCGGCGGAGCTGATTTTTGTTAATCTGCCGCCCGGTCAGGCGCTCTCCACCAATGTCGCCGAGGCGGTGGACTATGTATTCGGCAAGGCTGCCGACCTGGGGCGTCCCTGCGTGGTGAATATCAGTCTGGGTAACCAGAACCATGCGATGGATGGCCGCGACGCTCTGTCGCGGGCGCTCGATGCCCTGGTTGCCGCCGCGCCCGGTCGTTTTATCTGTGCCGCCGCCGGCAACGAAGGGGCCTCGGACCGACACTGGGGCAATTTTGACGTCGGCGCTGCGCCGCGTTGGGTGTACTCGGCCGGCGGCTCTTGCGACCTCCGGCTCCGAGTGCCGGATTCCGCAATGGCAAGCCTGGAATTCTCGCTGTCGATACTCCGGGTGAGCAGCAAAAGCCGTGAAGGAAGCACGCAATGGCGTTCACTTGCTACTCTGTCGGACGGCGCTGAAGAAGCCGACACGATTTTTGCGGCCGATGGCCAGAGTCCCGTTGCAATATTTTCCTGGTCGAGCGCCGGGCTCGGCGCCGGTCATCGCGAAGTGCAGGTGTCGGCCTGCGCTTCATTCCCTTCATCGACGCACCATTATAGCATTGCCGTCAGAGGCCGCGGCAGGTTTCATTCCTGGGGCGCCTTTATCGCCAACCCGCGCATTATAAACGGCGGACTGCCCTTCGATGATCAGTACCAGAAGCCCGACAAGGGTGTTTTTCTGCGATCGCCGGCCATTGCGAACAATGTTCTTGCTGTAGGGGCATATGTCAACCGCAGCCGCTACCTGGATATCAGAGGTCGTTGGCACGCCGCGGAATCGGGCGCGGCGGGTGTACTCAGTATTCACTCATCGCATGGTCCGAGCAGCGACGGCCGCATCAAGCCCGATATCTGCGCACCGGGCGATATTGTGATCGCGGCGCGCTCTTCGCTGACGAATGTGAATGCCGAAGATCTGGTCGGTGACGGCAGCCATATGGTTCTTTCCGGAACAAGTATGGCCTGCCCCGCAACAAGCGGTGCCGTAGCCCTGCTGCTCGAGCGCTTTCCCCGGGCATCCTTTGCGTCAATCCGCGAAGCTCTGATCAGCAGCGCCCGCCATGATGTTTTCAGCACCGCCGGAGGCCCTCTGCCGAATTCACGCTGGGGACACGGTAAACTGGATATTTTTGCGGCGTTGCAAGCGCCGACTCTCACGGAAGTTCGCTCTCTCTCTTTATCGGATCAGGGCCCCCTGCTAGGTATCGGACCGAATCCCAGTCGCGATTTCCTGTTGCTGCATCTGCATTCAACGCGATTCGAGACGCTCGAAATCCAGGTTCACTCAGCTTTCGGCACGGCGATGCTGCGTCAAAGGCTCCTCTTCGCTACATCCGAGTCACGGCAGCTTCGGATCGACACGCGGAGCTGGCCGGCGGGACTATATCTGCTTCGCATCCTGGCGGATGGCGGAAGTCCCGTAAACGCCAGTTTTCTCAAAGTAAACTAGTGCTCTTTCAAATAAGTTTTTTTAGTGCTATCCTCCCCTTAGAAAAGGGGGGTGAGGCGTGGACTGAGCGCCGAACGGTTAGGGACTATGAATTTTTAAGGTCTTTCTAACTCCCCTGGCCCCTCTTTCAAAAGAGGGGGACTAGAATA
>JANQRB010000144.1 GCA_028284775.1 Candidatus Kapaibacterium sp. | reverse complement strand
GTCAGCTGTACGCGGCAGACTGGCTTCGAGGAATTCGCAGCACTCGGACTTCTCGCAGCAGATGTCCACCGTCAGTTCGGCCCAGTCGATGCTGGTATCGTCCTGGATGTAGATATCAAGGTCGCCGTCCTGCAGGGCCGCCAGGATGTTGGTAACGGTACCGCTCGGCAGGGCCGCCAGATCCAGATTGATGATATCGATCGAGCCCGGGTTCCAGGCATAACCAACGATGTTACCGATGCGGCTCGACCAGACGCGCTGACCGTTTTCAATCAGTGATATGCCGTCGTTCCAGCTCGCTCCGCCGAGGGCCTGGACGCGAATTCGCAGGCGCGCGCCGACTACGCAGCAGCCCGGTGGCAGGAAGCCGTTAAAAGTATGACCGAAGCTGCGATTGGTAGTTGTTCCGTCGAAATTCGGCTCACGGTTCGGATAGCGGGCATTGATGTATGTCAGCAGATCCGCACCGGGCGAGGTCGGCTCGGCGCCGTCGCTCGTATCGAAGTCATCCATGTTGCCGTCGAGGGTGACCACTGATTCGGGCTCCTCGCAAATGCGAATATTGCCGAAGTCCAGACCGGTGATTTGCTGACCGGCACTCAGGATTACATCATAAAAGACCGTGGCGGGCAGGGTTTGCGCCCAGCCGTCCTGCTGCGTCTCGTAGACGCACCAGTGTGCTTCCGGCAAATCGGAGAAGCAGTAGTTGCCGTCCGCATCGGTTTGTACGGACTGCATGTCGCCGGTGTCTTTGTTGACAATCGTAATCGTCCAGCCCTCAAGGCCGGGCTCATCATCATCGCGTTCACCGTCACAATCCAGGTCTTCGAACTTCGTGCCGCAAAGTTCGCCGGGCGGATCGATCGCACAGCAGATTTCCAGCGTATCGCAGCAGACCCATTCATCGGTGTTGAAATCGTAGTATTGAATGACAATAGTCGCGCAGGGGTCGGCGCCGTCCAGGCAAAAGGTCCCCAGATGGTTCGTGCCGACATCAAAGAGCGTCGCGTTTTTGTCCCAGGTCACGACATTGCCGTTTTGCGAGGCGGTAAACTGAGCCGTCGCGCTGTAAGAGGCAAAGGAAGCGGGCGCCAGCACTTCAATGCGGGCCTGCGTGATCTCGCATGGGATATCCTGATCCATTTCGACAAAGAAATCGAAACAACAGTCTTCGTCTGCGATACGTTTGACTTCCGGCGTCAGGTATTCACAGCACTCGGATTTGCCTTTGTCATCGCAGCAGACCTGGATCGCCTGCGAGCATACCCAGCGCGATGTGTTGAAATCCCAGTAGTCGACGATGACGTCAACGCAGGGGTTCGCACCCGCGAAGCAAATCGTACCCAGGTAGTTGTTGCCAAAATCCAGTAAGTGAGCATTTCTGTCCCAGGTCGCCTGCGAGGTGCTTTGCGTAAGCGTATAACTGGGCTGGGCCGTGGCGCCGGAAATGAAAGCCGGTGCGCTTACGGTTATTCGCGCCATGGTAATCTCGCAGGGGATACCCGACTGCATATTCACGTAAAAATCGAAGCAGCAATCCTGTGCCCCCGGCTGGAGCGTCGGTGTAAGATAGGGACAGCAATCCGGCTGTCCGAAAGCCGGGACAGAGAAATAACAGAATGACAAAGCGAGCAGGAGAAAACTGCGCAGTGCCGCGATTCCGCTCCGGGGTCGGCAACAGGCATAAGAATCCTCTGAGTAACATGAATCGGTCATGTTAACCTCCTAGTGAACAAAATGTTTAATTGACTTTACAAAAAGCTAACAGTCCGCAAACACAATCGCGCCTGCGGCATGGCAGTGATACTTAAAGACTATAAGACGTGCTGTAATTGTCTGTGAATCGTCCGAATCGATATCAGAGATACTCGCGGGATGTCCAGAAACGATTGCACATATCCCCTATTCCATTGCAGCTCTTCAATCGCGCTGCAGGCAGTGTTTCGAACAGGAGTAGAGCCTACGTCCGCTTTAAGGGCTACGGATATCGCTTCTGATGCCGTACTACCAATAAACGGTGGACTACCTCACTCTCGAGACGAACTCTAATGATCTCTAAAGCTTCTCACAATGTGATCAGGCTCTCAACAAAGTTCGGCAGATACTTGTTGAAGTCTGAATCTCAATTGAAAATTGTTCTTTAATTGTTTCTGATTAACAATGCCCGTAATTGAGCGCTGTTCGTTTAATGTCATTTGCTTCGTGGTAGGTTTCGCTTTATTGGATTGCTCAAAATAGCGCAATATCCAACAGACATTGCGCAAATATATTTACTGCCGCAGCATAAAACAAATGGAAAATAATATTGACAAAAATCAAGCTATTTCCGTTTACTATTCTCGCCAGGCAATACCAGCCTTTCATATCTAATCTTAGCTATCACTGCGCAGAATTCCGTCAAAAGCCGTCACTCTGCTCCTCAGCGCCGACCTTCAGGATTCGCTGCACCGGTTTTGACCGAAGTCCCGTCGCAGATCGGTTTGGCAACTGCGATTCATGCGTCCGATCTGAAGAACAGCCGCGGCATGGGCACATAGACTGCCCCATGCGGTGAAGCTCTGGCTGAAGAATTTTGCATGCCGGCCCTGCTATGGCCATCTATCCGCATCGGTAGATTCGGCGAATTCGACTCAGGCTGATCGCTCTTCAGCAAAGCGATGCCCCGGCAGCGTGGCCGGCTGGTTTGCGAGCTTCAGCGAACAATGCGATTGTCCTGCGAAACTTTTTCTTGTAGCTTGTCTCTTCCGGTCCGAGACGTAGCAACACTATGAGATAAATGGTATGAGTGAAGCAGAAAAGCAGACCCGATTTTTACGGCTCTGGGACGAGGTGCACGACCGGCTGGCGCGCTTTGCCCGTGGTATGACCCGCGATGAAGAGGAAGCGCGCGACCTGGTGAGCGACACCCTGCTTCTGGCCTATGAACACTTTGAATCGGTCAAGAGCGAAAAGGCCTTTTTGAGTTATGTATTGACGATCGCGCGACGTAAACACTGGCGCAACGTCAAGCGCCGTTCGCTCTTCGGCGTCTTTGATAACGAGCAGGCGGAAAACATCAAGGCCAACAGCTCTTCGCCGGAGTCATCTTATGATGTCCAGGTATTGTACGATGCGCTCGGCTGCCTGCCGGCCAAACAACGCGAAACGGTCGTATTGTTTGAAATCATCGGATTGGCGCTGGAAGAAGTTCGCAGCATTCAGGGTGGGACGCTGTCGGGCGTCAAGTCGCGACTGAAACGCGGACGCGAACGACTGGAGCAGATCGTAGCCGGCAGTCCAATGCCGGGCGACAATCCTCCGTCGCTTGGCCTTCGCTCCTCGGACGAGCATTCCCATTATCCAGCTTCCTTACTCAAGTCTATTGATTTATCGCGGGCAACGTTATGAGCAAACATTCCAATAAACTCGATCGCTATCTGGATCTGGCCCGGCGTGACAAGCCCGTTATCAGCAAGAAGGAAGTGCAATCCTTGCTGGCAGGCAAAGGTGGTGCCGCAGCGGCCGCTTCTCTGTCAACCGCAGCAAAAAAAGTTCTCATGGGGACTATCAGCGCGGGCAGTGCGGGCTTGCTGACAGTCGCGCTTTTGATGACTGTACCCGAGCTGCTGCAATTAACACCGGGCGAAACGGCTCCCTCCGAAGCTAAGACGAATACCATAGCGCAGGCTGAGACGACTTTAAACGAAGATGCCCAGACCATCAGCTCCCTGCAGGATGATGATTTGTCTGCGCGGACGTCAACGAGCGAAGGAACATCGAATCGGCCGTTTCCAGCGGAGTCTGCCGGATCGGCGAAGGGCGGACAATTTCCGGTCGAAGCTGCACAAAC
The DNA here is from genome assembly GCA_028284775.1 of Candidatus Kapaibacterium sp. Taxonomy (GTDB): domain Bacteria; phylum Bacteroidota; class Ignavibacteria; order Kapaibacteriales; family UBA7675; genus JANQRB01. The sequence goes on along the minus strand of JANQRB010000144.1, from coordinate 6,943 downwards.
GGCGGAGCATGCCAAAGTCGATCCTTTGTCGCGCTCCACTGATCTCAGGACTGCGGCGGATGGTCATGACGCGAATCACGTCGTGCCTGAAACATCGGACGACCTCTCCGATCAGCCACTGATAGGGCGTGCTGACCGGGAAAATGAAACGCCGCCGGCCGATGGATTGGATGATTCGAAGCCGGAAACCGACGAATCCGGGTCTTTCACGGCAATAGCCCCGGCACGCCTGCTGGCCGACGGGCATCAGGCCGCCGATCATCAGTACAATCTGCGCGCACATTCGCTCACAGTGCCGGATTTCGCTTTGTCGACCGCAATTTCACATCAGCGCCGGTCGCATGAATATCTGGCGCAAACTGTCGGACATTATAACAACCAGCCCGCGATGCTGCTTGACGATCTGTCGGCCGAGGATGATGGCGGACGGGCGCCGCAATTGACTGTCGGCACGCACTACACGGTTGTGATTCCCAATATTGAAACCATTAATGCTCAGCTTGATCCTCTCTCGATGCCGCGTATCAATACGGAATTTCATCAGTATGGATTTGCTTTCGGCCTGTCTCTGGGCGGCTGGATCGCTGAAGTTAACGCCAACCCCTTTGTTTCCAATCGGAGTATCGGGGAAATTAGCGGCAATGAGCGCAGTGTCGAATACGGCTTTCAATCGTATGGCCTCTTTACCGGCTACGACTTTGCTATCGGCAATCGCTTTCATATCGTGCCGGGTCTGCGCTTCCAGCTTCGAAGTGAGGAGCTGATCTTCTCTAATCTTAACATCAATCTGCCGGATTCCTATAACGGATCGGACTGGAACTGGATCTGGCGACGCTTCGCTATCGACCGCAATACCGATCCCGTCGAAAAACTGACCCGTGAAACGATTTCCTTAACTCCGACGCTGCGGCTGCGGGTCCGAATGTCGTCCTATCTGGATCTGGGCATTTCCGGCGCTTATTCCTGGCATATGAAAGAATTCATGCAGCTTCAGACCGCAGCCAGTACCGGCAGAGAACGCTTTGCTTATGCTTTTACGGCGAATGCTTTTGAGTTCGGCATACACGTGCAATCGAATATCGGAAGATTCTTGTTTTAACCTCGACCTAGTCGGAGTACAATGTCATGACCACTATTGGAAAACTTCTTTGCCTAGGCATCATTCTTGCGACGCTTTCGGGCTGTCAGGAAAATGCGATACCCACTGAGTTGGACGAAGGCCGGTGGAATCCCAATACCAGACCATTCGTGGAGTCAGTCCAGGAAACGGAAGACGGCAGTGCCGTTGTGCAGCGCGGCGACGAGGTCATATTTCTCGGTGGCGGACAGCCTCAGCGCATCAAGAAAGTTAAGTCTTTCAACCTGCTCACGCAGGAATGGTCAACACTGCCGCCGATGCGGATCAGCCGCTACGATGCCGCCGCCTTGAATTTTGATAATTACATCGTCGTAGCAGGCGGCAGTGGTAACTCCTGGGAAGAGATCGTTCCGACCAAACGAACGCTTGAGCGCTTTGATGTAGCCACCGGGACCTGGAGCCTGTTGCCGCCGATGCTCGACCCCAGATTTAACGGGTCAAATTTTCAGTTTTTTGCTGCCTGCCGGGATCGTATCTATACGGTGTCGACCAGCTTTTCCAGCGGTCGAACGACGATCTACGAATCTTCCGACATTAACAATCCCATCGAAGGATTTTCCTGGAAAACGATTGAAACGACATTGCCCTCGGCCTCATTTCCAAGCCTAGTCACTGTCGGCGAAAGCATATACATTATCAGTGGCGAAAGTGTGATACCGGATTACTCCGGAGATCAGAAATTTTTTGTTGAATTCGATACGCGCAGCCGCGAGCTTCGTGAACACGCCCTGCCGCCGAGTCAGCTACCCGGACTTTACACAAGTATTTTCAGCTTTCAGGACGTTATCTACCGCCTCGTTGATCCGATTGAATCGGTTGAGTCACACTTTGAAATATTCGATACCAAATCCGGCGTCTGGGAAACATTGGACGAAACGCTTTCCTTATGGGGCGGCGGTCTCCACAATATCATCCTCGATTCCAGCGAAGGACATTTTTATCTCTTCTCGCCCCCTTCGCTTCCGCTGGGTTTTCACTTTAACTGCACAAGCCGACGTGCATTTATCCAGTAGGCGGCGCCGGCAGTGGACGACTGTCCTTTGATCCGCCGGGGCAGACATTGTATCGATGACCTCGCTTCGTAGCTCGATCGGCCCTGGATACTCATCGATCCCGGGCTTTTTCGTAGATTGCCTGTCCGGCAACCAACAGTACAGGACTATGAAGACAGGCAGCGATAGTGTCGCCGATCATACAAGGGCTGCGCGTGAAATACTCGAGCAGATTTCACGCGAGGAATGGAAAGCGCTCGTTGGGCAGCTCTGCGGCATTTTTGGATTCACCAAGCGCGATCAGGTCCAGGATATGCTGCAGGATGCCATGGTAAAAGCCCTTGAACGTTGGAGCAGCGAGGGGCTGCCGCGCAACCCGCAGGCCTGGTTAATAGCCGTCGCCCGTAATCAAATGCTGGACGCCTTGCGTCGACACTCGATGCAGCAACGCAAGGAATCGGACATTCTGCAGTTTCTGGATTCAGAACCGGCGGCCGTCGCAGATCACTTCGAGTCGTCGGCCGAGGAATTACTGCGCGATGAGAGCCTCCGCACCCTCTTCATCTGCTGCGATCCCGAGTTGACGGAAGCGTCGCGGCTGGCGCTGATCCTGAAAAATTTCTGCGCTTATACTGCTGCCGAAGTCGGTCAGGTCTTAGGAACAGCCGAGGCCGCAGCCGCCAAACGCATCACGCGGGCCGTCGCGACGCTGCAGCGCAGCACGTCCGCCCGCTCCCTCGACAGCGTCGCTATCCATGAACGTCTTCCCTGGGTTCTGCTCGGCCTGATGCGTATCTTCGAACAAGGTCTGTACCCCGTCAAAGGTGAAGAATTCATCCAGTTGCAGCATTGTCAGGAAGCCCTCTTCCATAGCATTCGCCTGCTACGGCATCCATTAACGGCCAGGGCTGACACGCAGGCCCTCATTGCGTATATGCTACTTAGCAGTGCGCGAATCCCCGCCTTGGACGCCGAAAATTCGCTTGCTCCCTTGGGCGGCCGGGATCGCTCATACTGGAACGAACAGATGTTAAACCGCGGCCTGCACTACTTTGCTCTTGCTTCACGCAGTCAAGCGCAGGGCGAAATTTACTGGCGCGCCGCCATCGCCGCCTCACAGGCCATAGCCCCGGCACATGAAGAGACCGACTGGCAACAAATTCTGACCTTGTTCGCAAAGCTACGTAGTTTGCATAACTACTGGATTTATCGACTGGAGTCTCTGCAGGCACTGGCCTTTGCGCGCGGCGCACCCGCTGCACTGGCATCAACGGAGACGGGTAATGAGCAGGAAGGCTATGGCGGGCAGCTCCGGCTGCAGACGCTTCGTGCCGATTTGCATGCGGACGCGGGTGACAATGAAGCCGCCGCGAAATTCTACCGACAGCTTGCGACAGGCAGCAGCGCGGCATACCTGCGTCGCCATGCGACATCGCAGCTCGATCAATTACGCGTAACGAGCTAAGGCGAAGCGAGTCAGCAGACAATTCGCCCACAATCACTACATTGTTTTGATTCTCCATGTCCGGTTTAAGCACAGCATCCGTCGATAGGCTGTTCGTATCTTTAATCAACAAACGCAGGAGAGTATTATGACCCAGCAAACACGTAGCCTGGAAATGTCGCTGACGATCGATGCACCGGCAGCGACCGTGTATCAGGCTTTGACGGACGAAGACACAATCGGCAAATGGTTTGCCTCGAAAGCGATCTCACAAACTCGGGTCGGCGGCGAGCTTATCCTCTTTTTCGTGCGCGGCAGGGATGCCGATTCCGATAAGCACCACTTTCGCAGATGCCGTTTTCGCGAACTCGTTCCGCATCAGCGCATCGCCTTCAGCTGGCCGGCGGGCGATACCAATGTAACAATCGACTTGCGAGAAGACCAGGGCCGTACTACGCTTCACCTGCGGCACGAAGGTTGGCAATGCGGCAGCGAACACGATGCCGCCTTCGAAGGACACAGTTCGGGCTGGACGTTTTTCCTCAATAATTTGAAATCCTTCCTGGAAGAAGATATCGACAATCGCATGGATCGCGAAGAAGGCGTCCTGACCTATCACGACCCGAATGTTAAAAGCGATGTGGAACGCATTCTGCAACGCCTGGAGCGCGAGGCGCTCGCCCAGAATTAAACAACCAGGGGTCGGCCCGGTCAGGACCGGAACCTACGGGGCGAGCTATGACGCGGAATACCGGACTCCCTGTTTGAATCGTCCGCGACTGAACTAACTCTACTGTTCATCTGCAGGGCCGTCTAACGATGAACAAGAAACTGCATTGTCCGCGATTCACTCGGCGAGCGCAGCACACAGAGGTAGATCCCCACGGGCAATTGGTCGGCATTAAACACGACGCTGTGCGTTCCGGCTGTGGCATCCTGCTTAAACAGCGTCGCCTGTCGATGTCCCAGGCGAGTGTACAGCGTCAGGCTACTCGGCCCGGTCTCGATGAGCCTGAAGTCGATTCTCGTCATACCGCGCGCGGGTTGCGGCCGGCTTGGTAAAAGCGCCAGAGCAGGGCCGCTGAAGTATAAGCGCGTGCCGCCTTCATGACATAACTCCTCCAGTGTAAAACGGCCATCGATCGTCGTGACGTCCATCAGGCCATCGGCGACGCGCGTGTTTTCCAATCGCAGATCCGTGAATTCGGCATTACCGAAAAAGGCGCGCATCGGCAGCGTCGCTACGACAGACTCTAATGCGCTCGCCTGAGACAGCGTCAGATCGATACGACGTTCACCGTTTACGACCCTTCCTGTGGGCGAAGCCCCCACAGGAAGTAAGAGCGATGAGTTAAACACCAGCTCGGTTGTAATCTCGAAGTCTTGTGCGCTGATGTCCTCATCGCTCTCCAGCAGAAGGCGAATCGCAAGATCCTCGCCCGCAGGGGCGCCGGCATCTTCCACCCGCAGGCTAACACGAGAACGCTCCTGAACACCCTCGCCGAACAAATGCACGAATGCCGTCCGCTTCTGATCGTCGTAGGTCAGCGCCAGGCGGCCCGAGCTGCGTCCGATCAGCTGCGGTCTGAAGCGAAGTGCGATGCTATGTTCGCCGTCAACGGGCAGGCGAAAAGCCTCATTGACGCTTTCAAAGCTAAACTGATCCAGGTCGGGACCGAGCATTGCGGCGGCGTCAAAGAGAAGCTCCCGCCGACTGAGATTGCGCAGCGTCAGGCTCAAGACCGGACTGCTCTCCCCCAGCCTGATCTGTCCGAAATCCAGGCGAGCGTCTTCAAGGGCAATCAGAGGCGCAATGCCTTCTCCACTCATCGCCAGTTCCAGTTTGCCCGTGGACAATGTAATGCCGAGGCTTGCCGTCCGTTGGCCGATATCATCGGGGCGAAATCGTATTTCAAGGGGCAGGTTTGCGCCTGCGGCCAGTTCCGTCGGAGCAAAAGCAGACAGCAGACCGAAATCGTCGCGGTTCCCGCCGTCTATCGCTAAACCGTTGATGCGGACAGGCACGCTGCCGGAATTGCGTATCAATGTCGTGACGACAGAATCTTTGTAGCTTCCAAGGGGCAAGGCACCGAAATCCAGCGTTTCCGTCTCCAGCTGCGCCGCGACAATTGCCCAGAGATCATCCGACTCATCGCTCTGCAAAATGAGTTCATCCGCCCTGCGCAAGAGAAATGCGTCCCAGACCCCGGCTGCCGTCAAATTCGAGTCGCCGAGCGTAGTGGCGTTTTCAAACCAGCCGCTGAGATAGCGGCTGCCGTCGGTGGCAAAGGCGATAGCGGATGCGACATCAACACGAGGCCCGCCGTCGCGCCGGACCTCTATCAGCTCTCCGCGCGCATCGTAGACCGCTGCAAAGATGTCGCCGAACTTGCCACCGGCGGCAATACCGACATCGAGCAGGGCTTCGGCGCCGAATTGCGCCCGTCGCTCGAAGCTACCGGCCACATGGATACGGCCGCGCGCGTCGAGAGCCACGCTCCGGGCGGCATCCATTGAAGGTCCGCCGCCCCGCCGCAGCCAGACCGGGCTGCCATCCGCACCATAACAGGCGAGAAATACGTCATCCAGTCCGGCGCTCGAAAGCGTCATAGCTCCGAAGCCGGCGCTGCCGACGAAGCTGCCGCATACATAGGCCCGTCCGCGCGGGCCCAGCGCCAGCCCCTGCGCGCGATCGTTGTCAGCGCCGCCGCCGCGCTGCGCCCAGGAGAGACTGCCGTCCGCTTCGAAGCGCGTTACAAAGACATCGGCGCCGCCGGCGCTTTCCAGCCTAACGCCGCCGAAATCGGCGCTGCCTTCGAACCAGCCGGCCGCCACGATGCCGCCGTCGGCATCCGTCGCCACAGTCGCCCCGGACTCGAACTCGTCGCCGAGCCGATCGCTGCCGCCGAATCCCTGCGCCCAGTGCAGACCACCGTCAGCGCCATAACGCGCCAGAAAGATGTCTACTCCGCCGGCTGCTTCTACTTCAATCCGATCGAATGCCGCGCTGCCGGTGTAACGTCCCGTCACCACGGAATTGCCGACGTGATCCACAGCGACAGCAAGCGCCTCGTCATCGAGGAGGCCACCCGCCCGCCGCAGCCAGACGACATCAGCATTCGGATCCAGTTTGGCGAGAAAAATATCGCTGCGGCCGACGCTCTGCACTTCCTGATCGCCGAAACGCGCGCTGCCTTCAAAAGAACCACAAAGATAGAAGTTGCGCTGCGCGTCGATGGCAAGACCGCTGCAATGATCGTCGTTCGATCCGCCGAAACTGCGTAACCAGACAAGTTGGCCCGCCGCATTGTAGTGCGCCAGAAAAATGTCGCTGCGTCCGCGGGCATCGAGGGTGACGCCCTCGAAGCT
>JANQRB010000120.1 GCA_028284775.1 Candidatus Kapaibacterium sp. | reverse complement strand
AAGCGCGTGTAGTGACGATCCACGCGAAGCAGCCGACCACCAAACGGAGCTTCCTTCGCAGGTGTCGGACAAGGTTGCCGGCAAGCCGGCGGACAGCATTGTCACGGCATCTGTTCGGCGCGAAGATACCCTTGTCGCGCCGGTAACCGTGTTCGAAGAGCCCGAGCGGCGTTTGTCATCTCATAATCGTATTAATCTCGTATTGTGCGGCGTCGATTCACGAATGGGCGAGCGCACCAAACATGCGGACGCCAATCATGTGCTATCGATTCAACCCGACCGCGGCCGGATCGATATTTACTCCATACCCCGCGATACGCCCGCCGATGCCGGGTTCACCGATTCAATGGCAATTTACAACCTGCTCACCAATGTCCGCGCGCATCGTGGCCGCAACGTCTACAAAAGCGAGCTGGCGCGCATTGCCGGGCTCGATACGGTTCACTATTATGTTGAAGTCGGCTTTTCGCAGGCAATGGGAATCCTGGAGCTGCTCGGCTACAAAAAACCATCTTCGACCCTTCGCGTTCTGCGTTCCCGCAAAGCCATGCGTGGCGCAGATTTTCAACGGACTTTCAACCAGGGCCAATTTATTAAACAGGCTATCCGCAAAGCCTACCCGCGCGTAAACGGCTTCTGGGGCGAGATACTGATTCGCGGCGGCCTGGTGCTGGTCGACACGGACATGGATATCGACGTGATTAACAATGTGATCGAACGCCTTGAAAAAGCCAAATTCGATTCCAGCGGCGTCATTTCCGTCGAGATGCGGCCTAAATTCCTGCATACCTTTGCCGCTATCGATTTTTTCGACGAACGCTCGCTTGACTCTCTCCATCAACGCATTGCCGAGTTAAGTGATCAGCCGCCTCGGACCGACAGCAGCGATACGACGACAAGCGCTAAGACCGACAGCAGCGCTCTGTCCCTGCGTCTCTACGCTTTACTCGACCAGGCCGTGGCGGATTCCGGCAGGAGCGCGCGCAAAGTACTCAGAGGATTACAACATCCTTTTCAACAACGGATCTGGCTGCAGGTCGAGGATATCCCGACGCGGATCGATATTCGCAATCGGATGGCCCTGCTGCTGATCGACGCCCACCATAAGCGCGGTCACGCCGAAAAGGCACAGCACGTGGACTATGTGATTCGTATGGAAGACGAATTGTTTTTTTCCGGCAAAAATACCAGCCTGTGGCGTTCACTGAATTCAAGACGGGATACCGAAGCAAATGCGAATGCTGCGCAGGTCGTGCCGGACACAAATATCGCAACGCAGCCCGACTCCCTTTCATCGTCATCGCAATAGCAGCAGCTTCACTCTTCGGGACCGCCGATGGCGCAGTCCGAGCGGCAGGGCAATCCACCGCTATTCTCCACGGCAGGGCTGCGACTTCACATTCTGGATTGCCCAGCTTAACAAAGCGTTTAATGCCGAAAGTGGCGACGGCCGGTGACCATCATTGCAATGTTATGTTCGTCGGCCGCGGCGATAACATCGGCATCGCGAATGGAACCGCCGGGCTGAATGACGGCGCTGGCGCCCGCTGCGACTGCTTCCAGGAGGCCATCGGCAAAGGGAAAAAAGGCATCCGAAGCCACGGCCGAACCCTGCAGACTGAGCCCGGCGTCGGCGGCTTTGCGAGCGGCGATGGCCGCCGAATCGACGCGCGACATCTGGCCCGCGCCCACAGCGAGCAGGCGATTGGCGCTCGCATACACGATTGCGTTCGATTTGACATGTTTGGCGACTTTCCAGGCGTATAGCATTGCCGCTCGCTCCTCGTCGCCGGGTTGCCGTTTCGTCACTACCCGCAGGGCGGATTCATCCAGGAGCTCGACATCCGAAGACTGCAGCAGAAAGCCACCCGCCACGGACCGAAACTCGACGCCCAGCGATGCACGCAGCGCATCATAGTCGCAGGCGACCAGACGCCGATTTTTTTTCTTGCGCAGCAGCTCCAGCGCTTCGGGACTGAAGGACGGCGCAATCAGGACCTCGGTGAAAATCTCGTCGACGGCCCGCGCGGCGTCGATGTCCAGTACGCGGTTGAATGCGATAATGCCGCCAAAGGGAGATTTGCTGTCACTCTCAAAGGCCAGTCGATAGGCTTGCTCCAGCGATGATGCCGATGCAACGCCGCAGGGATTAGTATGTTTGATAATCGTCACGGTCGGATCGTCGAATTCCAGGATCAATTTCGACGCGGCATCGATATCCACAATGTTGTTATAAGATAAGTCCTTGCCGTGCATCTGGCTGAAAATGTCCTGAAAACTGCCGAAGAGCGCAGCTTCCTGGTGGGGATTTTCACCATAACGCAAAGCCTGGGAGCGCCGTGCGCCAATGGTGACGCTGTTTTGTTCGTGTCTGGGCTTTGAGCACTTGCGGCCAAGATAGCCGGCAATCAAGGCGTCGTAGTGCGCTGTGTGGGCAAAGGCTTCCTGCGCCAACTCCAGACGCAGTTCAGTCGGAATGGCTCCATCGCGCGTATCGAGTGCATCCAGAACCTCGGCGTAGCGCTGCGGGTTGACGAGTGCAGCCGTCCACCGATAGTTTTTGGCGGCCGCTCGCAGCATGGCGGGTCCGCCGATGTCGATGTTTTCGACGATAGTGCTATGATCCGCATCCACCCGTGCCAGCGTCTGCTCGAAGGGATAAAGGTTACCCACCAGCAAATCGATGGACTCGATGCCCTGCTCCGCCATCTGGCTTCGGTGCGTTTCATTATCCAGCAATGCCAGCAGGCCGCCGTGAATTCGAGGGTTCAATGTTTTAACCCGACCGTCCATCATCTCGGGGAAGCCGGTCAGCTCGGCCACCGACCGCACCGGAATATCGGCGTTTTTAATGATGCGATAGGTTCCGCCCGTTGAGATCAGCTCGATCCCGCGTTCATGGAGTGCGCGGGCAAAGTCGACGATGCCGGTCTTGTCGGAAACACTGATCAGAGCTCGTGTGACGCGATAGCTATCAGGACTTACCATATCTAACTCCAAAACTAAACAACTAATAAACTTCATTCCCTACCGACGCTCTTCCCAGTAGGCCAGCGCCTCGTCGGCAAGATAGAATGAACCGCAAATTACAAGCGGCTCGGCGCACCGCAGGGCTGCTTCGACCGCCAGCGGCACGGAGCTATAGGCTTCGCAGCGCTCGAATCCGCCGGCCCGCGCCATCGAGAGCAGGTCAGCGGCAGGCAGCGCCCGTTCAGTCCGGGCTGCGCAGCAATACAATCTTTCACATATCGGTCGCAGACTTTCCAGCATACTTTCGGCAGGTTTGTCCTGCATCAGGCCGAAGACGATGTGCCAGCGCGATGTTTCCGGCGCCAGCTCCCGCAGGCTGGCGGCCAGCGCCCGAATGCCGGCCGGGTTGTGAGCGACATCAAGCAGCACCGTCGGCGTCTGGCGCAGCAATTCGATTCGGCCGCGCAAGCCCATGTGCCGGCGCACATGCGCGAACCCCTGTCTGATATGGGAATCGTCGACGCGGAACTCGGCCGGAAGCTGGTCCAGTGCGGCGACCGATATCAGGGCATTGCGCGCCTGATGTTGTCCGCAGAGGTCAAGCTGCACGTCGGCGAGCGAACGGCGGGGCGATTGAATGTCGAGCGTCATTGTCGCATCAGGCTGGCTGGCGCGAATCGAGACGCGGTGCGCCGTATCGAGCTGAATGAGCGCCGCCTGTTTGCCTGCGGCTTCCTCTTCAAAGATTGCCGCCAGGGCAGCGCGCGGCTCACCGATGACGGCCGGCCGCCCCCGCTTGATAATAGCGGCTTTTTCAGCGGCGATCGCGGCCAGTGTATCACCGAGATAGGCGGCGTGATCGACATCGATGGCGGTTATGATGCAAAGCAGCGGGTCGATGACATTAGTTGCGTCCAGCCGGCCTCCAAGCCCCGTTTCAATAATCGCTATGTCAACATTCCGATCCGCAAAGAATCGGAAGGCGATCGCCGTCGTCGCTTCGAAAAAGGTGCCTTTAAAGCGGCGAACCTGCGGCAGCAAGGGTTCGACGAGCGCCGCTATCTCATCGTCACCGATGGGCTTGCCGTCGACGCGAATCCGCTCATTGAAACGCCGGATATGAGGCGATGTGTATAATCCTGTCCGGTAGCCGGCAGCGCTCAGGGTTGCAGCCAGAAGAGCAGCCACACTGCCCTTGCCGTTTGTTCCGGCAATATGGATCGCCGGAAATTGTGTGTGAGGTTGGCCGAGAAATTCGAGTAGTCGGGCAATGGTCGCGAGGCCGGGACGCATGCCGAATCGCCGGAACCCGTAGAGCTCCTGCAGGAGAGCCGCGACCGAAGTGGAATCGGAAAAATTTTGTATGTTGTTCATACGAAAAACCTGTTGACGAATGAATGGCGCGTTTTAATGCAGCGATGCCGCAAACTATCCACGACCGATGAAAATTCTAGCAGTTTTGGCCAGCCCGCGCGAAGTCTCGCTCTCGGAGGCGGCCTTGCGATACAGCATGAAGTCGATGCAGGCGCAGGGCGCCAGCGTGACATTGCTGGACCTGCGTAAAACTCCACTCCCCCTGTACGGTCCGAATGCCATCGCCACCGCCGAGCATTATCCCGGAATCAAGTCTATGGTTGACGAGGCCGATGCATATACGCTCGCAACACCCGATTACCATGGTTCGATGTCCGGCGTGCTTAAGAACTTTCTCGACTTCTTCTGGCTTGAATTCGCCGGCAAGACCTTCGCTTACATCTGTGCTTCGCACGAGAAAGGATTAACGGCGATGGATCAGATTCGCACGGCCGTCCGCCAGTGTTACGGCTGGTCGCTGCCCTACGGCGTCGCGATCTCGGCCGATGATGTTAACGAAGAGTTTGAAGTGATCGATGAAGTCAAGCGCAGGCGCCTGTCGATGCTGGCACGCGATCTTGTTGTCTACGGCGGCCTGATTACCGGCCAGCGCCGCGAAGATCTGCAGAGCCCGGAGTCGGCCACCTTCCTGGCGCGCTATCGGGGCTGAGACCAAGGCGCATCGGCACAATTATTTACCCCGGCCGACGTTGCTTGAGGCTGTAAAAAAAATGTTCTGACGGTGATTGTCTCCAAACAGCTAAGCGCAAGGAATACTCTTATGGCAGCGACTCCCTCAACAATGATTCCCCTCGGCACGAAAGCGCCCGACTTCGCACTGCCCAATCCGCGAACTGACAAAGTCGTCACGCTGGCGGATGTCAGGTCGGACGTCGCAACGGTTGTAATGTTTATCTGTAATCATTGTCCCTTTGTTAAGTACATCATGGACGGCGTCGTCGACTGCGCCAATGACTATATCCCGCAAGGCGTTTCCTTTGTTGCTATCAGCTCCAACGATGCCGATAACTACCCGGAAGACGCAGCCCCGGTGATGAAAGAATACGCCGAACGCGGCAATTACCCATTTCCGTATCTCTATGACGAATCGCAGGACATCGCCCGCGCCTACAAGGCGGCCTGCACGCCGGATTTTTTCATTTTCGACAAAGAACTTGCCTGTGCCTATCGCGGTCAATTCGACGGCGCCAGACCCGGCAACGATGTTCCGGTAAGCGGCGGCGACTTGCGTGCGGCCCTGGACGCATTGCTTGCCGGTAGTCAGCCGAATCCCGAACAGATTCCGAGCATCGGCTGTAATATTAAGTGGAAAAGATAGAGTCCGAACAGCAAGGAAAATAAGAGACCCGGCGGGAATGATCCTCGCCGGGTCTTTTCGTTTTTATCCACTCGAAGGGCTTCGTTAATGGATTACCACTGTGTGACGATAGAGCGTTTCGTCGATATGAATCTGCAGATAATAGACGCCCGGTGCTGCTGCCTGCAAGTTCACTTTGCGGCTCAGCATTCCCTGCTCGCGTCGCGGCGCTTCGCTGTAAATGGAACGGCCGAGAGCGTCGACAATTCTCAGACTGACTTCGGCCGTTTGCTCGAGCTCTAAACTGACGACCGCGAAATCCTGAACGGGATTGGGATAGATAGTCAGTGACGGCAAGGACGCGGCACTGTAGACATCGAGCGTCACGATTGAAATTGTCTGGCGCAGCGTGTCGGAGCCGCAGTCATTGTCAACAATCAGCTCGACGTCGTAGCTGCCAAGGTTCGTATAGAAATGACTTGGATTCAGCTCCTCGGAGCTCGAACCGTCGCCAAAGCGCCAGCGAATGCGATCACCATGGACCGATTCGTTAGTGAAGCGCACCTGGATGCCGTTAATCAGTGCATCGAATGCTGCGACGGGCTGCGGGTTGATGCTCAGGTCTTCACGGTTGTCAATGCCGATTACAGCACGGTCGGCGGTGACAACACGTACGCGATACGCATTTCCCGGTCCTGTTTTGGGTGGAATAATTGCCTCGATACTGTTGCCCGAGGATCCGGTCCAGCTGCCGATGGTCTGCGCCGAGGCGAAGGAGCCATTGGCATCGGACAACTCGACACTTAGTCCTTCTTCGGGGTTGATGGCTGCATTAATGCTGAACGGGACGTTGATGCTGGCGCCCGCGCAGTATGACGTAGATTGCGGGCCTTCGGTAACCAGGGGTGCAGTGATAGTTACTTCGGCGAAGCGCCCCTGGCTCAGATTGAAATACGACCCGCTGGGACTTTGTTGCAGCGCCAGCGCCCGCACCATATAGGTGTAATCACCGTGCAGCTCGGACTCGTCAACAAATGCTGAGGCTGTAACGAGCTCGTCATGCACCCGCTCGTAGGGTCCGGCGCCATCCTCCGCGCGATAGATGTAGTAGCCGAGCACCGAGCCGGCCGAAGGCTCCCAGCTCAGAGAGGCCCGGGCATTGACATCCTCGGCCGCAACCGCGCCGGGCGGTGCCACTACATGCATCCGCAGGCTGGGATCGCCCATCAGCGCGATGGTAACGGAACGGGCGTTAAGGCCGCCGTAATAGTTTACATCACCCCGTTGATTGTTGATCGTCGAGCGCATCGAATAGCCGACGGTTTCCCCCATCGCCATGTGGTGCAGGTGCCAGTGCGGACGACCGGACCAGAAGTTTACCAGACAATAACCATCGGCCGCCAGGGGTGCGCGCAGGAAATTGTTCCTGACATTCCAGTCGCCGAAATACGAACCGAAGAGCATCGAGAATACCGTTTTATAATGACCTTCGGCGAAATGATGGGTGTTGCCCACGCCGCCGGCGCTGGTGTCAGTGCCGCCGCCACAGGCATAGGACCAGAGGTAGCCTTCTTCGCGCAAGGTGTTGATGTATTTCGCGGCAACGATGTTGTCGCGGCCAATCAGGGGCGCGAAGGCACGAAAGGCGCTGGCCGCAAATGCCTCCAGGCCAAAAGGTCCGAAGTTGTCATCGATCAGGCCGCGCTCGGGCAGTTCGAATTGTTTGTGCCGGTAAGCATGATTTCTATCGAGATAGCGGCGCAGCAGCTCGCTTTCGTCCAGATCGAAGGCCGGCATATCGTGGAGGTCCACGCGGCCGACCTGCAATTCGACATCGGAGAAAAGCAGACTCTGGTCAAATTTGCCGTCGCCGGGTACATTATCATTAGCCGACAGCCGGCTGCCGGTGATATTTGTCGTCGCATCGGTCCAGGTACCGTTCAGGTCGCCGTAATAAGCGTCGGCCGCCCATGCGCCAATATGATTGCGATGGCCGTCGGGCGGCAGATTCGAACCTGAGTAATTACCGGAATAAGGCACCGGTACGTGCCCGAACAAAAACAGGGCTTCCAGGCCCTCTTCTGTCTCGGCGTCGACATCGAGAATTATCTGCTTCACATTGATCGTAGTTTCATCCGGATCGACATCGCGGCGCAAGACATACCAACCGTCACCGGTCAGATCGCGCTCGAGACGTTCCAGTTCACTCGCCAGCGTTTCGGCATGACTGATGTCTACCAGTAAAAGCAGGCGGCCCCGATACTCCGTCGGCGGCAACTCCCGTCCGGCGTAGACGTAGCCGGCCGAATTCCAGATGCCGGTCTGGTCGTTTACGGTAACCAGCATCTGTTTAATGAGCCGATATTCCAATGACTGCCCCGGCGCAAATTCCGACACGGTAAAACTGCTCACGTCGGCTTCCAATGTCGTCAGGGCCGCGCCCCAGCTTAAGGCGCCCTTGGGCTTGGAGTAGACGATGTACTGACGGATGTCGTCGCCGCTGTGGGTCCAGGAAAGTCGCAGGCCCGATTCCGGCGCCAAGAGTTCGGCCTCCAGCTCCACACAGAAATCGCGTGTCTGGCTCTGCCCACTCAGGAGCATGGGTGCTCCCAATAGCAGCAGGGTCATCAGGGGAAGCAGCAGGCAGTGATGGATTGGGATATACCTTCCGGCGGTCAGCATGCGCGCTCACTTTTGTGTGTTGGAAGAGTACTCGTTCAAGCGAAGCATCTGCGGGCGCGAACTCTTCATCGATCCGGCCCATTAGATGAAGTCCGTCAGAATATCAAATTTCGCTCTTAATTCCAAAGAAAGGGTGGAATTTAGCGCTTAGGGTGAACGGTCATCGAAGAAAGCTTTTCCGGCCCATCGCTGCAGGCATCTCGCGGCAGGCAATTGACAGCAGTAGAGGCTGCGCTGCTTACTCCTTATCGCGGCGGGCGGTCAGGCGACGTTCGCGCTGTTGTTTGGCGAGTTCGCGTAGATCCGTGACCCGGTCATTCTCATCGACAATTTCGGTGCCCAGAATGGTCTCGAGTACATCTTCCATCGTTATGATGCCCTCGACGCCACCGTACTCGTCCACAGCCACGAAGAGATGTTCGCGTCGCTTGAGGAACTGTTCAAGGACGCTGTCAAGCGAAAGATTTTCCGGAATCATATACACTTCGCGTGCTACATCGCGCAGCGTCCGCTCCCCTTGTCCGCTGACCATGGACCAGAGGACGTCTTTTGTCAGGACGTAGGCGATTGTGGCGTCGGGTGAATCCTGCTCCCAAATCGGGAAACGCGAATATTGACGGATTTCGGGGATTTTGACGGCATTCGCGATAGGCGTATCGGCATTAAAGCCAAAAATAACCGTACGCGGCGTCATAACATCGGCCACCAATACATCACTGAAGTGCATAATATTTTTCAGAATACGATACTCGTCCGCGTCGAGCGAGCCTTCTTCACGGGCTGATTCGAGAATCTCATCGATATCTTCGCGGGCAGCCTCTTCCGGATCCTGTTCTTCCCTGCTCAGAATGCGCTGTATGAATGCCAGAATCGCAAGCAGGGGTCGCAGCGCTACATCGTGCAGGGTCAGGAAGCGAGCTGTCAGCAGGGCGCGTTGATCGGCCTGTCGTATTCCGAGCGATGTCGATGCGGCGTGCATCGGCAGCAAAACGCCTAACATCAGCAGCAGGGTCAGGACGACGGTCGACAAAGCTTCGTTAGCAGCAAAGCCTGCCAAAGCCGTCGTGGACGATCCGACTACCAGCAAGACAACAGTCATGAGATTCAATGCGAGAAGGGGCTGCTCGGGATGTAGTTTCCAGTGATGGAGCGCTGCGGCATGCCGGTTGCCCGCTTCTTCCAATTCATGAATGCGCGTCAGGGATAGTGCCGCAAACGCCGCCGTCATATACGAATAGAATCCGGATAGAATTACTGTTAACAGTCCGAAGAGCACTGCAGCGCTCATCGTTCGGTGCCGGGCATAGTCCGCATGATCGCAGGTGTATTAATTACTAAATTCCTTGTCAACTATCAGCAATCGGCCCGGATAGCGAATTTCACCCAGGAGAGAAGATTTGACGGTGGGCCGCATATCAATGCTAATACGTGACGCCGAGCCTTCAACGCCACCCAGCGCCAGCGCCAGGTTGAGGATACCGTCTTTGCCTTTATCACTAAAAAACTGCAACAGGTCAAGTTTCATTTTTAGTGGAAACACCGTCTCCTCTTTGCTGCCGGGGATGTAGATCGGCTTTTCGATGTCGCCCGAGATCGTCTGCCGGCCATCGATGAGTAAACGATAATCGAGGCTTGTGATGGTCAACTGCGCACTCTGTCGGCCCGCTTGCCCATCGTTGGGATTACGCGCAATCACGTTTACCGTAAACTCGGCCGGCGCCGTTTCGCTCGTAATCGCTCGCGTCAGAGCCAGGCCATCGCTTAATGAAAAATCCTTGATTGATTTCTTGTCTGCCAGCGTGATACCAGCCAGACGAAAATTATCGACATCCCGTAATTTGAATTGCAGATTCTTCAGATCGGTAAGGGCCCGGGTAATTTCACGCGGTGAGCATCCGGCGGCCAAGACGACAAATATAAGGGCCAATACGCCAAGCACCCGGACAAACTGTTGTTGCATCATAAGTATCTTGCCTGTTCGTTGCAAAAGCCATAACGATACTGTTCCTGCCGGGTCGGATACAGACAGGGACGCCCGGAGGCAGATAGTGTTACAAGAGCACAAGCTCCCTCTTCACGCTCAAGTGTCGAACACGACGGAATGGCCAGCAATTGCATGGATAATAACAAGTAGGGTCACAGGGAGATGAGGTTAGGAGCTTGCGGAATTCAACTGCAAGTCCTCAAAAGTACGTGCCACTTCACCATCTTCCAGTGAGCCGGCTTGCGATTTTTCAAGTAATCCCTTCAGGGCGGCAATCTGCTTGCGCTTGGTGCTCAGTGCGGTCAAGAGGCGAACTTTGGCGATCAGAAGTTTGTCTTCAATTGGCTTGCTCAGAAAATCGTCAGCCCCGGCGTCGATTGCCTTGACCTGATTGGCGACATCGTTGAGCGCCGTGACAATAACAACCGGAATGTGGCTTGTTTCATCGTTGGTTTTCAGCCTTTTCACAGTCTCGTAACCGTCAAGACGCGGCATCATAACATCCAGAACGATTGCATCCGGCTGCTCTTCATCAACCTTTTCAAGACATTCCACACCGTCGTATGCCTCTTTAACATTGTAGCCTGCGGGTGTCAGATAACGATTGAGAAGCTTTGTCGTGATCTTGTTATCATCCACCACAAGAACTAATGGTTTCATAGACGTCCTAAAGCCAGATTATGAATGTGCGCGAATCAATTCAACACCAGAGAGATTAAAGCTTGGCGCTTTAATGATGGACTTCTCTTACGAACCGAAGCATGTATGTTTAGAAAGCAATCGCATTTGGAAAATATTTGGCCAATATAAGGAAATATTCTCCATTGCAGGCAAAAAATTTCCGCCCCGGCGACGCCGCGGACAGGCGGTCCGAGGTCAATCGGGAACGCCGATTTGATGGATTGTCGTCGAACCGCGGCTGATGCTTCGCAAAGCCGTTCTCAGGCTCTGAAGTCCATATTTGTGCAGAAAATAGTAAGAGCTAACAGAGCGCTCCTGCAATTGATTGGCGGGGTACAGGCAGGCGTGAATTTTCCGCAGCCGACCAAGCTGCGACTCGGCGGCGCGTTTCTGCGCTTTACGTATCTTGCCTTCGATCATGTCAAGCTGACCGGCGGCTGTTTTGGCCGCACGGCCCAGGCTGGCCTCCAGAGTCGGGTCAAGTGCGTGAATATCTGCGCTGAGGGCTTCGAATGCCGACCGCACACTGTCGCGGGCGCCATTGAGAAGGTCGGGCCAATTGTCAGCACTGTTCTCGGCTAAGAAGCGCCTTTCAACATCCTCGAAATTCTGCCAGAACGCAGCGGGCGGCAGACCGGCAGCTTCCATCAGACTCTTTAATTTGCCGTCGATGAAAGTCGCGCTGTGTCGAAGTAGATAAGCAGGCATTGGCAAATCGAAGCGCGCATAAGCTTCCTTTAACTGTGCTGCATAGGCAATTTCGCCCGGGCCGGCCACGTAGGCTGCAGTCGGCAGGAAGGAATCCTGCGCTAAAGGCCGCAATAACACATTAGGCGTAAAGATCTCCGGTGTCTTGTCCGCCTGAGCCAGCAGCTCGGCATGACTAAACGTTCGATCGCCGGCGCTGAACTTAGCGTCATCTATCCGACCTAGTTTGTGGCGCCGACCTTCATCAATTAAAAAAAGGTTTAGCTCGGAAGCCTGCGCCTGAATGTGAAGCCCCTCCCGCTGAAACTGCTCCAATGCGGGCTGCATGACCGCCGCCGTGGCGCTGGGTTCGGCCAGCTCGCGCCGGATTACGGACGCGAAAAGCCCTCCTTCACGGCTGCGCGCCGCCGACAGCAACAGCAGGCCGTCCTCTGCGCACAGGGAATGCAGAAGGCCGGCGAAGGCTGCCGTCGGACTGCTCCCGGCGCGATACAATCCCTGCAATATATCGGCTGCCTCGGCGCCGAAGTCGGATGGCGTCATTTGCTTCTGCAGCTCCTGCAGCAGATCGGCAATCGAAGGATCGAAACGCAGGACGGCAACCATCGACCGTGCCGGGACATCCCATTCCAGGCTGCGCGTGAAGGCTTGCATTTGCCGGTCGAGCACGCTCACGCGGCTGATTTCTTCACGGTCATGGTCATTGTCTTCAATCCAGAAGACCGGCACGAATTCGCAGCCGGGATGCGCTTCGCGCAATCGACGCGCCTGCTCGATGGCTGAGAATGCCTTCAGCAAGGTGTACAGCGGACCGCCGAATATTCCGGCCTGCTGGCCCGTCACGACCGCCAGCGAGCCCGGCCCGCCGAGGCGATCGAGATTCTCGCGCTGTCCTGCCGTCAGCGTCAGCCCTGCCATCGTATCGGCAATAGCACGCTGCAGTCCTTCCCGCTGCGAGGCTCGTTCGGCGATCTCTTCCAATCCGGCCGCGGCCGTCATCAGGGAAGCATTGCGCGGGAATCGCGCCGTCCTGAAGTCGGGATCTCCGATAAACCTGGTAAAAAGCGATGAAGCGCCGGGTAAAGAGGCGATGCCGGGCTCGTCCATCATTGAGCTCCTTTTTTGCGATAGACATTGAAATAGGCGAAACGTTGTACCTCTTCGAATTCTTCCTCCAGCAGTTTCATAACGCCGGCATGCTGCTCCACGACCATATTACTCGTGTTAAGCGTCCCCGACACGACCGGATGCAGGTCGTTCGTATGAACCACAAGCCACTGCGCTTGACGTACGCCCTCTTCAAATTGTGCTTTCCATTGCGGCAGACTCCAGGGGGCGCCGTAAAAAATACTCGAGGGAAATTTCGGCACGGGCGTTTCGCCCAGGAAGTAGTAAATCATCCCGGCGTGCGTCGCTGCGACAAACACCCGGTCGCCGGGATTGCGGCGCTGGTTAATGAAGCCGCGCAGTTCGAGCTGCTGGACGCGGATAACACTCGATTCATTGGGGTGGGTTACCTCATAGAAGGTATCGTAGCGCTCGCGGTCGGTTAGATAGGACAAGGCGGGCCGCAGGATGTTGAAATATCGCGGCAAGGGACTGACAAAAATCAGCCCAGTGATGACCAACGCCAGGATCAGACGCCGCGCCCTGCCGCTTTCAACATAGCGCCGATAGAAACGCCTGCCGATCGACAGCAGGCCGATGGCGGCAAGTGGCGACAGAAAAACGAACATGCGGGAAAAGTGGTAGGGTATGTACTTGCGTTCGAGAATAATAGAGAACAGCAAAAATACCAGGATAAGAATCGTGGCGGCAGTCCAGTTGCGGAAGACCGTCGAATCCCGGTCGCCGGACATTAAGTAACGGCCGAGAGCCACGGCCAGGCAGAACAGCAGCGTCAGCGAGTATTTTTCGGCAAAAAACATCGGGATGTACTTCATCGTATCACGGATGAAGACCAGCGAAAAGGGCTGAATGCTGATATAGTCTCGCAGAAACTGCATCACTTCGCCGTATCCCTCCGCCACGCCCGGTTTCAGAAATGGCAGGCCGAAAAACACCGCCACTCCGAGCACAAATCCCAGGCCGATCAGCAGCCAGCGCCGGAAAATGCTTCGCCCTTCTTCGCGCAGCAGCACGAACTCCGCCAGCAGCATCGGCGCAAGTACGACTCCCATCGTAAACTTCAGGCTGAAGGCCGATCCGGCCGCGATCCCGATCAGCAAACAGTACTGCCAGCGATTGCGGCGCAGCAGGAACCAATGGACAGCCCACAGGTAGGGCAGCCCGACGAGTGATTCGCGCTGCAGCGTGGAAGTATAATTCTGGATCGTGTACGAAAGACAGTATATGGCTGCCGACAGAAGAGCCGCTGAGCGGCTGAAGCCATGACGCGGCAGGATAATGACGATCGAAAGCGCGATGCCCGCCTGAAAGAGAATGTCAAAGAGGCGAAAGCTGATTTCCGCATCGCCGAAGACAAGCTGGATAAAGGCCAGTACAAAATAAATGAGCGGCGGCTTGATGTCCACGAAGTCTTGATAGAGGGCATCGCCGGCCAGAATCGTCTTGCCGCCCAGCGCGAAAAAAGCCAGGTCGGGGGAAACCGGAAAGTAAAGCAGGGGCGCAAGAAACACAAAGCAGGCGGCTGTAAAAACGGCTGTCTGAAATGCTCGACCCGTCCAGGGGATTGTCATAGAATATTACCTCTTGTCAGCCGGCTCTTCGTTAGCGATCATTGCCCGGAATTCCGCTTCGCCGATGATCGGCACAGCCAGTTTTTCCGCCTTGGCATACTTACTTCCCGGATCGGTACCGGCCAGCAGATACGATGTCTTGGAGCTGACCGATCCGACAACTTTGCCGCCATGCTGCTGAATCAGGGCGCGCGCCTCGTTGCGGTTCATTGTCGGCAGGGTTCCCGTCAGCACAAAGCTCGCACCGGCCAAGGCCGCCGGGCCGCCTTCGTCTGCTTCGGACGCTTCCTGAACCAGACACAATCCCGCATCCCGCAGCCGGCTCATCAGTTCGCGATTGATCTGATCCTGGAAAAATTCGACCAGGGACTCGGCAATACGTTTGCCGATGCCATGGATATCTTCAAGCTCTTCCTGTCCGGCCGCAGCGAGTGCATCAATGTCGTGATAGTGCCGCACAAGAATTCGCGCCGTTTCCTCACCGACAAAGCGTATGCCGACGCTATACAAGACCTTCTCAAAGGGTCGGCTTTTGCTGCGTTCGATTCCTTCCAGCATATTGTCTACTTTTTTTGCCGCCCAGCGTTCCAGCTTCAGAATGTCATCGCGCCGCGCGTGCAGATCATATATTTCGGCGATACCGCCAAGCAATCCGGCTGCAATCAACTGCTCAACATTGCGCTCGCCCAGGCCCTCGATATCCATAGCGTTGCGCGAGGCAAAGTGAATCAACCGGCGCTTCAGCTGCCGGGGGCAAAGAGCGTTATCGCAATAATGATTCGCCTCGCCTTCATAGCGTTTCAGACTATGCCTGCACTCGCATGGACAGAGCGCGGGAAATTCGTAGGCCTTGCTCTCCGCCGGCCGCAGTTCCGCAACATAGCCGATGACCTTGGGGATAACTTCGCCGCCCTTTTCAATAATTACCGTATCACCGACATGGATGCCAAGCTCGGCGATAAAATCGGCATTATGCAAGGTTGCCCGGCTGACGGTGGATCCCGATACAAAAACCGGCCGCAAAGCCGCTACCGGTGTGACGACCCCGGTCCGCCCGACCTGCAAGAAAATGTCCTCAAGAACGGTACGTGCTTTCTCGGCTTCATATTTATATGCAATCGCCCAGCGAGGAAAGCGGGCAACGTTGCCGAGTCGTTGTTGCTGGACGAGAGAATCAACCTTAATGACTATACCGTCGATCATAAAGGGCAGCGTATGGCGTTTTTCCTCCCACTCGGCGATATAGCGGCGCAGCTCGTCGATCGATTCACAGGTTCGCTGCGAATTGCCTACCGGAAAACCCAGCTTCTGTAGCGCCTGCATACCGGCACTATGCGACGGCAGGTCCGTATCTGTAAGCAGCGAGTAGCAAGCCATCCGCAGAGGTCGCGAAGCGACAACTTTCGAATCCTGCATTTTTAAGGTGCCCGCAGTCAGGTTGCGCGGATTGGCGAAGGCTCTTTCGCCGGCCGCAATGCGCTGAGCGTTAAGCTTTTCGAAATCGCCGTTCAGCATATATATCTCGCCGCGGACTTCGAAATCAGCAGGAAAGTCGGTGCCGGCGCGTGCGATATCCACCTGAAGCGGTATCGATCGAATTGTCTTGAGATTGGCGCTGATGTCATCGCCCTGTACGCCATCTCCGCGCGTGGCTCCTAAAACAAAACGTCCGTTACGATAACGCAGGGCAATCGCTACCCCATCGTACTTCAGATCGACGGCGTATCGGATCTCCTGCTCAGGCAGTAGTTCTCGGACCCGGCGGTCAAAATCGACAATTTCATCTTCACTGTAGGTATTCTGCAGGGAGAGCATCGCAACGCTATGGCTGACGGTCGGAAAATCCTTGACCGGCGCGCCTCCTACGCGCTGCGTGGGACTTTCGGGCGTTTGCAGCTCGGGCCAGGCTCCTTCCAGACTGAAAAGTTCCTCCAGCAAGCGGTCATAATCCCGGTCGGATATACGCGGCTGAGCCTCAGTGTAGTAATAATAGTCGTGTTGTCTGATCTCGCGTCGCAATTGCTCGGCCCGCTTGCCGGCCTGATCCTTGGTCAGATCGCTGTCTCCGATGTTCTTTGACGTCATACCCTCCCGCATCCAAAACTAGGTAAAGGGAAAAACGCAAAATACATCGAGAAAACAGAAATGCCCACCGATTAAAATCAGCGGGCACTTCCTACGGAGTATATGAGTACGTTTTCTGTTGGTCTCTCAATGTGCAATGAGCAAGAATGCAGATGTTGTAAATCGAATGCCGGAAAATCGAGCAATGTAAATTCCGGCGGCAAACAAACTAGTGTCGATAATATAAGTATTTGGACCCGCGATTGCAACGATTTCGTCCGAAAAAACTTCCCGTCCGCGGCTGTCGATAAGACGAAACTGTATAGAGCCGCTTGTGGGCGAAGTAAAAATGCAGCGCGCGCTGTGTCGCGCCGGATTCGGAGAAACAAGGACCGAGGGAAAGTCGGCCCCCAAAGTCTGCACGTCGGTCGTGCTGGCATTGAGGTCCTGCAGTACGAATCTTCGGTTCACAAATACCCTTGATTCATAATCCAGACTTATGCTTTCCGTAAGAATCTCAAATCCGGGTTTGTCAACGAGAATCGTATAACGGCCGGCGCTGAGCCAACGAAAGTCAAATGCGCCTGTCTGATCACTGATCGTAAAGTCCGCCACACTGCCGTCGTTCTTAATGGCATAAAGGATAGCGCCGGCGATCGCCGAGGACACGCCGTTGTGCTGTGTTCGTTCAACCCTGCCCTGTATTCCGGTCCGGCCCAGCAGCCCCGCATTGAGGGGTAAAGCAATCTGCAAATCTTCCAAAATGCGGCCGCTCGCTTCTACATGCAACAGGCGGGCCTCTTGCCAGTGCAGAGCGGGGTTGCCGTCCCTTGTAGCATAGCTCGGCAGAAAGGTCTTGCCGAAGGGTATCGCCTGAATCAGATAATCGCCGGGTTCCAGATTAAATATTTCGAAGCGACCGGCAATATCCGAACCGGTCGAGCGGGCATCGATACGCATCTGGCCGTTCGCGTCCACGACAAGACGCAGCAATCGTATCCGAGCGGGCTGGCCCTGTCGATCGCTGCCGGCGACCACGCTGCCTCGCAGTACATTGTCAATCTGCGGCAAGGTCGGCAATTCGATCCGAAGCGGCGCCGAGCTCATGCCCTCAGGCAAACGCAGGGCTTCGGCTGGATCCGCAGTACCGCCATAATAGCGGGACTGGTGGCCTTCAACATCCGGATATTGACTGTTATCCGCGATAAACGGCAAAGCTTCCGCGACGAAAGGAATACCTTCAGGCAGCGTAATGCTGAAGTTGCCGTCGAAATCCGTTCGGATATATTCGCTTGGATAGGGCAAATGATTGTCCCAAAAATCAGGGCTGATATTGATCCCGGGAGCAACGGAAAAGAATATTGTCCCTGCCACAGGCTCGCCGCTGAGCGCGTCGACGGTCTGTCCGCTCAGCGTCCTTTGGCCTCTGAGACTGCGTTTCCGCGCGATCAGGGACATATTGTGCACGCTGCCGCATTCCAAGGTGAACCGACGGGCCTGGCGTACATCCTGACCGCCGCCGTACCAGGTTTCGCTGATTCCCGGACCGGAAACAAATGCCACATAGCGACCCGCCGGCACCAGTATTTCGAACTGGCCTTTTTGTATCGTCCGGGACAGCAGATCGCCGCTCTCGGAATTGAAGGAGTCCGATTCGGAGCCATCGACCCGGATCAGCGTCAGAATTCCGATCTGCAGCAGGTCGCCGCTCGGGCCGACAACCTGTCCGCGCAGCTCGGCGCAGGGCTGCCCGGGGTCGCCCGGGTCATCGTCGCGCGGCGCTACCGCAATTCGCCATTCCTGTTCGGCCCACAAAGGTCTGGCCGTGCTCAGCCAGGCACGAACTCTCACAGTAAACGCGCCTGGATCGGCAGGCCGCCACTCAATCGCGCCACTGATCGGATCCAGCAGCATTCCCTGCGGACCCTGGCGCAATTCATAGGACAGTGTTCCCGCAACTTTGGATAGCGCTCTGATCTCCGTCCGGTAGACGTCACCCTGCCGCGCTTCTGTCTCCGGCGTTGACGTAAACTCGATCAGCGGGCTTGGGCTATCCGGGTCATCCAGATCACCTACATCTACATTGACGACCGCGCTGGGAGGGCTCTGGCCTTCCTTGTTATAGGCCCGCACATGAAACTGATAAAAGCCCGGCGCAAGCGGGCCTGCCTGCCAGGTGGTCAGCAGACTCTCGCCAAAGAGTGTGAATTCGGCGGCATTATTCCGCGCGACAAAGATGCGATAGCCATCCGTCCGACCTTCGCTTCGGTTCTCCAGCCAACTGAGAAGGACGTGCTGCTCGGTAGTTCCCGCCAAGAGAATGAGTTCCGCCTTCACCGACTGTGGCGCAGCGGGAGGTGCTGCCGAGACCCTTGCGCCGGCACTCAGCAACACGAGCGCGGAGCATAAGAGCAACAGCCATAATCGGGGCGAAATCCGCATCCTCATCTCCGGTATCTTCAAGGGTTAGTACCTATGCTCACAAGGGGAACCTGCCGGGAGCAGGCTTTCAAGCGTCGAATAACACCGCCTGTGATCAATTGTTACAGATACTCTGTCCGCCAGAAAATTTGCATCCTTTTTGCAAAACCGTGTTATTGTTCGCAGGACCGGTATTCACGGATTGCACGATGCGGGCGTATGACCAGAAGCAAATACGCAGACGAAACGGATGATGGGCTGTTTTACATGCTCAAAGGCCCCAAACGCGAGGCCGAGGCGGCGTTCAGCGAGTTGTACAATCGCTATTCGCCCCGCATCCACGCTTATTGTCTGCGCGTCGTCGGCAATTATGAGCAGGCGGAGGATATTTTTCAGGAGACCTTTTTGCGCTTCTACAAGAGTGCGCAGGTCGACCGAAACATGACCAATGTCCCGGGATTCCTCCTGCGTATCGCGCGTAATTTATGCCTCAACTACAAGCGCGACAAACGCGATACCGTCGCGATCGACAATTTCCACTTT
Source organism: Candidatus Kapaibacterium sp. (assembly GCA_028284775.1). Classification (GTDB taxonomy): domain Bacteria; phylum Bacteroidota; class Ignavibacteria; order Kapaibacteriales; family UBA7675; genus JANQRB01. Next base: position 19,581 of record JANQRB010000120.1, on the reverse strand, counting down.
GCCAGCAAAGCTCATTCGCACGAGCAGGCAGAGATGCTAGACCTTATCGCAATGGCGCTCGAGCTGTTGGAGGTGGAATATCGCGAAGCTTTCGTACTGCGCGAATACGACGGTCTCTCCTATAAAGAAATCTCGCAAATCGTCGGTGATTCCGTATCGGCCGTCAAGACGCGCGTCTTTCGCGCCAAACAGCAGGTGCGGACGATTCTCTCGCCATATCTGAAAGATCTGGCACGTTAAATTGTCGACAAACGACAAACTTCAATAAAGATTCGACAGCGAATGCCCTATGAATTACTCGGAGTTAATCAGCGAATTTCTCGACGGCAGCCTGGATGTCGCAAAAGAAGACACCCTGTTCAGCGGCCTTTCCGCCAATGAAGACTTGCGCTCTGAGCTCAAGGAATTGCTGGCTATTCGCCGCGCCGTCGGATCGGACAAGGTGGCCTTTACACCCAGCGCTGCTTCGACCCACGCAATTTTCTCGCAGTTGGGCTTTACGGCTCCGGTTGCGCCGATAGCGACGGCAGGCTCGCAGGGAGCGCTATCGTCGCTGTCGACATCGGTCGCCTCGTTTTTTGGCAAATATTCGCAAGCTGTCGTAGCGGCCGCGCTGTCGACGGTGGTGACCAGCGCCGTGTTTCTGACGACAATGAACAACGATACGCCTGCCAGCCTGGCGGCGGATACGAGCGAAACGCTTCAGCGCGACCTGTCATTTGAACGGATTAATTCGTCGCCCTATCCCTATGGGGACAATCAGACGATGCTCGCTTCGGCAGTGCTTCCCGAGCAGGTCGCTCCGCGCGAAGTGGTTAAGTTCGTGTATCCCGACCCCCTTCCCGCCGAACCGACCTCAACTGATGATGCTACTCCAGCTATCAGGGAAGATGAAGCGCCTGTTTATCAACAAGAAAGGCATGCCGGCCTGCAATACACGACATTGTTAGCTGAAGTGTCCAATAGCCTGAATGCGCCGTCAGCGAATCAATCGGGCCTCAGGCCGCTCGAAGCCGCGCCCGACGCATTTGCCGGCTTGAATCTCGACCGGTTGATCACGACGGAGTCGCCGGTAAAGGTCTCGGTTGAATTGCGCGGCAACAGCGACTTCCACTATTCGCAGAATGCCGATGTTTCCTCCGGCGGCGATCCATGGTTTAACCACATGGCTGTTAATGTTTTGTGGAATGTCGGCGAGAATATCAGCTTTGGCCCCGCCTTCGGGCAGGAAGTCTTCGGCCAGGTTTTCGACGCGGTTAACGCGGAAGGCAAATCCGTGGAAGTACAGCAAAAGCCGCGAATGTTCTGGGGCGGCCTGGTCGGCCGAATGTATCTGATTGACAACAAATCCTTGTTCGCCCCCTTCGGTCAGCTGACGACCGGATTCAACCGCTTTGGCTTCGTCCTGAAACCGATGCTCGGCGCGAGCTTTACGCCCGACAGCCATATCAGCCTGGTCGGCGGCGTAGAGTATTCGCATTTGTTTTACCGGCAGGACAAGAGCAATTTTGCTTCCGGCAAGTTTGCCTTCAGCTATGGCGTTTCGTACCGATTTTGAGATAGAGTCATGAATAAAATTTCTTTATCCATTTTATCGATTCTGGCCGCGGGGCTCTGCTTTGTCTCCTGCGACAATGCAATCAATCTCGATACTCCGAAACGAACGGATCCGCCGCCGCCCTTTCAGCCGGCGCAGGTAAACATGAGCTTCAGGCTCGATCAGAGTTTTTATTCAAACAAAGAAACATTCCCCTGGGAATTCGTTGCTGAACGCCAGGAAATACTGATCGATACGGCCGACGGCGAATTGCGTCTGTGGCTGGATCTCGAGCTGAAAGAACGGATGTCGAATGCGCCGGACAACGCCAATCAACTCATTGGAATCGAGTCGATCGTCGTGAGTCTGGATTCGCTGACCGTGCCAGATATCCATATTATCAATGAGGAAAGTACTCCGGGAAGCGGAAATCGTGACCAGGAATTGTTAATCGAACTTCGGCGCAGCTTCATTCCGCCGGCCCAACGCACCGACTTTCAGTTTAACGACAAGGCCGAACTGGCCTGTGAACTTCTCGACGGCAGTTTGCTGGGCAATGGCGACTATGCAGGCGGCATCGAGGGAGTGTTCGATGTCGAGCTGCCGGTTAATATTCAGGGTTATCAATTAAAGTTGAAAGGCAGCTTTCAGCTATTGTACTGAAGATAAATTCCCCCTATGACAAGAACCTGCATTATCCTGCTTCTGATCATTGTAGGCATGGCCGGCATCAGCGCCTGCGAGTCGGCTCTTAAAGTCGAAACGCCCCGCAAGGAAACGCTCAAAGACGCCGGTGATGACAAGCAGCCGGATGACGATGCACCCGGGGATTCTCAGGACTATCTGAAGCCTGTCCGGCTGGCTTTCGACGCCGTCGAATTTCTGCCGCTGGACGCGCGCGGCAACCTGAGAATACAGCCCTGGGCCTATCAAACCCGACAAATGGAATGGCAGATCACCAAAGATCCGAATAAGACCCTGCTGCAAGCAAGGGTCGACCTCGAAGTTCCCAATCCGGCCGGAAAAGATGGCGTGCTCGCCCTCCGCTTTAATTTCAGCGATGTTGAGTTAAACAAAGAGCTCACCCTGGCTGCTGACCCGGCAAGCGGCAATGGCGCCGAGTTAAGCTACCGTCCCTTTTTTCGCACTTCGGGCAGCAATCTTAAACCCAGCACCAAAGTCGCCACACTCGAATGCAAGCTGACTTCAAGGACAGTACCAGGCAGCTCGGAAATGGTGATCAGCGGTAGCATGCTCATCTATCTGGATGATACGACTAACGCTGTTTCGGCAAGATATGCGCTTGCCGCAGACGTTTATCTGCTCTTCGACCGCAAGTAGCATCCGGCAGGCAGCTTATTCTTCAATCCATTGCTTGCTCCGCGCAACCGAATCGATCGCGTTTTCCATGGCACTCAGGCTTTCCGGCGCACTGAAGTCACCCATATAGTGCGAAATGCTTTTGACGCGATTCCCGATCCTCACGGAAGTCAGCACCGATGGCATATCGGTGACCCGTCTGTTTTCATAGCGATTATTCAAATCGAAGTAGCCCGAATCGACCAGTGAGGCAGCCAGAATGCGGACCTCTTTTCCGTTGATGGCGGCTGTCCGGCGCCCAAGGGTCGCTACATTGCGAATGCCTTCGTATTCCACCCGACCATCACCGTGCAGTGCCAGCCGGTATTCCGGGCAAAAGCCGAAACAGACGGTGCGTTCCAGCGTGATCAGCACTGTCGTTGTGTCGCTATCAGCCGTCCGACCTTCGGAGCTGTCGCCCGACGAGGCACATGCGAAAAGACCGAGGACAGTCAGCAGTACCATCCCAAGCGCCACATTAGTAAACAACGCGTTTTCTCTTGTCGATACGCCGGTATTCATTAACATCCTTTTCGCTTATTTATCTTCGCTAAGCTTATTTCGTCACGAGGCTGCCATGAAGCCACGGGCCCCGCTGTAGACATGAGAACCAATTTTTCAATCGGACATACCCGATTAACATAGCGGCGCTCGATGGACCGCAGCAGACTCTCGTCGATCTTCCGTCCCGGATCGGCATACAAAAGGCTGAGGTGGGGTTGAAAAGGTCGCTCATGGCTACCATAAAGCTTTTGCAGCGCTAACTGATGCGCCGCCGCGATGTCGTCCGAAAGGGCAACAGCAAGATACAGTCGCCGGAAGTACTCGCTGCCGCAGGTCACGGCTGTAAATCGCGCCTGCAATGGCACTGGCAGCCCGGCCAGACTTCGCCGCAAATCAGGCTTGCGGGCGGCATCAGTGGCAAGGCTGCCCAGCAGCGTAATATGCGGGGTAAAAGCGACCGAGTCGTAGCGCCCGGCCAATTCACGAATAGTCGATGTTAACTCATCGGCAAGCGGCGGCGCCGGCACCAGCCACAAGGAATGCTGACTTGCGCGGCCGTCTCTATTCTGCTCCACTGTCATCGTCCTCATTCGATGAACAGACGCGGCGCAGAAAGTCACTCCCTGCAAAAGCCTCACGCTTCTGCGCCCGTTCGCACCAGAGCTTTATGGCTGCATCGAATTCCCTGGCGGAGATGTTGCGGTCCGGCAAACGATCATCGCCACGACGATTGCCGAAAAACACATTGTCACGAATGCGAAAACCCGGCGGCACCTTGTGTTCGGCCAGGGCGCATTGATAGCAATATTGCTCCGGCGCATCGAAGGCTTCGTTCAGCCCTGTCTGAACGAGAAAATTCCCCTGAAACAAGCCAAGGCCATCTTTCAGTTTTGCAATATTGATGAGCGCACCACAGGCACCCGTGTTATAAATGACGTTAGATTGAAGCAATACTCCGGGCGAGCTTCCGCGGGCATCCCATATTGCAATGCCCCATGTCAGAATGTCCTCCACGATATTGCCCTTGACGATGGCATCGGCCGCACCCGAAATTCCGATGCCTTTCCAGTAGCGCCGGACGACATTATTCCGCAGTGAGGCCGAAGCATTCCAGCTCAGGCTGATTCCGACGCCGCGGCCGCCGCCAATACGCCCGCTGCGCGCTTTATCCACTCCATCGATAACATTGTCACTGATAGCTGCCTGTGCATCGCGGTACAGAGCAATGCCATCCCAGGAGTTAGCCCTAATATGATTGGCGATAATCGTCGAACGCGAGTTTTCCCGGCCGCAAATTCCCATAATGCCGACAACATTCGCCGCAACAAGATCGCTGCCGCCGATGTTGTACTCGATGTGGTTGTTAACAATCGTGACATCGCTGCGCTGCACAACAATCCCGGCATTGCTGGCATCCGCGCTGCTGTCGCGCCTACCGCCCGTGATCGTCAGGTTTTCCACGAAGCATTCTTCACAATCAAGAAAATGCAATCCGTAACCGGCATTGGTACGGATAAGCGCCCGTCCCTCCTCCGGGCCGACAATGCCAACCTTGATACCGCTCAGGCGCAGTCCATAGCTGAAGGGCAGGTCGCGGGTCGTGGTATCACAGTTGCCGCAGACGGATTCGCGATCCGCAGTAGGCTCGAGTTCGTAGATGCCGGGCGCGAGCCGAATTTCAACAAAGTCGATCGCGTCAGCGAGCAGGTCCTGCAGTTCTTCGGCATCATCGACTTCGATGACTTCGATATCATGACGCATCTGCGCCCCGACCTGCGGAATACCCGTGCAGGTGAAAACGACCAACAATAGTATGAACAACACTTTCATCGGCAGCCTGTGCCTGCATTTGTTGTCATCCGCCGCGATTCTCGCTGCAGCCCTGGCCTAAACGATAGAGCAACCCGCAAATTTTGCTTGGGGTTCTTTTTGCCCCGGCGCAGCGACTCCGCGCTTGTGGTACATTCGAAGAGATTGGCATCGCGAATGCTAGGCGGTTCTCAGCAGATTGTGCTCGGCAAAGCTGAAATAATGCTCGCGACAGAATATGATATGATCCAGCACCTGCAGGCCCAGGAGTTCGCCCGCCTCCAGCAGCCGCCGCGTGATGACACGATCCTGTTCACTGGGTCTGACGTTGCCCGATGGATGATTGTGAGCAAGGACGACGGCTGAGGCGCGATCGGTGATCGGGTCGGCAAAGACTTCACGCGGGTGCACGAGTACAGTGTCAACCGTCCCGACCGTGACGATGCGGGTTGCCAGCACTTCGCGGGCGCCGTTGAGCGAGACGCAGAAGAAGTACTCCTGACGGCGATCGATGAAATGACGCAGCAGCGGCAGTACGTCCACAGCCGTCTCGATCTGGATTTCGCCGGGGTGCATACGGCGCCGAAAAAACTCGAGGGCGGCAACGATTATCGACGATTTTGCCTCCTTGATGCCCGGAATGGTTTCCAGCTCGCCGATTGTCGGACGACGCCTTTGCGAGTCGAGCAGGCGCAACACGTCGCGCGCAAGGCTCAGCACATCGCGCCCCCTGCTGCCGCTGCCCAGCACCACGGCCAGCAGTTCGATGTCAGACAGCGTCTCGGCGCCGTCCAGCCTGATCTTTTTACGTGGCCGTTCCCGTTCGTTCAGTTCCTTGACAGTCTTGCGGCGTGGCACTAAACTACTTCCGCCTGATTCAGTTATTCGCTGCATTCAAAAAAAGGATTGCGGGCGCCGGAAGCGCCGGGAGTAAAAACCTACACCAACACTGTCAAAAAGCCTGACTCCCCCGCCGGCATTCGCGGTGATTGGTCAGTCAAATGAAATTAAGGGTAGAAATTTCGCTGTGAACGGCGACGACGATATGCCGGCAAACGACTTTCACCGTCGGCCGATCTTCCCTTACTCCGCTCGAGAGAATTCCGATACTGACTCCGGCACCCCCATTTCCTCCGTGCCGCGTTGAGCTTCATCGCCTTTCGTACATCTCGCCTTACGACGAAGTATGTGCAGCATCGTCTCACCGCTGGTCTTACTTTCAAGCCAGGACAGACAGTCAAAAAAGCCGCCGACGCCTTTTTGTAGGGTGGCAGCGTCCGTCGCCATTACCTGTCCTTGCAGCTGACAAAGACCTCGCTGCAGCAGCCCTCCGCCTGTAATGGCAGGCACCTGGCCGAGAAAACGAAGAATCGCCCTATCATAGATTTGGAGAATGTTTCCATTTTCGCTGTAGCGATCGACAAGTCGCAGGGCCCGCGGGAGATAGTCGATGTTGTTAAGTTCGAAATGCAGGATTGCGCTCAAAACCGACATATAACAGTAGAAGTATCTACTGGTATGACCGCAGTGCGGATCATGAAGTATCTTGTTAAGCCAATGCAATGCCTGCGAATGTTGAGCGAGGTAGAGATTGACTTTAGCAAGATTCAGATACAGAGCGTGCAGGTTTGCACATGTTAAGTATGCAATATGACAACTAATGCCAGCTTCAATTTCCGGTATCAGTTGCTCGGCTTCCCTCAGCCTGACCTGTGCGCCGAGCAGCCTGATTTTGTGCGTATAGTATTTGACAAAAGCATGTGCCTTGAGAGCCGATGCCTTCAGGGAAAGTGAGCCGATTCGCTCAACGAGCTGACCGGCTTCTTTAAACTTCTGTAATCTAATACATGCATCCGTGTGCGCACTCAAAGAATGCAGCATCGCGAGCGGATCAATCCTTAACAACTCCGGCATAGCGAGGTCGAATTCGAGCATCTTACGACTGTAATGCATCATTAAAGACTTATTCTGAAGATAGTATGCTTCGGTCAGTTTAATATGGATATAGAGTTGCTGTGCATCTCGGGGCAGATCTTCAGAGTTAGCACCTAACAACGGGTCAGCCAGCAGCTTGGCGATCCTGCCGGAAGCTTCGTTATCTGACGAGACCCAGTTCTCATTAACAAGATCGTTAAGCTGTACATAAATCTCATAGTATTCCAACTGCTGCTGCAGCTCGAACACCACCTTTCGCAAGGTCTTTAGAGAAGCATAGCTTCTATCGATACTTTTTTTGTCAGAATAGCCGGCGCGTCTCAGAGTTTGAATTTCACGATAGAGTATTTCCAGATAATAACTATTCAGGCTGTGTCTGCGAGCCAAAGCTTTGGCTCTACCATACAGTGACAGGCAATGATCGAATAGTCCTCTATCAGCAAGCAATTCACATTGCGAAAGCAAGCTCCGGATGCTTGACTGCACTCTATTGCCGCTGTGTTTGGCACTTAAACAATCCAGAATCATCACCGTCAGGAAGTTTTTAACACGTGGAAGGTATGTAAGAAATTTTTCCTTGTGCAGCTCCGCTTTCAGGCTCTCCTCATCGTAGTGTTTTTGTTTGTCGATGGCATAGAACAGCTTGAGATAGTTGTTTTGTTTGCCTCTTGTGTATCGTCGCGCCATTTTACCAATGTAGGCTTTCTCGGACTTTGTAAGTGATTTAATGAGATGGAACAATCTGTCGCTTGGTCTCTTCATCCTTTTGATCTCACAGTGAATGTTGTAGTACAACTTGATTATTGACTGATTCCGCAAAAAAGGCAGCGATATACCGATACATCTTCGCTGCCATGATCAGATGCAGCTTGGCGGAAACGCAGGCATTAACCAGGGGTCGGGAACAAGGCAATCCTGTGCGGCTGGCATAGAACAGTTTTGCAAACAAATCAGGCTGGATATTGTTACAGGCTGCGATGTCCTCGCTTAAAGATATCCTGCACCAAAGATTGATATCGTACAAGATTCTGTTGATTGTGTAAAGTCACTAATTGGATTTTTGATCAAAATCCTTGATTTAGCAATAATTTCGGCCATGGCGATCACTCTAGTCTTGTAAGTAATGAGGAATATTCGCTTGAATCATTAGTCCGGTTCTCTTTAATTGGCAGCACTCGACAGACAGACACGCAAGCAGTATTGTTTTGTAGTGGCGCCATCAAAATTCTCACACTGTCCGGGGTCGACGACAAGATCTTCGTGGGCTCCTGAATTTGCGTATCCGATGTTTCGAGAGATCGTGACACCATCGCTCAAAGTGTAATTTGTTAACTAATGTGGAGATTAATTATGAAAATCGTCAAAATGATGATGAGCCTGACGTGTTTAGTGACCGTATTTTTTGTTGGTATGACAAGCACAGTCGAGTCGAGCTGTATCGTAGGGTCCTTTATCAACAGATCGACAAATACTTATTTCTTTACGGCGGCCACCAGTTGCGCGGTTTCAACGGTTCCCACTCCTGCCGAGGCGAATTCCGCGGGAGTGATCTGGTTTGGATCAAATTCCTGTTGTGTTCTCTGGGTAAATATCGATGGCACGCTATGCGAGATAGGCGACACTTGTATCCTGCCAACCGGCGATACATTGAATGTATTGCCTTGCGGGTTTACGATCGATTAGATATCACAAAATTGTGATATCTTGCACGCTTTGTAAAGAAGACAGTCAATTCGGATATGTGAAGTCTCGCTTTATGCGAGATTTCACATGTCTCTTTCAATGCAGAACAGCATGCAGATTCTCATTGATGTCGGCGGTACATTTACCGATTGCATTCTGCTCAGGCCGGACGGACGGATAACTTCACTCAAGACGCTCAGCTCGGCAGTGATTCGCGGCCGAGTGGACGAAGGATCTACCTACCGTACCATAGTCGATCACCGGAAAAACTCAGAGCCGGACAATTTTTACCGTTCCTACGAATTGCGTCTGCTGGATTCGGACGGCTCCATTCGGCACACATCTCCCGTCAGCGCTTTTGATGCCGCCAGCACGGCACTGCAACTGGAACGGCCCTGTTCGTTTACACCGATTACCGGTATGTCTTATGAACTGACATCCGGTGAAAGCGCGCCGCTGCTGGGCATTCGCCGTTTGCTGGGCTTGCGACTCGACGAGCCGGTTGGCGCTATTGACCTGCGGCTGGGCAGCACCCGGGGCACCAATGCGCTGCTCGAACGCAAGGGATCGCGAACGGTTTTTATCACGACCGAAGGTTTCGCCGACCTGCCGCAAATCGGCAATCAGGCCCGACCGGAGCTCTTTGCGCTCGCGATTAACAAGCCGGCGAGCCTTGTGTCGGACACAATCGAAGTCGGCGGCCGGCTCGATGCCGAAGGCAGGGAATTGCAAGAATTCGATACCGAGGTATTGCGCCGGCAATTACTGGCCTTGGGCGATGACCGAAGTATGAGTCTGGCTATCTGTCTGCCGCATGCCTGGCGCAACCCGGCGCATGAACAGGAAGCGGCCGCTCTGGCCCGCGAACTCGGCTTCACCAACCTGTCGCTGTCCTCGGAGCTGGCGCCTGTCATCGGCTTGCTCGATCGGGCGGACACGACGCTGCTCGATGCTTACCTGGCGCCGACGATCCGAAGGGAAATGGAGCTACTGCAGGCCGGTTTGCCGCAGGCGGCGATCCGCTACGTTACTTCTTCAGGCAGCCTGGCCGGCGCCCGACAGTTTCGCGCCGTCGACAGCATTCTCAGCGGGCCGGCAGGCGGCGTTGTGGGTGCGGCACGTGCGGCCGAAACGGCAGGCCTATGCCCCGCGATCACCTTTGATATGGGGGGAACATCCACGGATGTCAGCCGCTACGAAGCTCGTTTCGAATATCAGTCTCAAAGTGTTAAAGACGGCATTCGGATCGCACAGCCTCTGCTCGCTATTGAAACAGTGGCGGCGGGCGGCGGCTCCATCTGCCGTTTCGACGGACGGCGCCTGCTGGTAGGACCGGCCAGCGCGGGCGCGGATCCCGGACCGGCATGCTATGGACGGGGCGGCCCGCTGACTATTACGGATATGAATCTGATCACGGGACGAATCATCGACGAGCATTTCCAGTTTCCGCTCGATCCCGATGCAGCCCGGCAACAGCTGGATTCTCTCTGCCGTCAAATCGCGACGCAGCAGGATCTCAGCTACAGTGTCGTTCAGCTCGCCGAAGCATTCATCAGAATTGCGAATGAACGCATGGCCGCCGCTATCAAAGCTATCTCAACCGCGCGTGGATATGATCCCTCCGATCACAGTCTGGTTGCTTATGGCGGTGCCGCGCCGCAGCATGCCTGTGCGCTGGCGGAGCTGCTCGGTATACAGACAGTACTGATCCACCCCCTGGCCGGCGTGCTGAGCGCATATGGCGCCGGGCAGGCCGACATTACCCGTCTTGCCGAACAGACGCTTTTAGTTGACTGGTCGCCATCCGTCCCCCGGTCTCTCGCCGAAGAATTTCTCAGGCTGACCGCCAGGGCACGCGAGGCGGTCCTGGCGGAGCGGGTCTCAGCTGAGCGGATCCAGGCGGCCAGGCTCAGCTTCTCGATGCGCTACAAAGGCACGCAGGCCGCACTCTCGATCGATGTTCCGGAAGACGGTGACTGGCGCGCCGCTTTTGAAGAGCGGCACATACAATACTATGGTTATCGACAGCAGGCGCGTCCTGTCGAACTGGTGGCGATTCGGGTGTCGGTCACCGGACTGACGCCCAAAGCCGGACCAAACACTCTGGCGCCCGCGGCCGGTGCTGCTTCGCCGATGACGCATCAGCCGGTATCATTCGGAGGGCAGTGGCAGTCGACGCCCGTCTTTCATCGCGCGCCGCTGCGCCCCGGCCATATCATCGCCGGACCGGCCCTCATCACGGATGAGTACTCCACCATCCTGATCGAGCCGTGCTGGCGGGCGGAGCTTAACTCCGAAGGCTCTCTCATCCTGCGCAGCGATCAGAGTCAGGCAAAGCGGCCATCCGGGGATACGCGCCGCGACCCGCTGCGTCTCGAATTGTTTAACAACGCCTTTACGCAGATCGCCGAACAAATGGGCCTGACGCTGCAGAAAACGGCAATCTCGACTAATGTGAAAGAGCGTCTTGATTTTTCCTGCGCTTTGCTCGACGGCGCCGGCAATCTGCTCGTTAATGCACCACACATACCTGTTCATCTCGGCGCTATCAGCGCAACTGTTAAGTCATTGCTGAACGCCGAACTTTCAATGCGCCCAGGCGACGTATTCCTCTCCAATTCACCGGACTATGGCGGCTCGCATTTGCCTGACCTCACCGTCGTTACGCCGGTCTTCGCCCCTGACTCGGCAAGCATTCGTTTTTTTACGGCATCAAGGGCGCATCATGCCGAAATCGGCGGCGTCCGACCGGGTTCGGGCTACCCTTTCGCAACTTCACTCGCCGAGGAAGGCGTCGTTTTTAACGCCTTCCGCATTGTTGAACAAGGCCGATTTTGCGAAGACGAGTTGCGGGAGTTGTTAACGACGGCACCCTATCCCTCCCGCGCGGCAGAGGAAAACATCGCCGACCTGCGCGCCGCCATCGCCGCCAACCATATTGGCGCGGGCTTGCTGATTGAACTGAGCGATGAGCACTCCTATCCAACCATCAAAGCATACATGAAGTATCTGCGTGAGTTGAGTGCCGCCATCGTCCGCGATCGCATCCGGCAAATACCCGACGGCCGGTATCAATTTAAAGATGAAATGGATGACGGTGCTGCGATCTTTGTACGGATTGAGGTTGACGGCACAGCGATGACAATCGACTTCAGCGGGTCGGCGCCGGTGCAAGCCAACAGTATCAATGCAAACGCAGCGATCGTTGGCAGCGCCGTGCTGTACTGTCTGCGCTGTATGATCAAAGACCCGCTGCCCTTGAATTCCGGCATGCTGGAAGCGCTTCGTCTTGTCATTCCGCCCGGAATGCTTAATCCGCCGGCCCACTCCGACCCGCGACTACACGCGGCCGTGGTTGGCGGCAATGTTGAAATCTCGCAGCGCATTGTCGATGTCATCTTCGGTGCATTAGGCATTGCAGCCGCGAGCCAGGGTACCATGAACAACATATTCTGCGGCAATGAGCGATTCAGCTACTACGAAACCCTGGGCGGCGGCAGCGGCGCGGGCCCTTGCTACGATGGCAGCGCCGCCGTCCACAGCCACATGACCAATACCCGACTGAGCGATGTGGAGATCCTGGAACACAACTATCCCATGCGAGTGTTGCGTCTGGCTATTCGGCGCGGCTCAGGCGGCGCGGGCCGCTTTCAGGGCGGTGACGGCATGATTCGGGAGATCGAATTTCTCGACAGCCTTGAACTGTCTCTGTTAACGCAGCGCCGTAAGCGTGGCCCCTTTGGTCTGCGTGGCGGTCGCGATGGCGCGCCCGGCACTAACTTTCTGACGCGTGCCGGAAGCGCAATCAAGGAAGAGTTTCCATCCCTGGCACATACCACGGTCAGAAGCGGTGACCGCCTGGAGATACACACGCCGGGCGGCGGCGGATGGGGAGATTCGGCAGACTCAACTTTAACGACACCGACATAAAATTTGCACCACCGGGCAAATATAGACTTTGTCCTATAGACTTCACTATTAGACCTGATTATCTTACTCTTGAGTCCGACAGATGATGTCAAGCCGGACACTGGACAGGAACAGATTGGGCACCCGGCCGGGAACTCACTGACTATCGTAGATTGCGGCCCATCGCAATATCTACTTCATTTATCTTTGCTTGTTTAAGCGAAGTTTGCAGCAACTGTTGCTCTATCAACTATATACAGTTTATGTCTTCACATAGACAGGAGGCGGACTCTTTCGATTCCTGCCGATTCAGTTGTCATTAGATCCGAACAACTATCTATTCTACCGACTATCGCAAACAGCGGAGACAGGACATGAATCACTCATTAATTGTCCAGAATCGATCCGGCCGATAGCTGACTCGCAGATATGCACACATGGCGATCTCCTCTGATAAACTTGTAAGTAGTAAGTAATCATTTCGACAACAGGAGTTTAGTTATGAATAGGGCTAATGAAAATCACGTGTTCAAACCGAACTACAGGCAATCTTGGGTGTTAGTACTTAGTTTGCTTGTCATTTTGCACACATCCCTGTATGCTCAGATTATTCAGTTTCAAACTACGGCTGGAGGTATAGATATCGACAAAGGTCAATATGTGCATCCTACCTATGATGGCGGATATATCATGATCGGCACTACAAGATCTTTTCCGGGATCTCAACAAGACAACATATGGCTCGTGAAGTTTGATCAATTTGGTAATATTGAATGGTCGCGATACAATGGCGACTCATTTTTCGAAGAAGGTCATTGCGTTCAGGAGTATGATGAGAACGGCAATGGTCGGCCTGACGGCTATGTCTACACCGGCTCTTACAGCAGTCACAGCTCCGGCGACAGAGACTTCTATATTGTTAAAACCGACTTAAAGGGTGTCCCTCTCTGGTCGCGCACATTCGGAGGGAGTAGCGAAGAGACGGGATATTTTGTTCAACAGACTTCCGATGGAGGCTTTATCGCGTCAGGCAAAACCCGAAGCTTCGGATTGCCTTTCACAGCCGGGTCGTCGATAATATTCGGCAATATGTTAATTCTGAAAGTCGACGCCAACGGCGATTTTGAATGGGCGTCTGTAATTTCTTCAAGTGATACGCCTCCGGATATCAGCTACGAAATCCGCGAAAACAGTAGCGGGAATTTTGTCTTGACCGGCGGAATCGGTGGCGAACACGGTGCCGGAGACAAGGACGTTGTCGTTTGCGAACTGGCTTCAAATGGTTCGCTCCTCTGGACCAGGACCTACGGAGGTGCAGGGTTTGATGAAGGAATGAGCATCCGCGAAGCGCGGGACAATTTCGGGCTACCGGATGGCTACATTGTGGCAGGCTCAACCGAGAGCTTCGGCGCGGGGAAAAGCGATGTGTATCTGTTACGCCTCAATACGAACGGCACAGTCCGCTGGAACAGGGTATTCGGTGGCTCGGATGATGATTACGGCACAAGCATCACGCAGACCAGCGGCGGCGCTTTCGTTGCGGTAGGCAGAACGCAAAGCTTCGGCTTCGGCAACTACGATGTGTATGCGGTAAAGGTTGACGCATCCGGTACACTCATTAACGCGTGGGCCTATGGAGGTATCGGTAATGATCAGGGTTTTTCGATTGAGGAGACCTCTGATCTGGGATATGCGATTGGCGGCTTTTCGTTCAGCTTCGGCCGCGGCTCAAACGATTTTTATCTTATTAAAACTAACTCTAGCGGAAGCAGCGGCTGCAACGAGACAAGCAACTTTACGACAAGTGTAAATCAGGGTGTTGTCGAAGCAAGCACCAATGCCTGTTGGTCAATCTTGCAACTAAAATGTCAGGGAAACTTCGAGAATTCGTGGCCGACAGAAACGACAGCAAATGTCTTATGTTTAGATAGAAGTTGCAGCGCGGCTTCCGTGCAGTTTCAACATGTCTATGGCGAGTCCCCATTCGAGCCGACGGTAATCGAAGAAGCCCATTCCGTTGAACAGACTTCGGATGGAGCTTATATCCTGGGCGGCTTCTATCATGATGTCTCGACCAATCTGGATTTTTATGCCTGTAAGACGGATCCGGCCGGATTCCTGGTTTCCGGCACTGTTTTTCAGAATCGGTATTGGCCGGGCGCCGGAGTAAACACTTCCAATGATTTTGCGGAGTCAATAGTTGAGACGTCAGACGGAGGATACCTCATAACCGGCAGCACCGACTATTGTCAGAATCAGGTGTACGGCTGGGTCGTTAAAACGAACATGGCAGGCATCCCATTGATGTCGGCAATCATGAAGACCGGCAGTGATGATCATCTATTGTGGCGTGGCCAGGAATGCCTTGATCCGGGAAGCGGCCAGCCTGATGGCTTCATATGTGTCGGTCACACAATTCAGCCACCCTTAAAAACTTACGTTGTGCGACTCAATGCAAATTTAAGCCGGCGATGGGAGTTCTTTTATTCAACAGCGACATCGGACATTCTGGGCACCTACATTCAGCAAACTGATGATGACAACGATGGTATAATGGACGATGGATTCATTGTCACGGGTACCGGCAACACACCTTTCCTGCTGAAGATCGATAATTCGGGCATCCCGGAATGGGGAGGCAATTTAGTTAACTACTCCGATGGTGTTTCGAGTATCTGGTGTGTACAACAGACTATCGGCAATGGCTGCATCAAGGACGGTTACATACTTGTCGGCCAGCGAACATCCGACTATTACTTGCTGTCTACCGACCGTGACGGCACGCCCATCTGGTCGAAACAACTCGACTTCAGCCAACAAACTGATGTAGCCCATTCGGTGAGACAGGCAAACGATCTTGGATTTGTCATTACTGGCATCGGCGGCCCGAATATGTGGTCGTTAAAAACAGGGCTTGACGGATCAGTTGAGTTTAGCCGTCGGTTTGGCGGACTTGACGACGATGGCGCTTATGAAGTTGCGCTCACAAACGATGGCGGATTCGCATTTGGCGGCTTTTTCGACATAGCGCCTAATCGCGACGCATATCTGGTCAAAACAGACTGCAAGCTGACTGCCACCGATCCGTGTTATGATTTTTTCGCTCCACCGACTGAAATTGTCCTGAGCCCCACAACAACGGCTGTTGCGGTCGTGGCAACTCCTGTAGTGAGTGTTACTCCTGTCGACGTTAGTTTTGGAGCGGTTATCGGCGACGAAGAAAAATGCGGAACAGGGCTCATCGATAATGGCGGCAGCACCGGACTTGCTCCGGAGTTGCGCGCAAATGACAGCACGGAATCGCTTACAGCAACTTCTGTGGAAGACATAGGCCAAAATCTTAAGCCGGGTAATTTTGATTTGTATCCAAATCCGCTGCGGCGAGGCAGCCTGTTGCAGGTACACTACCCACATGAAACAAGGCCTCAACTCATTCTGTCTGTTACCGACATGCTCGGAAAGTCGATCTATCAGAGTACTCTTGAAGATGCGACCTCCGGCGCAGCGCATGCGATCAGTACGGTCGGGTGGAGTGCCGGAAGCTATACGGTCAGTATCACAACGCCGACAGGTGAACAGCTTGGTAGAATGCTGATCGTCGTTGAGTGAGAGCTGAAGAGTTGATTGAAGCGGCGGGTGAATATTCTATCGCCCGCCGCTTTTTTAGAAAGGCTTGCGACACGCGGCCACTGAATTAAGCTGGCAATCGCATCTTCATTTTTGGCGCTTGAGCTGCGTCCTTCTCTGAGCTAGTATGGATTTAGTTTAACTCAGCACACGATCTTCTTTTTCAAACGAAATTCAACAAGTCATATCCGGACTTGCCACCCTATGATCCCATAATATCTCATGAGACCGCCGAACAATCGTCAGAAGGAGATACAGATATTGCATGCTCACCAAAGACAACCTGCCGGTATATAAACCGCTCAGGCTATCGACCTGACTTATCTTCGCCACCGATTATGAGATACAGTAGCTTTTGCCTTCTACCTTATATCGAGCTATAGGATCGCGTCAGTATAAGAAACGATTTCTTTAATCAACATTGCTTTTCGGAATCGGCAGTTTATCTCGACTTTCTCTTACCTGCAAGGCTTGCGGGAGCACTACTCAATGATCGCATGACAGCCTTGCTGCTGCTCGTGAATATTTTTGTTGGCACAGACCTAGATGGAGTCTCGCATCTATACTGCTACAACAAATGCAGACAGAGGCGATCAGAAAAACCCTTAGACAAAAATCAGAATTTTTCTGATAGCATGTTGGCGATCGATCATGTATCTTGTGCCTCGATTGCTTGAGGGCAGTATTGCCAGACCCACCGTAACAGGCAATTTCGAAACACTTTACATACCGCATTTACTTTTCCAACACTGTACCTGCATTCACTATGCTATGCTGCAATTGATTGTTAGATCATGTTTTACGCACAATCAGAGGAAGCCTTTCGGACCAGGGCTTGCCACCCACCGGTAGCAGTCGATTTCTGATGGATATCCTGGAATATCTATTTCGGAATTGACGCATGCCCTTTACTTGATCAGTTACTCTTTACTGCTTGCTCACCGGTTTGAACAGCCGGTATGTTAACATTCCCAAATCAAAGTCACTTGTCTTTACCGCGCGTAGGGATACAGGCTGTATTGCCTCCAACCCGATAATTTGAATTGCAGACGCGCACCGAGACGAGTTAAGATCACCTTATTCATTTTTAACTTTTGGAGTTAGTCTTGATGAAGCGATTAACAATTTCCCGCAAAGCGGGCTGGCTTAACTATGCCGTATGCGCATTGTGCTGTTGGTGTTTTCCCCTTAGCAACTCAGTCGCCCAAAACTGGTCGCCATCCTGCAGTCCGACAATTTTGCAGGAGCGCTGGGTAGCGGACTACTACCCGCTCGTCAGTCCCGGCCGGCAACAGCGAGGGCATTCAGTGGAGCAGGTCAACCCGACCGTGCATGCCAGCGGTGGTCTGGGGGCCTATCTCCTGGCAGGCCAGACCTCGTTTTTTGGCGCGACGCCGATATTTCCCGTGACCAACGACTTTTATTTTGTGCTCGCCAATCGCGACGGCACGCTGCACCTGGATGCCGCGATCGGCGGCACGGCCAACGACGTTTGCTGGTCGGCGGTTGATGCGATTCAGAATCCCGATCCCGCACAACATGGCGTTATTGGCGTCGGCTACACCGAAAGCTTCGGGCCGATGGGCCTGGGTAACCGCAACGTGATGATCACTCGTACTAATTCAATGCTGGTGCCACAACAATCATGGGCTTACGGCTTTGCGGATCGCAATGACGAAGCACGCAAAATAAAGGCCGTTACAGCAAACCTGGGCGGTGGTTTCATCGTCGTGGGCGACAGTGACGACCCGGATCCGGTCAGTCCGACCGGTCGGGATTGTTATGTCCTTCGGCTGGATGCCAACGGCGCGCGTCAATGGGAGCTGCTTGTAGGCGACGCGCTGGACGATTATGCCTTTGATGTTGCGGAATTCGACGACGGCACGAATACCGGCTTTGTGATTGTCGGCTACCGGGAGCATCCGGTTAACTTCACCCAGGCTGTGCAGGCTTTCTGGATCGACAATGCCGGCACCATTCTGCGGTATCGCCGCTACGGCATAAATGATCCCAACGGCGGCACATCGGAGGAACTCGGATTTTCGGTACAGGTTATCAACGACGCCGGCGGCACAGCCACCGGCTATGTCTTTGCAGGTGAAGCCCGCTACGCGGGGCAATCCAACGCCCTGGTTATGCGCACCAACGTTACGGGCGATTTAACATCCGGAAATGTCTGGATCAATGCCTATGGCTCACTGGCAACCGGCGCTGAACCGGCCCGCGAAATTCGCTGGGCGCCGAACCTCCAGGGTATCGATCAGTTTGTCTTTATCGGCGATTGGAACGGCAACGGGTCCCTTAATCCCGATATGTTCCTGGCCGCGCTCGACGGCAACGGAGTACTGACCGCCGCGCGCGCCTTGGGCGACGCCATCCCGCACTTTGAGAACGGCTATGGTCTGGAACGAACTGATGACGGCGGATTCGTAACCGTTGGCACCCGCTTCTACCAAGGCAGCAACCTTTCTCCCGATGTCTACGCGCAAAAGCTTGACTGCAACTTAAACAACGAATGTGAAATTGCCGTCATTGCGCCTCTGACCGACAACATGCGTTTTTCTTTTGCCTCCACGATCGGTTTTCTGGCACCCAGCTACCCGGATACCGACCAACTCATCAATCCCCTGTGGGACGTCGAGGAGCATCAGGAGGATGTAGTCTGCTACAGCTTCGATCCCGACCCGGATTGCTGCACCGTCGACAAGCCAACCTATCAATCCTTCCTGGACCCGACCAGCGGACGCCTGGAAACAGGCGCCGCCATCGATCGCGACCCGACGAACGGCAACTATTATGTGTTCGGACAGTGGGATGTGCCTTCCAACGCATGTGTTAACAATACAATCCGCAATCTGGATGCCACGATTTCGATGTATAATGGCGCTGGCGGATATCTGCAGACGATGTCCTTCGGCGGCTCCTTCGATGAAGGGGCAACCAGCGGTCTTGTGTTTACCGATGCAGCCGACCAACCCCTGGGCCTTATCTTTTGCGGTTTTAACAACACGCCGCCGGCAGTAAGCCCCAACCAAAATGAAGACGCCTATGTCGTCTGGACCGATCTTAACGCCGGCCTGGTGCAAGAGTTCAAGTACGGCGGTTTTGATACCGACCGCGCGCACAACATCCGCCAGGTCTTCGATGGAGGCGTCCATGCGGGCTTTGTCTTCACCGGCTTTTCACGCAGCTGGAACAGCGGTAACGGATCGGAAGTC
>JANQRB010000033.1 GCA_028284775.1 Candidatus Kapaibacterium sp. | reverse complement strand
CCCAATGCTGCCAGAGGCGCAGGAGCACTTCCTGCGTGATATCCTCGGCATCGTCGCGATTGCGCAGATAGTAATAGGCATAGGAGTAGACCGGCCGGCGCAATGCCGTCACCGCTTGCTGATACTCACGCAGTATCGTATGCTTGCGAGACATCCGCGCAGAGAACGACGGAGGACGCCTGGTGTTACAGCGGAGCGCAGAAAAACAGCTGAAACGCGGTAATTATATTCTTTTTGGCTTTCAGCGCATCGGCCTGTCCCTGCCGAGCACCGTTGTTTGATCGAAGGCAGATTTCATAACCGGCGCGCTACAATATCCGACCTCAAACTACGGCCCTGCTTCGAATCTTAAAGGCGCAGGGGGCCGGTATGAACCGTTTTGAAGGCGAGTATTCAGATCAACCTGGATGCCTGCGTTGCGGCAGTTGCGCGGGCTTTTGACCGGTGGGCTGGGTGTATCCGGGCCGCCCGCCTTTGGCAGCGCGGGTTTGCAAAGACTTTCTCGCGGTCTTCGCCGCTATCGCCTTTGCGGAGTTGTTAAAGGCGGGCGCGGCACGGGTCGTAAGCCGAAACACCATCGAACATCGGAGTAATGCAATGTTGCCGGATGAAATGCCGGGGGGACTGGGGGAGTCAACGTAAATGCCGCCGCTAGCGAAGATTTAACAAAAGCACTGTGATTGAGTCAGACTGCCTCGGAAGAATCACTCGCCAGTCGTCCCTATGAACTGTGGACCTGAGCATGTGGCAATTCAGCCCGGCGCGCTTCGCTCCGAATTGATCTTTTAGTTCTTCTGGCTGTTCCCGCTTCAATTGTATCCAACCACGCTTGAATTTCAGCACTTATGATTTTCCACAAAGAGTGCATGGTTACGTCACCTCGTTTCAAAAGATGAGTTAGAGGAAATCGAAAGTCAGTACTCATTGCGAACTATTGAGCCAGCGAGCATTTGTTCACAATATATTCGGTTTAAGCTGTGATGTAGCTTTGCCCCTGGCATAAGTCATGGCGAATTCAGGTCATTAACAAAAACTTCACGGTATGTCTGTTCTGCTACTTTTCCTATCGGTAGTATTTTATTGTAGATGCGTACTTCCTGCAGACATAGTAATGCTTCATCCTTGCTCCCGCCATGACTATAGGCGATTGCGCGCGCGCTGGCGATCAGGGCCAGAATATCCTCTTCTTCAACATAGGGAAAGGGAGTAGCGGGCCAATCAAGTTTATTCAGCAGCTCAACAGCCCGCTCACATTCGCCGCCTGCGGCCAATGCCAGACTCTTAAGCCAGATATAATAGGGCGTATCGGGCACAAGCCGATTAGCATTGTCCGTCAGGCTGACGATTTCCTGATATCTTTCCGATTCCCGCGATAGAATGTAGGAATAGGCCAACTGCGCTCCGAATACCGCTTTTTCGACATCGCTAAAGCTTGATGAAGTGATTTTTTGCTTGAGTAACTGTTGTGCTTGAGCGATATGACCATGCTCCATGAGAATCGCGAAATAGAGAGGCAACAAAACGAGCGAATCGGGAAATCGTTCGAGGCCGCGCTCGATCCACTTCAGGGATTCACAGATTTCATTTTTTATCACACACTCCAATGCTTCATAGTAGTAGCGATATGCTGTATAATTCTCCAGTACTTCCCTGCTGTAGAATGGTGTCCATAACAGGCTATAGCCGTCCGATACAGCCACCTGGCCGAGGACCTTAACGTTCCGTGGGATGATACTTGCCAGGAACAATACTCCGTTTGCCACGATAAAATCGAATCCAGGAGCGAATACATCATCGAAGGTCTCGGTTCGAAGATAGTCTTCTAAAACAAGCATCGTTAATGCGATGAGCAAAATATGGCTGAATGGCCCCGCCGCAGTGCAAATGAACATTCGCACACGCAGCGCAGATAAAGAATCACCGGGCGTGACATAACAGAGTCC
Source organism: Candidatus Kapaibacterium sp. (assembly GCA_028284775.1). Taxonomy (GTDB): domain Bacteria; phylum Bacteroidota; class Ignavibacteria; order Kapaibacteriales; family UBA7675; genus JANQRB01. Next base: position 9,243 of record JANQRB010000033.1, on the reverse strand, counting down.
TGAGCAAGAAAAACGCGAATAGATTTCGAAGGGAACACCCCAGACATTGAAGCGCAACAATAATCTGCCTTTGCCGACAAGCGCGCGAAAGACCCGCAGCCCGACAGCGCGACCGGCAACAAGGTGAGCCAGTTCATGCGGAATCACAAGCAAATGCACAAATGCGACAATAAGAGCGATATTGGATAAAACAGTCATGGGTTTGTTTACGCTATAACAGCTTCGGCGCTTAGGAGAGTAAGCTATGTTGCTAGGCAAAAATACGGTGGAATACGCGAGAGAAAAATGCCAGACCTCGTGTACTATGCGCGGGCTGCACTGGTTTGTCTGGCGCATCATTCTAGCCGCTTGAACCGGTGTTTGCTTTCCGAGATTGGCGCAAAAGTGAAATCGTCGGTGTGGTGCAACAGCCGACTTAAAAACGTCCCTCTGTGTCAACGAGCGGGTTTTGAACGTTTCTGACAAAAAAGCATCGTCCACCAGAGCAAATCAGAGATGACTCCGGACGCACTTAAGGTGACTTTTGTAGGCGTCGCAACGCCCCCCTGATGGCTTCCAGACTTTTTTCAGGCTCGATGCCGAGCCCGTCTTCCTGGTGAACAATTGCCCCGTCTGTATCGAGCACGGTAATGATATTCGAATGCCCGAAGCTGCCGTCATCCAGCTTGTTGTACTTCACGCCGAGTACCATTGCCAGTTCGCGGATATCGTCTGGCTTGCCGTGCAGCAGGGTCCAGCGCGTGGAATCCAGATTTTCCTTGCGGGCATAGGCTTGCAGCACCGCCGGCGTATCGCGCTCGTCATCGAATGAAAAGAGGGTGAAACGCGTTCCGGAGGCCTCTTCCGCCGACAGTTGAGATTCGATCGCCTGCATATCCGATGTCAGCCGCGGACAGGCATATTGACAATTAGTGAACACCATCGCCACGACCTGCACGCTGCCGCCCAGATCCTCCAGCGCTACCGGTTTGCCAAGCTGGTTGGTCCATTCGGATGCAAGCTGGTAAATGGAAACATCGGCGGGGCTGTCCTGCTCGGGCCGGCTGCTGCTAATATCCTGTGTCTGTGGCCCGCTCTGCGTATCCGCTGCCGCATTTTGGTCCCGGTCTCCGCAGGCGGAAACAACAAGGGCCATCAGCAAAATCACAAGTCCGGATCTCATCGATTGTACTCCACTTGATGTGATGGCGCACGATCCTGCACGCAGCGAAAGCCAAGGTTTGCAACACAGTAGTTCGCCTGTATACTACTGCGAAAAGCATAACGCATAAAGGCGGCATAGTCGTTCGGATCGGCAACTCCTGTCGCTGCGCCGGCACAAAAAAGCTGCCGGTCCTTATCGGCATTTTTTCGGCTGTCGCCGCTGATCAGGACGCTGTTAAAATCTTCCACCCACTCCCAGACAAGTCCATGCATATCGTGTAGTCCCCAGTAGTTGCGATAGACCGAGCCGACCTGCGGCAACACCTCCGGGCTTGGCTTGCCGTACCACTGCAGGATACGCTGAAGAAAAGTTGAATCGCCGGATGCATCCTCCTCGTTCGTACCGGCGCGGGCTGCATATTCCCATTCGTGAAGGGTGGGCAGGCGTTTACCGCGCCAGGCGGCGAAAGCCCGCGCCGCAAACCAGGATACATGTGTTACCGGACTTCGCGCCGGCGACTGCGGTCCGAGCGTCGTGTCCCCCTGCCACAGTGCCAGATAGGAATTATCGGCAAACAATCTGCTGACATTCGAACGGCTCCATGAGGGATTGGCTTTGACGAATTCAAGAAAGTCGGCGTTCGTGACGGGGTAGGTATCCGCAAAAAAGCCCGGCACGTCTACACGACCTGAATCTTCGGCGGGGCGGTACATCGGCAGATAGCTGCCTGATGGAACGCGAGCCATTCCATCAGGCGCCTGGGCATAAGCCAAATCCGTGGCCTGCATCACCAGTGCAAGAAACAACAGTGTTATGTGCCGGCAATCAGGCATCGACTCCGTCCGGAATTGTTTAATGTGCTGAGCTTTCACCGGCAGCAGCCTGGCCGCCGCGGGCATTCTTGACTTCTTCCGGCGTTATGACATCGCCGCTGTTACCCCAGCTGTTGCGTACGTAGTTTAACACATTGGCAACCTGAGCATCGGTTAGCTTGACGGCCGGCATGACGCCGTTGTACTCCTTGCCATTGACTGTTATCGGTCCGCTCAGACCTTCAGTGATAACGCGAATCGAGCGAACCTTATCATCCATGAGGTAGTCCGAGCGCGCCAGGGGCGGAAATGCGCCTTCGATGCCTTGTCCCTCGGCTTGATGGCATGCCAGGCAGTTCGCGGCATAAACGCGTTTGCCGGCGCTGATGCTCTGGCTCTTCGTCAACGCCACCGGCGGCGACGGCGCGTCTTTTTCGATTGACTGTACACCGCTGCCTTCCGGCAGGTAGACGATGTCTTCCTCTTTGCCGGAATAGACGGATTTATTTTCCTCACCTTCTGCCTTTAATATGCCGAGAGCGCCTTTGTTAAACGCGCGGAAAATCGAATGATCAACCAGGATGTAGTCGCCGGGAACATCCAGCAAAAATTCGGTGATCGCCGCGCCGCCGGCGGGCACCAGCGTCGTTTGAACATTTTCCTGGATGGTGTTGGTGCCGCCTTCCAAATAAACTTTGTCGAAAATTTCGCCGATAACGTGGAAAGACGAAACCAGATTCGGCCCGCCATTACCCACAAAGAGGCGTATCTTTTCGCCGACATTGCCGCGCAGGACATTATCACCCGTCAGCGCGCCAACTCTGCCGTTGAATACGACGTAGTCCGGTTCTTCACGGAGCGCTTTGTCCATATCGAAGGGCTGCAGCCCTTCCTCGCCATAACGGCCCTTGGTGTAAAAATCGCCCTGAACGACATAATATTCGCGGTCCACTTCCGGAAGGCCTCCTATCGGCTCGACGAGGATCAGACCATACATTCCATTCGCGATATGCATACCTACCGGAGCGGTTGCGCAGTGGTAGATGTAGATACCCGGATTAAGCACCTTGAAGGAAAACTGGGAGCTGTGGCCCGGTGCCGTGAACGAGGAAGCCGCACCGCCGCCGGCGCCGGTAACGGCGTGAAGGTCGATGTTGTGCGGCATTTTGCTGCTCGGGTGATTGTTTAAGTGAAACTCGACTTCATCACCTTCCCGCACACGAATAAAAGGACCCGGAACGGTGCCGCCAAAGGTCCAGAACGTGTAGTCGACACCATCGCTGATGGGTGCGACAAACTCTTTAACCTCCATGTTCACGACAACCTTAGTAGGGTATTTGCGGGTGATGGGCGCCGGTACTGCCGGCGGCGGCAGCAACTCGGCCACCTCTTCGCCCGTGACTTGTGAAATGGCGTTCATGGAGAAATCCTTTGCGGGCTTGCTTTTACTATCGGCGCATCCCGACACGACAAGGAGGAAAACTGAGCCCAGGATAAAGGGATTTAGAACCCGGAGCAGGTCTCTGGCCGCTTTTTGATCAAGCATGGATTTGTTCCAGTTAGAGTGGTTGTTGAGCATTGCCTGCGAGTTAACCTCGTCAATGTTGACTGAGTTGTCAGGCAAAACACGGCTACTTCTCAATTCTCTGTATTCATCAATTCTCTGTATTCACCAAAAAATTACTCATCGCCGTTTTCAGCAACAGGCGGCGTTTTCCCGGCATCGATGACAAACCGCAGCGCATCAAACGAAAGGTAAAAAATTAAGGATTTGCGGGCTTCCCGGCAGCAATGCCGTCTTCAATGAAAGTTGCACCCGGAGCTAATTCTTCAGTGTCCGGCAAGAAAGATTTCGGCAGCTGAATTCAACAAACCACAGTCATCTGCCGAAACGCCGACTAAACTTACTGCGGAAAAAAACTCATACATATGATATTTGGCATACTTTTGCCGATTGTGGAGTATTATTTTGCGAAATCCTGATAGAATGGTGCTTGACGTTGGCAATAAACCGGAGACTATTGTGATGAGTTTAAGAAAGAGCATGGCTCTGCTGCTGTCGATCTCTGCACTCTCTTTATCCGCTTGCACAACCGGCGGATCCCTACTCTCAACGAATGTGACAAACGTCGAGTTGTCCGAGAAAAATTTTAGCATCCTCGCCAGGGATGTGGAAGGCAGCGCATTCGCGGATTATCTCATTGGCTTCGGTACTTCAGCGGGTAATGTCAGCAATACCTTTGCGCTGCTACGGCTGGGCGGCACGGCGACACTCTATAATGATGCCCTCAAGAGTTTGTGGAAAAATTACGAAGCGAAGCATGGAAGTACGGCAAACAAGAATCTGGTGCTTACGAATATTCGCTATGATACTGATATTCTTAACCTGCTGCTGTACACAAAGACAACGCTGTACATTCACGCTGACGTCGTAGAATTTACGGAGTAGCGTCGGAGATTTCGTCCTATCGTTTAATCGCAGTAATCATTACAGTGTCTTCGTTGGAGTCGCAATGAGCGGCGAGATGGAATACCAAGCATTACTTTCGCCTTCAAGAACTGTTGTTAAACACTGAAACACCTGTAATTTGCAACAGAAATTGCTTTGCTTAAGAATCTTGTGGCGTACAGCCTTTGACTGTCATTTTTCTAGCGCAATTGTTGCAGAGTCTAAAAAATTAAAGCGTCGAATCAAACATGAGCTTCCGCTGAAAAAATTGTCGTATCACGACGCAGCGAAATATTGCGACTGTTCGATTTCTGTCCTTGAGATGTTTTTGCTGTTTCGCAAAGCTTGCATACAACTCATCACGCACTTTGTATCCGCATTCAGCTGGACACACAAGATTGTTTAAGCGGCAATCAGTGCGCAGGCCGGTGATGGTTGGGATGCACGGGAGACTGGCCCGAAGCGGCTTTCGTGTCGGTCTACAAAATCCATATCATCTGCAAACGGCTCATGTTCAATATCACTCATATTGTCTGCCGTAAACAATCGCTTTATTGAATTGGTCTGCAAATGCCGGCGAAGTCTGCGATGATTCGAGCAGTCGGGCGGCGTTGATAGTTTTGTCGTGTACAAAGCGCCTGAACTGTTTGAAGAGCAATGCGCAGTACCTGCGGCTCAGCGGCGCAGAGAAGTATACTACCGTCGGCAGGCAGTGTGCCTGGCCTTCAGCCTTTGATTGAGATCTCGATCGCCAGTCTGTCGAAGCTAGCTGCACATTCCCTTGTGGCGAAAGTACAACCCTCCAGATTTCAGAGCCTGGCAGCCCAAGCGGCCGGACAATTATGTAGCCCGGCGATCGCCATCGGTCCGGAATCAGTAGTGTTTGATCGCCTCGCCGCGACCACGCCGTTGACATTCTTTTGAAATTAGTCCCTCAGCGTGTATTTTCGGCGCCAACAAGGAGGAAGCAAACGATGCCGTCAAAATTCCGGCCCCGAGAACGCGGCCTGCATGAATTGTATCATGACGATCCCGAACGCGCCGATCGCGAGTTGTGGGGACGCCGCAGTGCTCCGAATAGCCGGCGCGGTTTCCTGAAGCAGAGCGGTCTGGCAGCCATGGCCGCTGTACTGGGCGCCGAGATTCCCTTTCAGGCATTCATGCCGCAGGGACTGATTCCCGCCTCGCTGGCCTACGCCGATGAAGCATTTCGTATTCCCGGAAAGTCGACCGGCCTGATCGTACTTAACGACCGTCCGCTGAATGCCGAGACGCCTGCCCACCTGCTCGATGACGATATCACGCCGGCCGACAAAATGTTTGTGCGCAACAACGGCATACCGCCGGTGAAGGTCGACCCCGCCGCCTGGACTCTGACCATCGAAGGGGAAGCTGTCGAGCGACGCGTCGAGCTGAGCCTGGCCGATCTGAAGAATAACTTCGAGCATCATACCTATCAGCTGCAACTGGAATGCGGCGGCAATGGCCGCAGCGAGTTTTATCCGCCGGCGCGCGGCAATCAATGGACAACCGGCGCTATAGCCTGCCCCACCTGGACGGGCGTCCGCCTGAAAGATGTGCTTCATCACGCCGGAATCCGGGATAACGCCGTCTATACGGCCTATTATGGTGCCGATAAACATCTGAGCGGCAAAAGCGACAAAGTGGTTATCTCGCGCGGTGTACCGATGGCCAAGGCGCTCGAAGACGAATCGCTGCTGGCCTGGGCGATGAATGGCGAAGACCTGCCCGCCCTGCACGGCTATCCGCTGCGAATGATGACCGGCGGCTGGCCCGGCTCCACCTGCGGCAAGTGGGTCAAGCGCTTGCTGGTGCGCAACCGTGTTCACGACGGCGCGAAAATGACGGGCTCGTCCTATCGCGTGCCCTGCCGTCCCGTCGCGCCCGGCGAAAGCGTAGATGAAAAAGATATGTGCATTATCGAGTCTATGCCTGTTAAGTCGCTTATCAGCTATCCGCGCTCGGGCAGCAAACTTGCCATGGGGCAGACCCTTGATGTCCGTGGTCATGCCTGGGCGGGCGATCGGGCCGTCAGCTCGATGGACCTTTCCATCGACTTTGGCGCCAGCTGGCAGCCCTGCCGTCTGCAGGCCCCCGCCAACCGACTTGCCTGGCAGCGTTGGGAAGCCCGTCTGCAATTTCCGCAGCAGGGCTATTATGAAGTGTGGGCCCGCGCCACCGACAGCGAGGGTATGATGCAGCCCCAGGTCGTGCCCGGCTGGAATCCCAAAGGCTATCTTAACAATGCCTGCCATCGCATCGCGATAAAAGTTGTTTGAGGCGCTTCCTATGTCCCTGCGTTTCTCCCTGCCTTTCCTGCTGCTGCTCTGCCTCGCTGCTTGCGATGCGCCAAAGAGCGATCCCGCTGTCGAAACGCCGGCCGCCGATACGCTTGCTGACACAGGCCCCATGCTGATCGATTCGCTCAGCGGCCTGATCATCGCCGATGGTTATGAAGATGTGCGTAACAATTGCTTGGCCTGCCACTCCAGCAAACTGATCACGCAGCAGGGAATGAACCGCGAGGGCTGGTTGACAAGTATCCGCTGGATGCAGAAGAAGCACGGCCTGTGGCAACTAGATTCCACGACGGAAGCGTCGATCCTCAGTTATCTTGCCAGCTACTACAATGCACCGCCGGCTCTGGGTATACGCCGCCCGCCCCTGGAAGTAGTGTGGGATGACGAGGTCATAAACAGAACGCAGTAAATTACAGCGAGACGCAGTAGGCCGCTATGAATTCCTCTACTAACAAACCGCGGTATTTGTGGCCTGATTACGCGCGCCAGTTCGAGGATCGCGGCGTAGCGGCCGCCTATCGCCACCGCCATCCCTATCCTGATGAGGTCCTTGACTTCCTGTCTACTCTTGCGGCGCAGCGGAATCTTGTGCTCGACCTGGGCTGCGGCACCGGCGACCTGGCGCGTCCGTTGGCGACCAGGTTCCGCGCGGTCGCGGCCCTCGACCCTTCGGCGGCGATGATCGAGGTCGGACAAAGTCTGCCGGGCGGAACGCGGGAGGGGTTGCAATGGATCTGCGCCACCGCCGAAGACTGTCGCTTTCCGGAACATTGTGATCTTGCAACCGCCGGCGAAAGTCTGCACTGGATGGACTGGGAACAGGTGCTGCCAAAAGTGGGACAATCCCTGACAGCCGAAGGAATGCTGGCGATTCTGACACGCCGTATCGGACCGACGGCATGGCAGGCCGCCGAACATGAGATCATACGTCACTTCTCTACCAATCGCGATTACGCTCCTTTCAATATGCTGGAAGAGCTGCATAAGCGGGGGTTATTCCGACAGATCAGTCGCCGGAAGTTAGGCCCAACACCTGTCCGTCAGAGTGTCGACGATTACATCGAACGCCGTCATTCTCAGAATGGATTTGCCCGCGAAACCATGGGCGCCGCCGCCGCCGAACACGATGAGGCGCTTCGCAACCTGTTACGTCCCCATGCCGACGAGGGAATGCTTGAGCTGGATCTCTTTGTCACGGTCGTATGGGGCCGCCCGGCAGCTGAAGCCCGCAGTGATGTCAAGGACTGAATACGACCTGGCGGCTCGCGGTGAAGGGGCCGGCGCGCAGGACGCAGTGGTAGACGCCCGCCGGCAGATTTGCGAGCGTGACGCGGTAACGGCCCGGCTGAAGGCGGCGATCCACAAGGCGGGCCGCCTGCTCGCCGAGCATCGTATAGATAGTCATTGTGACATGCCCCGGCAGACCGATACCATAGTGAAGCTCGCTGCTGCCGTCGGCGGGATTAGGGAAAGCCTCGCTAAGAGAATAGGCAAAGCCGAAGAGATTCAGCAGACGCTCGTTGTTGAGGCAGACTTCCGCCAGCCGAATGCTATCGCCGGCTAAGCGCAGGTCATCACAAGCGGCGAAGTCCTCCAATTCGACTGCAACAAGGTCAAGCGGCAGCGCCAGACTCGTAATCTTGTGCAGGAGCGGTGTGCAGGGAATGCGCAGCAGCAGGCCGTCATCGGTCAGCGCCGGACCGGAACCCCGCAGCATCAGCTTGCCCTCTCGCGAATCGTCGTCGTTCTTCCAGCGCCAATCGGCGGCGGCGAGGCCGGACACCGCCGCTGTCGGCCTGAAGGCGATTTCGGCCGGGTCATAGGCAATTTGTAGGCGAAGATCATCAATTGCAGCGGCAGGCAGAAGCGCGGCATCCAGTGCTTCGATTGTAAGATCCACAAATACTTCCTCGCCCGGTAAGACGCTCCGGGCGGGCGCAGTCAGGCTGAACGCCAGCCCGGTATCAGGGCGCACATCCACGCGCACTTCGGCGCGGGCGGCGCAGCCTTCCTCGTTCAAAACCGCGACTTGGAAAAGGGTGGCTGCCGATAGCCGCGCAAGAGGATCGGGCCGGTTCGGATCGTCAAGCAGGTCGGCCGGTTCCCAACGATAGTGCAGGCCGCCGCCGGCCCACAGACGAACGGCTTCCTCGGCGCAGATTGTCGTATCCGCCATAATCGTGATGGTCGGCGCGGGCGTTACGGTTAGCGCAAGCGAATCGCGACCGCGGCAGAATTCATCCTCCCAATCGAGAAAGACCGTTGCCGATTCCTGCGGATACATAAGCGGCCGTGGCGAGCGCGGATCATCGAAGAGCTCCTCCGGCTGCCAGTGATAGCTGCGTGCGCCTCCGACTTGCAGGCGCAGGGCAGTACCGGCGCAGACAGTCGTGTCGCCGCTGATGCGCAAGTCCGGCCTGTTGACGTAGACCCAGACGGAGTCGCTGGCACTGCAGCCGCCGTTGCTGCCCCGCACGCGATAAAGCGTCGAGCGTGACGGCCGGGCGCGCGGTTGGT
>JANQRB010000119.1 GCA_028284775.1 Candidatus Kapaibacterium sp. | reverse complement strand
GTCCTTGGCGACGGTGTTGAGAGTGTCGTTAAGATCCGCTGTAAGCTGTGCGGCCAGTGAAGGAGGGTCGATCATAAGATCGGCGGCTTCCTCATCGCTCAGGAGTCGTCCCGGATCGTCGATGCCGGACTTTTGCCGGAAAAGACGCAGGAAGTATTGAGAGCGTTCGGCTTCATTGCTGTGGTAAAGTACCTCGGCCATCCCGGCAAAGGCGTCGTCGAGGCTGGTACGTAGATCCATTGCCCGCACGAACAGGGAACGCGCGCGTTCCAGATCACCTTCGCGCAGATGCAGCAGCGCCAGCATTGTGGCGGCCTCGCCACTACCCGCTTTCAGTGCATGTTCATAGAATTCTCTCGCTGTCGTGATTCCGCCGCCGGCTTCAGCTAGCAGTGCCGAATGATAATGATCGTCGGCAGTTTTGAGATCGTTCCAATCGACTACGTACACACGGACACTGCGGGAATACGGAAGGACCGCATACGAATAGCCGGCCCTGCGACGCAGAATGATATAAACCGCTCCGACGCTGTCCTGTTTCTGGGCATACACCACTTCGACAATGCCGCTGCCGGCTGTTTCGCGGACATCATCGCTTGGAATCATGTCCGCGAAGTTCAGCGTAATTTTCAGTTTGTCATCGGCCAGAAAGCTACTGCCGACATGGGGCGTCTCTGAACAGCGGATGCTAACATAGCCGGATGGCGATACGTCAATGCCGCTTATCTCTGCCGCAAGAAGGGATCCGGCGGCCAGCATGGAGAGCAGAAAGCCTAGGATTGTCGGCCTGATGGGGAGCACACTACGCCTAAAGATCATCATTGATGACTCTTTGAATGTTCAAAGCCCTGCCTTGCACCTTGTCTCCGTCTTCCTGCTGTCCGTGTTCCGGCTAATGCCTCTTGCCGACCTGCATCAGCCAGGATTACTCGTCAGGATTCTTAGCGCCGGGTGCTGCGGCGCCAGCCGCCGAGGTTTCCATTGCGGCCGAGCCGGAATCGGCGGGAGGCTCGGTTGTCAATTGTTCTCCTCCGATTTCAGGAGCAGCCTGCATAAATGGCAGGCGGATTTTGAATGTTGTCCCCAGCCCGATGTCGGAAGCTACTTTAATGCTGCCGCTGTGTTGTCGAATAATTTCTCGTGAAATCGACAGACCGAGCCCCGTGCCTTTACCCGCCGGTTTGGTCGTAAAAAACGAATCGAAAATATGGTCGATGTCTTCCGCCTTGATGCCGACACCCGTATCGGCGATGCTGATAGAAAGCATATTGCCCGGCTCCCGAAACAGGGCCAGGGTGAGCTTGCCGCCATCCGGCATGGCGTCGCGCGCATTGAGAATAATGTTGAGCAGCACCTGTTCCAACTGGGTCTTGATGCCGCACACGATAGCTTCCGCCGTCTGATTATCAAACTCGATTTCGATGCCGTCCCGCTGCAATTGCGAGCCGACAAAGCGAATGACTGTTTCGACAACTTCTTCCAGTGCCACTGTCCCGGGGCTGGTGTCGCCGGGCATGTTGTGGGCAAAGTGCAGCAGCCGGCGGGTAATCTCGCCGATTCGCTCCACCTGATGACGGATAATACCGATGCGCCGGCCGGGATCGCCGACGCCGCTTTCCAGTAATTGGATGTGGCCGACCAGTATCTGCAGCGGATTGTTGATTTCGTGCGCGATGCTGCCCGCCAGCTCGCCGATTGACGCCAGTTTGGCCGAGCGGATCATTTGCTGGTTCAGGGAAGTCAGGCGCAGATTCATCTTCGAAATTTCTTTCGTACTGCGAATGTTGTCGATGGCAATCGCCGCAGCCTCGGCAAGTACCGTTAGTGATTCCAGGTCGTTGTTTTCGAATTCCAGGGCGGTCAATGTCGTCAGCGCGATAAAAATTCCAACCGCCGTACCGCGTAAAAAGAGCGGCACCAGAATAATGTTGTTCTGGCCCTCATCGCCGCGCTCGGCCAGATTGGGAATCACAAAGCTGCGCTGTTGTTTGAAGGCCCAGTCGATGATGCCTTCTTCGTCGATCTTGCGACTGATGATGTGCAGACGTTCCGAGGTATTCTCGACGGCCGGCGCCAGACGGGGCGTGCCGGGCTCATAAAGAAACATCCCGCTCTCCAGCACGGGAAAGCGCGTATCGATATAATTCTGGAGGCTGCCAATTACCTGATCGGCGGTGGCATACGAACGAATAAGCTGCGCGGTGTGGGCGATTGACTTGATGTGGGGGACACCTCGGTCTTCGCGCTGCTCATTCACCGGCGGGCGGCGGGACTGACGCAGGTTTTCGATCTCGCGCTGAAGTAGCTGGACACTGCGTTCCAGCGCGCGAATGTATTCAACCTGACTGATTGCCAGTTGCTCGACATGCGGGAAAATCCTGCCCAGAAATTCCGGCTCTTCGTTCGTGTTTGCAAGTTGAGCCATTGGTAGTCGACAAACAATTATTATGCCACATTACTATGCGACGGCGCCGAAAACGGCGCCCTTGGCAAATTCTTCCAGCAAGATGGGCTTCAATGCTTCGATAGCCGACTCCGGCTCCAGGACATCGTGCGCGCCCACCTTGCCTAGCAGGCCGGAAGACAGATTGAGCGGAGCTTCCAGGGCGTCGCGCGCCCATTCCTTGAATCCAAGATGATAGGCAAACCATTCCGTCAGGGCCACCAGAGCTGTTAATGGGTGGCGAATATCCTCCAGTTCGGTGGAGGTCGTTGGCGGGGTTTCCGCAGAATCGGCCTCATCAGCGGCATAGCCATTGTCTTGTCCCGGCTCCGGCGGCGCTTCGTGATGCCAGCGAATGGCATGGATCAGCTGTTCCGGCAGGTTCCACTGTTCGGCGAGCCATGCGCCCACTTCGGCGTGAGTGGCGCCCAGACAGGCCCGCTCTGCCTGGTGCATCGAACCTCCGTGCTGCTTCTGATACCGCCGAATGTCCTGCAATTCGCGCTGAAAGTACTGCGCAATAATCAGCACGCCGATATCGTGCATCAAGCCGGCGACAAATGCTTCGCCGGCAAGACGGTAGCCAAGCTTGCGAGCCAGAAAACGGGCCGTGCAGCCGCTGAAGACGGAATACTTCCAGAAATCGCTGACTTTAAGATCGCTGCTGCGAACGTTGAGCAACACTCCCTGCACGACGAGACTCAGAATGATTTCGCGGATGGCATTGAAGCCCAGAATGACGATTGCAAGGTCGATCGTTGAAATTTCTCTGGGAAAGCCGTAAAAGGGTGAGTTCGCCACCCTTAAGACGCGAGCCGCCAGAGCCTGGTCGCGTTCGATGATCTTACCCAGCCGGCCGGCGCTCGTCTTGGAGTTGTCGATAAGTTGAAGCGCTTCAGCCGCGATGGTGGGCAGCATCGGCAACTGCTTCAAGCTTTGCAATTTCGAGCGTACGGCCGTATCGAGCATTAAAGATTCCGCAGTTTTTTTCGCAATTCGGCGATTATGCTCGTATGAATTTGGCACACCCTGCTTTCGGTAATCTTTAGTACCTGCCCGATTTCTTTGAAGGTCAGACTTTTGTAATAGTAGAGCGTCATTATCAGGCGTTGGCGCTCCTGCAGGCCCTCCAGGTAATTGCTCAGATAGCTAATGCGTTCTTCATCGGTGATACGTGTCAGGGCATTTTCGGCGGATTCGTCGGGAATATTTTCCATTGGATCGGACGCTCCGTCCTCGGTCAGTTCGTTATTGTTGCTTTCACCCATTGACATAAAACTGGTTGCGGCGGCGGCGGCGCGCAGATACATTTTATATTCGTCGGTGCTCAGATTGAGCTTCGTGCGAATCTCCTCCTGGGAGGCTTCCCGGCCGTATTCGCTGCGCAATTTGTCGGCGGCCTGCAGATAATCCTGTGAACGTTTGCGCGCGGTACGCGAGAGCCAATCGGCCCGGCGAACCTCGTCAAGAATCATACCGCGAATGCGCGGGATAGCATAGGTCTCGAATTTTACTCCGCGTTGTTTGTCGTAGCGGTCGAGCGCATCATTGAGCCCCAGAATGCCGATCTGCAGAAAGTCTTCATCATTGAGCACTTTACTGGGCGGCAGACTGAGATTATGAAGCACATAGCGTACCAAGCCAATATATTGCAGCATCAATTGGTGTTTGGCGCTGCGGCTGTCGCCGGAAAGAAAGGCGTTCCACACTTCCTGGAGGTCGTCGCCTGTGAGAGTTGCTGCCATTCGTGCCTGTTTCATAATGACAATTGACGGTTAGCGATATTCCGCGATGATGTCCCTCAGGAAGCTGGCTTTCCCGCTTCCGATTCGGAGTCGGGTTTTTTCATTTTATCCATTTCTTCCTGATATCTCAACTGCGATTCGAAAAACTCCTGCTGTTCCTGCTCCAGTTGCTTTTTCATCTCTTCGGCTTTTTGACTCTGAAGGCGCCCCATAACGCTGACGATCGTAATCATAATCACACCGCCCACTACGGAGAACAGGATGAGTACCACGAAGGAGTGAAATACCGCGCTCACCCAATCCTGACTGCGGATAAACGAAATGACGAAGGTAATGGCGCCGGCCGCCAGCGAAACCTGGCGCAATGATTTGATGGGGAAGTCACTGTAGTGCTGCCGTGAAGCGTCGTCTTTGGTTTTTTTCTTTTTAGCAGCCATTGGTTACGACTCCTACTCTATCGCATTGAGCGAATGACGCAACGCATTCATTCCGTTCGGGAAGAGCGTTGCGACAGACGTGTCATCGTGCGGGCTATGGCGCCGATGGCTTGCGCCGCTTCGGACTGCGGCCGTTGGCGATGCAACGGCTTTTGTTCCACAATCGACTGCCGGACGGCGCGATCGTAGGGTACAAAGCCCAAAAACGGCACCTGCAAATTTAGAAACTTCTTGGTCGCAAGGTTTAATTTTTTGGTCACTTCATCCGCATCGTCGCCATCAATAATATTATTGACCAGCAGGCCGACGGCGCGGTCGGGTACGTGGGTCTTGAGAATCTTGATCAGACCGTAGGCGTCAACAATGGAAGTCGGCTCGTCCGTTGCCACGACCATCGTCAGGTCCGCAAGCGCGCAGAATTGGAGAGTGCTGTCGCTGGACCCCGCCGCATTATCGATGAAGACCATTTCCGCCGGCAGCTCGCACAGCGCCTCGAAGACCGGCAGGATGGCGGCGGGAGAGACGAGGTCGCTTCCGGCGGCCGTCTTTCCCGCCAATAATTGAAGTCCTTCGCCCAATGGATGCAGGGCAGCGCTCAACGCCACCGTGCCGTTGTAAACATCATTGACCCGGATGGGCGGTTCCACTCCAAACAAAATGTGCTGATTCGGGAAATCCGTATCCCCGTCCCACAACACCGTCGGATGACCGGCCCGGGCGACCATATCGGCGAGATTAGCTGAGAGCACGCTCTTGCCGACGCCGCCTTTGCCGCTGCAGATCGCGATAAAAAGCGGTCTGCGACGTACTGCCGCTTCGGTCTCGCCTCGTCCGTTGCTGCTGTGTGTGCCAGCCACTCTGGTACTCCTCTCCGGATTCGACAAAATACGAATCGGGCAGGAGCAGGTCGGCCAGCTTCTTGCGGCTCGCGGCTTCGATATCGTCCGGGATAGTCTGTCCCATTGTAAAATACGCCAGCGGCAGAGCTGCATCCGCAAACACGTTGAATACCGGCCCGATTGCGGCGACTTCGTCGAGTTTGCTGAGAATAACCGCATCCGGCTGTAGGGCTGCAAAGGCGTCCAGCTGCCGTCTGAAACCGGCTTCCGACAGATTGGCTTCGAGCAGCAGATATGTCAGGTCGGGGGCTGCAGCATCGAGAAAGGCTTTTATCTCCTGCACCTGCGCGGGATTGTTGGGATTGCGGCCGACGGTATCGACAAATATGAAGTCGCGTTCCGTTTCCCTAAGCATGAGCTGGCGTAGTTCCTGGGAATCATAGACCATTTTAAACGGTATGTTGGCGATCGCGGCGATGGTCTGCAGTTGCTCCGCCCCGCCGATTCGTGCGGTGTCGCTCGAAATCACTAGCACGTCGGCCTGCTCGACAATGCGGGAAATCGTCGCCAGCTTGGCCAGGGTGCTGGTTTTGCCGCAGCCGGTGGAGCCCGTCAGGGCCACTACCGTGCGTTCGCTGCGGCGGGGCAGTGGGTCGGCGCGTCGAAGCTTACCGCCGAGGGCCACGCGCAGTTGTTGGGCGGCATAGCGAATGTCGCCCGGCGTTTCTTCCGCCATCAGGCGGCCCAGGGCCTCAAGTGCCAGAGATTCGTTCAGACCGGAATCGCAGAGGCAATGATACAGACGGCGGCACATGGCGTTGAGGCTGGCGCTGTGTCGGTAGCGCACGGATTCCTGGATCGTATCGAGCGAATTCTTCAGCGCCGCCAGTTCATCCTGAATCTGGACGAGGGCGGTTGCCTGCAGGAGTTTGTCCGGACCGGCGGCGGCTCCGGCTACGGCGGTGCCGGTGTCTTTACGGCGCGGACGTTTCGCCAATTCCCGTGTGTAGGTCTCGGCATATTGTTGAACTTCGAATGCTTTGCGGTCATCGGCAAGGGAAGGTCGCTCTCGTAGTCTACTGCTCGTCGGTGGGGCGGGCTCGGCATCCAAGGCACCGGTAATCTCTACCATGTGCCCCTTGCGGCCGTTGGCTTTCGGCAAGGTTCGCGATGAAAGAATGACGGCCTCTTCCCCTAACTCCGAGCGCATGTGCTCAGCCGCTTCTTTCATTGTATTTGCAATGAATTTTTTGATCCTCATGCCGCTACATTCGCCTGCCGTTCCCGCTGATTGCTGCGCAGGAAGTTACTAATTTTTTTATAGAGAAGATCGAAAGAAAATACCGTGCCATAATTTGCAGATAGAGCGCTGCGCTTTTTTACTCAAGCCACTGTTTTAGGCTCTATTTTTTTGTAAATTTGCGATTCTCTAGTCAAAATGTGGCAGCCAGGCCAAGGCTTGCATCAGCAAGCCGGAATGAAGAAACTCTCAATTCTAGCGTGGAATCATGAGCAGCGAAAACAAGCGTCAGTCGGCTGAGGCACTGAGTGATATAGCGAAAGAAATTCGGCGAGATATTATCCGTATGCTCCTTGAAGCCGGGAGCGGCCACAGCGGCGGCCCCCTGGGGATCACCGATGTCTTTGCCGCCTTGTATTTTGGCGGCATAATGAACTATGATCCCAGCGACCCCGATTGGTCGGAACGAGATCGTTTTGTTCTCAGCGCGGGCCACATGTGCCCCGTTTTGTATGCCACCCTCGCCAATGCCGGTTTTTTTGCGAAAGACGAGTTAATGACGCTGAGAAAGTACAACACGCGGCTCCAGGGACATCCGGGCCGCGATATGGGCCTCCCGGGTATTGAAACCTCATCCGGCTCCCTCGGACAGGGAATCTCGATTGCCGTCGGTATGGCCATGAGCGACAAATTGCTGGAGCACAGCAAACGCAAAGTATTTGCCATGACCGGTGACGGGGAACTGCAGGAAGGTTCGGTGTGGGAAGCCGCCATGGCCGCCGCGCATTTTAAGTTGGATAATTTTTGCTGGATTATCGACAACAATGATTGTCAGATCGACGGCCGCCTGCGGGAAGTGATGGATGTCTATCCCATCGACGACAAATGCCGTTCCTTCGGCTTCGATACGCTGATCGTGGATGGACACGACTTTGACGAGCTTTACAAGGCATTCGATCTATTCCTCGCCAACCTGAACAATGGCAGCGGCAAGCCAACGGCCATTATCGCCAAAACCTATATGGGCAAAGGTGTTTCGTTCATGGAAGATCGATTCGAATGGCACGGCAAACCGCCCAATGCCGAGCAGGCCGACATTGCACTTAATGAATTGACTTAACAACGAACATTTCTTGTCGCCTCCCGATCTCCGGTTAACTGCCTGCGAACTAACAATGGATAGATCTATGAAGCCTTATCTGATTGTAAGTTTTCTGCTCTGCCTGGGCCTGAGCCTTGCATGTTCCTCCGATGGAGACAGCAGTCAACAAGGTCTGAGGGACGACGTGGAGGCCATCGAACGCAGTAAGATCAAATCGGTTCAGGGAATTCAGCCGCTGCCCGTGGCCATTCTGGAGCAGGCCTTTCCGGCGAATATCCCGGAAGCGAAATCGCTGCCGCCAACCGGTGGACGCCAGACCAGCGGCTCGCGCGTGTTGATCAAGGCGGAACGGGAGTACATCTTTCATTCGGCCGGCAATGTCCGCATTTCGATTGCCGATTATACGGATCTGAAGGAGTATAAACAGCCGTTTCAAGCCCAATACGATGCTATCAATGACGACGATGAATATTTTTCGCGTTTCGAGGAGCCGGAAGGCAAAGGCGTGATTTACTGGGATCTCCAAAATCGTTCCGGAACCGTGCGATTTCTGGCGCTCGATCGCTTCGGGATTGTCATCGAACTGGAGAGCGTGCCGCAAGGATCCTTGCTCGACCCGCGAGTGGTCTTCAGTCTCGTGAATTTCAATGCACTCAAACTGGCGATGGAGTCCTGAGTGCTGACGGCCTCAACTAAGAATTTTTACCAGTTAAGCTGAAAACAGTGAGTCTTATGCAAGAATACACCTTACTAGGCAGCAAACCTACTCGTCACGGATTCGGTGAGGGCCTCGTGGAACTTGGTGAGCGCTATGACAATGTCGTGGTGCTCGGCGGCGATATTACCGGATCGGTGATGACCTCTCTGTTTAAGAAACGCTTTCCGGATCGTTTTTTTTCGATCGGCATCGCTGAACAAAATGCGACGACCATTGCGGCGGGTCTGGCGCTTTCGGGCAAGATTCCCTTCTTTGCCAGCTATGGCGCTTTCTGCGCCTTGCGCAATGCCGATCAACTGCGGATTTCCTGTTGTTATAATGAAGCCAATGTTAAGATCGGCGGCGGTCATTCCGGCATCAGCGTTGGCCCCGACGGTGCTACGCATCAGGTGCTGGAAGAAGTTGCATACCTGCGGACGCTGCCGCATATGACTTTGGTTGTACCAGCCGATTTCCAACAGACCCGGCAGGCTACTATTGCCGTCGGCGAAATGACGGGACCGGCCTACATTCGCTTCGGACGGTCGCCCGTGCCGATGTTTGTTAAAGAAGACACGCCCTTTGAGCTCGGTAAGGCCCTTGTTATGAAAGAGGGGAGCGATGTTGCCCTGATCGCCTGCGGCGCACTGGTCTGGGAATCGATGCTTGCCGCCGAGGAGCTGGCCAAGCAAGGTATTGGAGCGCGAGTGATCAACCTGCACACCATCAAGCCCTTTGATGTTGAAAGCGTTGTACAGGCTGCGCGCGACTGCGGCGCTATTGTTACCGCTGAGGAGCATCAGGTTCATGCCGGCCTGGGCGGAGCGGTGGCGGAAGTCTGCGCCAAAAATGCACCGGTGCCGATTGAATTTGTCGGCGTCAAAGACAGCTTTGGCGGCAGCGGCGATCCGATCGAGCTGATGCGGAATTTTGGCCTCACCTGGAAAGAAATCTATGCCTCGGCTCTACAGGCCATCAAACGTCGCGACAATGGTTCTACCGGTTACCACGCGGTCCGGGATGTGGCAGTCTATCGGGAAGGGAGCAACGTGGAAGAGCTTTCGCAATCATAATGAGTAGCGAAAAAGCGGAGACGAATGTGCGAGGCGTCCGGCAACGAGGCGCCTCGCGCCGTTTTTAGTTGAGAATACGCGCGCTGATGTGATCCCAGAGCTGCTCGTATGGAATGAGTTCAAGGCTGTCGATACGCGCGCCGACGGGCTGGGAAGCCGCCTGATCGCCGCCCGACAGCAACAAATCCCGCCACCTGGCGGTCTTGGCCAGCGTGCGTTCTTTATCAAAGCTTTGTTCCTCGGCGATCAGCAGCATCTTGAGGAAGGTGCGGCCCCGTTCGTTAGACTTGCTCTTCAGGTTACGATTAATATGATTGCGTATGTGTTCGTGGTGTTGTCGTTTGTTCAACCAATCGCTGCCTTCTATCAGCAAGTGGCAGAGAATTTCCGCCACCAAAATTACCGTGTAATACCCTGAACGATCCTGCCGCAAGGTGTAGGATTCCTCCAGGTGATACAGAATTTCAGCCAGTTCGGGCAGATGCTGAAAACTCGCTCCGGCCTCACGACACCAACCGCTTTCCTTGACATAGACAAGATAGGCCCCAAAGACCTGCCAGCGTTCCCGCTGAAAGTCTTCACTTTTCGCAAAGCGCGGGTCCGTCACTACCCGGGCGTAGATTTCGCTGGCCTCGTTGAACTGTAAGCCGTGAATCGTCAGCAGAAAATAAGGCTCGTGCACCTGAAAAAAGTTAAAATACCCCTGGTTGAACAAAGCTACGGCATTTTCGGCCGATGCCTTGCCGGCCTCATAATCACGCAATTGGTAACAGCATACCAGGCGTTTCAGGGCGAATTCCGCTTCCATGTGCGGACGTGAGAAGCGCAGAAATTGCTTGCGATAAGCCTCAGCATCGTCGCAAAGTTTCAAGGTGGCGTCGAAATTGCCGGCGATCTGTTCAGCATAGGCCTTCAGGCGAAAATAGTTCCAGGTCAGATGGAAGTGATCGAAGCGCGGCAGTTCCTGTTTTATTTCTTCGGCGTAGGTCCTGGCTTCGTTGATCAGGCGGGTGGTCGGCTGTACGGCCTTGATAAACTGCATCCGGATTATCTGGACATATTCATCGACGCGAATTTCAAGCTCCTGAAGCTCGCGTGCTAACTCCAGCTCCTTTGAATAGGCCGCAAAATCCCGCTTTTTACCGGTGAGGCTGGCGTTGGACCGCAGCAGACGCAGGCAGGCGATGCGCACCTCCGTAATGTCAAATCGTTCGGCCTTGCGCAGTAGGGATCGCGCCAGGAGGACGGCCGAATGGCGCTGGCCCTGTTGGGAAAATATCCGCATACAGGTAAGATCCCTAAAAATCTGAATGACCTCGCGGTCGAACTCCGTGATGCCGGACTGATGAAACTCGCTGGAAAGCACGGTGTTGCGCAGCCGTTCCCTGAGTCGCGATTTTAGCGTGCGGTAGCGATTGTCGGAAGGATCGCTATCGTAAAAATACTCGGCGGCCTGCTCGTCGCTGCTTAGCACGCCGCTCTTGAGCACATCAAAAAAATCATACACCAGCTGTTCGCCGCTCGTGCTGCGCTGACCGTCAAATTGGGCTATTTTTTTTTCTCCAAGCGCTGTAACAAGCGCTACCATTTCAAGCACAGTTTGCACAATCTCAATTCCTTAAAACCTCTTGTTCTTGCTCGAAATAAACGAAGAGTACTTTCGGAGACAGTTGGTTAGGCTGAAAATACGTTTTTTGACGGCAAAATCACTTTCCAATTTACTGTAACATATTGCTGTTCATTGATTGTTATTTCGGTTGGCATAAGCAGTAAATTTTAGGCAGTACTTTCAATAAGAGTAGAGCTGCTTGTCCCGTATTGTGGAGACTGCCTTTAGGAGAGCAGTGGTCTATTCATTTACAGCGTGGCGGACAACAGGCGCATTCATTGTGGTTTAGACAGGGTAAATCTGACGTGGTAAAGCCGGGTAATGCCGTGGTGCATTCAATGGTTTTCAACGCTGCCCACTAAGCAATGGGTCGCCGAATCCAGTGTCTTCGGATGCTGATTCGACGGCAGATTTTCGCAATAACCAATGAGGTTTGCGCCAATGACCTACGAGGTGCGTAACAGTGTTACAGAATCTCTCGGTATCGTTCAGCTCAATTATGCTAATGGACATGGAACCGTCGAGGTGCCGCAGGAAGGCATCTATCCCGTTTCGGTGCCGGAATCGGTGCTGTCTACGGAGATCAACAGCCTGACAGTGTACGTTGGCAAAACAGGGTATACAACGTTATCAACGGGTACTGCGATCGAGATCAAGCCTTTGGATGAGTATGTCGAAATTATCGAATACTTGACCTGAGCCGCCGGCAGGCCACCGGCATTAGAGCTCGCTCGCCATTCCCGCCGAGGGTGAATACCTGATCGGAGCCGGGCCTCGCCCGAGACCTGGTATCTGCTGACGATTCGCACAATCGTGTACAGTTAATCAAGTCGTTGACTGGCTATGGCCGCGTCCACCCGGCCTCAAAGATCCGGCAGGGGTGGACGCGAGCCCGATTGCAAATTGATCTGTTCCTTGGAAGACCTTTCAAGGGCGCAGATAAAAAGTCTCTCTTTTGAACGTACGCGCTGGACCGGGAGCGGTGGACACCAGCACTGCGCTATCTTGATATGCTACGGTCGGGAGGGTTGGACCTCCTGACTAGTGTCAGGGTACCCGGTTTTTTTTTCTTTTTTCCCGAGTTCTGCCATCGAGGCTGAAAGGCATTGTCTGCCCTCGGCCTTCCATTGCAATATTTTGCGTAAGTTTGCCGGCGATATCTCTTAACATTCGGAGTAGCTCGGATGAGTGAAGAAGAACGCCGCAAGCTTCTGCTCGAGTGGCGGAAACAATTTCGCAGCGCGCGCCCCGACCTTAACTTACCGCCCGCGGGCGATGAATTGCAGCCCCAGACAGGTCCCGAGCAGCCTGTTCAGGAGCCCCCGGCAGCACCGAAGTCCAAGCAAACGCAGCGCAAGCTGGCAGAGCTGGAAGAGACAGGGCGCCAGGATCCTCGCAAGGTTGCGCAAATGATCAAACGCTACACGGATTCGCGTTAATATCAGGCATGAACGAGCAAGACGGTCACGTAAACAGAGAACGGACGACCCGCGGCAGGCGCATGATGAAGGGGACAAGGCTAGTAGACATTAACGAAGAATTACTTATTCGCATCGGTGACTTTGCCGACGCGATGGGCGTGGAAATCTATGTGGTGGGTGGTTATGTACGTGACTTGATGCGCAACTCGCACCGCAAGGACATCGACTGCACCGTGATCGGCGACGCTCTTGACTTTGCCCGCCGATTTGCGCACAGTTGCGGTACCAAGGCCGTGCTCTATGAACGCTTCCGAACCGCAATGGTTCCTGTTGGCGATTTTCACTGTGAGTTTGTCGGAACCCGTAAGGAAGAGTATCAGGCGGACTCCCGCAACCCGCATGTAAGCGAGGGCACGCTCGAAGACGATTTACGCCGCCGCGATTTTACGGTAAACGCGCTGGCGGTCGCACTCAACAAGGAGCAGCGTGGGCGTCTGATCGATTTGTTTGACGGGCGCGGCGATATGGCGCGTGCTATACTCCGTACTCCTCTGGATCCTTATGTAACCTTTAATGATGATCCCCTGCGAATGATGCGGGCGGCGCGTTTTGCGTCGCAGCTGCAATATACCGTCGATCAACAGGCTTGCGAGGCCATTGGCCGTCTTGTCGATCGTATCGCCATTATTTCGCAGGAACGAATCAGCGATGAGTTCTTGAAACTACTCGACTCTCCTCAGCCCAGCATCGGCCTCGCGATGCTGTATCGTACCGGGCTGTTGGCGCGCATCTTTCCGGAATTGCATCGTCTGGCCGGTGTCGACATTGTCAATGAAGGCGAACAAGTTTACGGCCACAAAGATGTGTTTTTTCACACCCTCCAGGTTGTCGACAATGTTGCGGCGGCGAGTGACAATCTCTGGCTGCGCTTCGCCGCGTTGATGCATGATATCGCCAAACCCAAAACCAAGCGATTCAGCCCGGGCGCCGGCTGGTCTTTTCATGGTCATGAAGAAGTTGGTGCTCGCTGGATGAAGGGCATTTTTCGACGAATGAAGCTGCCCTTAAGCAAGCTGGATTACGTAACCAAACTTGTACGTCTGCATCAACGTCCTATGGTACTCGTGAATGACGGCGTTACCGACTCGGCCATTCGACGCTTGATCGTTCAGGCCGACGAAACGCTTGACGACCTGTTCGCGCTCTGCCGGGCCGACATTACAAGCCGTAACCGGCAAACGATTGCAAGGCACTTAAACAACTATGACATTGTGTATCGCAAAGTGCTGGACGTTAAAGATCGCGATCGCCTGCGCGCCTTTCAGTCGCCGGTCCGCGGTGACGAAATAATGCAGATCTGCGAGCTCAGACCCTCGCGTCTCGTAGGTTTGATTAAACATGAAATTGAAGAGGCGATTCTCGACGGTATAATTGCTAACGATCACGACGAGGCGAAACGCTATTTGCTTGAACATAAAGACGAATGGCTGATCCGCTTTCGGGACGGGCTGCCGGTCAATACTGCGCGGGATGGCGTCGCTTCATCGTCTTGAACGCTCTATGACAACTACAAAAGGGCCAACGTGAAGAGATCGCGATACAAGCTTCATTTCATTGTTCTTCTGGGCGTTTGCCTGCAATTGGCTGCATGTTCGGACAATGCACGTCCCGGCGTACGCAGCAGTAATCTGTACGCCGATGCTCAGCGCAGTAATTCCTACGAACGTTACGGCAACTTTAACAGCACCCTCATAATGGATGTCGGTCTTAAGACCGACTCCCTCAGCGAGCCTATCAGCGAAGGGCTCGGTGCGATCGCGCCCGCCCTGGCGATCACGTCCGACGTCGTCTATATCGCAACGGATCATGGTCACATTGTGCGCGGCAATGTAGATTATGCTCAATGGCAATACAAACTTGCCGATGGCGAAGTAGTCGCTGCTGCTATGTGCGCGGACGATGCGGAAAATGTATATGCCATCAGCAACGGCGGTACTCTTGTAGCGCTTGACCGGCAGGGGAAGCTGCGTTGGCGCAAGACATTGTTTCCGTCGGCCCTTCATATCACTTACTCCGACCTGCTCTGCCTGCCGGAAGGTATTGGCGCTGCGTCGAGCAGCGGCGAACTGACACTTGTCGATTTCGAGGGCGAGCAACAGTGGCTGCGTTCATCGGACGCCTCGCCGGGTCGGACGTTTGCAGCCGACTCGGCCGGTAATTTACTTCTTCCCATTACGCACAATCAGTTCGGCGCCAGCGATTCGCTGCTGAAAATCAGCGTCGGCGGCGAACTCCAATGGAGCAGGGCCTTCGATAATACACGCATCTATCGGGGACCGGTTGTTTCCGGCACAAAAATCATCGTTGCGGGCATGAAGGATGCCGGCGGCAACCGGGTGGCCGTCCTCCACGCGCTGAGTACTATGGGGCGCATGCTTTGGTCGCGCGAAATGCCGATGACGCCGCGGGGTATTGCCGCCGCCGAGGACGGCAGCATTTATGTGAACGGATTTGACGCCGGCGTCGGCGAGCCTCTCAGCACCATCATAGCTTATTCACCTGAGGGCGACGAACTGTGGCGGGAATTTTTCGAAGTCAAGATTCCGGTGCCCCTGCTTGTAGGGCGCGAAAATCTGGCCTTCCCGGGCATCAAGAGCAATCGCAGTACCGGCCTGTACATCATTCGACGCGATGGCAGCTTTCAGGAAGTGGTGTCCTTGAGCAGCTTCCCCGTGCTCAATCTTCTGCCTTCCGTCGGCAACAACGGCGACGTCATATTTGCCGTCACCGAGCACCTGGGCTATCTGGCTGTCGGTGAATCGGCGCTGCACAAACTCTTGCCTTTCTGACAATATTCGCATTGCGGCGGCTGTGATTCGGCGTCTGAGCAGACAGATATCAATCGCCATTTGTACAGGCGCAGTCACTTCCAGTCAGCTATTGTCCTCCCGGGCCTTTCCGGTCGTTTTTACCGGCGATATTGCATAAATCAGTAATAAAATGCCTTAAAAATATGCCTGGAAATGCGTAAATTGAAGTTTGTTTTTTTCAATTTTCAACTCTGATCCACAATGCTGCGTGGACCATACCGCAGCTCCGCAAGAAGCAGATTCTCAGCTTACAATTGACAGGGCTATATGGCTGAAAGTAAGGAACACATTGTCCCGGTACTCATGGAAGAAGAGATGCGCAATTCGTATCTCGATTATTCCATGTCGGTAATCGTTTCTCGTGCTTTGCCGGACGTACGCGACGGTTTGAAGCCGGTGCATCGCCGGATACTCTACGGAATGCAGGAACTGGCGCTCGGCCCCACCCGGCCCTATAAGAAATGCGCCCGTATTGTCGGCGAAGTGCTGGGTAAGTACCATCCGCACGGCGATACCGCCGTCTACGACGCCCTGGTGCGAATGGCGCAGGAATGGTCCTTGCGCTATCCCCTGATTGACGGGCAGGGCAATTTCGGCTCGGTCGACGGCGACTCGCCGGCGGCGATGCGCTATACGGAAGCCCGCATGGGGCCGATTGCCAACGAAGTGTTGCGCGATCTGGACAAAGACACTGTCGACTTCCGCCCCAACTTCGATGAGTCGCTGGAAGAGCCGGTCGTGTTGCCGACTTCGGCGCCCCTGCTGCTTGTCAACGGCGCGGGCGGCATTGCGGTGGGGATGGCGACCAATATACCGCCGCACAACATTAATGAAGTGGTGAACGGCCTGCTGGCTCTTATCGAGCAGCCGGAGATGAGTTCCGAAGATCTCATGCAGTACATCACGGCGCCCGATTTCCCCACGGGCGGTATCATTTATGGATACAAGCCGGTACGTGAAGCTTACCTGACGGGACGTGGCCGCGTCATTGTCCGCGCCAAGACCGAGATCGAGGAAATGAGCGGCGACCGCGAGCGCATCATCGTCAGCGAACTGCCATATCAGGTTAACAAAGCCAATCTGATTGAAAAAATCGCCGACCTGGTGCGTGAAAAACGCCTTACTGATATTTCCGACATCCGAGATGAATCCGACCGGCATGGCATGCGCATCGTTATCGAACTCAAACGCGGTGCTATGTCCGATGTGTGTTTAAACAATTTGTTCAAACACACGCTGATGCAGACCACTTTCGGGGTGATTATGCTGGCGCTGGTCGACGGCCGTCCCCGGATCCTGACCTTGCGTGAGATTCTGCAGCATTTCATTGCATTTCGCAATGAGGTGCTCGTCCGGCGCATGCAGTTCGAGCTCGCCGCGGCCGAAAAGCGGGCGCATATTCTCGAAGGATATATTAAAGCGCTCGACAATATCGACGCGGTCATCGAAACGATTCGTTCCTCGCCCGATACCCCCACTGCCAATCAGCGATTGCAGCAGCGCTTTGAACTTTCCGAGGAACAGGCCAAGGCGATCCTGGAAATGCGTCTGCAACGCCTGACCGGTCTCGAGCGCGAAAAAATCGAAGCCGAGTATCGCGAGATTATGCAGACCATCGAATGGCTGAATTCCGTTCTGGCAAGTCAGGAACTGCAGTTGCAGGAAATTTCCAAAGAATTGCAGGCCGTGCGTGCCAAATACAGCGATGAGCGGCGCACGGCGATCGAGCACAATGCCAAGGATCTGACGCTCGAAGAGTTGATAGCAGAAGAAGACGTCATCATCTCGATTTCGCACAACGGCTTCATGAAGCGGACGCCCCTGACCGAGTATCGCCTGCAGGGTCGCGGCGGACGAGGCGCCAGCGGAGCCCGGGCCCGCTCCGACGATTGGGTTGAGTATGTCTTCCAGGCCTCATCCCACAGCAACCTGCTGATATTTACCGACCGGGGACGCGCCTACCGCGTCAAGGTCTATGAATTGCCGCAAGGCGGAAAAAATTCCAAGGGTCGCTCGCTGGCCAATGTCATCAACATCGAGAACGATGAAAAGCTGACAACGGTGCTGCCGGTCAACGAATTCGATGACGAGCGATTTATCATGATGACCACCAAAACCGGCGTTACCAAAAAGACTCCGCTTTCGGCCTTTTCGCGGGTGAAAACCTATGGTATCATCGCGCTTGGCCTGCATGACAACGATCGCTTGATCAACGCGCGTCTGACGGCCGGGCAGCACGAGATTATTATCGCGACCAAGAAGGGGATGGCCTGCCGTTTTCACGAAGACGACGTACGGGCCATGGGCCGCACTGCGGTTGGTGTGCGGGGCATCAGCCTCGCGGACGATGACGAAGTCGTGTCGATGGCGGCGACCGATGATCCGGAAGCGACAGTGATAGTCGTAACCGAACGGGGCATGGGAAAACGCAGCCGATTGGCGGATTTTCGCAAGACCAAACGCGGCGCAAAGGGCACTCGTTCGATCAATCTCAATGATAAAAGCGGAGATGTAGCGGGATTGCTCGTCGTTGACGACGATCAGGATCTGATGATCATGACGACGCGCGGCATCACCATTCGTCAACATGTCAGAGATGTACGCATCATCGGCCGTTTGACGCTCGGTGTCCGCTTGATCCGCCTCGATGACGGCGACAGCATTGCCGATATTACGGCTGTAGCGCACGAAGAAGAAGCCGAAGAAGGCAATGGCGTCATCGACGAAAGCGACACGGCGAACGGCCTTGATTCGTCGGCTTCCGACAACGAGATTTCTGCAACTCGGGGCGAGGATGATGACGCCGCCGGGCCGCCGGATCCGGAAAACGACGATGAAGGCGCGGATACCGAGCCGGCTGAATAAGCTTCAACGCTGATATAACTTGATGGTCACATCGACGAGACCGATAAAACGAAACTGCGCCGCTTCGGAGCTACTACTGCGAAGCGGCGTTGTGTTATTGCTGCTATTGGTCATGTGCTCCTTGCGCTTGACGGCCTTCCAGCCCGGCGACACGCTGCGACCGAAGGACGCTCGCCCCGACAGTACCCTGCCTACCCGGGATTCACTCGCCCTTGCCGACAGCCTTGAAGCGGAGTTTCTGCCGACCCCGCTTCCTTACCACGGGTCGTTGCAAATGAAAGGACGGGAGGCGGATGTCGTTATCGACAAACGGCAGCTCTACGGCGAATTGTATGATGGATTGTTCGACATTCTTACGCAGCATAGCAACTCTTATCCGCTCTCACTCGGTTTTACCGGTCAAAACAATCAGCTCTCGTACTATGGCGCCGCGGCTCGCGATGTCCAGCTAAACTTCAATGGTCGCAGTCTGGCCGATCCTGGTTACGGCGCCGTAAATATCGAACAGTATCCGCCGGAGTTTGCCGAACGCATTGAGCTGCTGTTCGGCTCGCGGGCCGTCATTATGGAAGACAATGCTGCCGGCGCATTGATTAACCTGCAGGAAATACGTTATAATAGCAAGTACCCCTACACTCGCATCTGGTACATCCAGGGCGGCGGCGATCTGATTGGTTCCGATGGCGTGTTCAGTCAGAAT
Source organism: Candidatus Kapaibacterium sp. (assembly GCA_028284775.1). GTDB lineage: Bacteria > Bacteroidota > Ignavibacteria > Kapaibacteriales > UBA7675 > JANQRB01. The sequence continues at coordinate 10,531 of JANQRB010000119.1, read as the reverse complement.
GTTGCCCGCGGCTGGAATGTCACGCTGGGCTGGCGCCGGCTCTCCGCCGACGGGCAGTACCGGAACAACGCTCTCGATTCCTGGAACGTAAGGGCATTGCTGCGCTGGAATATCTCGGAGCGCTTCAATATTTCTTTGTCCGATGTCTTTACCAACCACCAGATAGATGTCAACGGCGGAATCGACCTGTCGCGAAGCAGCGATATCGGCAGCAGTATTAATGCCGTGCCGCTGTTTTCCAATATTGACGAACGCGTGATCCGGCATGATCTGACCCTCACAGCCAGCGGGCTGCTGGCAGCGGACTCGTCGTCAGGCTTCACCGTGTCCGCATACGCCAGCAATGCCGATTGGATTTTTACGGAGCGCCGTTTCGACGGAGGCAGCGACAACCGGGTTTCCGAGTGGGGCAGCCACTTGCTGGGTCTCAGCGGACGCTTCGACCAGAGTTTTGGCGGCGTGAACTTCTTGGCAGGCGGCACCATCGAGCAGCGCGGGGCCGGCGCCAATCCCTGGGCTGCGGCGGAAGAGGGAGCGCGGCTGGCGGGTTATGGCCTGCTGGAGCTGGCGCCTGCTCCGACGCTGAAGGTCAGCGGCGGTCTGCGGACGGCCCTCATCCGGGAAAAATTGCATCTCAACACCGGTGCCCGCCTCAACTATAGCCTTGGCAAGGCCTGGCGTGGTATGATCGACATTTCGCAGAGCGTTCGCCTGCCTTCACGTAGCGAAGGCGCGGAACTCAGCAGCGAAGATCATCTGCTGGGGATTGCCGGCATAGCACTGGAGACAGACGAATTCGCCCTGGAAGTCGAGGCCTTCGCGCGGCTGGTGGACAATCCGATATTGACCGATACTCTGCGCAATGAAACCGGTCGCATTGTCGCCAGCCCTGCCATCAACGGCAATAGTCGACGAACGCTGGGCGCTCATTTGCACGCAAGCTTCAGCGTGCTCGACTTCAGCATCAGGCCCTTCGCGCAGCTGCACTTTGTCAGTGAAAGCGATGATGCGAGCGATGAACGATTTCCGCTGATCTACGGCGGCATCGAAGTGCAGCGCGAATTCGCCTTTGGCGCGAGCCGTCTGCGGGTGGGAGCCCGCGTGCGCGGTCTCAGCGATTTCCGCGGCGAACAATTTATTCCCTATAACTGGTCGTATATATCAAGCTCGGTGCAGTCCGGCGCGCGCAGCACGGGCATCGATCTGATGGCGACGGCACTCCTCGGCAATGCTTCAGTTCGGTTTATGTTTGAAAACGTGCTGAGCCAGACCTACTATTTCGTTCCGATCTATCCCGAACTTGACGGCAATCTACGCTTAAGCGTCGCCTGGACCTTCCTGGATTGAGCACGTTGTGTTTCTTGCTCTGCCGATAGTCGCTGCCGGCGTATTGCTCTCATGCGCGCTCAATCGAGTCGATAGCTGAGCCGAACTCCTCCCAGTCCGGGCTGGACGGAGATGCGTGGGGGCAGGCGGTCCGGATTCTGACGCGCTGCCTCGCGTTGCAGAGCATGCAGGCCGGAGCTGATACCGATGACAGCTCCCAGGGTGACATCCGACAGCCAGTGATGATCGAAGTAAAAACGCGAGAGTGCCATCAGGCCGGCCGCCGAATACATGCTGGCATAGGCCCAGGGTTCGTCGATCCGGCCGGCAAAGACCGTCGCCAGCGCAAAGGCGACCGTTGTATGGCCGGAAGGATAAGATTGAATGTCGCGGGAAGTCTGAAAGAAATTGAACTCGTGCGGACCGTTGAGCTGGGCTGGTCTGCTGCGGCCCGCCACAACGCGCAGGGTTATTGCCATCAATCCCGACCAAAACATGGTTTCCGTCAAAATGCGTCCTGTCACCCGAATATCCTCGTCGCCGCTGAACAAACCCGTGGTGTAAATGCCGCTCGTGGCAATCGTCGCATAAAAAATATTGCCGATGCTGCCCGAAACCTCCATCAGATCGCGCATGAGCGGATCACTGTTGCGGGGGAGCCAGATGTCGCGGTTCCAATCGTCGATGGCGGCAATCTGAATCACCTGAGAGCCGGCCAGGCCGCCGAAATGCAACCAATCGCGGTCATTCCATCGGAGAGGCGCAGAAAAAAAGTGGAGATTGTCATCCAGAAAAATTACCAGATCGTCAAAAACGACCTCAGGCAGCGACCTGTCAGGCGTATCGTCCGCTGCTTGCGCAGTCCTGCCGCCGGGCGTTGCAGCGACGATAACCAAAAGCAAAAGCGCCGTACAACTACATCTCCGGGCGGGGCGCGACAAAGAGATTGGCAAGTCCATGAAGATCGCAAAGATGCTAATTTGACATTCGCAGCCAAAGTTTAAAACATAGCAAAAAACTCAGAGATGCTCTATGAAAAAAACTCTGATATCATCGGGAGGGCCATGGGAGGATCGAGCCGGGTATTCCCGCGCGGTGCGGGTTGGAAATCTGATTGCCATTGCCGGTACCACGGCGATCCGTGCCAACGGTGAGATCGAGGGGCCGGGCGATGCATACCGGCAAAGCGTCGCTACACTGCGGCAGATCGAGTCCGCCCTACAACAGGCCGGCGCTGCAATGAGCGACGTGATTCGAACACGCATGTTTGTACGCAACATAGATGACTGGCCCGACGTAACACGCGCGCACAATGAGTTTTTTCGGGAAGTCAGGCCTGCCGCGACTCTGGTGGAAGTCAGTAGATTTATCCATCCCGACATTCTGGTGGAGATTGAAGCCGATGCTTTTGCTGGCGCCGGCAATCCCTAAGAATTCATTGTAAGTCAGGCCAGTTCTTGGTAAATTCGAAGGCTTTCAAGACATCAAACTACGGTTGCATCGTTCATGCCCAGGCCCTTGTCTCTCCTTATTAAACTGGCTGCTGTCATTGTGCTTGTCATAGCAGGCCGGATGCCAGTGTGGGGGCAGGTGCTTGTCGAAGTGCCGGAGTCGACGATTGATCCGGGCAAAATCATTGCCATTGAAGTCGAAGGCAGCTTACCTCCGATCGAGACCGGCCCGCTGGTCATCGAGTTTGAGTACAATCCCCGCGTCTTGTTAATCCACAATGTTCGCGGCGGCGGCGAAGCCTTGCTGCAATGTGAACAGGTCGACTTCAGCTCTCGTACTGTGGCAAATGAACCCGACCGTGCCTTTCTTCGCGTCACCTGCGCCTCGGTGCGCAGCGGCGCCGGTATCATGATGTGGCTGGACCTTGAAGGATTGCGATCCACCGATACCGTGACGGAGCTGACAGCTTTTCGCGCGGAAGCCAACGGACAGGCTCTCGATGTTGAGGCCGGCAAACGAGGTCCGATCGTCCTGACGGCGCCCTCCGTGTTTTTCGGCGACACGGAAAGTCTCGCCTTGAATTTTCCCAATCCGTTTTCATCGAACACGAAATTCCAGTTTACGCTGGCGGCTGATAATACGGAAGTGCATTTTACCGTATTCACATCCTACGGAGAGCTGGTGTATCAAACCTCGCTGGTAGGGGAACAGGGGGTTAATGACTGGACCTTCAACCCTTCTGCTGAAGATCTGCTCATCGCCCAGGGAACCTACCTGCTTCTGATGGAAACCGCCAATGGTGTGTACACCAGCCCCTTTCAAATTCTCCGTTGATAACGCCAATGCGCCGATTGTTGCTCGTCAGTTGTCTGCTGCTGTACGCCTCGCTATCCTTATTCGCCCAGGCGAATGCCGATGTCAATCCAGCGCTCAATTCTGAAGGCAAGGAATTCTGGATCTGTTTTCAGCGTAACTTCCGCGACTACGACGCCGGCCGCAACAACAACAGTCAACGACGCTCCGATCCTCTGACCTTAAAACTCTTTATCACGGCGCATCGCAATGCCCGGGTGCAGATCGAAATCGACGGCATCAACTATTACAAAGATATCAACGTACGCGGCGGCACCGTTGTCAACGTTGATGTCGATACAGCCGCACAGGTGCGCGGTTCCGGCGATGTCGAACGGCTGGCGGTGCACATTACCGCCGACAATCCTATCGCAGTCTACGGCCTTAACCGTCGCTTTCAGACAACCGATACTTATCTTGCTTTGCCTGTCTCGGTTCTCGGCAAAGAGTATATGGTGATGGCATACGAGAAGTTGTCGGAGGATCTGGTATCGCAGGTAGCGGTCATTGCGACAGAAGACGACACCCAGGTGACAATGGTACCGACGGTGCGCACCGCCGACGGTTTTCCCGCCAATCAACCCTACACCCTGCGTCTTTCAAAAGGCGATGTCTACCAGTTCCGATCGATGTATGACCGCAAGACGCTCTCCGATCTGACGGGAACCTACATCAAAGCAAACAAGAAAATTGCCGTCTTTAGCGGACATAGCTGCGCCTACGTTCCCTCGGGTGTGCGAGCCTGCAATCACCTGGTGGAGCAAATGCCGCCTCTGCATTCCTGGGGTCGACAGTTTTATATCGGCACGCTCGCTCGGCGAACCAGCTCGACATTTCGGGTGCTTGCCTCGCAGCCGGGAACGGTCATCTTTGAAAATTTCAAGAAAGTAAGGACGCTGGACGCCGGACAGTTTTATGAGAAACGCAATCAGACGGCCAATACGCAGATAACCGCCAGTAAGCCGGTACTTGTAGCGCAGTACGCTCAGGGCTATCAGAATGGCGATTCCATCGGCGATCCGATGATGATTCTCGTAAGTCCTTCGCAACAATTCCTGCCGCGATACCGCTTCGCGACGCCGGTCAACGGTGCCTGGCGCCACTATATAAATGTCATAGTACCGCGCAACGCCGTTCGAACAATGCTGCTGGACGGGCAGCCGGTCGACTCGCGCCGCTTCCGTCACTTCGTAAAAAGCGGTTTTATGATGGCACAACTTGAGGTGCCCTACGGAACCCATACCCTTGAATGCGCCGAGCCCTTCGGAATGTACTCATATGGCTTCGGCTTCGGCAGCGACGCATGGGACGCCTACGGCAATATGGGCGGCCAGGGCTTCGGCGAGGTCGTCGAGCTACCCGATTCGCTGGCGCCAACGGGCGAAGGCCAGGCGCTGAATGACTCGATGATCGTCTATATCCGCGATGAACGGGTGCAGGATCGCGGTCTGCGCAGTCTGGAAATCGTCAGTAATGACGGATTAAACATTACGCTGCCGCGCGTTGAGGAAGGAGTGCCGCAGATCGAGTTCGGCGTGGGCCCGCAAACCGCCGGCGTCTTCGGACGGGCAATTGTTCAGGCTACCGATCTGGCATTCAACTCTTCCTACTTCACGCTCTGTTACAACTACAGCCGTGACGAAGGCAAAAGCGTCTTTTATCTGGCGGATGGCGCCGAGGCGGACTGTCAGCCGGACAATCGCTGGTATTGGGGCGCCTTTCTGGCTCTGGGCATCAATATGTACGATCCCGATTTCAGCCGTACCGGTCCGCTGACGACGCGCGGTACTTTCAGCGGCAGCAATGGCGGCGGCGGCATCGGCGGCGCTATGGCGGGCGGGCGGCTGACGCGCGATTGGGGCGCTTCGCTGCGTCTCAGCCTGGACACCTATGGCGGTGAGATTCTCGCCCCAGATTCAACTTCGTCGATGACCCCGGATTCAATTGTTGTCCAGGAGGGTTTTTTACTCGATCTGAGCAATGTATATCTGACGCTTGCACTGGCAGGGGAATATTATCTCAGCAGCAATTATTATCTACTGGGCGGCCTGCAGGCTTCCCTGGCCTTGTCGTCCGGCGCGCGGCTGCGTCAGGTCATCCTGACCCCGGATAATCTGCGCTACAGCCAGACCAACAGCAGCGAACGCACGGTTTTTGACGAAGGACTGAGCAGTATCACCACCTTGCGAACGGCCGGATTTGCCGGCTTCGGCACGATGTATCCGGTATGGGGCAAGGTTTCGGCCTTCGGCGAGCTGCGCTATACTCATTTTTTCGCTGATATTATCGATGACGGCGATTGGGGGCTGCGACAGATATCCCTGACAATCGGAGCAAAAGTGCGTCTCTGACTATTCGCCGCATTAGCGGGGCGGCGTTTGCAGTCTTAAGACCGCAACTCCGTCGGCAGAGGGAATGCCATGATGCCCTTCGGACGTGGCGGCCATCATCAAAACTATTTTCTTGCCTGTGTATGCTGGTCAGACAGATTCTGGCGGTTTTTACCAAAGAAATGCGAAGCGAACTCAAAACGCGATTCGCGCTGAATGCCGCGTTGATGTTCGTTCTTACCACCGTCCTGATGATAGCCTTCAGCACCAAGGAAGAACGCCTGTCAGCCAGTGTTGCGGCCGGTTTGTTGTGGGTGATTCTCTTCTTCAGCGCAATGACCGGCCTCGCAAAGTCATTCGTCAGCGAAGAGGAGCGCGGCACGGCCCTCCTCCTGCGCCTGAGCACACAATCGACCGCCGTTTATTTCGGCAAGCTGCTGTACAACATCGTGCTGACGCTTGTATTGTATGCGATCGGCGTGCTTTTCTTTTTTCTCTTCATGGCGGGCACATCTATCCAGACACATTCGATCTTCTGGGCGGTGTTCGTACTGGGGAGTGTGGCCACAGCGGGCGCAACAACCTTGATTTCCGCCATCATCGCGCGCGCGCATTCAAAAAACGCACTTTTTTCTGTACTTTCGTTTCCGTTGGTACTGCCTCTGGTGCTCACGGGCGTCGAAACAACGACAATGGCGCTTGCGGGCGCTACGTTTGAATCGGCGCAGAGCAACCTGCAACTCATCGGAAGCTATGTCGTAGTCCTCGTGGCTGTCTCGACCATGTTGTTTGACTTTGTCTGGAAAGACTGAGGCTTCCCATCAACCGCCTCCGCCCATGCGACTGCCAATAACGCTCGCGATATTGTTGATTGCAATTGCCGTCCCGACTCTTGTCGGTCAGGTACCGTCTTCATCCGTCGAACTCCGCAACTCCGAAGGCCGTGAATTCTGGCTCTGCTTCCAGAAAAATTATCGCGACTGGATTTACAACGCGGCGACGGATTCGGTGGAAGCCTTTTTCGAGCTGCACCTGCAATTGTTCCTGACAGCCCAGCAGGACACCGATGTCTCGATCGAAATCGACGGTATCAATTTCCGCCGCAATGTTGAAGTTCGCGCCGGCAGTGTGTTTAATGTCGCCATAGACAGTGCGGCGCAGGTGCGCGCCAACGACGGTATCGAACGCCTGGCGGTTCATATCGTCGCCAGTGCGCCGATTGCCGTGTACGGATTGAACCGGCGCTACCAAACAACCGATACTTTTCTTGCCCTGCCGGTTTCGGTCCTGGGAACGGAATACCGGGTAATGGCCTACGAAAAGAAAGCCTCGGACCTCTTGTCGCAAGTTGCCGTCGTCGCCACGGAAGATGATACCGAACTTACGGTGACGCCGAGCGTCCTGACGGCGGGCAAACATCCCCCGGGCCGACCGTACAACATTTATCTGAACCGCGGTGATGTCTATCACTTTCGGGCGGCCTTTGTGCGCAGCTCCAATTGCGATCTCACCGGCACGCATATCCGCTCAAACAAAAAAGTTGCCGTATTCAGCGGTCATAACTGCGCGTATATTCCCTCCCCCGTTTCCTACTGCAATCATCTGGTGGAGCAGATGCCACCCTTAAACACCTGGGGACGCCAGTTTTATATCGGCAACCTGGCCAAACGGTCGCGAAGTTCGTATCGTGTGCTGGCCACCGAAGACGAGACCGTGGTCTTCGAAAATTCACGGAAGATTGCCGTGCTCGATGCCGGCGAATTTTACGAGACGCACAATCTGACCGGCAACACCCAGATTACAGCAACCAAACCGGTGCTGGTAGCTCTCTTTTCACAGGGCTCGCAAAACGGTGACTTGCTGGGCGACCCGATGATGATCCTCGTGAGCCCGACGCAGCAGTTCATGCGGCGCTATCGCTTTGCAACCCCCGTCAACGGCGCCTGGCGACATTACGTTAACGTCGTCGCGCCGCGTTCCGCCGTTGCGAGCATGCGTATTGACGACCGACCTGTTGCGGCATCGTCCTTCGAACCCTTCGGCAAGAGCGCCTATATGATCGCGCGCCTGCAGGTGCCCTTCGGCACTCACATCATCGAGGGCGCCGAGCCCTTCGGTCTGTACTCCTACGGCCTGGGCTACAACGATGACAAAAGCGATGCCTACGGCAATATGGGCGGTCAGTTGTTCAGCGCTGTTCCCGATGTCGTCGACACGCTGTCTCCGCTGGCCGAGCAGATTCATAACGGCGATTCGCTGCTGGTATATGTCCGCGAAGAACGCGTTCACGACAGTGGCCTGCGGTCGATCGATACGCTGTTCAGCAAGGGTATCAGCCTGTCGCTGCCTTCAATCGTTGCGGGAGCGCCGCAGGCTGAGTTCTCGGCCGTGGTCCGGCAAGCCGACGCGTTCGCGCAGGCGGTAATAACAGCCACCGACGTAGCGGGAAATACGGCCTATTTCACGCTCTGCAACCGTCGGGATAATCAGAGCGGCGAATACCACCTGGAATTTGTTCCCGGTATCAGTCAGGATTGTCAACCTGCGTCTCAATGGTATGCCGGCGCCTATCTGCATCTGGATCTCAGCATCCATGAACCGGACTTTCGGCAAACATCGAAGCTCGCCGCCGAAACTTTCTACAGCGGCGCCGACGGTCTGTCCCTGCAGGCCGGTCTCCAGCTTGGCCGGCCAGTTGCGGAGAATCTCAATCTTTCGCTCAGCCTTCAGCTCGACACTTATGCCGGCGTTTTGCTGGCGTCGGACAGCAGCACGTCGCGGACGCCGCCGCCCGATCTGTTGACGGTGCAGGAAGGATATAAACTGGATCTCGAGAATGAGTACCTCGGCCTTGCGCTTGCGGGCGAGTATTACGCATCCGAACGATTTTATCTATTGGCCGGCATGCAGATTTCGCTGGCGCTTTCGCGGCGGGTAACCTGGCGCAGGGTGATTCTGACGCCCGATCAGCTACAATACCAGGAAACGAAAAGTCCGGAACGTCTCCTCTTCGACGGTCCCTTGCAGAGCATCAATACCCTGCGTCCCGCGGCCTTTGGCGGATTCGGTTTGCTTGTCCCGGTCACAACGCGGCTCCGTGCGCATGCCGAGCTGAAGTACACGCAGCACTTCACCGATATTATCGATGATGGCAGCTGGCTGCAACGTCAGGTCAATGTCCTGCTGGGACTTCGCGCCGACCTCTGACAGCATGCCCCGCGCTTCCGGTCGATTTCTTTGAATATGATCCACGAAAGCGCGAAATTGCACGACGCAGACTATACCTTGCTATCATTGAGTACAAAGTGCGGCTGATGAACTCTTACGGTATGTTACTGGGCTTTCTGATCGGGATTCTGCTGGGTAATTTTCCTTCTGTCGAGCGTCCGCGGCCGGCCTGGTGGCAATGGCTGGCTCTTGGCCTGCCGACCGTTACGATTGTTCTGGCGCTCACTCTGCCGCTTGCGGGCACTTTTTCTCACGTTGACCTGAAGGCGCCGATGCTCTACCCCGAGGTGCCGCTGATGGGAACAATCGATCATGCGAGTAAACAGTACGATGCTGAACGTGACGTCTTCAGTGTGCGGCTTACTGATTTTGCCCGGCAGCCGCAGGCTTTTGTCGTGGAATTCAAAGGCAAAGAACCTGCAAGACTTTCGGGAGCCGGCGTTATCATTGTGGAAACACGACGCGATACCGCTTCCAGATCTTATCTGGCCGGCGCCATACTCAATGTTGACCCATTCCTGACAATCGACTTCGTACCGGCGCTGATGGAGCGGGTGCGCAACATCTTCTTTCACGTGCCAATGTCATGGATTGGATTTCTGGCGTATTTGTTAACAATGATCTGGTCGGTACAATACCTGCGCACCCGTGATGCAGGCTATGACATCAAGGCGCATGCCGCAGCGGCACTGGGGACGATCTTCACCGCGCTGGCCACGCTCACCGGGATGATTTGGGCCAAAGCGGACTGGGGCACCTACTGGAACTGGGATCCTCGCCAGACAACGATCTTTGTGTTGCTGATGATTTACGGCGCTTACTTCGCACTGCGCGGCGCTGTCGAACAGGAAGACAAACGTGCGCGCCTGTCTGCTGTTTATTCGATCTTTGCCTTTGTGACAGTGCCGTTTCTGGGCTTTATTCTGCCGCGCGTCATTCCGGGGCTGCACCCCGCATCTGCGCCGGATGACCCGGGACCATTGTTCGGTGGAGGGATCGACCCCGAAATTTTGGCGCTCTATACTTTATCGCTTTTCTCCTTTACGATTTTATTTTTCTGGCTCTTATCGCTTAGCGTGCGAACAAAAAAACTCGAGTATCGGGCAGATTCGCTGCTCGCCTAATTTTGGAGACGCAATGGAAGATTTTCTGGCTCGCTATCCCCTGTATGTCGTTCTGCTGATTGTGCTGACAATCTGGGCCGGCATTGCGGGATTTATGCTCTTGCTGGAACGAAAGCTGCGGCGCCTGGAAGCGGGAGCCGAGAGCGGCGGAGCGGACGGCGACGGGAATCACACGATTGCCTGAAACCGTTCGTCTGCAATCGGCTGAGAGCGGAAGTT
>JANQRB010000117.1 GCA_028284775.1 Candidatus Kapaibacterium sp. | reverse complement strand
ATTCTTTCCTACAATCCCGAACCGCCGGCCGCCGAATATGCTTACATGGTGATTAACTGCAGCGACATCGAGGCGATCGAAAGCAAGGTAATGCCGCGTCTCAATCGTCACCTGTTTAACAATTTTCCCAGCCTGATCGCCAACATCCAGCGTATTCCCCTGGGACCGCCCGTGAAAGCCCCGGTGGAGATTCGTATCTCCGGCAAAGAAACCGACAAGATCTTCACGCTTGTGGACTCCACCAAGTCCAAGCTCGAACGAATAGCAGGTGTCCGCAACATCAGAGACAACTGGGGGCCATGGGCCAAGAAGCTCATTGTTAATGTCGATCAGCCGCGCGCTTTACGCGCCGGCCTCAGTAATCAGGACATCGCCGTCTCGCTGCAAACGGTTCTGAGCGGTATTGCAACGACCGACTATCGCGAAGGCGACGAGTTGATTCCCATTATGCTGCGCTCGGCCGCCGCCGACCGCAAGGATATCGGCAAGCTTGAGAGTCATAATATCTTTTCGCAGGTAACGGGCCGCTCAGTTCCGCTGATGCAGGTAGCCGACGTGGAAATGGCCTGGCAGCCCTCGAAGGTCCTGCGCCGCGATCGCCTGCAGAGCGTTGCGGTCCGCGCCGATGTCACCGAAGGATCCAATGCGATTGCTATCGCCCAGGAAATGGATGCCCTGCTGCAGCCGGAGGCCGAAGAATGGGAAGTCGGCTATAAATACGAGCTGGGCGGCGAGATCGAATCATCGGGCAAAGCCGCCGCGTCGATCGGCGCGCAGGTGCCGGTGGCCTTTCTGGTCATCACGCTCCTGCTGGTGGCGCAGTTTAACTCTATCCGTAAGCCTCTGATCATTTTGTTAACCATTCCACTCGGAATGATCGGCATCACGGTCGGCCTGCTCGTCTGTGATTCCTACATGGGTTTCATGACCCAGCTCGGCGTCATTGCCCTGGCGGGCATCGTGATTAACAACGCGATTGTCCTGCTCGACCGCATCAAAATCGAAATCGACGTAAACGGCCTGACGCCGCAGCGCGCTATTATCGAAGCCGCGCAACGGCGCCTGCGTCCCATCCTGCTGACGACCGCGACAACGGTCGGCGGCCTGATCCCCCTCTGGAGCGGCGGCGGCGGCCCGATGTTTATCCCCCTGGCCATCGCCATCATCTTCGGCCTCGTCTTCGCAACTGCCTTGACGCTCGGCTTCGTACCCGTGCTGTACAGCCTGTTCTTCAAGGTTCGGTTTCCGCGCTAGAGAACCGTGGCTCGGAGGCTAGACCTCGGAGCCTAGACATGGGATGGCTCGTACACACCTCGGAACTTCCTTGGTAGACATGGGATGGCTCGTACAAATCGTGTGCGAGCCATCCCATGTCTAGGCTCCGAGTTGTGTACGAGCCATCCCATGTCTAGGCTCCGAGATGCACACGAACCATCGCAATCTAGACTCCAAAGCTCAATGTCACAACCGTGCCGGGACGCACCCGGTCCCGGGGGCTGGCGGCTGTGATCTGCAGGACAATCGATGTGCCGGTCAGCTCCTCGTGGACGCGTATTCGCTCCTCCGTTAGTGATATGCCGCGGGACGGTGAACCCTCGTGGCGGTCCACGCGCTGATGACCGTTGCGGGCATAACCGCTGCCATTGTCCCGGATCGTAATGCACAATACGCCCTTGGCGCTGTAACCTATTCCGATCGCCAGGTGGCCTTCCCCTGCCAGGGGTCCCAGGCCGTGCCAGATCGCATTTTCCACGAAAGGCTGCAGCAACATAACCGGTATTCCAATTTCCTCGACGTCAATGTTTTCGTCAATGCTGATGGCCCAGGTGAACACGCCGGCCAGGCGCATTGCTTCCAGTTCGAGATACATGCGCAGGCGCTCGAGCTCTTCGTAGAGTGTGATGCAGCTCTTTTGCGCATCGTCGAGAATCAGCCGGACCAGTCGTCCCATCCTTGCGAAGTAATAATTGGCTCTGTCAACGTCGCCGCCTTTGTTGTAGAAATTCTGTATCGAGGCCAGCACATTAAACAAAAAGTGAGGGTTAACAAATGCATTCAGAGCCTGAATTTCCAACTGCTGCATTTTGTGTTGCAGCCGCAATTGATCCACCGCGCGACGGCGACGGCGTTCGCGGCGGACTTGAAGAACAGCGCCGGCCAGGGCAGCGAATACGGCCAGCACGCCGCCGCGAAACCACCAGGTTTGCCAGAAGGGTGCCTGCACTTCGATTCGCAGGCGGGCCGGCTGCGGCGTCCATTGGCTGTTGGCACGGCGGGCACGCAGTATGAAATCGTAACTGCCGGGGTCGAGCTGATACTCGCAATGCCAGTGATTCGTGTTTTGCCATTCCGCGTCCTCTTCATCGAGTTTATATTGAAAAGTAACTCCCTCCGGGAAAGAGTGCTCGAGGGCCGCGAAAAACAGTTTAACGTGTCCATCGTCCGGCGTCAGGTCAAGCGTCCCGGGTTCGAATACCGACCGATTCCCGATAACGGCATTCGTGATGTACACCGGCGGAGGAACCGGCCTTGTTCCTAGAAGCTCCTTGGGTCGCAATCGCGATGCGCCCAGTAAGGTGCCGATCCACAGCTCGCCCTGTGCATCGAGAAAAAGAGCGGCGATTTCGCCGGCCAGTGTGCCGCGACAGGCGCTGTATACCACGATACAGCGACTGTTGAAACATGTCAGCCCTTTGACGGTACCGACCCAGACATTACCCTCGCTGTCCGCGCAAATCGCTGTGCACCTGTTAGCGCGCAAGCCTTCCTTCTTCGTTATCGGCCGCCAACCCTGCGCCGTCCGGCGGGCGGCACCGCGACTGGTCGCCAGCCAGACGGAGCCGAAGATGTCTTCGCAGATTCCATGGACTGTGTCGGCGGGTAGACCGTCGGCTGTGCCGAAATGCGCAGGCCGGCCGCCCTTGAGACTATAGGCGCCGGAATCGCTCGCCACCCACAGAGTGCCGCTACGCTGCCGGTACAGGGCGTGGATACGCCGCCGGTCAAGCCCGGGAATCGAATCCCAGGGATGCCGCCGGCCCTCCCGCAATTGTTCCAGTCCCCTGCCGCACGACATAAGCATGCTGCCGTCCCTGTCGACATACATCAGCTCGGGCATAGTCGCCCCCGGTTTAGGGGACTGAGCTGTATATGTCGACGCGACGCCATCGCGCGTCGGAACCCGCAGCAGTCCGCGCTCGGCCGTCGCCGTCCATGTGACGTTGCTGCTATCTACGACCACCATGGCGATGTTGCCGGCCAGAGGTTCGGCCTGCGCTGCCGCCTCGATAACAAGCTGTATTTGCCGCACCTGATCCTCTTCGACCAGGTTCAATCCGTCGGCGGTCGCGATCCACAGGCGGCCATCCTTTTTCTGCGCAAAGGCTCGTACGACATTGTTCGATAAGCCATCCGCCACACTGAATCGGGCGCAGTGAAGGTCGGGGATGTGAACCACCCCCGCCCCGAAGGTCGCCAGCCATACACCGCCGGAATCATCGAAAACTATGTCATTGATGGCGGTGGCGTTCAATTCCAATCGTCCACCGAGACGGCTGATGGAATCGCCTTCGATCAGGCCCAGGCCCATCCCCGCTCCATAAAAGAGGACACGTCCTTCAGAGTCGGCGCGCAGAATCTGCACGCTGTTATTCTGCATCCAGGATGCCTTCAGCCAGGATTTCCGCCCGGCCGAGTCGATCCGGATAAGCTCGCCCTCCTTACCGAGCCAGAGATTGCCCGCCGCGTCTTCGTCGATACAATACAAACTGGCTCGGGCCTTGCGATGGCCGTAGCGACGGTACAGACTGTCGTTGGCAATAGTCCACAGGCCGTGGTTGGTGGCAAGATGCAAGGCAGTGTCGGCAGCCTGACAGATGGCCCTAATCTGCGGGACTTCTTCATTTCCGTCAATATCCAGCGACGGCAGCGGGAAGCGCAGAATGCTGTCGTTGCGCAGCCGGCTGATGTGCGTGCCGTGTTGGAGCCAGACAGCGCCGCCGACACCTGCTGTCATCGAGAAAATTTCTTCCGGTATAGGCGAGTTGCACGGCTGAATCGAGCGCAGACGGCCACCCTGATACTCATACAGTTTGGCTTCGGCGGTGGCCAACAGCACCCCGTCATGGGGCAGGACGGCCATAGCTCGTACCGGACAACGAGCAATTGCCGGCCAACGATCGAATCTTTCCACATAACGACCGCAAAGCCTGGCGGCTCCGCCTTCGGTCGCAAACCAGACAAAGCCGCGGCTGTCGGTCATCAGGCGCAGGACATTCGAATGCGGCAGACCATTCTGAGTGGAAATATGCCGGCTTGGCAGCGTTTGCGCTACGGACGGCGCAAGGCCGCACAGCAGCAGGCAGGACGCAGCCAACACTCCCTGCATAAACGATATGCGGCGAAGCAGCTTCATGCGGTCCGACGCCTGGAGTCGCCGGTTGTTCCGTGCAATCGATCGAGGACCGAGCGCAGCCGCATCCTGGAAACCGGCAGGCTGACCCCGCTGCTCAGTACCGCCTGACCGCCCTTCTCATAACTATATTCCCTGACGTGATCGATGTTAACCAGGTAGGACTTGTGGATCCGCACAAAAGAGCCTGATGCAAACAGCTCTTCATATTCGCGCAGCAGCCCTTTGGCCAGGACTCGCTCGCCGCCGACAAGATTAACCCAGGTGCAGGCATATTCGGCCTGCAGGTAGACGATATCGGCAAGGCTAACGAAGCGCAGTCCGCGCGCGTGGGGCAGCGCAATCCGCTCCGGCCGACCGAAACGGTGCATCGCCGACCGCAGAACATCCAGTTTTTGGACATTGTCACCCGTTAGCAAATCTCCGGCGCCCGGATTCACAACTTCAGAGACCAGTTTACGAACCGTGGCCTGCAATTCACGATAATCGATCGGCTTCAGCAGATAGTCGAAAGCGGCGGCCTTGATGGCTCGCAGCGCGTATTCGCTGTACGCCGAAACTATCACGACGGCGAATCGGCGCTCCACCAGCGTTTCCAGCAGGTCGAAGCCCGATTCACCGGGCATCTTAACATCAAGGAACACAAGGTTTGGTTTGTCGCGTTCGAGGAAGTTTCGCGCAGCGGCAACCGTGGCGGCCTGCCCCAACACTTCCAGGCCGGGGCAATGCCGGGCCAGCAGATCGGCGAGGATTTCGCGGCTGTTGGCTTCATCGTCGACAATAAGCGCTCGTAGACTTGTCATAATACTCCTTTTCGGTTTCGATTGTGTGGCTAGCCCAAGCTGTCTCGTCCGTAGCTGTCCATTGTCCTGTTATCAGTCGTTCCAGTAGCCGCGAATTTCTCGAGGAAGGCGGACTCGGCGCTCCAGACTTGCCGCATTGAGAAAACTGACCTGGTATACGATGGCGCAAAGCCGCATACTTCTACTCTGTCCTCCAATGGAAACAGAAAATTGCCTATGTCTGTTGACAGGCCGACAGGACGGATATTCCCGGGAGACGGATACATGCATGATTGTCGGCTTCACGCTTCCTCCGGCAGCGGCGGGCGACTCCCGGGTCGGTCTGCTGGCTGTACGTCGGCCGTGCTTTCCGATAGCCCGACGACCATGGCAAACATTGCGCACGTTTTCGCCTAGGTCGAAGCACGAAAGGGCTTCGGGCAGAATCACTATTGGCGACGCTGCCCGCGGGCCGCAATGACAGGCATCGTTATTATCAGGGTGGCATGTACAAAGGCACAAAGGCGGAATCCGCCGACAGGCCATTCACGATTCATCGGACACAGGCAAGGGCGGGTCAGGGTCAATGACAAAGCAGAGTGCCGTCCTGCATCGCCAAGGCCGATGGGTTTATGATCCAAAGCGAAAGCCACGCGCGGCGCAAAGGTGACGCCATTGCATTGCTGGACAAAGGGCGCATAAGTTTCGCCGCCGGCAATAAGGGCCGCAGCGCGGGCAGGGTCAAGCCGAATCGAATGAGGCGCGTCTGAAATCGAATGAAGGGCTGCTTCCGCCGCGCAAACGCGAAACACTCCTGCGAGTCGCCGGAATGGCCAGAAAAAGCAAGGCCGGATCGAAGCAAGCAAAAGCCCACCCTCACGATCCGGCACTTGAACTACCCTTACCCAATTTTCATATTGTCATTCGAATGACGGGTGCAATAAAGCACCATCACCCCCACAATAAAAGGCTCCATTTTTGAAGTGGCGGCATTATTGTGTCAGTGTGCTTTGTAATCGTGTGAACGTGCGAAGGCTGAACAGCGGGTTGATGTCGGCAGCGACATCAAAGCACAGAGTAGCGCGAATACATCATAAAGACCGGCCGATAGTAGCGCTGGCCGGTCTGGTATAAAATGACTCAGGATTGTGCCGTTTCGATTGGATAACCGATACTCCCGGATTCAGTGCTTTTTCAAATAAGTTATCTTCAAATCCCCCTCTTTTGCAAAGAGGGGCCAGGGGAGTTAAGGAGTCCTTGATTTCTCATAATCTCTTCACGTTCGGCGCTCAGTCTGCGCCTCACCGTTTTAGTATGAGGGGAGGTGCAACTATAAAAATTTTACTTGAGAGCAACACTATTCTCCGATCAGAATATGGTGCAGAACCTCGCCTTTGACCGAGGAAACGCGCAGCAAATAGGTACCGGGGGCAAAGCCCGAGTCGGCAATCTCAATCTCGCTTGTTCCTTCCCCGACCAATCGCGTGGTCTCGAAGAGATTTCGTCCCAACAAATCACTGATCGTAAACTGCATCTTCGTCCGCCAGGGGCTGGAGATCTGAATAGTGAGAGTTTGTGCCCGTGAAGCGGGATTGGGGTACACGGCAAGTGCGACATTCCGACTCTTTTGGTCGATTTGGCTTTCGCGAACTGCGCCCCGTTTGCAGCACAGCCCTGCGATACAACAGTCAAAGGGGATGTGTTCTTCGCAAAAAACATTTCTCTCGACGAATTCCTGTTCGCCGGCATACCTCAGGTTTTCAAGCTCTAGACTGACATTGAAGATGATAGCTTCGTCGTCGACATTCAGGCTGAATAATGAAACCCCCGCTGTTTGTTCGCAGTTGACTGCGGTGTAAAGCTTGCGATCGGTTTTTACGACATAGTGATTATGGTCGCTCCCGCTACTCGCCTGAATTCGGCCGACTGCAATAAACCCCTGATCCCAGGCATATTGGGCTATCGAGCTATGTAAAGGCGCGACATCCAAAAATCCCGATGAAGACCGCTGACTGTTGCCGGCCATCGCGTATGTCTGGGACAGCGAAGGACCGGGCAGGCCATAGTTAAGCAGGAAGGCGGCCTCCGGCGTCGTCAGGTAATTGCTGATACCGGCAACGATCACGCCATTCGCATGAGCTTTGATACTTCGCGCCACGACATTTTGCCGGTCCGGATCAACCCCCGTACCCAAAATCTTGTAAGCTTGCCACTGCGACAACTGGCTGTTATAGTTAAGCAAAAATCCACCCGCATTTTCTTCTGCATAGGTTCTGGCATTGAGTTTGCCGACGAGGTAAGGATCATTCTTAAAGTCCAGATCATATGCACGGCCGTTGACGGCAACGGCTTGATCCTGTATCTTGAGCCGGCTTGCGCCGACGAAGCCGCCGCTGTTGATGTTGAACTCCGCATAGATTGGATCGATGTGATTCACGCTACGGTTCAGGTGATCCTGATGCTGGCTCTCGATAATCCAACCGGCAACAAAAATGCGGCCGTTCATAACTCGAAGGCCATTCGCGACATCTTTGATCTGGACAGCGCTCCGATATGTTCTTGCCCATTGGACGGTGCCGATCGTCGGCTCCAATGCAGCCAGGAAAATCTCGCTGCTACCGGGGCTGCTGAGATTGCCTTCGATAATGTACCGATTACCGGCCGCCCGGATCTGCGTCGATTCCAGCACCCCACTGGACGGACTCAGGATAGTACGCCCCCACTGCAAGGCGCCATCGGAGCTTCCTACCTTTACGACAACGATATTGCCGGAATACTGACAGCTTGCAAGGGCAAGGAGAAATTCTGCGCCGTTTTCTTCCACGACGATAATCCCCGTACCTCGTTCGCAATCGGCATTGTTCGATTGCCCCTTGACGCCATACGTCTTCGTCCAGTTAACAGTACCATCCAGGTTAAGCCTTACAATGGAGAAGCCAAACACCTGTTTATTAACATCATCGAGATAATAGTCATTCTCACCGACAATTGCATACCCGCCATCGGAACATAGAGCTAAGGCTCTCGCGATTTGTCTGGAATCATCTGCATAAAATTCCTGCTCGAACATGTAGCGGTCATTAATCTGTCCGAAGACCGAGGCAGCGCCGGCGACAAGGAAGGAGAAAACCGGAAATACTCGACCGCAGGTCGCGCAAAACTGTCCAATAAATTCTCTCATCGATACAGCTCCATCATTAAAAATTGTGATACACTATGTGAGGCTCGTGGCATAATGGCTTGCGTTAGATCATCCGATTGCCGTCTGTGCCTTCGTCGCGCACCCGCGTATGTCACGCCTATCCAAGGACGGAGGTATTGCGGCATTCGGAGCACGAAGGAGTGCGGGCTAATCGCAATTCCGAAACAAGCGGCCAATTCGTCAAAACTTCCGACTGTTTCGGCAGCGGCGGCCCGATTCTAGGTACACGCCAAGTAAACCCGCTTAACTCAGGCGGAAAAGGTTAATGCTACGATGTGCTGCTGGAATCGAAGCAAGTGCCGGTGAGAACAAATTAACAGCATCGGCATCGCGCAAGCCGGGGGAGTGATGAAGGAATCTGCACGATAGCGATTTAAATAAGCAAGGCCGGATCGCAGCAAAGCAATGCTCCACATCACGATCCGGCGCTTGAACTACCCTTACCCGTTTTTCAGAGAGTGTGCCCGAATACCATGTGCAACAAGGCATCCGCGAGGCGGATTTGAAAGGGTCATAATCTGAACTGTGGGTTATTTTATGCCAGCGACGGCTGATATTATGTGAGCGTAGCGGCGCTCAGACGCTGATGCAGATACTTACCTTGGTGCCCGGACGCGTGGGATGTCCCGGGTCGGCCTCTTCGACCTCTACCGTGATGCGCCCCTGACCGGCGCGTTTATGCAGATCGATGCGCTGTCGTGTGAGCTGCATCCCCTGCGAGTCGTGAGCCACCTGGTGTTTGGACTTGATCGCGGCGCTGCGATCCATGCCGATACCGTTGTCGCAGATAAGAATTTGCAGCTGCGATTCATCACGCATACTGATGTGAATATCGACCCTGCCGGGCGCCTTGAGCGGTGATATGCCGTGCCAGATGGCATTTTCCACATAGGGCTGAATTATCATTACAGGCAGACTGATCGTGTCGGTCTCGACGTCGGGCGCCAGCCGGATCGACCATTCGAGGTACTCTTCCAGCCGCATCTTCTCGAGCTCGAGATAAAGCCGCAGGCGCAGCAGCTCTTCTTCCAGGAAAATACTCTGCCGTTTGCCGTCTTTCAAAATCAGGCGAATCAGCTTCCCGAATTTCGACAGAAAGACATTGGCATGGAAGAGCGCGTCGCGCTTGTTAAAAAAGTACTGGATCGAGTTGAGCGCATTGAAAAGAAAGTGAGGATTAACGGAAGAATTCAGCGCCCGCTGCTCCAGTTGCAGGATCGTATTCTGCACGCTCATTTTTTCCAGTTCCCGGCGCCGGAGGACATTCGTGCGATAGCGCGCCGCGCCGTAGACGATGCCGAGCAGCAGGCCAAGGCCGGCACTGAGAAACCACCAACGCATCCAGAAGGGCGGTGTCACTTCGATTGCAAGATGCGCCGGCTGAGCCGACCAGGCTCCGTCTTCCATTCGCGCCCGCAGCATAAAACGATAGGAGCCCGGGCTGAGATTGTCGTAATTGCGTTTCCAATCGCGCGTACTGCGCCAGTCCGCATCCGCCGGCGCCAGTTGATACTGAAATTCGATCCCCTCGGGATAGCTGTGCGCAAGGCCCGCATACTCGATGCTGACGGACGAACGGTCGAAGCTTGTCTGCACCCGCCGGGCATCACGCCAGGTGCTGTCATCCGATCCGGCGCGCACTATATAAACCGGCGGACCCGCCGACACTGTCGTGGGCAGGGCGGCAAGCGCAATCCGGCTGATGCCTTTGCTGGTGCCCACCCACAAGTTGTCACGACTGTCCACGAATAAAGTCTTCACTTCATCGGACACCAGACCGCGTTTAACGGTATAGGAGCTGATCCCATTGTCGTTAAGTCGGTTCAGACCGGAAATGGTTCCGATCCAGATATTGCCCAGACGGTCGTCGGCAACCGCCGTGCAGAACTGATGACTCAAGCCGTCACGCGGCGTCAGGCTGCGCCACCTCCCGTCCTCGAAGCAGGCAGCGCCGCTATTGCTCGCGATCCAGATGCGATTCCGCTCGTCGATACACAAATCCTTAATCTCGTTGCCCGGCAAACCGTCGGAAAGAGAGTAGTGTTGAATCTCGGTCGTATCAAGAGAGTAGAGGCCGGAATCTGTCGCAATCCACAATCGTCCGCCGGGCTGGCGTTCTACATCGAAGACGCGGCGCGAAGCGAGGTCCGGTATCGAATCGAAGTGGACCAAGTCAGCGTCCCGCAGCCATCGAAGACCGCGCCACTCCGGCGTAAAGACCTTCCCGCCCTGATCGACATACAAAAATTTGCTTAAAAAGCTCCGATAGGTCAATTCCGTGGGTCGGAGACCATTCACAGGATCTGATTCAAGGATGACCCGACGATATGAACTCGCATGGACCTGAATGCGCCCCGAGCTGTCGACCGCAAGACTTTCAATCAGGTTAAAGGATGACTCGTTCGGCAGGAGCTTTCCGCCCGGCAGCTGATATTCGTAAAAGCGGCCGTTCTCAAAATAGTGCAGTCCGTTAAATGTCCCTGCCCAGAGTCGTCCGCTGCGATCTTCGGCGAAGGACTGCACATAGGTGTTAACCAGTCCATCTTCACGCGTATAGTTAACATTCTGCGTCGTGAGCACGCAGTACGCGCCATCGTTGTAGGTGCCGAGCCAGATGTTGCCTTCGCGGTCGGCCAGGAAATCGTTGACAATTGCGTTCGGCGGCGCGATGGTACCCGTCAGGTTTCGGATTGTCGTTCCGTCTTCGATCAATCCGAGATAGCCGCCCTCGAGACTGACCCAGACGTTCCCGAGCGAATCCGGCATCATCACCTTGAGGTTCTTACCTTGCGTAAAGGGTGTTTCCAGTCGATGAATTTCGCGGTCAGCGCCGATGCGATAGGCATAGCCCGACATTCCGAGCCACAGGGTGCCTTCACGGTCTTCGCGCAGCACAAATACAGGCTCCTTGCCAATCAGATCCGCAAAAGGACGGAAGCGCCGCCCCCCCCTGATCGCATACAAACCAAGGCTGGTGCAAACAAACAGAGTTCCGTCGCTCGCGAGCTCGATGTGAAACAAAGCGCGCGGTACGATGCCCTCAAGATGAAATTCATCATCAAGCGGAATGTGCCGGATGCTGTCGTTGCGTAGCCGATACAAACTACCGGCGGCATTTAACCAGACGCCGGCATCGGCGCCACGACACATCTGCACGATCCCCTCAGGAATTTCGCCATAGCGCGGCCGGAGCTGTTCAATAACGCCGTCCCGAAAACTGTGGAGGTTAAAATCATAAGTATTGATTAATAAACGGCCATCGGGCAGGTCCAGGAAGCCCAGGAACTGACGCGAACGAAAAGGTTCGTAATCGTCGAATTTTTCGAATCGTTTGCCGTCGAAGCGCGCCACGCCGTACTGCGTCCCGAACCAGATGAATCCGCGGCGATCCTGAAACACACGCAGGACATTCGAATGCGGCAGCCCGTCTTCTACCGTATAATGGCGCTGCGGAAATGTCGCGGCGGATAGCGGGAGCAGCGCCCCGCACTGCAGAACGATCAACAGCAGCATAGACGCAGGCAGCAAGATTCGCCGGCACTTCATAGACCTTCTCTGAAATCCTTGGCCTGCGCCACAAACACTTGCAGGCGCGTCATGAGATCTTTAACCCTGCGCGCCGACACCTGGAGCCGAGCACCATTGCTGAGCAGCACGGAGCCGTTCTTCGTGTGGTGGAATTCTTCTACATGCAAGAGATTAACAACATAAGATTTGTGAATTCTGAAAAACATGTCCTCGCTCAGGATTTCCTCATAGTCTTTCAGGGTACCGCTTACCATGACGGTTTTGCCGTTTTGCAGCACGACATTGGAATAGTTGCTCTCGGCTTTCAGGTAAACAATATCGCTCACTTTCACAATTTTGATGCCGCGTGGCAGATGCAGTATGATACGCTCGAAGGCGCCGGGCGTCTGCAGGTTTTCGAGCAGCAGGTCCACCTGCGCACGCGCGAGGGTCGGCCCCGCTTTCTGCGCCGGCTCTTCGTTATGGATAGTCAGCAGTTTGTCGACCGCCTGTCGCAGGTCTAGCAGATCGATCGGCTTCAAAATGTAATCGACCGCCGAGGCTTTAATGGCTTTAACCGCATATTGATCATAGGCCGTAACGAAAACAACACTGAATCGCCGGTCGGAAAAGTACTCCAGAAAGTCGAAGCCGTTTTCAATCGGCATATTTATATCCAGGAATACGACTGTCGGCGTCAGGCGCTCCACCAGATCGCGCGCTTCCTGAACGGAGTCGGCCACACCGACAACCTCGATTTCCGGACAGTGGTCGCTGAGGAGCGTGCGTAAATTCTCCCGTCCTTTCTCTTCATCATCAACAATAATCGAGCGCAGTCTTGTCATTTTCCCCCTGTAGGTATTTCACTTTTCGGCATCCGGCGAGCGTCATCGGCGCCGAATTCACGCAAGTCTCATCCCCGCCGGGAACTGTCGCAGTCGTGAATCCGGCGGCGCTCACGCAAGCAAGCTAAAACTTTAGCGGGCGTGATGGATAATTATTTTTTGAATGTCTGGCTATAGTACGTCAATTGCGGCAATTATTATGTGTGGAGCGCCCTGTGGAGTGTCAACGCTGCGGCGGGTGAAAAGGCTCACAAGGTGATGAGAATTCGTACCAGCGTGCCGGGGCGGCGCAGATTAGCGGCATCGGCCGCTTGCACACTGAGGGAAATGTTCAGGGCGTTGAGGCGGCTCAGCAGCTTCAGACGCTCCGAGGTCAGGGCCATCCCCTGCGAATTGTGCTCGGCTTCCTCTTCGCTCTTGGCGGCGAGCGAGTTGTCGATGCCCATGCCGTCGTCTCTGACTTCGATGTACATCGTCGCGCTGTCCTGCATCTTGATGGAAATGCTGACCTCGCCACGCTCTTCCAGAGGCGCCACGCCGTGCCAGATGGCATTTTCAACAAAGGGTTGAATGATCATGACGGGAATTTTCACATGCTCGGCATCGATTTCGCGCCCGATATCGATCGTGAAGGTAATCTGCTCTTCCAGGCGCATCTCTTCCAGTTCAAGATAGAGGGTCAGGCGCTTGATCTCCTGCTCGAGGGTAATCTGCTCCTTCTGCGCGTCTTCAAGTATCAGCCGGATGAGCTTGCCGAATTTTGAGAGAAACATGTTGGCTTCGAAAAGCGCATCGCGTTTGTTAAAGAAGTATTGGATGGAGTTTAATGCGTTGAACAGAAAATGCGGATTGATTGACGAATTGAGCGCTTGCTGCTCCAGCTGCAGCATCTGGTTATGGATATCCAGCCGCGCGCGTTCACGGCGCTTGACGGTCGCGGCAATAATGATGATGCCCGCGAGCAGAACGCCGAGAACCATAAAAGCCAGCAGGACGCGAAACCAAACGGTCTGCCACCACGGCGGATAGACTCTGATCGAAACTTTGGCGGGTGTCTCCGACCAACCGCTGTTATCCAGGCTGGCACGCACGGCGAAGGTATACCGCCCCGGCGGCAGCGGCTGGGTAAAATCCCGGCTGCCCGCGCTCGTCTCGCGCCAGCTGGTATCAAGGCCCAGCAGTTGGTACTGGAAACGCAGGCCATCGGGGAATCGAAATGCCATTCCGGCGTAGTCGATGCTGAAACGCGCGCTGTCGTAGGGAACGCTGATGTGACGCGGCTCGCGCCAGATCCGCTCGCCCGCCTGTACCGAAGTGATATAGACCTGTGGCGGCGCACCACCCGACCTCGCCGCGTTCAGGGGCAGACAGCTCAGGCCCTCGGCGGTACCGATCCACAGTAGATTGCGGCTGTCGGGCAGCAGTCGCAGAATCTCGTCGGCAATCAGACCGCGTTGGCTGGTATAGTGAACAAAACGTTTGCCGTCGTAGTAATTCAGGCCGCGTGTGCTGCCCACCCAGAGCTGCCCCATGGGGTCGGTCACGATGGCCCGGCAATAATTGTGACTCAGTCCGTCCCGCGTCGTTAGCACCGTCCAACGCTCACCGTCGTAGCGCGCCAGCCCGCGCGCCGTTGCCAGCCAGATCGCTTCGCTGCTGTCCCGGCAGACGGCCTGCACATCGTCGGAAGGCAATCCGTCCGCCACGCGAAAATGCCTGGCATGTCCGCCTGCGACGCGTACGGCGCCCAGGCTGGAGGCGATCCACACCGTGTCATCCGGCAGGTGCAGTATGCCGTGAATATTCGCATCCGCCAGCATCGGCGCCTGCTCCCATACTTCGGTTCCATCGTCCTTGAGTCGTATCATCCCCACATAGGGTGAAGCAAAGAGCCGGCCACGCGGATCGGTGTATAAAAAATTCGGCGCGGTGGTACTGCCGTCGGCCAGTAAGATATCATGCGGGTAGCGTCGCAGATCCTGATCGAGAATATACACCGGATCTGACAGCATGGAAACCCAAACCTTTCCCGCACTATCCACCGTCATGGCTTCGATGCGTTCGAGAGGTGCCGCGGCCGGGTCGTCATTTTGATCCAGACGAACTCGCCGCATCGAGCCGCCGTCCAGAACGTTAAGGCCATTAAAGGTGCCGACCCACAAACGACCGTCCCGACCTTCAGCCAGTTGATGAACATAACTGTTGGATAAACCATCGTCTACAGTCCAGTTGGCCAGCCAGGGTTCGGGAATACACTTGACGCCTGCGCCGAAGGTCGCCACCCATACATTCTGTTCACGATCGATCAGCAGATCATTGATTTCGACATTGCGCAGGCCGAGTCGATCCGTCATGTCCAGCAGGCAGCCGTCCTGGATCACCATCAGGCCCAGGGCTTCGCCCGCCAGCCAGAGCCCGCCGCTGGAGTCCGCCCGCAGATTCTGGACCTTTTTGTTGCGCATCTGTGGATCGCTAAACCAATGAAGCTCTCCCGTCAGCGAGATACGGCAGACTTCTCCTTCGAGCCCCAGCCAGGCGTTGCCGCGATTGTCCCACTCAATTGCATGCACGGCGCGGCTGCCGACGGCCTCGCTGAAAATGTGTCGGACGGTCTGGTCTCTGACGGCAAAGACGCCCCGATCGGTGCTTACGAGCAATGCGCCGTCCGGCATCGGATAGATGCTATTGATGAAGTTAACCGAGTCTCCCAGATACGCCCGATAGTCTCGGGAGTGCATCAGTCGCAAGGAATCCTGTTGCAGGAGCAAGAGCCTCACATTAGAGGCGCGCATCCAGACGGCATCGTCAGCGCCGACCGCCAGCTGTAGAATGCCGGCTTTGTGCCGGACATCCGGCAGAGGATAGCGCCACAGACGGCCCCGCCTAAAGCAATGGATATTTTTGTCATAGCTGTTTATCCAGATCGTACCGTCGCTGCTTTCCGCCAGACCGAGAATCGACCGGCCGTACAAACTCTTGTAGTGGTCCATGTTTTCAAAACGGCGGCCGTCGAAACGGCTCACTCCCTGCTTGGTGCCGAACCACATAAATCCGCGGCTATCCTGCAAAATGCGGAATACGGTGGAGCTTGCCAGCCCTTCGCTGACGGAGTAGGAGCGGTGCGGCAGGCTCTGCGCCGGGAGCTCCGGCACAACAAGCAGAAGCCAGGCGGCGCAGAAGACGCTGAAGAGAAGAATAGCCCTCACAGGGCGGTGTTGGCGTTTGCGACAAACTCCTTAACGTGCTGCAGGAAGTCCTTGACGCGCCGCGTGGAAATCGGCAGCTTGCTGCCGTCGCTCATGATCGCACTGCCGCCATGATGACTGTCGAACTCGCTAATATGCAGCAAATTGATCAGACTCGACTTGTGGATGCGGCAAAAACTGTCATGGGGTAGGATCTCTTCGTACTCTTTAAGTGTACCGGTTACAATCAGGCTCTCGCCGCCGGCCAGATGCACCGTTGTGTAGTTACTGTCAGCCTTCAGATACAGGATGTCCTTGACCTGGACGATCCGAAAGCCGCGAGCGCGGTGCAGAATCACACGGTGGAAAGAGCCGCCCGAACGCAGGTTTTCCATCAGTATCTGCATCTGATCATGCCGATAGTGTTCCTGTGCGGCCTGGCCCTGTCGGCGCAGATCCACTAACTTTTCGATCGCGCGCCGCAAATCCATCAGGTCGATCGGTTTCAGGATGTAATCGACGGCCGAAGCTTTGATGGCCTTGACTGCATGCTGGCTGTAAGCTGTGACGAAGACGACATCGAAAGGACGCTCGCTGAAACAGTCGAGAAAGTCAAAACCGCTCTGCTTCGGCATATTGATATCGAGAAAGACGACGTCGGGCGCAAGCTGCTCCACCAGTGTTCGGGCCGTGGCCGCCGAATCGGCGCTGCCGACAACCTGCAGTTCCGGACAATGATCCCGCAGCAGCGTTCGCAGATTTTCTCGCCCTTTTTTTTCGTCGTCAACGACGAGTGCGCGCAGTAGTTCCATAATGCAGTGTTCCGTGGATTGGCCTGCTGCCGGCAGCGTCCCCGGCTGGCACTCGTTCAGCATTACACTTGGTCAAAGGCTGGATGCAGGCCGAAAGCGACCGTCCATTGCGTAATGAGTACCGACAACCGGGTAGAAGGCGCCGGTCAATGCCGCTCTGCCTGCCGACACAGGCCGCTAAAATAAGAAAAAGTCCGGATCGGCGGTGACGGGCAGCACGAAACGCACGGGGCTCGCCACACTTTTCTCCCGACTTTTGCATCCGTCCGTCCACCGCGTCAGTAGTAGCACCATTCCCCGCAGTACTTCTTATTACTGAATTAGTAACGGCAGTCGGACTATACCGATCCGGACTAAATTTTTGCTCGCCCCATTCGGGGCGCATAAACTTTCCCGTCGGCGGGCCGCGCCAACGGCAAGGTGATTCACAATCCTGGAGCCGACCTTTTCACCCGAAGCCACCACTATTCGGCGCCTCTATCGCCCTTGCGGCTTCCTTGAGCGGCGTCGAGCTCGTGACGTGAAAACTTCTGCGACAATGATAATCCGGCTGTCTGCGTGAAAAAAGCGCTTTGCGGCGAGCGCCGGGAGTTTTCTTGTGAATGCGTACACTAGGCCGGTAAACGCGGGCCTTCCATCCACCGGCGGCAGGCAGGCGCGCCATTATGCCACGGCCCGAGCGGGAATACCGAGTTACAACAAGAATTGCTCCGCGGACCAGGGGGAGGCAGTCAGGAGCGAGAGACAGCGAATAAGGATATGCCGGATTATTCATTGTGGGCAAATAGCTTGTGAAGGGAAGCGTAGCCTTTTTGCACAGTTTCGCCCTGCCGTCCGGACCCCGCAGGATCGAAGCGCCTGCGAGGTCCGTTCGGCATTCAATCAGAGGCATGCTGTTACGAGAGATCAGCGCCGCACATACACTTTAGCGACCGCCAGCCATTCGCCGCTCTGCAGGTGGACGGTGTAAGCGCCGGCCGTCAGCCCCGCGCTTGGCAGCAGGACATCCGGCCCCGGCTGAACAGACTGATAGACCGTCCGCCCCAGCCCATCGACGAGCCGAACCTGGATGGAAGCATCGCCGCTGCGCTGACCC
>JANQRB010000102.1 GCA_028284775.1 Candidatus Kapaibacterium sp. | reverse complement strand
ATCAGGCGGACGGAGTGACCGGCATCCCGAAGTATCCCGGAGGCTTCATGGGCATGGCGGAGCATTTCGCCATAACTAAGGATCGCAATTTCGTTGCCTTCCGTAAGCTGTTCGGCTTTGCCGATGGCGAAGTCTGAGCTGTGTTCAACTGCGTTCGGCTTGTCGGTATAGCGGATGTACCAGGGCTTGTCATCCAGCAGAATATCCCGCAGGCCGATCATCATATCCTGAAAATCCGCCGGGCAGAAAACTCTGATCGGCGGTACGCCGCGCATAAGTGCTACATCCTCGATCGCCTGATGTGTCGGGCCGTTTGCTTCCGACAGCAGGCCCGGCACATAGCCCACGAGCTTAACGGGCAGGCCGCTGATGCCCACATCCGTTCTGATGAATTCGTAGGCGCGCATCACCAGAAAACAGGCTAAGGCGTGGGTAACGGGAATACGGCCGCGCAGCGCCAGACCGGCCGCCGCACCGATCATCGTTTGTTCGGTAATGCCCGTATCGATGAACCGTCCGGCAAGCTTTGGCGGTAGTCCCCGAATGGCGGCCCGATTTTCAGCGGTCATCACAACGATGCGCTCGTCAGCTTTCGCCAGGTCCAAAAGAAAATCTTCGTAACTCATTTGTTGAATTCCGGATGTAATTGCGATGAACGGTATTAACGTACGGTCAGGGTTTCCGAGGTCAGCTCCGTGGCTACTTTGCTGCGCAGCTCATCAAGCAGCTGCGCCACTTCTTCATGGCTGAAGTTGCAGAACCAACGATCGGCGCGCGCTTCGATGCTGGGCAGTCCCTTGCCCCTCACCGTTTTAGCGATAACAGCGGAAGGCTGACCTTTCTGATAAGGAAAGCCCTCGAATCCAGCGTGCAGCGATGTGAAGTCGTGGCCGTCGACGCTCTTCACCTTGCAGCCGAATGCTTCCAGTTTGTCGCTGAGCGGTTCGAGCGGTATCAACTCTTCCGTGCGGATATTGGCCTGAAATTCATTGCGATCAACCACGATCAACAGGTTGTCGAGCTTATAGGCCTGCGCAACCAGCATTGCTTCCCAGTTCGAGCCTTCGTTCAATTCGCCGTCGCCCGTAATCACCACTATTTTATTGGAGTGGCCGCGGAGCTTGCAATCCAGAGCCACGCCTACCGCAAGCGGAAGCAGGTGCCCGAGCGAGCCCGAATAATACTCGATGCCCGGAATATTGCGATTAGGGTGCCAGTAAATATCGTCATTGGTCTTAAGGTGATTACGAAGCCGGTCACGCTCCATCCAGCCCAGCTCGGCGAAGGTACCGTAGAGCGCGGGCACATCGTGCCCTTTCGACAAAAATAGATAATCGCGTTCGGGGTCGTTGAAGTTGCCCGGATGAACGTTAAGCACGTGTTTATAAAGGTAGACAATTAGATCAGCGCAGGAGAGCGAGGCGCCGATAAAACAACCGCCGTCGGTTGACATTCTGATAATGTGTTCACGCACTTTGAAGGCCATGTCCTCCATGGCGCGAATCTCAGCGTTGTCCAGGCCGGGCAGTTTGGCCGTAGTGCTCGTCATATTCGGTTACCTTTGGAGCGTTGGTTTGATCAGAGCTGACAGTCTGCAGTTCATCGAGATGATTGCGATACCAGTTAACACCGGCATAGCGATCATTGAGCGCCGCCAGCGCAGGACGGCGTTTCAGTAAGTCCAAAATATCTTTAAGCGTAAAAGCGGGGTCGAGCGGATACAGCGCGTCATAAACTGCGCTCAGCATGCGATAATCCTCTTCATAGTCAAGCGTCCAGCGATGACTCATAGAATAGTCAAAACCAGTCTCCCAGCGAACATTGCCGATGCGAAAGCGCGCCGGGTTGTCCCAGAAAAAGGGAGTCGTATGTTCGCGTTCGTGGCCGCGTCTCGCTTCGCGCCAGGCCAGCGCCAGCATCGGCATCGGCATGACTTCAACATCGTTGCCATCGGGCCAGCTCGGCGGATGCAGGTTGCTGACGAAATCGTACTCCTGTCGATGCCGCAGGTAGAAGCGCAGTACCTGATCGATAATAGCCGGGTCAATAAGCGGACAGTCGGAGGGAATCTTGACGACCGTCTCTGCGTCGAACTCCTGGCCGGCCCGGTAATGCCGGTCCAACAAATCATTCATGTCGCCGCGAAAGCAATCCACGCCGGCATTACGGCTCAAGTCGACGATTGCATCGTCCTCGGCGGCGGTCGACGTCGCAATCACAACTTTACCGGCGAGCTGCGCCCTTTGGACGCGTTCCACCTGCCGCAGGAGTGCCGGAGCGCCGGCCAGCGGTAGTAAGACCTTAGCCGGAAGACGTGACGAGCCGGTTCGCGCTTGAATTATCGTAACGATCTTGTGCTGCATTCGGATCTGGCTTCGTAGCTGTCACAGCGTGACTGGAGCTGTTCTCCCGGTCTGCAATTCATTTGCCGGAAACTTCTCAGGCCACCGAGAACTGCCCGTGCTGAACCGACTCGCGGTTGAGCAGTGATCTGCATTGCGCAGCAATCTGTATGGCCGATGTTCCGCCATTTTGGATTGGAGTCATTCGTTGCAATTCTTCGATGTCGAAGTAGGAATAGCATTTTTTTCCTAAGGCCAGTCCGACGTATACTACCGAGGAGTATTGCGTTACCAGCTCCGCGCAGTTCGCCACCATATGGTCGGTGTTGCCCTTGTCGAATACCAGGGCATCAGGCGCGACTTCGTGAATTTCACGGGTGGAACGCGCCGCATCTTCGTTGGGGTGCAACTTAAAGATTATCTGGCGTCCGGCGGCGATTTCCACCACCTGCCGGATGAACTTCTTCCGACTGTCGAACTTAAACGTTTCTCTGGTATCGGAAGTCGCCGCCAGGACATAATTCTTGTGCGGAAAATCATTGGCATAGTACTGTGCGGCATTATCAAAATTGGGTATGCCCGTTACCCGAAGCTTATGCGGGCTGACGCCCTTGCGTTCGAAGTGTTCGCGATAACCTTCCGATGCTACGCAGAAGAGGTCGTAAGCGTGGGACAGACCGGTCGTGGACGTGCTGGCCAGGTAGCGCGGCAGATGCAGCCACTTGACCAGATGATACATGAAATTTTCGGGATCGGTCATCCCTTCCTGAACCAATACCACCTTGCTGTTCCTGATATTGGCCGGAACAATCAAGTCGGAGCATGTAAGAACCAGGTCGTAGCGGCCCTTGCCGCCGGGATCCATGCACAGATTGTGTTGTGCGCAGAACTCCTCGGTCTGTTTGCGAAACTGGCGACCCAGGATCGTAAAGTCCAGGTAACCGCGCTCCGCGCAGTAGTTTGCCAGTGTATCGCCATAAAAATAAGAGAAGCGGCAATCGAAGTCTTGAAGGTGCTCGGAGATCTTGTGCATCATTGTCGTCTGGTTCATCGAGCCGCAAATGAACAGGACTTTTTGTCGTGCCATAGTGTGTAACCTGCAGATTGTGAAGACCCATACGGCCAACCGGAGCCAAAAGTAATAGCTTTTCCGGCGATTAGCAAAAGCACAAACTAGGTGCTCAATGTAACATGTGTATTAAGCCGATGTAAAATAAACTTAATGCCGAAATAATACAGTGATAACAATCATTCTGCGGGATAGCGCCTCCTCATATTTTGATTAGTGCCGGGGCTGCGGATTGTTGGCTTTGTACGATGCCGCCATTATTATCAGCGGTAAGAGCGCGCAGAATAGAACGGCGCCGGCATACGCTCCGGTCAATGCAAAACAATAACCGAAGAGCGGCGGGCCGATGGCGCTACAGAAAACCATTGTCGCCATATTAAGACCGCTGATACCGCCGAGATGCAAACGGCCGAAAAAGCGCGGCCACACGACTGCCGAAAGAACGCCGAACAAACCAGACGAAATACCGAGGCCGATGATGTAAGCCAGCCTGCCCGCAAGCACATCGAGAAAAAGCGTCGCCACGAGGCCGCTGCTTAAGGACAACATCTGAATCATCAGCAAATATTTCATAGCAAAGCGATCGCTCATCCAGCCGCCGATCAGATTGATGCCGGCGCTTACGATAGAAGTTGGAATCAGTAACAAAAAAATTTCATCGCGCTCCATGCCCGACTGTTCGCCGATGCTGGCCAGATGAAATGTCACGGCGGTTGTCAGCAGCGCCTGCATTCCCATCCCGAGATTAAAAAGCCAGAACGCAAGAGTTCCGCGGGCTTCCTTCAGACTGAAATTGCGTTCACCTGCAGATGAAAGCTTGCGTTTGCTTCTCTTGTCAGGAAGATGCGCAGCGGCCTGTGAAGTTTCAGAATTGTCGCTGCCATCCATCCTGAGCCCGCATTCTTCCGGGCTATCCCGAAACAGCAACCAACCCAGAACCGTCATCCCGATGCCGACCAGGGCGGCCAGGAACAGGCAGGTGGTCTGCCAGTCCCAGAGGTTGACAAGTGCGTTCATCAGGGCGGGAGAGGAGTTGAATCCCAGGGCTGTGACGAGACCCGATGCGCCAATAGCAAGCCCCCGCTTTTGATCGAACCACTTACTGATCATCGTGCGACTGACCATTGCGAGCAGGCCCTGACCGAATTGGCGCAGCAAGAGAAAAATCAACATTATGAGACCGAAAGCCAGGCTCGCGCGGCCCAGGCCCGGTAGTAG
>JANQRB010000043.1 GCA_028284775.1 Candidatus Kapaibacterium sp. | reverse complement strand
TAGTCGATCCTGAAAAAGTAGTAGTCACGATGTAGCGCGCACCACATCGGACGCATCAACAACAAATGCTTGGGATCGAAAGATGTCACATCGCAGATTTAACCAGTCTTTGAAGCTATTTGTGGCTTTCGACACCCTACGAACGTGCTGACGCACTGTATAAGCAAGCACAAAATATCCCGCAGGATCTTTCGCAAGTTAAACCCCGCGGCCGCCAGCACGACATTCATATCATCGCCCAGGCGACCTTTCAAGTAATTCCGGCACAAGCGGTGATCCTGCTGCAAATGGCCAATAATGGCTTCGACGGAACTGCGCCGTCGAAACCAACGGCGATACTGCTGCCTGAGACGCCGCGAGGCCTTGTTCTTGTAGCTCATCTGATGAACACGCTCAATAGCTGTCGATCCAACCCGCTGTCGGCCTCGAAAGCCTTCATCGACCAGCGCTACAGCCGGTGCTGCGCGGCCCAGGCGCTCGATCTGCGCCAGCGAGGCATCCAGTGTCTTGCCGTCATACTGGTTCTTGGCGATGTTTAACGCTCCGACTATGATACCGCTTTCGGCGGTCACCGCGATCGATACTTTACTGCCGAACTCATACTTCTTGTGCTCTTTGCCTTTGGCAATACACTGGACCGACGGTTCGTGAACACTGTAGAGTTTCTTGCTATCGCTACGCTTCTGCCGCACAATTCGCCAACAGATCGCCAGAATGTCTTGGTATCTACCGGCAGCCGCTTCAGGCGCTTTACGTTCGATTTCCCGCAAAAGACGACCAGCGATCGTACGCAGTTTCCGCAACGAGGCACGGGCCAGTTTGGCTTTACTCTTATGACCCCGATAGCGCTGGTGAAACAACAGCTTCGGCACCGTGCGTCTGTACGACTGCCGTACCGATATCCCCTCAGCGCTGATTATGCGCCAGCATTGCTCGATCACCTTGCGGTAGAGCTTGCTGTCAGTGGGAAACGTGATATTCTTTTCCTGAACGGTCGTATCGATCACTACGACCTTTTCGTGGGCCTTTTCTCCGTGTAGTCGTATCGACTCGCCCAGAATTCGCTCGACACCAGAGCGACCGATGCGTTTTCGAAAATAAGTTAACTCCGACGGATCACACGGCACCTGCCATTGGAATACCTCCTCACCGCTGAAGTACTGGTAATACGGATTCTCCACCCAGCGCCAGACGACTTCTTCATCTGAGAGGTCGTAGATATGTTTAAGCATCAATAACGAGACCATCAGCCGTATTGGTTTGGCCGGACGACCCTTTGTGGAATACAATCCACTAAATACTGTCTCAAAGTCTTCCCAATTAACGCGCTGACTCAACTCGCATAACGGGTGATGTAGATTAACGATATCCACCAAATTTCCGATTAGTCGCTGTTGATGATCGTTAGGATGCCGACGTGATTTCATCGTTTTCTCCTACAGACTTGCTCGACACAAATTGCAAGGTTTTGAGCTATTTTGACGAACTTCCTGCAATCTAACCATGGCAGCATTGAGAAGAAAACTTGTTTGTAGGCGCTCTTAATCCATTTTTCAGGATCGACTACATAGGCTTTGGCGATGAATTCTCTGCGAACACAATGTAAGGTGAAAGCTTAAATTGATGTTTTACAAAAGTGCCATTGCCTGATGTCGGCAAATTCATTCGGGCGTCCGATGTTTCGTGGAGCGAGATCTGGTTTTATTGAGATCAGGGCACCTGCGTCACTCGAAAAGTATTGATCTGGGCAAGCACCAGATCTGAGGCATTGACAATACCGTCGAGATTAACGTCGCCCGGCAGATAGCCCATCATCCCCAGGCTATTGCAGATTTCGATGCGGTCGATGGCGTCGACATCGCCGTCGGGCCAGGCGTCGCCGGCGACCGTTCCGTGGAATGTACCTGGGATGACCTCATTCATCGGCATCTGGAACTGCATATAGGCCTGGCTTTGCGCCGGAGTGAAATCATGCAGGGGCGAACTGTGCATGAATAGTGGAATCGGCGCGGATGTCATAATCGCCAGTTGATTTCGGTGACGGACTACAACGTAATAAGCGCCTGGTGGCAGCAGCATGGGGTCGACCGTAAGTTTTGTCAAACCGTCCGGATTGGCAATCTGCCCGTCTTCGCGAAGAAAACCGACTGCGCTGTGAACGGCGGGTCCGGCCGGACTCATCCGAAAATCGACCTGGATCCAATCGATGACATTGGCAGGCACCGTCGTTACGCTAACGCTTCCGAGATAGGGATCCGTCGTCGGGATTAAACCATTGGCGCTGAGCATCGGCATCATGATCGTGCCGCTCGTCATACCGCTGAAAGCGCCTTCCAGCAACAAGCGAACATTAACCTCCACGACCGTCGCGGCGAAGCTTTCATCGCCGCCGCCGCGAAAAGCGCCGTTCTGAGCGCCTCCGACGGCAAACAAGCCGTTCGGAGTGGCAACGTTGCGCGCCGTGCCCGCCCCGCTGGGGTTGGCGTAGTCGAGTCCGTCCATCGCATGCGGCACGTCGAATTCGCGATGATGCGGCAGCTCGATGTCGTGCGTGGCATCGGCGTTGCTTTCCCCGGCGGAGGATTGCCTGCCGGAAGTTGACGTCGAGCCGGTGCCTTTGCCGCCCGTCGTTGTCTGGCTCTTGGTATGCGCGCCGGTACGAACTTTCCGCTTGGGCCTGGGGCCTGCCTCGGCGAACTCCGACAGACAGGGCATCATAAGAAAACATAAGAGCAGGTACAAGGGATGTCGAAGTACGTGACGGAGCGATATCTGAAATGTGTTCATTGTATCAATCTGTAATCGTGATTAATGTAGTCTTCCGAATTCCGACTTAGCCGCCTTTCTTCGATGTAGCATACTTGCAACGGCACTTCTTTAACTTTTTGTTAGCGGTTTTTTCAATGAGCCAGAAGTGCCGCTCGCGCGCTTCGGCTTCGTCAGTCTGATGATTCATGATGCTGCCTTCATCAGTGCTGCCGTTGGCATACTCATCACGCGCGCCGATCAAATGACCGAATTCATGCGATACGGTATTGACATCGTCGGCAACATCCCAGGAGTTAGAGCGTGAGCGGCCCGCCTTACCGCGCAGACGGACTTTCTGATGGTAGTTCTTGTACCTTTTTTTACGCGCTTTTTTGTTGTCTTTATCCGAGTAGTCGACCGTCACGTCGAACACGATACAGATGCGGGCGCATTCGCAGCACTTTGCTTTGCCGTCGGGGCATTTGCAGCGCCCCCAGTTTGTCGGCACGAGCTCGAACTTGTCGTTCCAGCGTTCCAGGGCTCCCGGAAACCACTCTTCGACCTTGGCTTTCCGCTGTTCTTCCTTTTGGCCTGTCAGTATTATGTTCATTTTCACCTTCAAGGTGCAGAGGGCGTTGCATTCCCCTGAGGGGCCGCTGATTTCGAAGTCGAACTTAACGGTCCAGTTGGCCTGGGGTCTGCTCTGACCGACGGCTTTTTTAACTTTTCCCCCGGCGAGGACGGTCGTGCCCATCGGGTCGCTGTGAAAAGTCGGTCGGCTTTGCGCGTATTCATAGAGATTCATGCCGTCGATGTAATGAAGGGGATCACGTTGGCGAGCCCGGCCATGAGCAGGATCATAGTGACGCGCGCGGTAGTAATACAGACCGCTTTCGCTATCGTATTCGCGACCGGTAAAGGTAAAGCGGTTGCCGACGGCCGAAGCGCTGATCGCGGTATAGGCATTATCATACATCGTCAGTCCGCCGTAGGCGTCATATTCATAGCGCTCGACAACTGTTGCATTAGTGTTGCTGATCGCTACGATCGATCCGATTTCATTGTCGTGATAATAATAGCGTTCGCCGCTATTGCGATCCATGCAGACGAGATCATCGATCCAGTTACCGTGGACATAGGTAGCGATGACGGCATCGGAAGCATCGCGCTCTTCGATAATCCGTTCGTCGTCATAATAATAGTTAATCGTCGTTCCGCCGGCGATTTTGGCGATGCGGCGATCCAGAGCGTCGTAGAGGTAAGTCGCCGTCGACCCGGCATTAACCGAGGCCAGGCGATCATAACTGTCAAATGCAAAATTGTTAACGCCATCGTAGGTCAGATTGCCGTTGGAGGAATACACCGGACTGATGCTGCCGCCGGTAACGATTTGGGTATATTCATTCATGGCATTGGCGGTGTACGTCGTTGTCGCGCCATTCCGGACCACCGTGCTTCGATTGCCGACGCCATCATAGTTAAACTGTGACTGGCTCGAAGGGGAAGGAATGTCATTGCCGACCAGGGTGCCGACCTTGAAGCCGGTTAGACGGTGCATATTGTCATAGTCAAAACGTTCGGAGTACGCCGCGCGATGTAATTTCTTTTCGTAGATTTTGTTGCCTTCCTTGTCATAGAGATATTCGAATGCCGCGATCTGAGCCGTCGAGCTGTGATCGATGGCGGTCAGCCAGGAATTGTCGTTGTAGGTATAACTTGTGCTTACACCGTTGGCATAGGCGCGCGCGCTCAGATTGTTGGCCAGGTCGTAAGAGTAGCTGGCAAGAGTCGCACCTGCTTCTTTTATTGTCGCCAACACACGCCGAACCGTCATATACTCGTCGATGCTGCGTCCGCCGGGATAAGTAATTGTCCGTTTTCCTTGCGCGGTATTGTAGGTGTAGCTGGTGGTTTTGCCGTTTAAGCTTTCGCTGAGCACCCGATGTGCTCCATCGTAAGTGTAGGCAATGCTGGCATTGGCATTCGTGGCCGTAAGCAGATTGCCCGCGTCGTCGTAGGTATAGAAATCATCGTTGGCGCTGCCGGGAAAGTCGCGTTTGCGAACACGGTTAAGATTGTCATACTCGAAGCCAACCGTCGTGCCGCTGTTGTCGGTCCGTGACAGCTCGTTGTCAACCGCGTCGTAACTGCGCAGTTCGAAGGAAGCATCCGCATAGTCCGCACGAATAAGGCGATTGCGAGCATCATAAGTATACGAGGTCGTTTTGCCGTTGTCATCCGTCACGGCCGTCAGATTGCCGGCGCCGTCGTAGCTGTAGGCCGTCGTACTGTTTTGGGCGTCGGTAAACCGAATCAGTCGGTTCATCACATCATAAACATAGGATTCGGTACTTCCTTTACGATCCTGGATTGTCAGCACATTGCCGTTGTCATCAAAAGTAAAGTAAGTAGCCTCGCCAAGCGGATCGACGATGCTGGTCAGATTGCCGTCGGCATCATAGCCGTATTGCGTTGTTTTTCCGCTGCCGTTACTGCGGCTCGTGACGTTACCGACGTTGTCATAGGTCATCTGGATCACTTGGCCGAGATTGTCCGTTACACCGGTCAGGCGACCATTACCGTCATAGCTCAGGTTGAAGATGTTGCCGTTCGGCAGTGTCATTGATGTTAAAACACCCGCTGCGTCGCGACTGTAGCTTGTCGTTTCCAGCACGGCGTTCGTCACGGATTTGACGTGATTCATCGGGTTGTAGCGATAGGTGGAGGTATGATTGTTCGGGTCGGTTTCGCTGAGCTTGTTGTTTTCGCCATCGTAGGTGTAGGCCGTTGTTGCGTTAATGCCGCCCGGGTCGGTTGTCGTTAGTACAAGCCGGTTCGAGGCATCGTACACAAAGCTGCGTGCCACGCCGTTGGCATTCGTGACTAGTGTGATATTGTCTGCGGCATCGTAGGCAATGAGCGTCGCCGCGCTGATGCCGCCGGGGTCGCTGACGATTTTTACTTTCCGGTCTGCTGCGTCAAAAACATAGTCCGTGCGAACGCCATTGGCATTGGTAACATGCGTCAGGTTGTCGTTGGCGTCGTAGCCGTAGGAGATCTTAGCGCCGTTCGGCAG
Organism: Candidatus Kapaibacterium sp.; assembly: GCA_028284775.1. Classification (GTDB taxonomy): domain Bacteria; phylum Bacteroidota; class Ignavibacteria; order Kapaibacteriales; family UBA7675; genus JANQRB01. The sequence goes on along the minus strand of JANQRB010000043.1, from coordinate 86,684 downwards.
CGTCTCTTCAATCAGCCGATCCTTGGCATCGTAGACGTAACTAGTGGTATTGCCGTTGAAATCGGTATGACTGACCTTGTTACCATTGGGGTTGTAGCTTGTTGCCGACGTGGCGCCCGAGGGCGTGGTCTCGGTGATGACAAGGCCCATGGCATTATAGACAAAGCTGCTCGTCTGTCCGTTGGCATTCGTAATACTGATGCGGTTGCCCATCGCGTCGTAGCGGTAGTAGCTGCTGCCCGCGGGTGTACTGGCGCTGGTAACGCGCTGCAGTGCATCATAAGCCCAGGAGCTGACAACACCGTTGGGATTTGTTTCGCTTAGTTTGTTGCCGACGGCGTCATAGCTATAGCTGGAGGTGTTGGCGGGCGCATCGGTCTTGCTGACAAGCAGGTTAAGTTTATTGTAAGCATAGCTGGTGACGTTGCCGTTGGCATCCGTTTTACTTGTCAGATTGCCGTTGGCGTCATAGACATAGCTGCGGCTGTGGTTCAGGGGTGTTGTTTCCGAAACCAGACGATTGTGCGCGTTGAAGACGAAGGTCCAGGTGTTGCCACGCGGATCTGTTTCCGAAAGTTTATTTCCCAATTCGTCATAGACGAAGGTCCGGCTGCCGATCGGCGTAATGACAGCTGTCTGATAGCCGAGAATATTATAGGTATACTGTGTAAGATTGCCGTTCCAGTCGGTCTGCGACAGCACATTGCCGTTCTGATCGTAGGTATACAGAAAGGTATTGCCCAGTGGATCGTTAATCGATACTTCGAGGTTGGCGGCGTTGTAGGTGTAGGTCGAGGTCTTGCCCATGCGATTGGTAAAGCTCAGCACGTTACCGCAATTGTCATAGGTGTAAGACTCGCTGCCCGCCGGATAGGCGATGTGAGTAAGATAGCCGAATGAATTGCGGGTGTATGTCGTTACAAAGCCGCGCGGATCGGTGTAGGTCAGCACAGCGCCGAATGCATCATAAGTATAACTTTCGCTGACGCCCATAGGTTTAGTGACGCTGAGAAGGTTGCCGTTCGCATCATAGTTGTATGTCGTCAGATTGCCGTTCTTGTCCAGCATCGAGGTCTTGAGACTGAAATTCGGATCGTAGGTGTAGGTGACAGTCTTGGAGTATGGATCGGTTTCCGTGAGCAAATTGCCTTTGCCGTCATGCGTGTAAGTCCACTGATTGCCGCGTGCATCGATAAAGGCTTTGGTGTTAAAATTGGCGTCGTATTGATATTGAAACAGCGATCCGGAAGGATAGCTGATGGCGATGATGTTGCCGTTTGCGTCAAAAGTATAGGTCGTTGTCTGCACTAATCCATTGACCGATTCGCTAAGGCTGGTTGTGTTGCCGCCGGCATTGTAGCTAATACTGCTGCTGGCGGCGGCGGATGAAATGCCCGCGACACTATGGTAGGCGTTCCAATCGACGACAAAGATCGTCCCGCGCTTGTCCGTCACCTGGATAAGCTCGTGCAGCGCATTGTAAGCGTAATAGATTGGATTGCCCATTACATCGCTTACCTGAATGGGATTCCAGGCGGCGTCATAGCTGAAAATAATCGTACGCGGCGCTGCACAGTTGTTGTCGCTGATTTGCGTCAGGTGGCCGGAGCTCCAGCTAAACTGCAACAGTCGGCCGCCGGTACCGCTGATAGTCGAGAGCAGATTGTTGACATAGCTAAGCGTTATCACATTGCCGTTGCGGTCAATGATACGCGTTAACTTTTGATGGATGTTATTGTCGAAGTAATACTTAATGCCGAATTTGGTCGTAAGGACGAATTTGCCGGCCTGATACTGCAGCAGGCTGTTGCACACCCCGGTGGGCGGCGTATATCCGGCGCCCGTGAAGGTGTAGAGTATTTTCTGTCCGTTGGCCATCCGTACAATAATATCCTGACCCTGCAGCTGATAGCACATTCCGTAAGAGAACATCCAGCCGGGCCCGAAGCCGAGGTCGAGTGCCGTTTTTGCCGAATTGTAGTGAAATCGGAGGTCGAGCGCCATTCCCTTGCCCGGAAGGAAAAGATCGCCTCGTTGGTAATACAGATTGCCGGTGTAGGCATTAACTTCCAGGCCGGCGGGACCGATTATGTTCGGCTTCGCATAATTAAAGTATGCCGGGGCGGGCAGTGAAGAGAGTAGCAGAAAGAATACAATTAAGCTGGCGTTTAGCATTCTTTGCATGGCATCAACCAAGGATTATAGTACATAGGTCGCCTGCCCGGTTCTTCGTGAGACCGAGTCGCGATCGACAACTGGTATTAACGCCTGGCTTTAAGCGTAGCCGGCACATGACTCAACTCATGCCGTCAGGCAGGCCTCCCGCACAAGCGGCAAGCAATACCATTGTCGGATAATATCAGCTCTAGTTTAAGGGGCTCAGAGACCCTGTTTACGACACTCAGGCGATCTCTCAGGTCAGAATGCTCTGCTTCGAAAACCTCTTTGATATGGCAGTGGGCGAAGTTTCGAAGCAAGGCTGTAATCAGGTTGCCGTTGAAAATTTCGATGTAAATAGCATCGCTATCGCCAACAAGCGGAAGTTTTTGAACGTCTTTGCTTTAGTCAATCCTTATTTTCGCGGGACCGGCGCACCTGAATCTAATGATCATTATCGACTGGTATTCGCCATTGCGCCGGCGGAGAATATAGCTAAAGTTAGTCTGCACGCAAAATAAAGTTCAAAAACGCCTCAAAAGATCGAACAGCGCGTTACAATGATTTCGATGGGGCCGGCTGCAAGACCAAAGCCAGACAGGATTCATCCATGTAGCTGAAGGTCACGACTATGTAGCAGAGCCCAACAGATATACATTCTTGCTTGCTGCCGGTCCGCTATTTCAATAAGTTCCGTCAATCGAGTATATCGTAAACCCCACGAATCGGACAGGATTGAGAAGACAGGCGTATCCCGACGCTCCGGGACCGGTCGTCCGGAAAACCGGACGAAGCTCAACGGTGCCGTACCCTAAGTCTGTATCCTTTTTTAAGAAGCTGGCGATGTCCAACCGGCTCTTCTTGACGAATACTGTCATCAGCCAGCGCATCGACTCAACCTGGCGCGTCGAATGAACTCGACCGCAAGATATGAATCGCCTTACGCGCGATTTCTCTCCATCCGGCTGGCGTCAATCATCGTTGGCGGACAAGATATTCCCTAAATGAATGAGGATGTTCAGTTTCATTTTTAGACACAATGCGGAGCTAGTCTTCCGCGCTGATTGCCGCCGGGAGATCGCACAAGCCGCAGACAAACCTAACATCTGTTCAATCAAACGAGATCAAGCTACAATGAAAAACTTTATGCTATGTGTTGTCGGAGCCTTGATACCGACCCTGTTTGTAGGTCTTCATGCGCAAAATACGTCGAAGCCGAACATCGTCGGTCCGGCCGGCATCGAGGTTAACAGTTACACCGGCAATATGTTTTATGAGCGAGGCGACTTGCTCATTCCGGGCTTCGGCACGGATCTGGAAATTACTTTTGCTTACAACAGTCAGAAAACTGCGCTTAATCACGGCTACGGCAATGGCTGGACATTTACCTATAATCTGTTGTATGAAACGCAGGGATCCGATATAGTTATCCGTCGTGATGACGGCCGTAAGGACTTGTTTAAGTGGAACGGTTCGGCTTACGATCCACCGACCGGCATCTTCGATATTCTTGAAGAATATCAGCCGAATAAATTCCGACTGTCGTTCAGATCAGGCTTGCGCTTCTATTTTGACGATGCAGGTCACAAACGTCTGACGGCCATCGAAGATCCGGACGGCAACTGGCACAGCGTTAACTATTCCGGCGGCTTGCCAAGCTCGGTCACCGATGCCAGCGGCAGAAAGGTCGACTTCATCTTTCAGGGCGGTTTGCTGAAGGAAGTGCAGGACAACAATACAAGTCCGATGCGAAAGTATGTATATAGCTATGACGGCGCCAATAACCTCATCAAGGTCACAGATCCTCTCGGCCATTTTACTCAATATGTGTATGATGCTTCACGCAATCTGACCCAGATTCAGGATGCGCTCGGCAATGTCATTAAGATGAGCTATCAGGCCAACGCCGTCGTAAGCAGCGTCACGACACCGCATTCCTACACGACCTTCACTTATAGTCCGGGCAACACGGAGACGGTTGTGACCAAACACAATGCAGGCGCCAGCCGATCGACGACCTACTCTTTTGACGGACTCGGACGGGTGATCCAGCAAAGCGGTGCATGTTGTGGATATAGTGTCAGTTACCAATATGACAATGACAACAACATCACGGAAATGACCGATGCCAACGGCAACACAACTACCTATACTTACGACAACATCGGCAATCTGCTGACGACGACCGATCCCTTAAACAACACGGCCAGCTCCACCTACCAAAGCGGCACAAACTGGAAAACCAGCGACACCGATAAGAAGGGTAATATCACGAGCTACAGCTATGATGCGCGGGGCAATCTCCTTACGATAGCGCGGCCCCTAAGCATCACCGAATCGTTCACCTACGATAGCAAGGGCAACAAGACTTCTTACACCGACGGCAAGGGTCAAACCACGACCTACAGCTACGACCTTCATGGCAATCGAACCGGCATCACCTATCCCCAGGGATCGGAAATCATGACCTATGATAATGTCGGTAACATGCTGAGCTCGTCGATTGTTGCGGGCGCGACGACAAGCTACAGCTACGACCTGCTCAATCAGATGACCTCGACGACCGATCCCAAGGGACATCGCACGGATTTTGTGTACGATGCCAATGGCAACCAGATTTCAGAAACGGACGGCAATAACAATACGACGACGTATCTCTTTGACGGCCTGAATCGTTCGATCAAAACAACTCGGGCAGATGGCGCATTCATCGAGACCATTTATAATGACTACGGCGAAATCGTATCCACCAGGGACGATGAAGAGAACAACAGCAGCTTAGTTTATGACGCTCGCGGCTTAGTCATTACGCAAACCGATCCCTTGGGCGACATCACGACCTTTACTTATGACGCTAACGGCAATACGCTGACAAATACCAATGACGACTTTGAGACGATCACCTACACCTACGACGCAATGAATCGCGTAATCGAGGTCATAGATCGTCTCGGCGGCTCGACCGTGTACACGTATGATGCAAATGGCAACCGGATCAGTATGCGCGATCCGCTGGATCGAACGACTACGTATTGTTACGACGCCCTGGATCGTCAGACCTGTGTTACCGATGCTCTTAACAACACGACGACAACCGCTTATGACAACAATGACAACAAACTCTCGATGACCGACGCCCGGGGCAATACCTTTTCCTGTGTGTTTAATGCCGCCGACCGTATCATTTCCCTAAACGGGCCGATGGAATACCAGGTGACCTATGACTACGATGTCTATGGTCGGCTGATCTCCGAAACCGACGCCAACGGCAATGCAACTACCTATACCTATGATGCCGTAGGCCAGATTGCCACGATCACCAACGCGGCCGGCGAAACGACGAGTTACACCTACGATGCGATGGGCAATCAAACTACAGTGGCTCTGCCTAACGGCAACAGCCTTTCCGCGACTTACGATTCCAACGATGAGACAACCTCTTCCTCCGGCAGCGGCAGCGGCGCGACAAACTTCAGCTATGATAGCCGCGGCAACGTGCTGACGCAGACGGACGCCAACAACAATGTCACCACCTTTCAATATGACGAAACAGGCAGACTGGTTGCCAGGATCGATCCGAGCGGACAGACAACAACTTATGAATACGGCTCTTCCAGCAAGCCGATCAGAATTACCGATCGCAATGGTAATGTCACGCGTTACACTTATGATGCCAATGAGCGTCTCAAGCGGATTGTCGATGCGGAAGGCAACCGTCTGATATTCGGCTATGATGCCGTCGGCAACGTCATATCGCGCCGCGATGGGGCAGGCAACGTGACAACCTACAGTTACGATGCTCTGAATCGATTAACAGGCGAGTTCTTCGCCGATGCGACATCGATCAGTTACAGCTATGATGCCGTCGGCAACATGCTGTCACGTACCGACAACAAGGGCAATACGACCAGCTATACCTACGACGATCTGAATCGCCTGACACTGCGCGACTACCCGGGCAGCAACGACGATTCATTCAGCTACGACCTGGGCGGCCGTATGCTGACAGCCGCGAACAGCAACACGAATATCAGCTTTAGCTATGACGCAGCCAACCGCAAACTAAGCGAGACCCTGAATGGCCTGACGACCACCTACAGCTACAACGAAGCGCTGCGCACCCGCACGGTCAGCTACCCCGGGGGACGGGTTATCACTTACAAGGAAAATACCGACCGCCAGCTGGTTGAAATTAAAGAAGGCGGAACGACCCTCGTTACATTTAGCTATGATGCCGCACAAAATCTGACAGGACGAAGCTATCCGAACAACGGCACTTCAACAAGCTATACCTACAACGCCAACTCGCTGCTGTTGGAGGTCTTTCACGATCCCAACAAATTCGTTGCCTTTACTTATACTTATGACCCTGAAGGCAACTTCGAAACGGAGCGCAAGAATCACCATCTGCAGAACTCGCAGAAATACTTTTATGACAGGACTAACCAGCTTAAGAATTACCAGGAAGGAACGCTGAATGGCGGTGTCATCAATCCGATCTTAACGCAAACGGCATACAATTACGGGGCATCCGGCAATCGAAGCGTTGTCGATCGCGATGGCGTGATAACAGAGTATTACAGCAATAACATGAACGAATATACTGATATCATTCAGGGAGCAGCCGTCAATCCTGTCTATGATGCGAACGGCAACCTGACTAATGACGGCGTTAATACCTATACCTACGATTATGAAAATCGCCTGACTGCCGTCAACAGCGGCGCTACAGCAACATATGACTACGATGCCTTCGGCCGCCGGGTCCGCAAGCAATCGGCTGCCGGAACAGTTTACTTCCTCTACGATGGTATTAACGTCATCGAAGAACGCGATGGGGCGGGGATTGTACTTGCCACTTATGTTCACGGACAGGGTGTCGACCAGGTCCTGTGCATGGACCGCGCCGGCGATCGCTATTTCTATCATGAAAATGCGATCGGAAGTATCGCGGCGATTACGGACAAGCTGGGGGCGCTTGTCGAGCTATACGAATACGATCCCTATGGCAACGTGACGATTTACGACAATGCCTACAATCCCCGGGCGACCTCGGCTGTCGGCAATCCCTATTATTTTACCGGACGCCGGCTGGACGAAGAAACGGGCCTGCATTATTTTCGCGCGCGTTATTACGACGGCAAGCACGGACGATTCATCAGCCGTGATCCGATCGGCATCTGGGGCGATCCGGCCAATGGCGGCAACGGCTACAGCTACGTGGCGAATGACCCGGTTAACAATATCGATCCCGACGGCAGCAAAAAACGCAAGTGGTGGAAAAAGTTTAAAAAGAAGCTCAAGAAAACCTGGAAGAAAACCAAGAGAGTCGCCAAACGGATTTTCAAAATCAAGAAAAGCAACTCTAAAGTCAGTTGTTGCCTCGGTTCCTGGCCGGCGCCGCGTACGCTCAAAATCAAATTCAAAGACTGCAATGCGACACGAAAAAATATTGTCAAGGTCCAATTATGCCGTGCCTTCCTGGGCGCCGGCCGCGCCTGGGCGCATGTCGAACACCTGTACTCGGGCAAACGAGGCACTGAACGGGAGCGTATCGAAACCTTCAGGCGCGTCAAGGAATTCTTCGGCGGGCTTGACGGTGAGACGAAGTATAAATATCTCCGCATTCTGGAACGCAAAATGCGCAAAACCTTTAAGGGTTTCAATCGAACGATTACGATAAAATGCAAGTCTACCGGTCACCTTTGCCATGTTAAAGACAATACAGCCTGGACAATGTGGCGCTTGGGGGCAATCAAGTTGTGTCCGAAATTCTGGCGTCCGCGTGGTACAGGTTCCCCTGCTGCAATTGCAAAAGCAACCGCCGACTATCAGGCCAGCACACTCTACCACGAAATGACGCATCGCTATGGCCGAACATACGATGGCGGCCGTACCTTCAGAGACGCCTATAAATACGAGGACTTCGTCATGAAGTATTACATTCCTTAGCCAATCATGCGCGAGCTTCTTGTTAACTAAAGCGGCAAATTTATTCAGAATTCAATTTTCTTAACTATACATTTGGGTGAATTCGATGCATAAGAGAATCTTGCATGAAATGAGCTGCGTTTTTGATCGGCTGATTCAGGACTGCCGGCTATTGATCGGGGGCCTGCTGATAGCTGTCGTCCTGTGCACAGGTCAGTCTGCCGCCCAATCACCGGCGTCGCATCAATCGCTGGAATCGCGTGGCGGCGCCCGGGAATTCGAGGGGTATATACGCCCCTGTCCCGAACACCTGGAGCTCAGAGTAAGCGTGCGACCCGTCTCTAGCGCCGACGGCAGCGACGGCGCTATCGATATTGAGGTGCTCGGCGGAGTAGCTCCTTTGCAATATAGCTGGCAGGGGCTGCACTTCCATTCCAATGCGGAAGACCTCAGAAACATTCCCGCCGGTGAATACGAACTGATTGTCAGCGACGACCGCGGCTGCGATGTGGCGCGCCGGGTCACGGTTACGTCCGCCGGCGACGATCCGCTCATCAACCCCGCGCGCGGAATGCTGGTCTGGCCGAATCCCTCCCGGGGACAGATTGCGATCCACTACTATGTACCTTCAGATGATCAGGTAAGGATCGAACTGTTCGACCAGTCCGGAAGTCGTGTAGCGCTGTTGGTCGACTCTGCGCAGCAGGCAGGGCGCTATCGAACGGATTTTTTGATGAATGCTTCGGCTGCCGGCGTCTACTATTGCCGGATGCGAATCGGCGATCAGCTTGTTTCACAAAACTTTATGGTCCTTCGCTGACATACGGCGGTACGGCCGACTGATTTGCTCGTGGTAGTACATTTGCCCGGTTGTTGCCATCCCGCCATTACACTGGCACGGATAGCCGCTACCGGGCAATGTCGTTTATGGCAACTCATTTTCGATTGAGCGATGCTCTGTCGAAGCTCCGGATCGAAATCCTGTAAAACAATGACAGCAAAGCATAACGTCCATCTGTTCCGCCGGGATTAGATTGCGTTTATGGAAGGACAATATGAAATTAAGGGCATGCACTGCAGCGCATGTGTCGCCCATGTTAAAGAAGCGCTGGAGAGCGTAACTGGAGTTCAATCGGCGACCATTCAATTGGAAGCGCCGCAAGGAAGAATCAAAGGCCGTGGCCCGATTGAACTCGGTCAGCTTCAGAGCAGTCTCAGGGCTATTGGCGATTACTCAATCAGGGAACATGTGTACGCCCCGCCCTTCGAGGCCGGCCCGGCGATGCTGCCCGACAGGTCGCTGGCGACCTATAAACCCCTGCTGCTGATCGTATCTTTTATTACAGGCGTCAGCCTGCTGGCGCAGTATCCCTTCGCCGACTTTTCGGGGCATCTGTGGATGCGTCATTTCATGGCCGGCTTTTTTATCGTCTTTGCTTTTTTCAAGCTGCTAGACATCAAAGCGTTTGCCGCTTCATACCGGATGTATGACATCGTAGCGGCGCGCTGGCCTGTATGGGCCAGGCTTTATCCATTCATCGAGCTCGCCCTGGGAATACTCTATCTCACTGGCATAAGCCCGATCTTCAGCAATGCGGTCACGCTCGTCGTTCTTGGCGTCAGCAGTATCGGCGTGATCAAGAGCCAGCTTGCCGGGCGTCAGATCAAATGCGCCTGCCTCGGCACTATATTTAACTTGCCGATGAGCAGTGTGACAATCGTCGAAGACCTGACAATGACGGCGATGGCCGGTCTGAGTTTAGTCATACTCTTGTAAAGGTCAAGATTGTGCAACATAAATGTCGAATTGTGTAAGCGCCCGACGGAAAGTAGTACGTATCTTATGGATAAAGGCAAACAGCCCCATTCAATGTGCCTGTTTCAATGACGGCCGGTTTCTTCGTTTTGATTAGAGCCTGATGCAAAAGACGATTGCCATAGCGCTGATTCTCTTTTTTCTGCTGAGCAATACGGGTTTTACCCTGGCGACGCATTACTGCGGCGGTCATGCGGTCAAGGCCGAAGTCGTGACAGGACTCGGAGTCGACGGCTGCGGGATGAGTGACGAAGTTAAACTCTGTCGGGTTGTCGTTGCTGATGTCGCAGCCTTTAAGCCGCCCGACTGCTGCAGCGACAGCTATGTCACCATGCAATTGGACTGTGACATTGCCCTCAATCTGTTTACATCACAGCCGCCACTTGAGCCGCTGCCCCGGGAGTTGTCTTTAGCAACCGACATTTGTCCTGATGCAAGTGAGCCAGAAAGGCTTTCAGCCATCGATCATCCACCGCCTGCAATAGAGCGCGACATCCGGATTTGGCAGCAATGCTTCCTCTTATAATGAATTGATTGTTATCGATGGTCCGAGTAGTGCCGCACAGGCAGTGCTTGTTTAATAGTGCCGCACTACCATCGTTTTCAACAATCAAATCATTATGTCATGCTGAATGTGATTATTCGATACTGCCTGGAAAACAGGCTCATAGCTTGGCTGCTTCTGGTCTTGTTCCTGTGCTGGGGACTAGTAACCGCGCCCTTCGGATGGCAGACGGGTCTGTTGCCGCATGATCCCGTTGCCGTTGACGCTATTCCCGACATCGGCGAAAACCAGCAGATTGTTTTCACTCAATGGCCGGGACGTTCACCCCAGGACATCGAAGACCAGATCAGTTATCCTCTGACCACTTCGCTGCTCGGGATACCCGGTGTAAAGTCAATTCGCTCGTCTTCGATTCTGGGATTCTCCAGCATCTACATCATCTTCAATGAAGACATCGAATTTTACTGGTCGCGTTCGCGTATTCTCGAAAAACTTAACTCGCTGCCCGCGGGTCTGCTGCCGGAGGGTGTTCAGCCCTCGCTGGGTCCCGATGCCACGGCATTAGGCCAGGTGTATTGGTATACCCTGGAAGGGCGTGATTCGCTGGGCAATCCGACCGGTGGCTGGGATCTGCATGAAGTGCGCAGTGTCCAGGATTTTTATGTCAAGTACGCGCTGAGCTCCGTCGACGGCGTGGCCGAAGTGGCGTCGATCGGCGGTTACGCGCAGGAGTATCAGATCGACGTCAGGCCCGAGGCGCTGCGCGATTACAATATACCCTTGCATCATGTTGTCCGGGCCGTCAGGAATGCGAATCGCGATGCCGGCGCCAAAACGATCGAGATCAATCAGGCAGAGTATCTCGTCCGGGGACTCGGCTACATCAAGTCCATCGAGGATATCGAAAAGGCGGTTGTTGCTGTTAACAACAATGTACCGATCCGTATCGGCGATGTGGCTCTTGTGACGCTCGGCCCCGCAAACCGACGCGGTATGTTGGATAAAGACGGCGCTGAAGTGGTCGGTGGCGTGGTCGTAGCCCGTTATGGCGCCAATCCGCTCGCCGTTATCAGCGCTCTTAAACACAAAATCGCCGCTATCGGCTCGGGCTTGCCGCGCAAGACACTGGCCGACGGCAGCGAGAGCCAACTGACGATTGTGCCCTTCTACGACCGGACGCAGTTGATCGAAGAGACGCTCGGCACGCTTGAAGAAGCGCTCTCACTGGAAATTCTGATAACCTTACTGGTCGTTATTGTACTGGTGACCAAGCTCAAAGCTGCCGTACTTATCGCAAGCCTGCTGCCGGTAGCCGTGCTGATGGTGTTCATCGCCATGCGCTACTTCGGCGTCGATGCAAATATTGTCGCTCTCTCAGGAATTGCTATCGCGATTGGTACGATGATAGACCTGGGTATCATATTAACCGAAAATATCCTTAAACACCTGAAGGAACAAAAGGGAGAAAAGAGCCTGCTCGCGACGATCTACAGCGCAAGTGCGGAAGTGAGTTCGGCCATTGTCGCGGCTGTGTCGACGACCATCGTAAGTTTTATCCCGGTCTTCACGATGGAAGCGGCGGAAGGCAAGCTCTTTCGGCCATTGGCATTCACGAAAACTTTTGCCCTGATTGCCGCCCTGATTGTCGCATTGCTGATCCTGCCCGCCCTGGCGCACTGGCTCTTCGGCCTTAAAATCCGACGCCTGGGCTTCATCCGTCTGCTCAATGCCATCCTGATAGCGGGCGGTATCCTCATCAGTATTGCCATAGACTTTGTGGCCGGGAGCCTTCTCATCGCTTTCGGGGTCACATGGTTTCTGCGGCATTATCTGCCGCGCTTCCAGCCACTGACGCACAATTTCAGCCTGCTGCTTTCCGTGATCGCCGTTTGCTGGCTGCTTGCATCTTACTGGCTGCCGCTGGGAGCAGGCCGGTCGCCCGGAACAAATTTTGCCTTCGTGGCCCTGCTCCTGTCCGGCATCCTTTTGCCTTTTTACACGCTCGAACGCCTCTACAGTCGGCTCCTGGCCTGGTGCCTACGTAACAAGGGCAAGTTTCTGCTGATCCCGGGCCTGATAGTGTTAAGCGGGATGCTGACCTGGCTCGGCTTCGCTCGGGTCTTCGGCTTTATCGCCACGGGAGCCGACAGCTTCGGCGCTGATATCCGTTCAGGCCGGGTTTGGTCGGGATTAACGCAGAGCTTTCCCGGTATCGGCAAAGAGTTTATGCCGGCGCTCGACGAGGGCAGCTTTTTGCTGATGCCGAGCTCGATGCCACACGCAGGCTTTGAACAAAACAAAACTGTTGTTCAACAACTGGATATGCTGGTGGCGGCGATTCCGGAAGTTGAACTGGTAGTCGGTAAAATGGGGCGGGCCGAAACGGCGCTTGACCCGGCACCGATTTCAATGTACGAGAATATCGTCAATTACAAGCCGGAGTACCTTGTTAATGACAAAGGCCTTCGTCTTCGTTTCCAGACCGACGACGACGGGCGTTTCATCCTGCGCTCGGGCGATACGCTCGCCAATGACGAAATCCTGCAGCGGGGTATGAAGCGCTCCGACTTACTGCCGGACGAATCGGGGCGCTATTTTCGCAACTGGCGCGCCGCCATTCGATCGCCGGAGGATATCTGGAATGCAATCGTCCAGGCGGCCGATCTTCCCGGGGTGACCTCCGCTCCGAAGCTGCAACCGATCGAAACGCGTCTGGTAATGCTCCAGACAGGCATGCGCGCGCCGATGGGAATCAAGGTATATGGCCCTGATCTTGCGAGCATCGAGGACTTCGGTCTGAAGCTCGAAGCGATCCTCAAAGAAGTGCCGTCCGTTAAATCTGAAGCTGTCTTTGCCGATCGGATTGTCGGGAAACCATACATCCATCTCAATATCGACCGGGATGCCATTGCGCGGTATGGCCTGAGTGTCGAGGATCTGCAGCGGACTATTGAAACGGCTATCGGCGGGATGAAGATCGGCAACACAGTTGAAGGACGGGAACGCTACACGCTACGAGTTCGCTACCCGCGCGAATTGCGGGATGATCCGGCCAGCCTGCGGCAGATTTACGTCGCAACGCCGGCAGGCGCGCAGGTACCGCTGACGGAGCTTGTTGCAATCGAGTACCTACGCGGACCGCAGATGATTAAAAGTGAAGATACCTTCCTGGTCGGCTACGTTTTACTGGATAAAAAAGACGGCTACGCTGAAGTTGACGTGGTCGACGATGCCCAACAGTTCATCCGGGCCAATATAGATCAGGGGCGGCTGGTAGTTCCGCCGGGCGTCAGTTACAAATTTTCAGGCTCATACGAAAATCAGATCCGGGCTGAAAAGCGGCTCGGCTTTATCATTCCGCTGGTCTTAGCGATAATTCTGTTGATCCTCTATTTCCAGTTCCGCTCGCTCTTAACATCTCTCATGGTTTTCGCCGGCATCGCTCTGGCGTTCAGCGGCGGTTTTTTGATGATCTGGCTCTACGGTCAGAGCTGGTTTGCCGACATCGTCGTTTTGGGCGTTAATTTGCGCGACCTGTTTCACATAGAGACGATTAATCTCAGTGTGGCGGTCTGGGTTGGCTTCATAGCCCTTTTCGGCATAACGACCGACAACGGCGTGTTAATCGCTACCTACCTTGACCAGAGTTTTGCGCGGAACAGTCCGGCATCGATTGCCGCCATCCGGCACAGCGTTGTCGAAGCGGGGCAGAGGCGCATCAAGCCGGCTCTCATGACTGCGGCGACGACACTGATCGCGCTATTGCCCGTATTGAGCTCAAGCGGCCGTGGCGCTGACATTATGATTCCGATGGCAATACCCACATTCGGTGGAATGCTCGTCGCGCTGATCAGCGTCTTTCTCGTTCCTTTGCTTTACTGCATGCGCGAAGAACGTCGATTAATCAGGGAGCAGCAATGAAGCCATGGCAGTATCTGTTAATTGTTGCGCTCTTGGCAGCAATCGCACCCGCCGCCAGCCAGAGCCTTGACGATTACTTGAGGGAGGCCGCTGCCAACAATCCCGGTCTGCGCGCGAAGTTCGCCAACTACGAGGCGGCGCTGCAGCGTATCCCGCAGGTGGGAGCGCTGCCGGACCCCCGCTTCAGCTTCGCATATTTTATCAGTCCCGCCGAAACCAGGGTCGGGCCGCAGCGGCTGCGATTGTCACTCGTACAGATGTTTCCCTGGTTCGGCACGCTTGCGGCCCGGGAGAGTGGGGCCGCGCTGAGCGCCGCCGCCGGATTACAGAGCTTCCTGGATGCGCGCAATAAGTTGTTTTTGCAGGTGAAACAGGCCTATTACCCACTCTTCGTGCAGCGCCGGCATCATGAATTGTTACGCACAAATCATGCGATTCTACTGAGCTATAAAGACCTCGCTACGCTTAAGTTCAGCAATGGCGAAGCTACTATGTACGATGTGATCCGGGTCGACATGCTGATCGATAAAGCGGAGAGCGAGATTCGGGTGCTCGAAGCTCAGGAGCGAGCGCTTGTGACTCGGTTTAACAGCCTTCTGAATCGGCCGCCCGCCGCAGCGGTCCAAATTCCCGAGGTACTCATGGCAAGCGTTGTCAGTGAGGACTATCGTCGTGATAGTCTGCTGCAGGCCAACCCGCAACTGAGCGCGTTGGACCTGCGCGTGCAATCCCTGCGGGCGGAGCGAGAAGTCGCGCTTAAACAGGGAATGCCGCAATTCGGAATCGGACTGGATTATGTCGCTGTCGATCAGCGCATAGACGTGGGCGTACCAGACAACGGCAAGGATATTCTCATGCCGATGCTGAGCATTGGCATTCCGATCTATCGCGGCGGATATGATGCGGCGGTGGAAGAGGTCGAACTGCGCCGGCGCGTAGTGGAAGACGCAAAATCCGAACTGACCAATCGATTGATTGCCGACTATGCCGCGGCCCGCTACGAGCTGGATCGCGCGCGGCATTTGCTTGAATTGTATGCCGGTCTGGTAGTGAAGGCCGAGCAAAGTAAAGACTTGTTAATCGCTGCATACCGAAATTCCGGCATTTACCTTGAAGAGGTTCTGCGGATGCAGCAGGATATTCTGGGCTATCGAATGGACGAAGCCAGCGCTCTGAGCGATTTTAACTTAGCGCTGGCCAAACTGGACTATCTCACGGCGAAGCAGTTCGCGCCGTCGCCTTGACGAATGGAACTCTGGAAATTCTTCATTTACTTCTATGCGATAAACAATGAAACGGTCGATAAACAGACAAACAATTACCATCGTCGCACTGACCCTTCTCGTCGGTGTCTTACTTGGCTGGTGCATGAAACCCGGTGTTGAAGAAAACAGTCACGCAGCTCATAATCAGCATGCTGATAATGCCGGGCAAAGGGATGAAACCTGGACCTGCTCTATGCACCCGCAAATCCGCCAGCCCGAGGCAGGTCAATGCCCGATATGCGGGATGGATCTTATTCCGCTGCGCAAGGACGCGCCCGATGGCGATCCGCGAGAAATCAAAATGTCGGCGACGGCCGTTCAATTGGCCGCCATTCAGACGATGCGGGTTGGCCGTCGCCAGCCAGTCAAGGAGCTGCGGCTGAATGGCAGGGTACAGGTCGACGAACGCAGTTTGTATTCGCAGGTCAGCCATATTCCCGGCCGGATAGAACAATTACTCGTTAACTTTACCGGTGAGACCCTACACCGCGGACAGCCTCTGGCCTACATTTACTCGCCGGAACTGCAGACAGCCCAGGAAGAGCTGCTCCAGGCCTACCGGATTCGCCGGGAACAGCCGGTGCTGTATCAGGCCGCCCGCGATAAACTTCAATACTGGAAACTTGCCCCCCGGCACATCGATTCGATTATTGCTTCCGGTCGGGCGCAAACCAGTTTTCCGCTCGCGGCGGATGTGGACGGCGTTGTAATGAACAAACACGTTAAGCTCGGCGATTATATTACTAAGGGCCAGGCCATTTTCGACGTCGCCGACCTGAGCGATATCTGGGTCCTCTTCGATGTATATGAAAGCGATCTGCCCTGGATCCGGGTAGGCAACCGGGTCGATTTCACGGTTCAATCGCTGCCGGGCGAGAAATTCAAGGGTCGGATTAGTTTTATCGATCCGCAGATCGACCGCCATACACGTGTAGCAAGCGCCAGGTTGACATTGAAAAATCCCGGTGGGAGACTGAAGCCGGCGATGCTGGCCCGCGGCATTGTGCAAAGCGCATTGAAAGAGCAGGGAGAAGCGCTGGTCGTGCCGAAATCCGCGGTGATGTGGACCGGGCGACGATCGCTGGTCTATGTTAAACATTCGGATGATGTGGGCCTCGGTTTCCTGATGCGTGAAGTAACGCTCGGTCCTTCGCTTGGCGATAGCTATGTCATACTGGATGGGCTGCGGGAAGGCGAAGAAATAGCGCTCAACGGCACCTTCGCCATCGATGCGGCGGCTCAACTCGCCGGCAAGCCAAGTATGATGAATCCCTCCGACGATTTGTCCTCGCCCAGACATGACCACGGCAGACCATCCGGCAGCGCAGTTGCGGAAAGTCGTTCGGACCAAGATCCATTAAGACTTGGAACTGCGGCTAGGGCGGCTCTGGACCGGATAATCGGGAAGTACCTCGCTCTGAAAGACGCCCTGGTGGCCGGCGATCTGCCCCGAAGTCAGGAATCAACCGCAGCGATGACCGAGGCTGTCAATCAGACCGACAAGGCGCTCTTTGAGGATGAAGGGCAGCGTCTCTGGATACCCAACTCAGAGTCTGCCGCGAAAGCGCTGGCCCGGATAAAGCAAGCCGCATCGCTTGAACAGGTCCGGAGTTCATTTGAAAATTTATCAGGCGCGCTAATTGCATTGGCGCGAGGCTTCGGCTCCACAGGCGACACGTTGTACGTTCAGTATTGCCCCATGGTCGACGGCAACAGAGGCGCCGACTGGCTCAGCGACAAGTCCGACATTCGCAATCCCTATTTCGGTGATGCGATGCTCACATGTGGTGAAGTGACGGAAACTCTCGCACCCTGACATGCTGCAATCTTCCGGCCGGTGACAGAAATTTCTGTTTAACGCCCGAATTTAGGCGCGGGACAACTCCGAATGTTAAAGTATTGCGATGAAGCTTGTATTAATTTTTGATAAGGGAGATTGCTATGAAGTTGAAACAGCAAACCGGTCAAGTGTTTATTCTCTCGATTCTTTGTCTGATCGTCGTTCTGAACGCTTGTAAGAATCAACAGAGGGAAGAGCGTCAGCTGCACGACCGGGTCGGCGAGACTGAAGACGCTCGACTGGGAGCTATGGAAGACGTCGATGCGATAATCAGTGTCACCAGGGAAGAGGTACAGAGTATTCTGGCCGCGTATCTCGACGTTAAGGCTGCGCTCGTCAAAACTGATGCCGCGGCCGCGGCCGTCGCGGCCAGAAAATTGCCGCCGCAGGTTAAAAGCCTGATGAAAGACACCCTGCTGAAGAACATCAGCTTCGATGTTGATCAAATCGCCAAGAGCGATGACATTGCTCATCAACGCGAACACTTCAAGGGGCTGTCGAAGAATGTCTACCAGCTGATTGCAGTAACCCGGGCCAATTCAAAAACGCTGTACCGCCAGTTTTGTCCGATGGCTTTCGACGATACAGGCGCTTACTGGTTGAGTGCGGAGCCTGAAATCGAGAATCCCTATTTTGGCGATCAGATGCTGCGCTGCGGCAGTGTAAAGGAAAAGCTGTAAGAAGATGAGGCGGAGTCCTGGTAAATAGTCGGAGTACGGGCAACAGCATGTTCCAGCCAATAGTGCTTCGAGTGTCGCCAGGCGACTGCGGATCAATCAGACCGGCGACACTGGCCTGTCTGATTGGCGCTTTTTTCGCAAAAACGCTGAAAATGACGATCTTGTGGAATTCTCGACTGCTGTTCTGCAATAGCCGGCGCAGTTGCGTCGACATAAATAGGTCGACTTAGAGTTGTCCGACTCGGATCATCAAAAAGATTCCTGAAGCCTTATGGATACGCTTTCAACTTTCGGCATAAAAAACATGGTTTGCCAGCGCTGCATCGACACAGTCCGGGATATCTTCGCGGAATTAGGGATGCCTGTTGCGGAGATTCACCTGGGTGAGGTCCGTATCCGTGGTAGCGCCGATCAAAGGCAGAAGAATGACCTGAAAGTTAAACTCGAAAGCCGCGGATTCGAGCTGCTGGAGGACGGCAGGTCGGCTCTGGTCGGCAAGATAAAATCGTTAATTGTCGAGACGATTCACCATCGCCCGGAGCCATTTACGGGAAAGATTTCCGACCTCCTCGCCAAGACGCTACCCTATGACTACAGTTACTTAAGCCGGCTCTTTTCCGCAGTCGAGGGCCGAACAATCGAACGTTTCATTACGCTGCAGAAAATTGAAAAAGTTAAAGAATTGCTTTACTACAATGAGATGACCTTATCGGAAATCGCCTACCGCATGAATTATAGCAGTACTGCTCACCTGTCGGCGCAGTTCAGGAAGGAGACCGGTATGACGTCTTCGGAATTCAGGAAATTACGCAAGCCGGGGCATCGCCCGCTTGATTCGCTGTCGTGAAGACCGGAGATTCAGGCGTTACGGACGCGCCTTCACCGATCGCTCAATGCTCACCATCGAGCAACAGTTTATCGTTAGCGTCGAATCACAATACGCTGCACAGTAACGAGGCCATCGGTCACAGTGTGCAGTAGGTAGACTCCGGATAACAACTGTCCGGCGTTCAGCAGCAACTTATGCTGTCCAGCTCGAAAAAATCTGTTGGTAATTTGAGTTACTTCGCGTCCCAAAGCATCAAGCAGAACGCTCTGAACTATTGCTGGCTTATCCAGCCTGATAACTATAAAAGCCTCGTCTTGGATCGGCTGCGGCAGTACTGAAACTATTCTCAACCGCTTATTGACGGACTTACTATTTTCAACCGAATTAACCACTGCGACGCTGCGATATAGCCCTTGCCCTGCCACGGCGACATAAAGACGCTCATTGTATTCTACGATATCAATTATGTTGTCACCCCGAAGACCATCAGTGTGAGCTTGCCATGTTAGTCCCTTGTTGGTGGAGATCAGAATTTGTTTGGAAGAGCGAACCAGTAGATCGTTAGTGTTAAACGTGAGCAGACTGCCGAAAGGCGTATCATTGAGGATTGATTCCCACGAAAGTCCTTTGTCCATAGAGCGCAGAACGCCATCTGAACTGGCGGCAAACCAGCCGAGCTCATCGTGATCTATGAAACTTGTGATATGCCCGGGTTGTTTCACATAGCCATGTAAGCTGGTAAGCAATGACCAGTTCCGCCCGTCATCATTGGAGCGCCAGATGTCTTTTCCACTTACGAAACTGAATGAGCCCCCGGCATAACGAGTCAAGTCCCATCCAGATGTTTCGTTTTCCGACACCAATTCCCAGGCTTCTGTCTGACGATTCCATAACATAACATTGCCATATTCGAGCAGAACAAGAGGCTCCTGAAAGGACGTTGTCGTGATATTCCAAATCGTTTCGGGAAATTCGGCCAGATTTCGCCAGGAAGCGCCGTCATCGTCGGACTGATAGAGACGCTCATCAAGGCCGACATAAACAATGCCGCTGGCATCAGTATGTGCCTGACTAATGAATCGAGCGGTGCTGTCCAGCCAAACTGGCGGCTCCCACGCACCTGTTGCAATAGAGCCACGAACCAGGGATTTATCCGATAGTGCACAAAAAATGGTCCCGCGTTCATTAATATGCAAAGCTTGCAGATATGTTGCCGCCAATCCTCCGTTTGTTAATGTATACTTAGAGCTTTCAGCATCGCGGAAGTAGGTGCCGTCTCGCTTTGCGGCTATCAGCTCACCATTGCCGTTAACCGTTAAGGCATTAGCTCCTATATTCCTGCTTGGAGATCTATAATTCGTACTGCCGAAGTCACGAGTCCAAGAGCCAACATTCGGATCAAATCGATAAATGCTGCCGAACTGTGCGACGGCAAACAACTCACCAGTAGCAGGTATCTGGTGTACATCATTCTTAAAATAGACGCCTGAGAGCCCTCTTTGCAGCAAACTATATTTGGGTGGATCAGTTTGAACAAGATAAGGCCAATGATCGATTTTAATCACGATACGCCTGTCATTCAATGCCGACATTGTAGTTTTTGCGTGGTTATCCTCTTTACCGGGAAGTTCAAGCAGTTTATTCCAGCTACTTGACGAATTGTCGTAATTAAACAAAACGCCATTATTTAATACAGTAAAAATGCCACCCCCAGTATGGTCTAAGAGACCGATAGGAGAGATCCCGTCCGGCAGTCCTTTAGTACAATTGATCCAATTTCGGCCGCCATCCTCAGTGTGGAGAATATTATCATCTTTTTGATCGATCAGGTACAGGGTATTGGCCCTGGCCATAATGACGCTTTGGGCCGGGTGCGGATAGGCGATTTTCCAACTTTCGCCGAGATTGTTGGATATATACACTCCCGCTCTCACCGATGCGAGTAAGCTGCCGTCTGCTGCAACTGCAAGTTCGTTGACGACATAATCACGTTCATCCCAAGTGCCAAACCAGGCAGTCTGTTCCCAGGATTCGCCGTTGTCACGCGACAGAAACACATTCGCTCTGGTAGGAGAAGCAATGACAATTCCATTTGTATTGGCAGCGATGTGAGAAAAATCACTGCCGGGCGGTCCATCGAGAAACTCCCAATGCGACTGAGCAAGAATGGGAAAGTCGGAGGCAAACGCACTGACTGTTAAAGCGGCCAGAATGAGAGTTGTTCGACGCATAGTTTCACGCCCTTCCGGATAGTACATCGCTCTAAATCACGGAATATGCAAGATTCGGTCCGGGCAGATTTATCAGTACTCGCCGGTCTATCCCTGCATTGGCCGCGTGTCGGAAAAAGCGAATAGTAATATAGATTTTACGGATGACGAGAAAGAGGGATAGCCATAATACGTGACTGGTACAAATATTGCAAGTAAAACTGCAGATACCAGGTGCGCAGATTATACCTTTTCAGGAATTCGAGGCTGGCGACCTGTTCAAGCCCAAAGACATCATTGGCTGATGATCGACAGTTGTACGGTCAATGGTAAAGACCCCGAATCCGCCAGACAGGAAAACTGCAATTAGTATCCGCATCCTGCTCGGGGAATGCTCAGATTCGGACTAAAGCATTTGTCGGGGCATTGTCAAAGATTTGTACCTTGATGGTACCGACACAGTCTGCAGTACTTCGGAAACCCAGTATTACTGCGAAAGTAAGTAATGAACGACGCTCCCTTTCAATTACAAATCATCGAAGTACGTACCAACTGCATGCTGAATCAATCAAAGGGCAATGAGCGGTCAGGTACATTAATCCCTTTGAATAATATTAACAATCAAAAACTCTCATTTCGTTCTCGAAAATCAGCACGCGAATTCGATCGCGGAAAATCCTGATTGGGGACCGGCTGCTGAAAAATTTCACACAGCGCCGGCCAGCCTTGCGCGACACTGTATTCGACGAGTCGCGCTGGATCGATATACTGTCGTACCTCGTTACAATAATCGGTATAGCGCTGCATCGTCGCTTTCTTATCAAGAAATTGACCCTGCAGATAGCTCTCGAAAAAGAGTTCTTTAACCATTGCAAGGGCGTGGTTCGCGGCTGACTCCGGCCGATAGACGATTGGGTGGATCGTCGCGGCAATACTATCATACCAGCTCGATGGATCGCGAACAGTCAGCAATACTTTGGCCTGCGGAAAATAGTCCGCCAGCTCGCGCCAATAAAGACAGGCCGGCGTATCGAGGCTGGCCTGATAACCTGCCATAACTCTGGTCCAATCGAAAGTACTCGTCTGTCTCGCCTGCATCCACAAAGGAATGTGCTCGGGGTGGAGAAACAGTTCATGCATGTGATAGCAGGGGCCGACGCCGAGCATTTCGATTGCATGTTTAATCGACATAGTTCCGGTACGCGGAAAAGCAGCGCCGATAAGTTGCATAATTCCAATTGTCCCGAGGGTTGAAAAATTGAAGCGGGGAATTGTAGTCGGATGCCTCTGCCGGTTTCTGTTGCCGGATAGTGTCGGGTTGTTCCTTTTCGATAGCCGACTGAGACCTACGCAGATCAAAGGCAAGACTCATTGTAAACGAAGCAAAGTCGTCACCAGTGCTTGCTTTCTTTATTCAGTCGGATCTGATTTTGAATTAATTCCCGCAGATTGCGGGCCTGTTGCAGCCCGGGGTGACTCCAGTCAAAATCATTGGCGGCCTGGTTGAAAATCTCATCATACTCATAGCCGTCGTGGTCGATAAAGTAGATCGTCCTGTCGTCCGGGTCATCCAGATTCAGCAGCGAGAAATTGCCACATCCATCGGAGCCGATGATGATCTTGCCGCGTAATGGTCCGTCGGAACAAGGCAAACCGCCAAGTTCATTTGCTTCAACTATCGTGTTCGGATCTGTTGCCAGACAGATTGAATGATCTTCGGGCGCTGAATCCGAGGCGCGCATCTCATGTATCAATGCTCTCTCTTCCCGGTGAAAACGGCTGTAGTATTCCGGGAATCTAATGCCCAATCTTTCTTCAATCATCTGTATGTCGGACATCTCAAGATATCGCACAAGACTACTCCCTGCTAAATATTTCCCTTCGAATCGCTCATCCTGATTCGCCAATTTGTTTATAGTCGATCATCCTGATTGAGTATTTCGTTTGTAAGGAAATATACCTGAAAAAGTTGTGCGAAAAAACGGCACGAATCCTGCATTGTACCCGCCGCTACATCTATTGACTTTAAGTCGCTTTGTCTGAAAATTTTCAGGGCAAATTCAAAGCTTAAGCAAAACCAGGAAGCACACGAATCAGCCAGTCCGAACGACTGTCGGGCTTGTTACAATTCGTTACAATTCTGTAAGGCTTGCGCAAAGTTTCCAGCCTAGTTTTGCTTCGAACAATCTATGTCCTGAATCCAGGTCGAATTGCAGAAATTGTCTGAGGCAATGCCGGGCACAGCAATGGCGCGACATAAACGAAAAACAGCTAAAATGTTAACAATCGGATTGTTCGTTGCGGCAACGGGAGCCTTGTCGTGGATTTACCTGATAGGCAGCGATGACCTGTCCGAAAGTATTACCGTCGCGACCGCCCGGGTGGCCCGACACGATATACGTTCAAGCGTGATGGCGACGGGTATCATCAAAGCCCAAACCGGGGCGGAAGTAGATGTCGACTCGCGCGCGTCAGGCGTAGTGAAGCGCTTGTATGTCAAAGTTGGCAGCCGGATTCGCAGGGGCCAGTTGCTAGCTGAACTTGATGCCGCGGAACTCCAGGCCCGCTGCCAGCAGGCGACGGCGCTCCTGAGTAAGGCGCAGGCCGACCTGGACTATGCTGAATTGCGATTCGGCCGCGTCCGCCGGCTCGGCAGGAAGGAAATTGTTGCCCGGGATGACGTGGACGCGGCGGCGAACAGCTACCATCGGGCTGCGGCTGAGCTTCGGGAAATGGAAGCCATGCTGGACCTGGCGACGATCAGGCTGGGGTATGCAAAGATCAGGTCACCGATTGCCGGAATCGTGGCCTCGGTGGCTGTGCAGGAGGGGGAAACCATAAGAGCCGATCAGCCTGCGCCGACCTTCGTCACAATCATCGATCCCAGCAAACTCGAACTACGGGCCTATGTCGATGAGACGGATATCGGCCGCATCGCGCACGGGCAGACGGTCAGTTTCAGGGTCGACACCTATGGGGCGACGGAATTCAAAGGCCGCGTCACTGCAATTTATCCCAAGGCGGAGATCAAGGACAACGTTGTTAACTATGTCGTCATTATCAAAATCGATCGCGACAATCTGCAAGGAATAGAATTGCGGCCGGAAATGACGAGTTCCGTCAGGATTCACGTAACAAATCGCAGTAATGTGATTGCCGTTCCGAACAGGGCTTTACGTAAGCGGCAGGGAGGAACCGTCGTCTTTGTACCGACGGATGAAGGATTCAAAATGCAAGGGGTCTCGGTGGGCATCAGGAACAATAACCTGACTGAGATTACCGACGGATTGCAGGAGATCGACTCAATCGTGATCAATCCCGAACAATTAACGCAACTGCAATGATACAACTCGAAGCTATCAGCAAGATTTACGAGACCGGCAGCGGCAAGCGGGTGAATGGTCTGCGGAACATTGACCTTCGTATCGGGCGGGGAGAATTTGTCGTCATCAAGGGTCCCTCGGGAGCCGGCAAGTCCACCCTGATGAACATCCTGGGTTTGCTGGATACGCCAAGCGCAGGACGGTACTTCCTTAATGGTGAAGAGGTCAGCGGACGCAGCATCGATGATATGGCGCAAAAACGCAATACAGAGATCGGCTTTGTCTTTCAGGCTTTTCACCTGCTTCCCAAAACAACTGCCGCGGAAAATGTCGAACTGCCTCTGCTCTATAGTATACGAACCGACAGCGAGGGGCTGGCCCTGGAGGCCCTGCGTATGGTAGGACTCGCAGACCGGGCCGATCACTTTCCCGGCGAACTTTCGGGAGGACAACAGCAGCGTGTTGCCATTGCGCGGGCACTGGTCAATGATCCGGCGCTAATTCTTGCCGACGAACCAACCGGCAATCTCGATGAAAGCTCGGCTAAAGAGATAATGGCGCTGTTCCGTGAGCTGAATCGCAAAGGCAAGACGCTTGTCATTATCAGCCATGATTCCAACATTGCGGCCGGAGCGGAGCGTGTACTTACAATCGACGCCGCCGCGATCATTGCCGATGAGGGCGGCAAACAGGGTCGGCCTTAAACACAAGAAATTATCCAACAAGCCAACTAACAATGAAACACAGCAGGTTAATTGCGGCGAGTGTTCGTCAAATGTGGCGTAACAAGCTGCAAACGATCCTGATGACTCTCGGCATCGTACTCGGCATTACTGCATTGATGCTGGCGATGGCCATGGGCGAAGGTAGTCGGCGCCAGATAGTGGAAGGCGTTAAGAAGATCTTCAGCGCCAACAGTATTCTTCTTATGGCCGGCGGCGGCGGTATGCGCAGTGGCGAGCGCGATGGTCCGATCACCAGCTTAACAACAGCTGACATTGAGGCTATGCAGACGGAGCTGCCCGCGATACTCGTGTGGGATCCATTGCAAATGGTCACTGACAGTGAAGTAAGCTTCCGGGAAAACACGCTGACGACGACGGTATTCGGCGGCGGCCGCGATTGTGCGCAGGTATGGAATCGCGATGCCCTGCAAGGCGAGTTTTTTGATGCCGCAGACCTGGCCTCCACTGCGCGGGTGGCTGTGATCGGCACGAAGGTGGCAAGACAACTATTCGGCAGCAGTGACCCGGTCGGCCGGCAACTACGGATTAACAACATTCCTTTTGACATCAAAGGAATTCTCGCGCCGATCGGGATTGACGCTCATGGTATCGACCGCGACTATGACGTCTACATCCCGATCAGCACACTGCTGCGTCGTGTCAAGAATATCGACTATCTCATGCACGCCAAAATACTGATCGATGACATAACACAAATGGATGCCACTGTTGAAAGCATCAAAGCGATCATGCGCCGCCGGCATTCCATCGGCCCCGACGAGCGGGATGATTTTACAGTTATAACACCCGCCGATGTCCAGGAGCGGATTGCCAGGATGAACGATACCTTTACGCTCTTGCTGCCCTTGATTGCAAGCCTGGCATTGGTGGCGAGCGCCGTCGTTATCGCCCTTGTCATGGTGACGGCGCTTCGTAATCGAAGCGTCGAGATCGGCATTCGACGAGCAGCAGGTGCGCGCAGCGGCGATGTTTTCCGGCAGTTTCTGTTCGAATCGCTGACGATCGCACTGGCAGGAGCGCTCCTGGCAATTGTCATTTCTTCAATCGGCATAGCTGTCGTCGCAAAGCTCAGCAATATGCCACTGGTGATTTCGCCGGCTGCTCTTTTGCTGAGCGTCCTGGCGCCCATAGTTGTGGGGCTTCTGGCCGGAGTCGTGCCCGCAAGCATGGCAGCGAAACAGATGCCGGTGGAAAATCTGAAAGAGACATGAACTGAGGCTCCGACAATACATCGTACAGTGCAAAGTCTGCGCAGACGGCGAGCGAATGATAGACCGAAATAACCTTAATGTGAATATGTTGATTCGCCAGCAAGGGAGGAAAAGATACGGGACAGTATTGGACAACTGCAGCAAATCCAGGATTGGGCAGTGAAACATTACAGCGCTATTGTCCGGGAGATAAATTATTGATGACCGAACAATTCAGAATACTGTGGGGATGAGACGATGGCTAAACTGTGCGTATGTACTTTAACTATACAAATCAGATTTAACAATTTGCCTAAAGACAGTAGAGCTCCGAATGTCGATCTCCCGACTGTTTAGGGCCGCAGACAGCCCGTTCAGCAGAAATTAGATGAAATTGGCCACATGCGCTATAGCTATGTGCGCCGGGATTCGTATTGTTGCCGCCGGTTCGGCGCAGGGACGAAGGAAATGAGACAAAGTCAGGCAGCTTTGATGACAGCCGAATGGCGGAATGTATTGCGGTAGCTTGCGCTTTGTTCTCAAGGCAGGATGCCGGCGGCGGCAGGGTAGTTGCGCCTTGGGGAGTGTGTACCTGGTTAACAATTGTTATAACAACTGTCGAATCATCATTTAAGCGACATCCCAATCCTACTGCCGGTTCCACAGCTTTCCCTACGGGGCCACTTATCCGCTGCCGGCTGTAAGTGACTTTAGACTCAAGCATTCCTATTCTCAAGAGTCATTGTTTTTCGACAAACAAGTAAAAAAACAACTGTACTCCTTATGCTGCATCGCACGCTCAAGCTGTCGCTAAATGTGCTGCTCCAACACAAATTGCAGAATCTGTTGGCCTTGTTGAGCGTGGCGATCGGTATCGCCGTTCTGCTGGTCATGCTGTCCATCAGCCAGGGGGCGGAACAGAGCATTGTTGAAAGGATAGCACAGAGCGGCGCGAATGTACTGGTCGTCAGCGCCGGCCGCCAAACGACCTTTGTCGGGCGGCGCGAACAAAGTCGTCTGGCAACAACGCTGCGCGCAGGCGATTGTGAGGCTATTTTGCGAGAAATTCCACAAGTCAACAGTGCCGCTCCGCATCAGGAAATGAATCGCAAAGTAAAGTTCGGCACGCTGACAATCAGTTCAACAATCATCGGCACTCTACCGCCCTACTTCACAATTCGCAACTATCGGCTTGCGCAGGGACACCTGTTTAGTGATGACGATAACGCCGGCCTTCGGCGTGTAGCTGTGATTGGCCATCAAGTTCGCGAGCTGCTGTTCAAGGACTCGGAAGCCCTCGACGAGTCGATTCTGATAGGCAGCGTTCCCTTCCGTGTCATCGGCGTTTTAGAGCAAAAGGGTCTGACCGCAGAAGGCGCAAACCAAGACAACATCATTATTGTGCCGCTGCGCGCTACTATGCGCCGTTTGTTTAATCGCAGCTACCTTGAGAGTATATATGTGGAACTTGACAGCAGTGACGTAATGTCTGATGCCGAGCATCACATACGGTCAATTCTGCGTGAACGACACGGATTATATTCTGTTCACAAGCAGGATGATTTCTACATCAGCAACAATGTTAAAGCCCTGGAGGCGCAGCTACAGGCCGCGCGCTCCTTCGGACTTATGACCACGGGCGTATCGGCCTGCGCGATGATTGTCGGTATTGCCGGGCTGTTAGCAGTGATGCTGCTGGCCGTTAAAGCAAGGAGCGGCGAAATTGGCTTGCGTATCGCCGTGGGAGCGCGAAGCAGGGATATTGTATTGCAATTTATGATCGAATCGCTCTTGCTGGGTTTGGCCGGAGGGCTGCTTGGAATCGGATGCGGACTAATTGCTTCGTATATTCTACCGCTTGTGACAGCGTGGAAGCCGGCTATATCCTGGTTCCCAACTGGAATCGCAGCCGCAGTCGACCTGTTGTCGGCTTTGTTTGTCGGTGTTTTGACCGCGCGCAAGGCCGCCCGACTACAGCCGACAGACGCTCTGAAGATTGAATAAGGAACGGATGTAGTAAAAAAATGAATGAAAAACTCTTGCTCGTCGAGGACGACGCGAAAACTGTAAGACTGTTAACGCAGTATCTCGCGCAGTTCGGCTACGACATCCGCTCCGCCAGGGAACCGGAGCATGCCTTGCGTCTGCTTGGACAATTTAAGCCCGATTTGATCATTCTGGATCTGATGCTGCCGCAAATGGATGGCCTCGAACTCTGCCGTCTGGTACGCCGCACAAGCGAGACACCGATTATTATGCTCACGGCGCGCGGTGATGTGAATGACAAGATCGTCGGTCTGGAGATGGGTGCGGATGATTACATGCCCAAACCCTTCGAGCCGCGTGAATTGCTGGCACGCATTCGGACGATTTTACGTCGCACTCGCAAGCGTGTGACGAATTCGGTGATTCGTAGCGGCGACTTAATAATCGATGTTAACGCCCAGAGCGTTCTGTCCGATGCCGGAGACCTTGATCTCACGACCAGAGAATTCGAGCTGCTCCTGTACTTTGTTCGCAATCGCGGCAGAGTGCTTACGCGAGAATCTTTAATGGACGAAGTACGCGGTGTGGATTGGGATGCGTTTAATCGCTCGGTGGACGTACTCATCAGCCGCCTGCGTCAGAAACTCGGCGACGATCCGCGAAACTCAAGATATATCAAAACGGTTTGGGGGTCGGGATACAAATTTATTGCTGACGATGAAGCATAACTCTATACATCGCTCGATATTCGAAAAAGTCCTGATCGTCATGCTGGTGCTGGCATTGATTGTGCTCGGGCTCTTTCTGCTAATGCACCTGACGATTGTCAGCGATGGAATTGCGCCTGATGATGCCGTCCGGATTCACTTTCTGTTTCTGGGCTTTATCATCCTCATGGTTTTGGTGTTTGTTGCAGCTCACAGCAAGATTCGGAGATTGCTCGTACCGATAACTCTGTTAAAGAGGGGCGTGGACGCTGTTGCCGACGGCGATTACGACATCGACATCCCTGTGCGATCCAAAGATGAACTGGCCGATCTTAGCCTGGCTTTCAACAGAATGGCATCAAGGCTAAAAGAGACAATTCAGGCCAAAGATCAGTTGTTGATGGATGTCAGTCACGAATTGAAAACACCGGTGACCCGTCTGATGATTGCCGTGGCTTTGCTTCCCGATGCCGGCCTGCGAGAGAGCATGAACGAAGATCTGAGGGAGCTCGAGTCGATGATTAACGAATTGCTTGAGGCGGAACGTATGCGGGCGGGACTGATGCATTTGGATCTGCAAGCGGTTGATGTTGTCCGGCTGGTTCGGGAATGTTCCGCGAGCTTTCGTGAAGGCCAACCAGGCGTCATTCTAAGAGATCTACCGCAGGCTTTGACGCTTAGTCTGGATCCGGGCCGCATTCGGATCGTCATTCGCAATGTGCTTGCAAACGCTATGACATATTCACGCGTTGACAGCCGGCCTGTTGAGATTAGTGCAATTGTGGACGAAAAGCAATTCATGCTTTTTATTTCAGATGACGGCATTGGAGTTCCGCACGATGAAGTGGAGAAAGTATTTCAGCCTTTCTACCGCGTTGACAAATCACGTTCCAAAGGCAGTGGCGGTCATGGATTGGGATTGAATCTGTGCCGGAATATTGTCGAAGCACACGGCGGCTCGATCACGCTGCGCAACAATCAGAAACGAGGCGTAACTTTGAGCATTTCTCTGCCTCTGGCTTGACTGCATGCTGAGTGTAATTCTCCTGTTATGCCGAGTGCAGGCTTAGCGGCAGATCCCTGCATTAGCGAAGCGGGAGAACGCAATAGTTTAGTAAGATCGGCTTGTACGAAGGCTTAGAGGGACTAAGGCTGAGCGACGATTGTTTAATGATGCATTATGTTCACAAAGCGGCCGGCAAAATGCAATAATGAGTTCACTTGACGATGGCAAAGGCAGTCATCACTGAAGATTCATGCGTCGAAACTCTGCAGAAGTATGATCCCGCCGGCAATGCCGCGACATCCAGAGCCATAGTCGTGAATCCCGGTCGAAGTTGTATTTGCTGAATGGGAACGACGCTCTGGCCGAGCAGTCCGATGACTTCCATGCGCGCCATACCAGCGGAAGCGCTTCGAATCCGCAGGCTGCCCTGTTCCGCAAGCGGGTTAGGGAACAGCGCCAGCTCAAGTGCCTCTGGATTCTGAGGATCAATGCTGACATCGGTCGTGAATTGATTATTATAATAGCGGCGGACCTCTTTGACCAGGGCCACAATTCCTGCCGCATCTTCGCTTGTGCCGGTCGGTGCTGTCGCCTGTCCTTCGGCAGTGGCCGGGGCAGCCATAGCCATTGTATAGACGATACTTGCCGATTCACCCGGACGAAGGTTAAATGGTCCGGTAGAGAGCAGGAAACGTTTGTCGCCAACCTCGCTTTGCGCGTCGATGACGCCGGCAGCCATATAATCGTAACGATCTTCATCTGACTCGGGATCATCTCCGAAAGACCAGTTGCGGAAAGTTGTCAGGCCTAACTGTTCTTCGGGCGTGAAACGCTGTTTGTCACTCCGCAGGAATCGATCCTGGTCGACTGCCGGAGATTCGAGAATAGCGAGCCCGACATAGCCGAAGCCGCGGCCCGCTTCGCCCCGGTCCCCTTCGGTCCACTGCATCACGAGCTCAAGTTCCGGGTCTTCCTCATAATAGCGTAGATCGTCATTGCCGGCTCCATCGGCTTCGCTGGCGATGTTTCTGATGTCGAAATCGAAGACAGGCGACAGCCAGCAATCGAACAAAGTATCCTGCGTTTCATTCGTGACACGGTAGCGCACAATTATCGCATCATTCAGGGGGGCGGTGGCCCAGGAGTAAATCGCTTGCTCGAACTGCAGGTCCAGGGGGTAACCTTGTTGACGTCGCAATCCCGGATTGCCTTCATAAACACTCAGATCGCTGCCTTTAAATGTGGAGATTATGTCTTCATCGGAGACCGTTGCTATTCCCAGAGGATGTGAAACACGCGAGCGCTGTTCAACTTCGTGGATGTAGGTGCCTGCAAATCTGCCTTGTGAAGATGGACCTTGTCCGATGGTATTCCAAAGAGGCCAGCCGGGGCCATCCTCAGAGAGTAGAGGCTGACCGTTTCTGTCGAAGTCGGTGGAGTAGTAAACCCTATACTTTTGAATAGATTCAGGAGACGAAGAAAGGCTCTCGCCATCTTCCATACGTCCCGGTACAGCCCATCCTAAGCCTGAATCTGGATTGTAGCTCAAAAACACGAGCTTCGATCTGGTCTGGGCGCCTCCCACGAGTTTAGTTGTGCCAAACCAGATGCCGCCGCCGAATAAATAGGCATTGTCGGAGTTTCGCGGCCAGAAAGTTCCGCTGAGATTGGCGGCTACATTCATACCCCAAATACCGTAGTTGCTGGTGAAGAATTGAATGTTGGATACGGTATTTTCCTGGTTGTCAAAGAGAGACGCTTCCCGCTGAACGAGGTCGCCGGTTTTTGCTTTTGCATAAGCTTGCCCGACGGCCGCGAAGACCAGACAAACAAGCCAAAGCAATTTTGTGAACTGAAGTCTTGCATTGCAGACCGGAGGCAGTGTTTGCAAGCAGTGGTCCGGATCTTGTTGCAGTGTCGGGTTTACTTTATCGGTTTTACGAAAACGCAGCGGTATACCTGTCATTGTTTCTCCCGCGATATAGTAGTCTTAATCGTTAAACAGACGAAGGCTTCAAACAGGAATATTGTTTTCCTGTCATACAAGAGGATTGCCTGTTTTCGGCTTGTCGGGGGGGAAGTGTCGCAACGGTAGAGAAAGTTTCAATGACAGCATAAGAAAGGCCAGAGCAACTCGGCCGGCGATAATCGGATAATTCACCCGACAAAGCGATGGGTCATCCATCAGCTACTCGGTGGCCGAAGTATTGTTGTGTTATTGTAGTATTGGACGTAGTGCCCCATTCACTATCTTGACCGCCACGTTGGCTAATGAGTTCAGTAAGTCAGCCTGGACAAGGCGAAAAGCGCGGATCTTTCTAAGCAATTACATAGGGATGGAGAAAGCAAGATGATTAGAACTTCAGTCCTCTTCTCAATTGTCGGACTGACAATAATCGCCTGCCTTGAAAATTTATACCACGGGGACATTATTGTCATCAGTCATGATATTGATCAAAGCTTTGCGCTGGAATAACAGAATGAAAGTGCTGCGTCCTTGATTGTGATTGCTGAGCTCAACAGCGGTATTACTCAGTCGATCACATCCCTGCTGGTGGCTGTTATAATCAATGGAACAAGTATTGCCGCCGGTACAACACAGCTTTATGACCTTCATACCGGGCCGATCCTGTTGTCAATTGACCCTGCTGCGTCGCTGATTGAAGATAGCACTGTCAAAGGAATGTTAAACGCAGTATAAGCGCAAATTCACGCTTGGAATAACTGCTTCAGTCGTTGCGTTCATTTCATTGACGGTGCCGGAGACTCATCGAGTGTGAAAGCGGCCGCCGATGTGTCGCCTCGACAGTCAGACTTTGCCGGCATTTGCCCGGCAAAAAGAATCTCGGTCTGTTGAACACTTATCCCTGCCCTCACGATCAATTCATTATTGTACGAAGAAATCGGAACACGGCAGATCCGATTACAATGGAGATAGCAATATGTTAAACTATGCCAAAGGGCGCGGGCGCGCCCGTTCAATTGCTGCAGTGATTGTCCTGACGGCGATGCTGCACTGTAGATCTGATGCACAAAATGGTGATCCGACTGCATTGCATCTGGATGACTACAGCGGGAATCACAACAATGTCCTGGGAACTACAAACCCGGAAGCGTCGCGTTTTCTCATGGGCTGGAATTGGGGCGATCGTCCGCCGCGCGTTCTTTCGAACGCCATGCACATGAACACATGGCACGGCGGCAGCGAGGCTTATCTGGGTATCCATCCTACGATTGTTTCCGCGAATGACGCAACCTTTGCCATGGACCTCATTTGGTCGGTTGACGACGACATTAACAGTACGATTGGCAGCTGGTCGGCTGTCGGTGGCCGCAATACGGACAAAATTGTCCTTCAGGCTCAAGCCATGCACTATAGTCCGCTTCCTGATATTTCAGTAGTGGCGGGAAATTTGTCCACCTTCACTGTGTATGAGACAGCACAAAACGGCCGAGATCGAAGCGGCGGCGCATTCGGATTTTTAACACGTACTCATGGCTCACGCGAATGGTTGGCCGATGCCGGGAAATATACCTTTGCTCTCAGACCAAATGGCGCTCCGGGAAACGTTGCAATAAAAGACGTCTTGGCTCGGCCCTGGCCGGATGATGAACTGTTTCGCCATACCGCGGGTCCGATTAACAATGAAGGCGACTATAACGCAAGCAGGATGTTTATATCCATCAACCTCAGGCGCCTGGACGGCGACGCCGATATCCAGGATGGCGAGGCTGTGCTGCGAATTCGCCTGCCGTACGATCTTGTCGGCGAGAGTAGTCCGCCAAGCGCATACATTAGTTTTCTGGAAGGGCCGACAGACGATGCTGTCTTTCTGGAGCTCGGGGCTGACAGAGGCAAGTACAAGACCTTGACCCCGACGAGCGGCAGCGAAATTATCATTACGCGCAATATGCTTCCCAAGCTCAGTCAAGGCGCTTCGAGCGGACGTGATATTACGCTATCGGCTTACTTCGAGTTCGATGGTTCTGGGAACCCGGAACTACAGCGCCGGCCATTTGGCGATGGCGATGTGACTCATGTTCACAAGCTGGGGATCGAGATCGACTATTGGCCACGGGCCGACATCGGGATTAACTGGCTGCGATTTGAGACGCCGCATGCACAAAGTCTGTTTCGCGGTACTTACGACGGGCTGATCGAAGAAGCAATCGAAAGTGATTTGACCGAAATAGACGCCTACGTCGGAACTTCAAAGAAGCACAATGTCACGGTCAGCCGCTTCTACGGCGTCGACGAAGCCAGCCGTTCCATCTGGTGGGCGCAGCGCTACTTCAATAAGTTGGTTGACGGCCGCTTTGCATCGGAGACGGCTACGAGTGTTAACATAGACGGCGATCCCAATACAACGCGCTATTACTATAAAATGTATGATCAAATTATCGAGCCGAATGAATCCTGGGGCGAGGGGGATCTGCGACTGAGTAAGCAAAATGCAGCGCCGTACATTCTGGGCGGCGAATATGGCACGGGAGCTCCTGAATTTCTAGGTTTTAACACCGACTTCTTCTATAATGGTTACGATGCGTCCGGCCAGACAATCGTCGACCCCGACGATCCGGAATACCAAACGCACCATGAAACCTATGCGCGCTTTAACAGTGCCTGGCAATTACCGCCGATTGCCTCAGGTGCGGACTACGACAATTTTATGCGCGGAAGTCTCAAGTCGATCCAGGGCGCTATGGAGCATAGCATGTATACGGCTTATCATCTCAACAGCGACTTCCTCTTTAATGAGGATAAACACTGGTGGCTCAACCTGTGGTCATTCAGCCGTTGGAATTTGCCGAGTATTGCCAATCCCAATAATTATCCCTTCTTAGGCGATTCACACCGTCCGAAAACCGGCGAAGAGCTGCGCCTGCAGATGTGGACGGCAATTCTGCTTGGCGCAAAGGGCATTCTGCACTTCAGGGGTACATCGTCAAATCCCGCGGCAGGCACAGTGATGCAGGTGGGGTATACGAATCGCGAAGACCTGACACCGACCGAACAGCTGGCATTCGCAATGGATAACGATGCATTGCTCGGCGGCGATTTTATTGTTTTGTCTGATCCCGCGGGCGATTATACGGAAATCGATACACGCATGCCGGATCAGGATCTTGTTAAAAACAGCCTGCTGGGCGGGCATAACAAGCTGTATGTGGGCCGACGTTCCACAAGAGTGGAAGCGCAGCGTTTGCATGACTGGATTGTGGGGCCATCGCATGTGGCGGAAGAGGCGGTCGTGGGCGACTTGCTCCTGAATCTGCGCCTGCGCGCCTGGCTCGACTTCGGCTATCAGAGTGTTCCGATCGAAACCAAGCGCGCCGGTAGCGATTTGGATCGTTTGGAAGCTCTCATCGATGTCCCGAATATCACAGCGAATTTCCTGAATTCTCATATCGACGATGTCGTCAACAATGCGAGTGTTTCGGAAGATCGCTTTTTCGGCATCAGCTACCTGCAGCATACAGATCTTAATCCCGACGATGTGTGTTACATTGGCGTTGTTAATCGCACAGTCAATCCGACCGTCTCGACCGGCAGTCAACTCGCGACGACCGATGCAATGGTTCTCAGCGACGTAGCGGGTCATACCCCGATCTACTTTCTTTCGACGGCTGAGTTCGATCACGAGGTCAGTATGGCGAACCTGACGGAATTCAGTCAGGCTGGTGCGCGGGTGATCGAAATACCTTTTCTCAATGCTCAGAATATCAGCGTACAGGAAGTAGGTAAACAAGGTAATTTGACTTTGGTAAACAATGTTTTAAGCTTAAACATGAAACCCGGTGAAGGCAAGTTACTGCGGGTGCAAAAAGTTGCCGTACCAGGGGCCTGTTGTGACAATATTTCGATTGCCGCGAACAGTACAAGCTTCAATGGCAGCTGTTGCGTGGATATGACGGTCAGCTTCGATCCCGAAGTATCGGATCTCTGCCGCGTCTATTCGATCGGTCTTTTTGCCCACGGCGCCGGCTTTGATAATCTGAATATCGCTCACACGCAGTGGGAACCTGCTTCGGCCAACCAAAACAAAGCCCTTTTTCTCGTCAAGCAAGGGCAAACACCGCTTTTCGAGACAATTAACTTCTCATTCTGCCGGGAGAACAGTACCGAACGAAGTGTCACCGTTCGTCTCTACGGCGAGTATGGTGACGTGATTTGTTCCGAGTCCTTCGACCTGGAATGTGAAGTGGAATGCTGTCAGCGTCTCGAAACACGTGCTGCCCGAATAGCAGATGAGCCTGGCGGGGACTGCTGTTGGGAACTACAGATTCGTCCTAACTCGAGCTTATGCCTCAACGACAATATTCACGAAATCAACATCGTGCCGACTTCAGGTGTGCCCTCTTCGATTACGGAAAGCTTTACTTCATCAGCTCCGATCGACCTGGGCGACGGTGAACAGTGGTTAAAGGTCGCTCAGGTCTGTAATACCGGTGTTGTCGAATATGACATAGTGATGCTCGATGCCCTGGGCGCCGAAATCTGCCGACAGCCGATACAGACAAGCTGCGATCCGGCCTGCTGTCCCAGCCTTACGATCGAAGCGGAATTTGTCGATTATCACCCTTGGGGCTGTTGCGAGTACAACATAATCGTGCGTCAAAATCCCGCCGACCAATGCGACATCGCGCTGGTAGATGTTTACGCGCAGGCCAACGGTTATGCTCACCTGAGTTTCAGCTACTCCGGCTCGGCTCCCTCTGATTATCGGACGCCGGAGGGCGTTATTGTCGATAACATCTGTTCGGCGGAAAATACGACATTCCCGATCTGGCTGGTATTCCGTGATGCGCAGGGGAGGGAACTCTGTGTTTCCGAGACCATTGAGTTAACATGCGATCGTCCTTCGCCCCCGGATGTATCGGGCAAGGAAGCGAGCTTTACAGATCGGCAATCGGCGGCGAGCCATTCTCTTCGGATTGCGCCTAACCCGGCGAACAACGAGGCCAGGATCTCATATACCCTTCACAAAGATTCGGAAGTACGAGTCAGTCTCGTTGATGTGATGGGTCGGGTACTGGAGACTCTTGCCGCCGGATCGCAGTTGGAAGGTCGGCAATCTCTTAACTACAGTACAGGTCATCTTGCGTCCGGTATGTATTATCTGCGCCTCGAAATTGACGGTCATGTGTTCAATTCACCCCTGGCCGTCAGTCGCTAAGCGGATACGTTCTGCTGAAGCCGACAGGGCCGCAGCAGCGAAACAAGGCCGAATTCATTGATTCGAACTTATTCCTGATTCTCGCGACAGCCGTCCGGCTTCAGACCGGTCGGCTGTTTGCCGTTTACCTGATTCAGCTGTAATATGTCTTTGGAATTTTGTAAGCGACATATCCAGCATTTGCCGACATAAACGACGATTGCCGTGTGTTGTCGAGACACCCACCAGGTGTATGTCCTAAAACTGACGGCAATAAACCTCTGTTTCCATGCAAGCCGATGGCAATGAGCCTTTTTCAGAAATACCGGTCCGGGTAACAATGAAAAGGAAATAAATCGAAGGATTCCCAATTTTCATTTGCAATAATTAGTGCAATGATTCATATTGGCCATTACGTAATCAATACACTGCCGTTTATAGCAAGCCAAGTATCAATGAGTTGTTGTGTCGCGACCCCAGACTTAGCATATCAACTGGAAGCGGTACAGCTGTAGTACTAATCATTTCGCTACGATAGTTCATCGCGGAGTGTACCCAATACGTATCCTTTCACGGTCTAGCACGAACTGCTTGATCCATTCTGCAATGGATACGAAGTTTAAACATCGTTCTGTTCGACGCCGGCGATAAGGTTGATGGCCTGATGACTTTACTCCGTTCTGCATCTTTGTCAGAGCGCCAAAATGCGGGATGTGTAAGTCGAGAGTTGGCAATTAACTCCTGTCAATAGTATTGCAAGGCAGGCTTTTAACATTCTGATGACTTGTGATTCCGGCGTATTGCGCGGGCCCTGCGGCCATGCATTTGCCTGCGTTTCATTAGCAACAAAAACTATCCGCCGCCTTGAGGAATCAATCTTCAGGTTGACAGCGGGACTCACCTCATGCCGCTATTGACGATCAGAGGCGGCTAGGAGTTCCCTTGCATAACGTGTATCCCAGACCTGGCAATAGTATATCCTAAAATTATTGAGGTATCGCAATGTACTCTTCTCTTCGATTTCATAGCCTTGGCGCATCCCTTGGTTCGATCTTATGTAACATTCGACGTTTTGTCGCTTGTTGCAGCTTAATTCTTGGTTGGATCTGTCTTCCGCTGTTTCCGCTGCCGGAATTGAATGCCGGAATTGCTAACGGCGACTTCGAAGATGCCAAGAACAAGGCCTGGAAGAGCGAAGTGTTCATGGGAGACATAAAGACTCAGGCGCCACCGATTATTCTCGAGAAATTCGGGCATCTTAAATCAAAGGGTCTATCCATGGGACGCCAGCTAAACGTGCCATTGAAAACGGCGGTTAAGTATGCCTACGTGATGCAGGAGTTTGATTGCGCGGAGACCAATCCGGTCAAGTATTGTACCGTTGAGTTTCAAGCCTGGTATCCGGCGGCTGCCGACAGAGACAAGGTCTACGCAGCCTTGTTTAACATGCACACCAATAATGTGACTGTAGGCGAAATCCCGGACGACGACAACGTCTGGGGTTCCTACAAATTGTCTGTCCTGGGCTGTGGCGACCGCTACCAGCTATTTTTCATATTTGAGTCCACGAATCCGCTCGGACCTATGACCAACCTCAGAATTGACAATGTCACTGATGAATGTACGGACTTCGACGAAACAAATCTGGAGCTGACCGATATCGAATTCCCGGTACCCGATTGTCCAACACCTGTGCCGAATGTTCCCTACGAAGAGCCGAATCTTTGTATCGCTGCCAAAGTCGCTACAAGCGCAACCAGTACCTTGTCCACGAATGTTAATGTGACGGTCAGAATCTGCACGGAGCACACTCCGCTCGGGACAACAGAGACCATCACTAATTGCTGCCAGGCCGTCATCCCGACCTCGTGCTCGATCATGGCAAGCACCTGCATCGAATTCGATACGCGGATTCTCTGCACCGAATGCAATCTGACGACAGTTACAAAGTGCGTTTCTTATGACGTCACGACCACACAGACCTTTAGCGTTCAAAATTGCACAGAGTATCGCTTGCCCGGAACAACAGCAACGACGACAAACTGCTGCGACATTGAAGTAACAACGCAATGCACGGTCAGAATCACTACCTGCGTTACGTTTACCGTCTGCACCACGTCCACGATGGGGCAGGCACTACTGCACTCACCGGAAATCCCCGCGGACAGAGACATGCGCAATGCCGCTTTAGTCAATTCGAAAGATGCATCCGGACTGCAAGCGGTTCGCGACCCTGTCACGGGGCTTCTGAATACGACCATTGAATACAGGCTGGACGAATCGGCAATGGTCCGTATTAATCTGTTTGATAGCCAGGGACGCAAGGTACAGACTATAGTTCAAGAAGTGCAAGACGCCGGACACTACAAAGTCAGTTTGGATACCGGTGGTCTCAGCCCAGGGGCATATCTCTATCGTCTCGAGCTTAACGAGCAAGCGCGAGATTATCCTATGCTGTTGGTGAAGTGATGAGTAAGCATCCTGCAATGATATTCCCATACAGGAGAAAGATAATATGCATATTCGTCACAACACACTGCGGTTGCCTGCCAGGAAGGGCGGTATAGTTTTTCCGAGCCTGGTTGCTCTTGTGTGCTCCTGCGTTCTTGTACCATGTACACATTCGCAGACCTGCCAGGCGATCTTCAGCGAAATTAATGAAGTAATTGCCAGTAAGGGTACCTTTGCCAGTTCGCCGGATGTCGGCAGCGGCTTCCCCTGTGTAGTAACGCTCCTTACCGTGCAGCCGAATGACTACACAAGCCCTTGTCTGGTCGGTGGAATCCAGACGATTGCCTTTTCTGTCGAAGGACCGCAGGCGGCTTTCGTCACTATGGTCGGTACTACGACGGCAACGTTTAACGGATCGACGGCATTTGTGCTTTCTACGAGCCTGACGCTCGTGTCGAGTTCGAGTTCGGCTGTAACGGTCACTTTGCGAATGGTGCGTAGTAGTGGCGCAAATGTCTTGTTAAGCACAACTGCCGATGTCCTGGTGTGGCCCTGTATTCGCAGTACAGTCAGTACAATTGCTACGGCGCGGGCTACGACACAGGTGACAGCAACAATGCAACATTGCCTTGTGTTTCGCTTAGCGGGAACTGTTGTCAGCACAAGCATCTGTTGCGATGTTGTTGTAAGCACGGTCTGCAGCCTGACAACCAGCATGACGCTGAAGGCAGCTACGCTGCTCCTGTGCAAGAGTTGTACAATAACAACCGTAACACGCTGTTTCGAACAAGAATTAACGACGACCGTTTCAATTAAGGTTCGTAATTTCGCGGATCGATCGGACTCGGATTCCGGCAGGACGACCTGTGCAGAGATGCTCGTACAAACCGAGTGTACAGTTACACTCAGCACTTGTGTTGAGTTGACGGTCTGCACTTCGCAGACGGCGCCGCTGGCAATGATCGGTCTTCCGGTCGATCGCAATCAAGCCTTGCGTCATAATACCCGACAAAGCCGACGGCAAGCTGCCGTACTGCGCAATGTACAGAGCTTTCCGAATCCCGTGCAGGCAGAAGTAACAATAAAATACGAACTCGATAGCCCTTCGACTGTCTGGATTCAACTTTGCGATCACCTGGGACGCGATTTTCGCAGGCCGATGCAGAAAGTGCAGGAACCCGGCCAAAACTTTGTCACGATTAACACCGGTGACGTACCGGCGGGAGTATATTATTATAAACTTCGCGCCGGCAAGAGTGTTGTAATGAAAAAGTTGGTCGTAGTGAAATAGAAGTCGGAGTCAATTAAGCCAGGTGTATCTCAACAAGGGCGTCTGAACGACGCCCTTGATTTTTTGCTTGCGCTGATGGATAACGGGTGTTATATTGCACCCGTTATAATACAGCTGATATATATCGAGCTCGGGCTCGCTACGATTCGTCTCATTGCGATTGATTCGCAGTGCCGGGCGGTCTGAACCGTGCTGCGCATAGTAACTTGATCGCCGCTTCAGACCGAAGACGGTTAACATCAGCCTATGCCTGAAGCCCAGCGCGCTTAACATTCCGAAGGAGTGTATGCCTCCCAAAACATCATTCACTCGCGACGACATCGTCAATGCCGCGTTCGAGCTGGTGTGTGATCAGGGCCTGGCAGCTCTTTCGGCGCGTAAAGTCGCCGAACGTTTGCATTCGTCGACCCAACCCGTTTACAGCACATTCGCGTCGATGGAAGAACTTAAACAGGTCGTGCTCGAAATGGGTCGCGACCGGATGCTCGAATACGGACGGCGCGAGTGGACCGATCGCGTTTTTCTTAACATGGGCGTGGGCATGCTCGCCTTCTGCCAGGAACATCGCAAACTTTATCGCGCTATGTTTCTCGCCAATGACCAAAACAAAGATCTGCAAGAGTCATTAATCAGCGCGATGCAGGAGCGAATGACGCATGACAAACGCTTTGAGCTTCTGCCGAAAGCGGTCTGCGACAAGCTGCTCGAACGGATGTGGATCTTTACCCACGGCATCGCTTCGCTGATCTGCAACGGCTACTTCGCCGATACAAAACTCGAAGTTCTGCGCGATATGGTGGACGAAACCGGCACCGCCGTCATCAAGGACATCCTTAGCAAAGCTAAGGACGGTAGTTAAGCCTCAACTGACAACAACAACTCCCTAAATCAAGACTTTAACAATTAACTCGCATGGAGAAATCCTCATGCAAGCCTGTATGTATTTGCGCATTCTCGCTGCGCCGCTATTTGTTTTGCTCTTCACGATTGGCTCATTTGCAATGCCGTCGAAGAATCATGGCATCCTGAAAGGCCGCGTTGTCGACGCCGAGACCGCTGCGCCTCTTCCCGGTGCAACGATCAGCATTGTC
Source organism: Candidatus Kapaibacterium sp. (assembly GCA_028284775.1). Taxonomy (GTDB): domain Bacteria; phylum Bacteroidota; class Ignavibacteria; order Kapaibacteriales; family UBA7675; genus JANQRB01. The sequence goes on along the minus strand of JANQRB010000043.1, from coordinate 44,582 downwards.
AACACGCCGCTCGGCGCCGTCAGCAATGCCGAAGGTCGATTCGAGATCATCGATTTGCCTGTCGGTTCTTATACCGTTCAGACCAGCTACGTCGGCTATCAGACTCTGCGCAAAACGGATATTATCATTCGTCCGGAGCGCATCAGCGAAGTGCTGATCGCCCTGCCCTTAAGCGTGCTACGTACCGAAGACGTCGTGGCGGACGCCGGCTACTTCAACGGCAGCAACGTGCAATCGGTCAGCAGCATCGCTTTTTCGAGCGAGGAAATACGTCGTTCGCCCGGTTCGGCCGGCGATGTCAGCCGTATTATCGCGGGGCTGCCGAGCCTGGCGAAAATCAATGATCAGCAAAACAGCCTGATCGTGCGCGGCGGCAGTCCGATCGAAAATGCCTTTTATGTGGACAATATCGAGATACCGAATATTAACCATTTTCCCTCGCAAGGTTCCAGCGGCGGTCCGATCGGCATGCTGCATGTCGATTTTGTGCGCGAGGTGGAATTCTCCGCCGGCGGCTTCGGTGCGAGCTACGGCGATCGTCTTTCCTCGGTGATGAAAATCGATCTGCGCGAAGGTAATCGCGAAAACATGGATACACAGCTGGACTTTAACCTCGCCGGCATTGGTCTCATGAGCGAAGGCCCTTTGTTCGGCAGCGGGGGATCGTGGATGGCCTCGTTCCGACGCAGCTACCTCGATTTTCTGGTCGGCGCGATTGCCGGCGACGACGACGCACCTATCCCGGAATACAGTGACTGGCAGACTAAACTCAATTTCGAACTCGACGAAGACAACTCCATCAGCTTCATTGATATCGGCGGCATCGACAATCTCAGCTTTGCCGCTGAATCGGCGCGGGAACACTCGATTAACATCTACAGTGACATTAACATGCTTGTCAATACGGCGGGCCTTAACTGGCGCAGATTGTGGGGGCCGACCGCCTATTCGCAGACATCGATTTCCCATACCATCACCGACTACAACACCGACTTCTTCGAAACGGCCAGCGAGACGCAGCTTCTCGACAACAACTCGGTGGAGCAGGAGTGGAAACTACGCAAGGTCACCTTCCTGCGTCTGGCGCCGCAGCACGAGCTCGAATTTGGCTTCGATGCCAAAATTGTCGAGAGCGACTACGAGGTCCTTTACGCCGAATACACTGATCCCTTCGGAACGACAACGCCCGAAGTCAATGTTAGGCGCGATATTGCTTCTCTGAAGGCCGGCGCTTTTTTGTCCTATAGCCTGCGTCCCCTGGATGCGCTCGAGTTAACGCCCGGTCTGCGCTTCGACTATTTCGACTATACGGGCAATACCCATGTTTCACCGCGCTTTGCCTGGAGTTTCGCGCTCAATGATCTCAGTTCAATCTACGGCTCCTGGGGGCTGTACTATCAAAACCTGCCGACAGTACTTGTCAGCCAGCGGGAAGAATTCAAACAGCTCGCCGATCCTCGTTCCACCCATAGTATTCTCGGCTTTCGTCATCTGTTGAACGAAGATACGCGCCTGACGCTGGAAGGCTATTACAAAACCTATGACAACTTTCCGCTCGATCCTGCCCAGCCGCAGCTTTTTATTATCGATGAAGTCAGCTATCGCCATGGCCTCTATTTGATTCACGAGAGTCTGGTCGATAATGGCGAAGCCCGCTCCGCCGGAGTTGAGTTGACAATCCAGAAGAAGCTGGCTCGGGATTTCTATGGCCTGGTCAGCGGCGCCTATTTCAGATCCGAGTATCGCGATTTTGACGGCAAGTGGCGTGACCGAATTTTCGACAACCGTTATCTCTTCGCCATCGAAGGCGGCTATAAACCCGGCGATACCTGGGAATTCTCCCTGCGTTGGATTTATGCCGGCGGCGCGCCGACAACTCCCTTCGATATGGAGGCAACGCGCGAACTCAATCGCGGCGTCCTGGACGAATCGCGCGTCAACGAAGAGCGGCTGCCCGACTATCATTCACTCAATCTGCGCGTCGACAAACGCTTTAACTTCGAGAGCTCCAACCTGATTCTCTTTCTCAGCATCTGGAATGTCTACGGCCGCGAGAATCTTGCGGCCTATGAATGGAATGAAGTCGACCGTGAGATCGAAGAAATTTCACAGTGGGGGACGCTGCCTGTGCTCGGCCTGGAGTTTGAGTTCTGATCTCATTCTCAATGGAACAGCAGGGTTATCCTTGAGAATTAAGCCTGTTGATTCAACGCGCTCGCGCCCTCGTGCTAAGCTCGGAGCGCGGGCGCTCTCAGGTTCCCGTCCATATACAATTCGATAAAAGTCGCCGAATGAAGCGTCAGACGACCGCTTTCGCAGCGCGTGGTGTTCTGCCGCCTCTGAGGTATGACCGCCGCCGCTAGGGGAAACTCTGATACTAAAATCAGAATTTCCCCGATTGCTTTTTGCAACTCAATTCACGATGTTGTGAGGCAGTGCTCACTGCTCTTTCGGTCGAGGGTTTTGTCATTGTACATCTGTCAGGAACAGCAGCAAGTGAGAAAACAGCCAAGGATGAAACTGACAGGCTGCCCTGCGGGAAAAACCGGCCGCTTCCAGTTAAACGGGAATGAGAGGCCAATAAGCAGAAATTCTTGTACGCAATACGACGGGTCTTGTATCGTGTAGAGAAAGTCGCTGCACTCGGCGCAATAAGCAGGATCCCGATCGAAATTCGAAGTGCAGAGAATTCCATTGGCTGTATCATTGAACTATCCTGCGAGAGCTGTGGGATTCCGTGACCTGAAGATCAAAACAAAATGGATAAGATACATCGCATCTCCCTCCCTGTCTCTGTGGTCGCCCTGCTGCTAATTATACTGGGGGGCACTCCCCTCAGCGCCCAGATCGCCCCCAGCCCGAACGTGACGGGATTGGTCCAGCGCTCTAACGACGACGGCACAACAAGCCCGATCGCCGGCGTCAATGTTCGCTGGCTCGGGACGGCGGTCGGCACGGTCTCGAAACAGGACGGCCGATTCAGCCTGCCGCGCAGCGACTCTTCCGATACCTTGCAATTCACCTATGCCGGATTTGAAGGTCGTGTCCACGTAACGCCCGAAATGAATGAGGTCAATGTCGCGCTGGATTTCGTCGTGCCGATGGGAGAGGTGGCGGTGGAAGAAGATCGAAGCGGGATCGGCATCGATGCTGCCGACATTCGCACGACGGAGATCATATCGAAGGATGAAATGCTGCGCGCTGCCTGCTGCAATCTTTCCGAAGCCTTTGAGACAAACGTCTCGGTCGATGTCGCGCCAGTCGACGCCGTAACCGGCGCGCAGCAAATTCAGCTTTTGGGCCTGAAAGGCGTCTATACGCAAATGATCATCGAAAATTATCCTGGCGCACGCGGGCTGGCTGTGCCTTATGCCCTCGAGTACATTCCGGGGCCATGGATGCAGAGCATTCACATCTCGAAAGGCAGCGCTTCGGTGCTCAACGGTTATGAGTCGATTACAGGACTGATCAATGTCGAGCTGATCAAGCCATGGAGCAGCGAGCCCGTGCTCTTCAATGCCTTTGCCAATCATTTCGGTCGCGCCGAAGCCAATGTCAATGCCGGTACCGACCTGTCGGACGAATGGAGCACCATGCTGCTGGCACATGGCAATTATTACGACACGGAGTACGACGGCAACGGCGATGATTTCCTCGACATTCCCCGCAAATCGCAAGTCAATGCGTTCAATCGCTGGTCGTATATCGACCCGGAAAAGGATGTGCACTTCGGCGCCAATGTGATCTGGGATCGGCACCGCGGCGGCCAGGACGGTTATACCTTCAGCGCAGCCGGCAGCGGACTCTATGGCTTTGAAGCCGAGACGCGCCGCTACGTCGTTTTCGGCAAATCTGGCTTCGTACTCGACACTGAAAACAATGCCAGCATGGCGCTGCTGCTCAATGCCACCCACCATGAGCAGGACGCTTTTTTCGGCGTCAGAGACTATAGCGGCCAACAGCAATCGCTCTATGCCCGCTTTCTTTACCAATCGGACTTTTTTGCCCCGGAACACAGCGTCACCGCCGGCGCCAGCCTGCAGCTCGACGATTATGACGAAAAGCTGGATTTAATGTCACTGAAGCGCTTTGAAAGCGTGCCCGGCATTTTCGGCGAATACACCTACAAAGGCATCGATCAACTGACCGCCGTCTTTGGCCTGCGCGCCGATGCGCATAATATTTTCGGCACTTTCGTCACGCCGCGCATGCACCTGCGCTATCGGGCCGATGACCTTGTTACACTGCGCATGTCCGCCGGCCGTGGCACGCGCGTCGCCAATGTTCTGGCCGAAAACTTCCAGGTTCTTTCCAGTTCGCGGGAGGTCGTCATTGAAGAAGACCTGCGTCCCGAGCGCGCATGGAATTACGGTATCAGCGGGACCGCTTATTTTGACTTCCTGGGGACGACATTTGCTCTCGACGCCGAATTTTTCAGGACGGACTTCGACAATCAAATTATCGTCGACCGCGACCGCGATTCCCGCCACGTGTATTTCTACAATCTGGATGGCCGTTCCTTTTCCAACAGCCTGCAAACACAACTCAGCTTTACGATCCTGGAAGATATCGACCTCCGTGTCGCGTATCGCTGGTACGATGTCCAATCAACCTTCGACGGCACATTGCGGCGGCGCCCGCTGCAAAGTCCCCACAAGACGATGTTGAGCGCAGGCTGGACGCCTGAAGAAAGCGAATGGCAGATTGACGGCACAATCATGTATCACAGCGGCGGCCGCGTGCCCGCCACCAATGCCAATCCGGTGCAGTACCGGGTGCCTGCCAACTTTGACGGCTATTTTCACGCCCTGGCGCAGGTCACCAGGCGTTTCGATTATTTTGAGCTCTATCTCGGCTCCGAGAACCTGACCGGCTTTCGGCAGGATCGGCCCATTATTGCCGCCGATACCCCCTATGGACCATACTTCGATGCCTCGCTGGTTTGGGGGCCGATTCACGGTCGTACCCTCTACCTGGGCGCTCGGATGACCCTGGAGTCTGTCGCCTCAGCCAAGTGACGGAATCCGCTTTTGCTCCCACACTCACTCATTTCCGAGCCTGCAATTCCGCAGCACTGGGTGCGGACCCGATTCAATATCATTCGGCTGTGATTAGGTAATCGGTGTGCCGCTGTACCGGCGCGAAGCCGCACTGTACAAATGTGTGACTGATCGCTGATACTTGGCCGCTCGGTAAAATGGCCTCCCGGATTTACGACGATTAGCGAACCGACCTAAGCGACAAATAGCAAGGCTTGACAAAATAGCTTGCATTCTTGCATATATGTTCTGTAATTTAGACTAAGTCTAAATAAAAGCAACGATGATGCAAGGACCGAAACTCTTCGATCCAGGTGTCACAAAACATCATCAAAGGTACTATCTCCAAAAGGTACATCAGCATATGAAGCTCATTCGACTACTTGCCCTTGCGATCGTTTGCACTTTTGCTCCGCAGAGTCAATTACTTGCAGGGAAACAAGAAGTTGTGCTTGGCGAAGACTATCAGGACATCGTCTATTACAACCTGAAAAACGGCGTGGTTAAGACAGTTCCACTTGACAGTTGGGACATCGGCTTTGAGATCGAAGGATTTACCGCATCGATTATCGCGAATGGCGGCAAAGGCGTGCAGGTCTTCGTAGTGCCGCATGCAACAGGGGAGGAGTGGGCCACCATCGACACCAACGGCCTGGCCGCGGATTGGACCGCCTATATTAATTCGACCCGGACCTGGCATTCCGGCGCATTTAATCTCGGCGCCGACCCCAATACCGGCGATTTCGGCTGGGGCGAGTATAACATGGCAACGCATACGGTTAGCGGTACAACAGTTTTTGTTGTCCTGCTGCCGGACGGCGCGGTGAAAAAGTTCATGGTCGAAAAGCTCAAGAGCGGCGTTTACACCATTCGCTATGCCAATCTGGATAATTCGGAAGAACAAAGGGCCGAAATCAATAAGGCCGATTTTGTCGGCAGAAACTTCGGCTATTATTCACTTAGCGAGAACCAAACTGTCGACGTCGAGCCTGATACCGATACCTGGGATCTTGTGTTCAGCAAATACATCGGGCTGGTGGGCCAGAATGCAGACTTGCCCTATCCGGTAACGGGTATACGCGTGAACCGCGGCCTGGAGGTCGCCAAGGCCGAAGACGTTGATGTCGAAACCGTAAAGCCGGACGCTTACGAATTCGAAGACAACATCAGCGGGATCGGCCACGACTGGAAACGATTTGACCTCAGTGAAGGATGGATCCTGCAGGATCGGTTATCTTATTTCGTCAGGGCGCGGGGCGGCGACATCTATAAACTGGTGTTTACCGAATTCAGCGGCAGCGGCAGTGGCGTCATAAACTTCAACCTATTCGACGGCAATTATGTGACGGACGTATTCGAAGATGCGGATGGTGTGGCGGGTTACGGCGTTTTCCCCAACCCCGCGCCGGCACAGGCCGGAATCACGCTGTTTTATTCCGTTGAAGATGCCTATTCCAGCCTTCAGCTTGAAATTAACAGCCTGATGGGACAGCGCCTGCTCCAGCGAAGGCTGGCGACCGGATTCGGCGAATATCGTCTGCAAATCGCAGCAGGAACGCTTGCCACTGGAGTCTACATGGTGAACATAGTTTCCAATACAGGCCTTATCGCAACTTGGAAACTGATTGTTCATTAAGCCATCATGCTCGATGGCGATTCGAAAGTACCTTGTCAGGTTCCGACCAAGAGATCGTGTCGGATTTTCATGACAAAAAAAATTAACAGTGCGCTTTCGTTTATTAAGAATCGATAACTATACATTGCTCTATACAATCGGGAGTTTTAAATGGATCAGAGGACAAATCCGGAAGCCCTTCGGCGACGGTGGGAAGAGCTGAAAAAGGTTAATCCCAAAATGCGCATTCGCGATGCCGCCGATGTTTTGCAGACGCCTGAAATGCTGCTGCTGCTTGCAGGCTGCGGCGTGGAAGCAACGAGGCTCAACGGCAATTGGGGCGAGCTGGTGCCGCGGCTGACAGACGTCGGCCATGTGATGGCGCTGACCCGCAACGACTATGCCATTCATGAAGTCAAAGGTGTCTACGAAAATATCGAACCAAGTCCCCAGCATATCCTTGTGCTGGGCGAGCCGATGGATCTGCGCATCTTTCCCCGCAGCTGGTCTTATGGTTTTGCCGTGCGCATGCAATCTGCCCGCGGCATTCTCGAGGGCCTGCAGTTTTTCGATCGATACGGACGGGCTGTGCATAAAATCTATCTAACGGATAAAAGCGATCGTGCGGCCTTCGAAGGGCTCAGGCAATCATTCGCAGACAGAAACGCGGTTGACGAGATCGAGCTTCCCTCACCGCCGGAACGGCAGAGCGATCATCCCGATGCCGACATCGACATCGAAAAACTGCGATCCGGCTGGGAGCGATTGCAGGACACACACGATTTCTATCCCTTGCTCAAAAGCTGTAAGGTGGGCCGGGAACAGGCTATGCGCCTGATCGGATCGCAATGGGCTACGCGGATGCCGAACAGTTCGCTCGATACGCTTTTGCACAAGGCGGTTGAACACAAAACGCCGTTTATGACCTTCGTCAGCAGTCCGGGCGTAGTGCAGATCTATACCGGCCGCGCTTACAATATTAAACGTCTCGACAACTGGCTCAATATCCTGGATCCGGAGTTTAACCTCCATCTGCGCGAAGATGCCATGGCTTCCACCTGGCTGGTGCGCAAACCATCCTCTGACGGTATTATCTCGTCGCTGGAAGTTTATGACGAGCAGGGTGAAACCATTGCCATTTTTTACGGCAAACGTAAGCCCGGCATCCCCGAAGATGAACAATGGCGCGAGCTTTTGCGCAGCCTGCCGATAGAGGAGGAAGCCTATGTTTAAGTTCATGTCGCGCTCTGTCGCGCTGCTTGCGCTTGCGAGCGCATTTTGGACAATTCCGACAAGTGCCAAAGTGCAGATTACAGGCAGTGATGGAATAGCAGTAGAAATTGACGATGTCTCGCGACTTGTCACGCTCGGCGGCGTGATAACCGAGACGGTATTTACCCTTGGCTACGGCGATCGCATCGTCGGTACCGATCTTTCCAGCACCTATCCGCAGCCGGAAACGGAAGGAATTGCCAAAGTGGGTTATTGGCGTGCTCTTTCCGCCGAAGGAATCCTGGCGCTGAAACCGTCGCTGATCATCGCCGACCACGAAGCCGGTCCGCCGCAGGTGATCTCGAAGATCCGCGATGCCGGCGTTCCCCTATTGATTGTTGGCGGCGAGCACAGTGCCGAAGTGGCGGTCGAGACCATCAGCAAAATTGCGGAGAGTCTGCAATGCGTGCAGAAAGGGCAGGAACTGATCGCGAGACTGCGCGCCGAACTAAAGGAGGCCGAGCGCTTTCTGGCCACAGTCAGCGAGGAGCCCAGCGCGATGTTCCTCTACATGCGCGGTGCTCGCGTATTTAACGTGGCGGGCAGCGCAACCCCGGTGCACAATGTGCTAACAGCCTGCAAAGCCAGCAACGCCGGAGCCGGCGTCGAAGGCTGGAAACAAATTAATGCCGAAGCCCTGGTTGCCGCGGCGCCCGCCATCCTGGTTATAACAAGCTCCGGATTAGCCAGTGTCGGCGGCATGGAGACATTCCTTCAGATGCCCGGCGTAGCGCATACGCCCGCTGCCAAAAACAAACGCGTTATTGTCATGGATGATTTGCTTCTGCTCGGCTGCGGTCCGCGTATCGGTCAGGCCAGGCTCGAGCTGGCGCAGGGATTGCACGGTGCTCATTAGGAATGTCGCAGCATGTCAATTCTCAAATCAATGAGTCTGCCCGATAGTCGAGCGAAGGCAAAGGGCGAGGTCATTTTCGTCCTGCTTCTGCTGGCCTTGATACTGAGCGTAATCGTTTCCGCTGCAAGCGGTGCGATGAGCATCTCGCTGCAGCAGACAATTGCCATTCTGGCGGCGAAGCTTGACCTGCAGCTGCCCTGGACCTTTTCGCCGCAGGAAGATGCGGTGATCTGGTCGATCCGATTGCCGCGCCTTTTTGTTGGCGTTCTGGTCGGCAGCAGTCTGGCGATGGCGGGCGCGTCACTGCAGGGTCTGTTCCGTAATCCGCTCGCCGACCCGGGACTTCTGGGAATTTCGAATGGCGCTGCTTTCGGCGCGGCGCTGGCAATTGTAATTGGAGGCGCTGTCGCGACGACAGCCATGGGCGCTTGGGCCAGTTATGCCGTGCCGGTATTTGCCTTCCTCGGGGGCTTGGCGGTTACACTGGTGGTCTTTCGCCTTTCGACCCGCAGAGGCATTACCTCCTCCACGGCAATGTTGCTCGCGGGTATAGCCCTGAATGCGCTGGTGGGTGCCCTGATCGGTCTGCTCATCTACGTTGCCGATGATGTCCAGCTGCGCAACATTACCTTCTGGCTGCTCGGCAGCCTGGCCGGCGCCGACTGGAACAGCGTTCTCGCTTTGGCCCTCTTCGCTCTGCCGCCGATCGCCATACTTTTTCGCTTTTCCTATTCGCTGGACGTAATGCTGCTGGGCGAGCGGGAAGCCGGTCATCTGGGAATCGACGTTCAGCGCATCAAGATCCTGGTTGTCACAGCCTCGGCCTTGCTGGTAGGCGCGGCCACAGCGGTTGCCGGTATTGTCGGTTTCATCGGCCTCGTGGCGCCCCACATAATGCGCATCATCCTCGGTTCCAAACATACCAGCCTCTTCCCGGGCGTTTGCTTGTTCGGCGCACTGCTGGTGATCGTAGCCGATCTGGCGGCCCGTACTATTGTAGCGCCTGCCGAATTGCCGATCGGAATTCTTACATCGGCCATCGGCGGACCCTTTTTCCTGTGGCTGCTGATGCAGAAATTTCGTCAACTATCAATGCCATGATCTCTGTCGAAGATGTAAAGTTTGGCTATTCGCCCTCGAAGCCGCTGTTGCGCGGCGTTAATCTGCAGGTCCGCAGCGGCGAAGTCCATGCCCTCCTCGGGCCGAACGGGGCCGGTAAATCGACGCTCTTGAAAGTGATGAGCGGCGATCTGAAGCCGTCGTCCGGCAAAATTACGATGTGCGGCAAGGCATTGGAGAGCATCGGCCTTAATGATAGGGCGCGCATGCGGGCGGTTATGCCGCAGCACGCAGACGCTGATTTTCCCTTTACGGTGTTGGAGGTCGTTTCGCTTGGGCGTACGCCCTATAGCAACGGTCGGATCGGCGAGCGAGAAGTTGAACTGGCGTATCAGGCCCTGGAACACGTTGAAGCGCTGGATTTGGTGCGACGCCGGTACAGCGAACTTTCCGGCGGCGAACGGCAGCGCATCAATCTGGCGCGCGCGCTCGTCCAGGTATTGACCGACGACGACGAACGCGAGCGTTTCCTGCTGCTGGATGAACCGACCGCCAGTTTCGATCTGATCCGACAGCAGACACTGATGCTTCTGCTGCGCAAACCGGTCTTTCGCAAATTGGGCGTGTTTATCATTATGCACGATGTCAACCTTGCGGCGCGTTTTGCCGATCGCATCACCGTGCTCTATGAAAATGGTTACGTAGCGGCCAGCGGAGCCCCATGGGACATAATAACGGGCAGCCTGATTTTCGACGCTTTTAAAGTCGACGCAAGGGTTCAGGCACATCCTGAAGCCGATTGTCCTTTAGTCATTATCTGATGGTTACGGCGATAATGAGATTACGATTATGTGTTAATCAGCGCGGGACCTGTTTCAGAAGTATCTTGTTTAACTTGCTATTATTCTGCCTATTTGTTTTGCAGTTGCCGGCGCAGGAGCTGCGCATATCGCTCAAAGACAGCTCCGAAGCCAGGCCGATTTCGGGCGCGCGGGTAAGTGTGCGCTACCTTGACACCGAAGTAGGCGATACGCTTTACGCGGCCGTCAGCAAGGCCGACGGATCACTAGTTGTGCCCGGCGGCGGCAGGGTATCGATCCTGGTGCAATCCCTGGGCTATCATAACTATCGCGATACGCTCGATCTTGCCGGAGATATCACACTCTACCTGCGACCGAACTCGATCCTGATGGGGGAGGTGGTCGCAACCGCTCAGCACCGGCCGCAGGAGGCGCGCAATTCGCTGCATAAAGTTCGCGTTTTGGACAAGCAGAAGCTCAGGGGCCTCGCCGCGCAAAATCTGCAGGACGCGCTGCGGCTGGAAGGCGGCATGCAGATTTCACAGGATCCGCTGCTGGGATCGGGATTGAGCATCCAGGGCATGTCCGGTGAAAACATCAAGATTTTGATCGACGGCGTGCCCGTCATCGGCCGCCTGGACGGCAATATCGACCTCGGCCAACTCAGCCTGGTCAATGTCGAGAGGATCGAAATCGTGGAAGGGCCTCTGTCCGTTGAATTCGGCAGCGATGCCCTGGCGGGCGTTGTCAATCTGATCACCGCCGACGGCCCGCAGACGCAGGTGAACGCATCGCTCGATTCCTACCTTGAAAGCGTCGGCAATTACGACGTGGATGCGCGTCTGGGATACGCTAATGAATACGGCCGTATTGTCGCGACGGGCGGCCGGCACCTTTTCGACGGCGTCGAACGCCAGCCCGGCAGCCGCACGCATAGCTGGAAGCCGCGCGAGCAATACTTTGCCGGCTGGCGCTATGCCACGCCCTGGCAGCAGACAAAGCTGCGCTACAAGGGTGACTATTATTCCGACAAAATAATGAATCGCGGCACTCCTCGTGCACCCTACGGCGAATCCGCCTTCGATGAATTTTATCTGACCAGCCGACTGGATAACTCGATCGAGTTCAGGTCAAGTCTCGACAGTGGCCACGGCCTGACCGGGACGCTGGCCTATTCGCGCTACCGGCGTGAAAAGCAGACCTACATTAAAGATTTGATTACGCTCAGCGAGCAGGCGACCGGACCCGCCGATCAGGATACGACGCGTTTCTCATCATGGCTGATCAGAGCCGCTTATTCCTACGCCCAACCTGACGAACTGTTAATTCTCCGCGCCGGTATCGATATCAACCTGGAAGACAGCGAAGGCGGTCGAATTGAATCGGGCAGCCAGGAAATCAATGACTATGCCGCCTTCGGGCAATTGCAGTACCGGCCGCTCCCTGACCTGGCGATCCAGCCGGGACTGCGCTACACCTACAATGACCGCTATGATGCGCCGCTGATTCCGTCGCTTCATGTTAAATATGACCTTTCCAGAAGTTTTCAGGTCCGCGGCTCCTATGCGCGCGGCTTTCGGTCGCCTTCCCTGAAGGAGCTGTTTTTGTTTTTCGTCGATATCAACCACAACATTCGCGGCAACCCGGATCTCAAAGCGGAGCAGTCCCACAATTACATGCTCGCTGTTGATTTCAAGGAGCTCGCAGCGACCGGACTATGGCAGGCGGAGGCGCAGATGTTCTTCAATGATGTTTCGGATCGTATCCTGCTGCTTCAGCGCGAGAGCGATCTTTACAGTTACATCAATGTCGGCGAATTCAGGAGCATCGGGGGGCGGATCAAAGGCGGCTGGCATAATGAGAATCTGAGCGTGGTACTGACGCTTGCGAATACCGGCCGCAAATTCATCAGCGGCAATGCGGCTCTTGACAAATACAGTTTTACGCCGGAGCTGTCCCTTTCGAACGAATGGGAATCGCCCTTTTTCGGTATCAAGTCGACGCTGAATTACAAGTATTCCGGTCAAACAAATCAATTCACGTTGAATGACGACGGCGAAGTGGTCGAAGGTCATGTCGAAGACTATCATGTGCTGGACCTGGCCTTTGCCCGCAGCATTCTGGATGAAACCCTGCGAATCCAGATCGGGGCAAAAAATCTGTTGGACGTTTCAAACATTTCACTCAGCTCGGGAGCCGGCGCGGGCGACGTGCATAGCTCTGCGGCGCGCAGCATTCCGATCGCCTGGGGCCGATCAATCTACTTAAACATGTCATATTCACTAAAGTGAACACAAAACATGAAACGAATGGCGAGTAAATTGTCGGCTGTTGTTTGTTGCCTGCTACTTGTATCCTGTCTGCCGGAAGACCAGGCCGTGCAGCCGCATGTTCCGGGTGCGAACGAGGAGGGATTTGTCGCGATGGGTGGCGAATACAAACAACGAGTTTATTTCGACCTGGGAAGCAATCGCGAAGTACTTGTTGAAGATGTCGACGGCTGGGACCTGGCCATTGCATGCGCTGACGGCGCTTTTCATATCCGGCTGAATACCGGCCGTATCATGGGCGTGGCTGATATGGGATCACGCGACTTTGCCGCAGTCAGTGATACGACGGGTGCCTCATGGAATTATGACGCCCCGAGCGGGAACAGCGACTCGACGGCCTTCGGCAACTGGCTTGACGCCGATGCACTACCGCTGCGTCCGTATGACAAGCTGTATCTGATCGACCGGGGCTACGATGCGGAAGGCGATCGGAGCGGCTTTGTGAAGGTTCAGATCACCTCCGTTTCCGCCGAATCTTACGGCCTGCGTTTTGCAAAACTGGACGGATCGGGCGAAAACGAAGCGGAGATCAAACGGGACAAGAGCTTTAACTATGTCGGCTTTTCTTTCGATGACGGGGGAGTGGCCAAATTCATCGAGCCGCCGAGTCAGGAATGGGATCTGGTGTTTACAAAATATACCGAGCTGTTCAGAATCCCCGAACTGGTCGTCTACTCCGTCACCGGTGTTTTAACAAATCCCGCCGGCGTGCAGGTAGCAATCGATACGACGCGCAGTTTCGAAGAAATCGATTTTGCAACGCTGCCGACCTACACCTTTACATCGGATTGGGATGCGGTGGGATTCGATTGGAAAGTGTTCAGCCTGGAGGAACGGCTATTCAGCATCGTACCCGGACGGATTTTTATTATCAAAGATATGGAAGGATTTGCCTACAAGCTGCGATTCGTCGACTTCTACGACGCCGCCGGGACGAAGGGGCATCCGAAGTTTGAGTTTCAACGTCTTTGATCTGTTTGCTGTTATCATGGCTTAGTGCTTACGTGATCTGCGCGAGCGCTGCGGTGTAAACCGGCTTGCGGCCGCCAAAGCGAGTACCTTAAGACAACATTCGCTTAAGCACTGACCGGATGTCCGATGGACCGTCGTCGGACAGATTCTCTGGCTCCCCTTCTTGCGTTTTTTTTGTTTATTACGCTTCCGGATTGCCTTTGCGCTTTGCGGCGACGGGGATCCATCGCCATGTCGTAACGCTGTCGCAATCATTCTTCTATCCGCTTTCGATTCGATCGATGCAGATTCGCCGGCACCCTCTTGTCGCTGAAATTGATCATCCATTCGAAGTCCGGTAGTAAATCCAAATATTGAGAATTATTCTCTCGCACGTTTACCGGCAAATAGCGCGATGGTATCGCCCTTCGCGGAAGGCAGCGCGACCCGATGTCTATTGTTATTGTTGCGTTGCCACTCCCGCCTGTATTGCGTGTGATTGGCATCGAACCACTGCGCGACCTGCTGTTTAACTACTTCATGTGTGCGTCCTTCGATCAGTTCATGATTGTGCGCACATTCGTGCGAATATATGCACTAAGTTGTTTGGACTTTGCGCAACCGGTCTCACATCTTGTTCTTTTGAGGTGTTCTCTTTAGAGGGTAGATCGTCCAAGACGGAGTAACCTTGCCGCCTTTGTCGATGATATCTTTGCTTCCACAAGTCTATGAGCTCCCGCTGCCTGTACGCTCACAACGCTAAGCTTGTGATTATGAATGCCAAAGTTCCTGCATATTCGATCAACTTGTTTCTGAAAGCCGCCAAGGATTAGCGCAGCTTGCATCTTAACGCATGGTACACTTTGCTGCAGCCGATCTTTACGCCGGAGCAGAAACCCCCTGAACGGGCCAATCGTCTTTATAACCCGCTTTCCATTTTTGTGTTGCCAATTCTTCTTCCGTTGCAAGACAAGCATCCAACTGAGACGTGATAAGTGCTTCGTCCATGTCCTGGCCAATAAAAACGATCTCATTTTTACGGTCGCCAAATGTCTTGTCCCAATTAGCCTCAATTTGCTCCCGATTGTCTATAAACGTCGGGTATCTCGATCGTAGAACATGGGGCATGCTACACCACCACACACCAGCGCCGTCTGCTCGCAGCGAACCACCTGCCTGACTCCAAACCAGGGCCTGCTTCGGTCTGGACGAAAGCCAAAACAGGCCTTTGCTTCTGATGACAGTATCGGGAAATTCCTGCTGAACATAGTCCCAAAATCGTTCCGGGTCCAGTGGCTTTCGGCTTCTATAAACAAATGAAGCTATTCCATACTCTTCGGTTTCCGGTGTATGCTCATCTTTGTTGAGTTCCGCCAACCAACCGGCGCTTTGCTCGGCTTCTTCAAAATTGAATAAGCCCGTATTGAGTATTGTTTTGGGGGTGACTTTGCAAAAGGAAGATTCAACAATTCTGGCTGATGGATTGAGCTTTTGCATAGTTGCTTTCAATATGCTTAGGTCCTCTTTGGCAACCAGGTCGGTTTTATTCAGGATAATCACATTGGCAAACTCGATTTGCTCGGTCAGCAGGTTGACAATGGTGCGGAAGTCTCCTTCCATGTCTGTCAGATCTCTGTCCCTCAGGGTCTCGGCGCTTCCGAAGTCATTAAAAAAGTTGAAGGCATCCACTACTGTGACCATCGTGTCGATAAAGCTGAAACGCGATAAATCAATGCCGTTCTCTTCGTCCACAAAAGTGAAGGTTTGGGCCACGGGGACAGGTTCGCTGATACCTGTACTTTCGATAAGCAGGTAGTCGAATTTGTTTTCCTTCGCCAGACGCTCCACTTCAATCATCAAATCTTCACGAAGCGTACAGCAAATACAACCATTGCTCATTTCCACCAATTTTTCTTCCGTACGTGAAAGGGTGTTCTCACTTTTCACCAGCTCGGCATCCACATTCACTTCACTCATGTCATTAACAATGACGGCGACTTTCAGGCCTTCTTTGTTGTGCAATACGTGATTGAGCAGGGTTGTTTTGCCTGCCCCGAGAAAACCGCTTAAAACAGTTACCGGAAGTTTATTTTCTGCTGTCATATCTGCTGAAACCAATGAATAATGTTTTGTAAATGCCGTTTGCCATACAGCGCAATAAAGTTCTGCGTTTCTTTATTGTTCCTATCCTGGTATACCGCCAATCGCTGCCGTGCAAAGTCTTTGCTAAGATTGATTATACAATCTTCCTCAATGCATTTTTTCCATTCGTTAAAAGTTTGTGGAATCATGATTGAACCATGAAAAATTATGGGTGTCAATGCGGAGCAATAATCTCTTTTCACCGTCTTCTTCAATGGTAGGGCTGCGGTGAACGACGCTTTTTGTTGCTTCTTGCGGATAGATAGCTCCTTTTAAGATAACAACAGAACCCGTTTTAGCATGTTGAATTCTGCTTTCGTCAATTACGATACTCTCGTTGTCTCCGCAGGAATGTAATGCTCTTCGATTTACATTGTCTTCCGTAAGCCATAAAGTACCCTTACCGCTGTAGGTACAAAGCAAGCGTAGATCGTTAATATCCGTATGAAATTTTCTACACATATTGGTATCTACAGTTGCCAGTAGCATTCGGAAACCTTGGGCACCCGTTACTTCTTTAAATAGATTGAGAAGGGATTTAATATCTTGTATGACCATAGGGAATTCATCTGGCTCGATTGCCTGTGTGAGCTTCTGCAGTATAGTATCAAAATCTCCGCTTGACTTGAACTCAATGCCCCGCTGCAGCAGGCTGCTGATCTCGGTTGCCAAGCTACCTGTATTCCTATCGTAGATTGCGATATTTACACGACTGTCATGAATGTCTTTCAGTATTGCGGGAGTTGTCCCAACTACCCAGTTTTTCTCCGTTGTTGCCATTTTCACGTTGAGGACCTAGGAATGTATTTGTTACTCTTATGTGTCGTTTGGGATGATTGTCTTATGCTGCGTGCATCCCTTCAATATTTGCCAGACCGCAGAACAGGCGTATCCACACAGCATATAGCTGGGCAAACCTTGGCTACAGTTAACACCGGTTTGGCAACGCAGTGGATTCAGCAGAGCGTGTTTGCAATCGTTCCAAGCGAATCTGGTTTCAGGACAATTACTTTCATTTCGGACTCGTAAATGCAACAAAGTTGCAAAAACCAAAAATAAGTAATTTTCTTGGGAATGCAACCTGGTTGCAATAATTTTGTGTCATGGGAATTATCAGAAAGACAAAATCAGTAGACACGCTGCTGCATATTTTTGAGCGAAGCAACACGGCTATTTCAGTGGTGGAATTAGTCGACCTGCTTCACCATAAGATGAACAAAACCACGGTATACCGAATTCTTGAGCGATTGGAAGATGAGGGCACACTCCATTGTTTTATGGGTAAGGACGGGTTGAAATGGTATGCCAGATGCAATGGGTGCTCATCTTCGCGGCATATGGATTCTCATCCCCATTTTCAATGCATGACTTGCGGCAAGACGGAATGTTTGACGATGGATATTGCGATTCCGGCTATTGCAAACCGCAAAATTGACTCTGTTGCGCTCTTGTTGACAGGCAGTTGCGAAGATTGTCTGTCTTAGAATTGGCTACACCACGGTTTGATACTGTTTTTGTTCTTTGCACTACCAAAGCGAAGGGATAAACGGGTGTTCTGCAGAATATCAAAGTTCCGGTTTAATGGCTACGAAAATTACCACATGCTAACAAAGAAAAAGAGTGCCTGAGAACGCGTCTGCTTCATTGGGTAGTGTGAGCATTGGGTATAGGCATAAGCTGATTGAAAGCAAGCAGCCTGCACGACACATGCCCCAAACACTGTCTCGTAAGAACCTACGCTTGCATCGCCCGTGATTGCATTTAGCCGAAGCGCCCCATCGCAACAAACGGCGCATCACTTTCTAACGCTGTCGGCAGCAAGAAAATCTACAGATTGCAGCTGGTTCCTGACAGGAGGCCGCCTGTCGTTCTACGCTACAAGTTTGAGCACGTGATTCGTCCTGATTAACGGATAATTATCTACACCAAAAAAATTCTTCCGCCCGTTCCGTTTTGTCGTCATTCAACACCGCTTCGAACAACGCCTGGCGCAGATTCGTCAGATCGTTCACACAGAGCCGTACTTTGTTAACTTGATCACCGACATGGGGATTAGCCACTAAGGTAAACCTGTCGCCATAATTCGCGAATGACGGCGCACATGCCTCGTATTCGGGGTGCCTACTTTCCTTTTCATCATGGGCAACACACAGCAGGCGCTCCGGCAGGCTTCGATACGTTCTTGCCATAATACGAGATCGGGACGTGGTAATGGTGATCGAATCGTTCCGGTTCATATGCGATCGGGGAAGAGAGGGCGATTCCTTCAGGACGCCGTCACCATCCGATTGTTCTTCGAGTTCCAGTCGAGCCCGAGCAGGCCGCCGGATACACTTAACCGGGCGGTTGTTTTAATTTCGATCATACAACAGCTGGTTCTGATCAGTTTGTCTTAGAGTGCGGGTTGCAGGCGCGTTCTTTTTCGAAGCAACGACCGTCCTTTGCTTGTCGACTGCCGTCAAAGTAACACCGGCGGCGGCAATGCCAAAGCCGGATTCATCAATATCCGGCAAATCGATAAACTCTAAGCGACAAGGCAGTCATGAAAGATGACTATATTGTGTCGCGCGGCATGGCAGGCTGAGCCGCCCGCAGTTGGAATACCAGCTACCGCCGAACTCATTGGAACGTAATAAATGATCATCGGTCTGCGGCGCCACAGTGTAAGGATCGTAGAGCACCAGCCTGGCTGGCTGCAACTCGGCAAGGAGATCATCTCGCATCTTGAAGACACTATCCCGGGTCTCTTTAGGGACATTCAGCATGTGGACAGCACCGCCGTGCCGGGACTGCCTGCCAAGCCAATAATCGATATTGCCATAGCCCTGCCGTCCCAGGCAAAACTCGCATTCATTATCCGCCTACTGACCGACGAGAGTTACATCTACCGTGGTAACAGCGGGGAGGAGGGCGGCCACCTCTTCGTGATGGAATCGGAAGCGGAAGTCAGAACGGCTCACCTGCATTTGGTAGCTTTTGATGATCCGCAATGGCGCAATTACTTACGTAATCGAGATATCCTGCGTCGCGATGCGCTATCAAGGTCGAAGTATGCAGCACTCAAGAAGGAGCTGCACCTGCGCTATCCCGATGATCGCCGGTCCTACACCGCCGGCAAGCATGCCTTCATCACATCGCTCCTGAAGGGCAGCTCTGCTCCTGAAGGGCGGCTCTTCTGATTGACCATTCGTGTACGCGGGTCGATTGCGCTGTTTTGATCCGGCTGAAGATGTGAAGTATTCGACTGACCCCGACTGCAACTTTGCAGCGCCTTCAGGATGGAATCGTAATTTTCAATATCCGGTCAATGACTCCGAACTAACTACGGACTAAACAAAAAAACCTAGGAGCTACAGATGATCGGAAACTTATGTCGCTACGCTATCATTATGTTATTGGCCTGTACTCTGGTGCATGCCGAAGAAATCCAGGCCCATTCAACGATAAGCAGAGTTCAGGTCTATTTGCAGGGCGCGCAGGTCTACCATAGCACTCAGCTAGAGCTTCCTCCCGGCACGCATGAAATAATCTTCGACAGCATCGCAACATCATTCAACAACAGCTCGCTGCGAACAGCGCTCAATGGCGAAGCCAGCCTGGTTGCCATTAGCCAACGGCTTCATCACACTATCCCGCCCGGCGCGCAGCCGACTCCCAACGTCACCCGTTTACTGGACTCAATCGCCGATCTCCAATTTGCGATCAGAGATAAACGCGCCGAACAAGCGGCACTGGAAGAGGAACAAAAGTTAATCTTGTCGCAGGTTTCCGCTGTCGGAAAATCCGAAGAGTTGATCGAAATTGCCATTCTTCAAAAGACGAGTGATTTTATCGGCCGGCGTTTGCGTTCAATTAAGAAGGGCATCAATCTGTTAAACAGAGAAATCCAGAAGTCGGACAAACGCATCGCCGCTCTGCAGGATACGATAACGATGCTACAGGCGAATAAACCGCGCCAGCAGGTCGTCGTGACCGTATCCGCCGACAAAATGGCGACTGTCGATGTTGAAGTGTCCTATCTGATCGATCAGGCCGGCTGGGCACCATTATATGACATTCGCGTTCCGGCGATCGGCGAAAAAATGCAGTTGCAGTATAAAGCGCTGGTCTGGCAAAAGTCCGGCATAGACTGGCGGGATGTCCAGGTCTCGGTATCGACGCGCAACCCCCTGGAAAGCAGTGACTTCCCGGTGCTGCAACCCTGGCTCATAGAGCCCATCGATCCCGGCGCGATTCGGAGTAAATCGCAACTGGCGGTTGAGCACGCGGCGCGGGGGCTCTACGGCAATATCGTGGGTGCACACGGCGCTACGGAAGATGAAGTCAGCCGGTCCGGTCTCGCTGAGTCGGTTCAGATGCTGGTTGAATTCCATCCCGACCAGCCTTACTCTATCCCCGCCAATGGCAAGGCTCACATGCTGTCTCTGCAAACAGACGAGATTCAACCGCTCTATGAATATTTTGCCGTTCCGAAACTCGATGCCGATGCTTTTTTGCTGGCCAGAGTTACCCAATGGTCGCAGTACAATCTTCTGCCCGGAAAAGTTAACATCTATTTTCGCAACAGCTTTGTGGGCACCTCTTCGCTGCAGCCGTCATCAGTGAGCGACACGCTGTCCATCTCGCTGGGACGCGACAAAAATGTCAGTATTAAGCGCCGAATTCGGAGTGACTATACCAGCAGTACCTTTCTCAGCAGCGACGTAGAGCGCTCGTTCGCCTACCAGATTTCAGCCAGGAATCCCTACGACCGACCGATACTGCTGACTATCGAGGAACCTGTTCCCATCGCCCTCAATGATGAAGTACAGGTTGATATTCTCGATAGGGACGAAGGCGTCTTTCATGAGCTGAAGGGCAGCCTCAGGTGGCGAATGGCAATGTCGCCGGGGCAGAGTAGCGAAAAGAACATCAGATATATCATTACCCATTCATCGAGCAAACAGATTCCCGGCTTGTGAGACCGGGGATCAATTCTATGAATTGAATTCAAGAACTCAGTCGGACTGCATTTTTGCCGTCCGCTGCCATCATAATCCTGTGGCTTCGTTTTTTTCGAGTTGAAGGTATGATGCAGACGGGCCGGTAGCGCAGCAATCGGTGCGGCCGCCGAAAAGACGCTGTTTCGGAAATGCACTGCAGGCTAAAGATTTAATAAGGAATGCCTGCCCGGCGTTTGAATCTTTGGCCAAATAACAGTAGCTTGATTTTTGTTACTTAGTCTTGTCTGTCGCCCCGGACCTCCCGTAACGGCGGCCGAGCTAATGTTGCGCTGCTCTCATCCACAAGCATGATTATCACACTCCAATTGGCCGGAGGTTTTGTTGCATACGACTCTCAGGATCATTAACCGTTCCGGCGGCGACACAAATTCCGACATCGTGGTCATACAAAAAAATCCGACTAGTGCCTCTGAGGAGCGCACGATAGCCTGGACGGTCATCAGCAATCTCGGTCCGGGCGCTTCACACAGCTTCGGCTTTTCCGACGAATTCGCGATTCGCACGATCGATTCCAAAGGCAACCAATCGCCGCTTCAGTCCGCCGGATATGGTGAAGTGTGGCGTTTGCGAAAGGCCGGCGACGACGACGAACTGGAATCCGCCGGCAAAGGTCCGCTCGATCAGTTGCAGGTTGAGAATCAGCTGGAACAGGGCGCGATTGTTGTTCGCCTGTATCGTGATGGCCGCTTGCTGGATGTGAAGACGGATGTTGCCCCGGCCCAAAGCGCGGTCTTTTCCTTCGCGCCGACCATTTTTATCGGGCTGCTGCATGGCCTGCAACAGGGGCAGGAGCTGAGCGCGGAACAGACGGCCGGCATCTCCCGCGGCTTCGATCTTGGAAATGTTGTCAGTGCCGATATCATTCTCAGCGGCGGCGGGACCGAAACGGACCCCCATGTCTTTCAGATGACTAACATCATTTTGTCGAGTTAACAGGCAGACCTAATGGCAACGTGCCATTATCCAGAAATGATCTTGCTAACAACACAACGCAGAGTTCTTGTATGAATGTCAAGCTGAATTTCCGTAATGAGTCGAATGATGTCGACAATTCACAGGTGTTGATCTTTGGGAGCAACGCTGAAGCATCGAATGACGAAACGGCGGTTGCCTGGAAAGTTATCCGTAACTGCGGTCAGGGCTGCCGGCATCCTTTTGTTTACAGTTCCGATGTCGAAGTCAATATGATCGATCCCTATGCTAACCACACCCGTCGTATGCATATTGAGCCGGGGCAGGAGTTTAAGGCTCTTATGACCTCTTCGGGTACGCAGTTGGAGTTTGCCGACAATAACGACGCTCCGAATCAATACACGATTGCCAATCAGTTGCAGGACGGCTCAATTACAGTCCAGATCTGGCGCAGCGGCAGCGTCTATGCGGCAAAGTCAGGGGTTCTGCCCGCACAGAAAGTCTCTTTTGAGTTCAAGCCGACCATTTTCATCGGGGTGGCCTCGCAAGTTGTTGAGGGCGAAGTCGTCGATTCGGCGGTTGTCTCTTCTATCAATACGGAAATTTCGCTCCTGGGACTCGCGAGCGCCGACATTGTCATGCGCGGCGGCGGCGGCGGAGCGAATTCGGTACCATTTACCTTTACTTTGGAAAACATTGTGGCGGCCTGAGCTCTTAAGAGTTAGCGACTGTATTGTTCGCAAGCTATGTTCACATACTTCGTTTGCAAGCTTTGTTCACATACTTCGTTCGCAAGCTTTGTTCCCATGATTCAGCGCCAATCACTTCGGTCAATGCAGTTGCAGTTTCGAGGACAATATGCAGACGAGCCTACGTTTTTTTAATCGAACGGAAATGCCGGAGTCGCTCAACATCATCATGTTCCAGCAAAATCTGGCCCCGGATTTCAATGAAGAAATCGTGGTCTGGCGACAAGTCGATGCCCTGGTAAAGGACGAAGATCGGGAGGTGCAGCTGAAATGGGACATGTCTGTCGGTCTGCTGGATAGTGACGGCAATTACACCCAGAGACTTGCAACCCAGGCCGGAAAACTTTTTCGCGCGGCATTGACGAACTCCGGTCATCAGATTGTAGCTCAGGGCGAGGCATCTGAGAAAGATGAAGTGCAGATTTTGAATGCCCTGGAACTCGGCGCTGTCAGCGCCATGCTGTATCGCGGCGGCGTTGTCGTCGGCAGGCAGGGGCCATTCGCGCCTCGATTATTGGCGGCGTTCAACTTCGATTATACCGTCAGGGTCGGCATTGTTGCCACCGCCGATACGGGCACAGTAATCGCAAAGGCTGTCGCCGGCCCCTGGGGTGAACTCAATCTGAAAGATGTCGCCGGCGCCGATGTCATCGTTGCGGGAGGAAGGGACAGTCCGTTAACATTCACGCTGGAAGGTATCGTGCGGCGTCTTCCCGATTCAATCAATGACAGGCCAAGCTGAAGTTTGGGGCTGATTCATTGCTCGACAAGGTGCGCAACATTGAGCATGTGTTGCGTTAATTCTGCGAGCGCGGCCATACGACTCTTCTTTGCTGTTGGCGTAATCACACACTTAAACAGAAAGCATGGATACACAGATTAAGTTTTTTAATCGTTCCAACGATCGGCAGAACAGCAGTGTTGCTGTCGTTCAGGCTGGACTTCCGTTGGGAACAACGACGGCCTGGCGGGTGATTCGGAATTGCGCCTATGGCAGCTTTCATCCCTTCAGCTATCCTGCCGAAATGAGCATCCAAATCAAAGACAAACAAGGCGCCAGCTCTACGAAAGTGCCTGCTGTATTCGGCGAGCGCTTCACCGTTGATCGGAATGCCGAAGATGGTTTGGAATTGACAGGAAGCGGCAGTTCCGCAAATCCGCACTCGATCGAGATACGCAGTGAGTTAGCGATCGAAACGGTCGAAGTTAAGGTCTTCAAAGACAATCGACACCTTGCGCTTTTTCCCGATCTCGAGGCCGGCGGCGCAATTGACTTTTCACTCAGTTCGACGATCGCCATCGGCGTTGTGCCGCGTATCAGGGATTCCCAGGTCTTAGGCGCCGCTGTCCTAAACAATATTTACAGCGAATTCAGTCTGGACGGCCTCGCTTCGGCGGATATCGTGATGCGTGGCGGAGGAGGCGATGGCGCCGCGAGAGCTTTTGAGTTTAGTCTGGAGAATATCGTGCCGGTCTGAGTAATGTAAGCAGGCAGTTGTTGCATTTAACTACTTCACATATGTCCTTGTGCGAAAGCCACTGATCCACTTGGCATTAATCAAGATCTATCTCAAGCAGTACTTTTCGGACAGTGCCTGGATGGGCAATCCACAAAAACTAATCAAAGTCGCATTCGATCTTGTTTCCCTGAATAGAAATTTGGAATCTTGGCCCTATAGTTATTGTGGGAAGCTGTAGAGCTTCACAAAGGGAAGGTGAAGAAAAAGGTATGGACACTTCTTCAACAAAGGCAGCTCCGTCACCGATGTTTTGCTTCTCTTGTACTTCGATTAATGGGTTTCCGGTTTTGCACAACCAAATCTGACCTAGCTCTTTATACGTTTTTAAGCTGCAGGGGTGTAGATTCCATCCTGAGCCAGATAAACCATTTGAAAATTCACTTGCATTAGCGACATCAATTGCAATGTGATGCAGGCCTACCCCTCGTTTTTCAAATGCACGTTGATATGGTCCTTTTCCTATCGCCTGCATCACAAGAAGTTTTGCCGTCTTATTTGCTCTACCTATATAGAGTTCTCTCGTTCCCTCACTTGGGAATTCTTCTATCTTGCCCATCTCCAAGCGTAAGCTGGCGTTATTTTCGATAAACTCTTCAATATCTTTCACCAGAAGAGCAACATGATTTAGTGATGGCGATTCCATTGTATTCCTCCTGTTCTATTCCTGGGATTGTTAGCAGACTTCGCATTCAATGTCATTGGCAAGAGAGTCAAGAGTGTTGCGTCTGAATCGCTTACCGAGTGTTGATTCGCTACAATATTATTCGAGATGACCAACCCGGCGGACACTGAGTGCCGTCCCAATATCATTGGCTAAGTCACAAGCCAGACTTCAGCGGCCTTGAACTCCCTCTGAAGTGGAACGAATTTAAAGTGAGCCTGTCACGTTAGTTTAAAACAACTCATTAATTGCAATAAAACTCAATAGTATCATAATTTTATCTATTGTCACGACAAAAAAACTTGAACTGTCCCCATCATTCGGTCACTCGGCAAACTGAAAGAATGTCGACATATTGTGACGCGTTTTTTTGATAAACGGGCTGGAAGTATTCTTATAGTGATTCATCTGATATTTATCAAGATTTAGCTCAAGCTGTATTTGTCAGACAGTGCTTAGCTTATGCGCGGTCAGGCCGCCGAAAGTATCAGGCCGATGCTTCGAGCAGCTTCTTAACTTCAGCGCGAATGCCGGAATTTATCTGCTCCGTAAAGTACGATGTATCGATCGTTAGCAGCTTGCCCGGAATACGCAGGGGCTCGTACATTCCGGATCGTAAATCTTCCTCGAAGCCCTCTTGCGAAATCAAATCCCCATGTCCCGGATGGCGTTCCCCGGAAGCTGCGCGGCGTCGAAAGCGATCCATCAGGATCGCCGGCTCTGTCCGGCATTGTATCTGTAAGCAGGCGGCCTGCTGCGCTTCGATCAGGGCGGTGAATTGATTTTCGACATACTGTGCCTTGAAGGTGCTTTCGAGAATCACGGGCCTGCCCGCGGCAAGCTGCCTCGCGGCAATATCCATCAGAATCTCTTCGCCGGCGATACCCAGCTTACGCGACTGCTTGCGATCGCTCCAACCCAAGGCATCGTATAGCCGCTCTTTGATGGCGTCCTTGCTGAAAAGCGGAATGTGAAATTCCCGACTGATCCGGCTCGCGATCCTTGTCTTGCCGGTGCAGGGCGGTCCGCTGACGATGATGAGTATGGCTGCTGAAGCCGCTGGACAGATACCTTCGTTGCTCATGATACTTTGCTGAAATGCGATTGCCGCCGCGAAGTATTTCTCCCGAACAAGGCAATCCACTGCTTTGGGAATTGCAGGCCGCCGGTTTTGCAGCTAAGTTAGGTTTTTTACATGCTTGCTGCGCATGGAAATCAGATTCTTTTTCACTTATCATTTCGGAATCGACAATGACGAGTAGGAAGTTTCCATGCTGCGCGCCGAAGCGAGCGTATTATTACTGTGCAGTCGCCGCGATCTGCGTCCTAATTTTGACCACGATGGCAGCGGCTAAACAAGATCCAGGCCAAGTCAACCTGGCATCCGCACAAGCTAACACGTCCGACACCTCCGATCCAGCCGCGTACGCACCGTCGAAGACACCCGGAATGCGTCCCTGCATTCTGCGCGTGTTTGTTTATGGGGAGGATCGCAGGCAGATAACAGATGCCAGCGTCCGCCTGCTGAAGGATGGTCATTTTGTCTCCGCCTTTAAGTACAATTCCTGGCGCGCGGTCTACGAACTGGTCGATGCTCCCGATTACCCGCTGGAGATCAGCGTGGCGCATCCGGCG
Source organism: Candidatus Kapaibacterium sp. (assembly GCA_028284775.1). Lineage (GTDB taxonomy): Bacteria > Bacteroidota > Ignavibacteria > Kapaibacteriales > UBA7675 > JANQRB01. The sequence continues at coordinate 18,038 of JANQRB010000043.1, read as the reverse complement.
TATGAAGGGCAGGAGCGTATGATTGGCGGCGGTGAGACCATGTCAACCTTTTATCTGGGCAAGCCGGGCAGCAAGTATTTCGTTAAGGACGAATGGCGGATCCCCATCGCGCCGCGCCGCGACCAGATTGCCGTCATGGCCAGGCATTCGCAGTCCGACCGGCGTTTGATTCCCCTGTTTGATAGTCTCGGCCTGGAAGAAGTCGCAATGTTCGAAGGTGAAGCGGACAGTTATTCCATCGCGAGGGCGTGGAAGCTGACGCTGCTTCGCAAGGCAAATGGCGAAAACTTTGATCAGGCCGACTGCCATGAACTGCGTAAACTGCGCAATAGCGAGCTTGTCCGCAGCGCGGGGCCGCTGTTCGGGCGGCATCACTTTCTTAGCGGGGACATTATCGCGGGTATCGACAGCTCGATGCGCACACAGGTGGAGCGGGCGGCGGCCGCGCTTGGTTTGAGCGTGCTGCAGGAGTCACGCGCGGGCTGGATGCTGTTTGCCTCGGATCCGGGAATCGGACTGGATATTCGCGGTATCGTCCGCCGGCTGGGGGAGGTGCCGGGGGTAAGCTACAGCCACGTACAGGTGGGCGCGCTCTACGGCGCGCGCAACCCGGGGTGGCGGGGCGACCTTAGCGTCCGGCTGCTTGACAAACAAGCTAATCTCGTTGACGATGCCCTCGTCACACTGCGGCAAGACGGCGACGAAGCGACCGAATTTTTTTACTGTTTCGGCGAGTATGTATACGTGTCTGCCGCAGCGCTTAGGTACCCGCTGACGATCAGCGTGAGTCACCCGACCTACGAAGCGCAGCATCGGACGTACGAAGAGAAAGGCCCGACCAATCGACAAATCTTTTATCTGGGAAGCCCGGGCGACCGCTATTTCGTCCGCGAACACTACAGGGGCGTATCCACCATGATGCCCTTCGAGGAGCGCAAAGATCTGATCGCAGTGATTCCCAAAAATGTCGGGATAAGTAGTTGGGGGCGTATGTCTCGTCCCGACTTCGGATTGCCGACCGCAATGAAGCGCTTATTCGACTCGCTCGAGTTAAGGGTCGACAGTCTTTTCACGGAGAGAATGCGCGCCAGCCTGCCTAGAAAGGACAATGTGATTTGGAATGCCTACATCCTCCGCAAAGAGGACGGAAGCGACTACGATGCCGCGAACAGCAGGGCACTGCGAGAGCTGCGCCGCAGCGAGCTAATTCTGGGCGCCGGACCACCCCTGGGCTATCACTATTGGCTCACGCGGAGCATCAGAGTCTGCATCAATAGACAGGATTTTCAAGGCAATCGGCAAGCAATCGCCGCCCTGGGCCTGAGCCTGCACAGCCTGCCCTTCCAAGATTGTGAATACAGGCTAAAAGCCTCCGAGGGCTGCGGCCTGGCTTTACTCGACATCCTGTCGAAATTGAGGAAAATGCCCGGCGTTCGGTATTGCTATCCGGAAACAGGCTCGTTATATACGATAGATGATGGCTTTGGTCTGCCGGCGTTTCGGTGATCCGCCCGACAATCTCCAGTGCTAAAGCTCATCAGATGGCCGGGTGCATGTTTGGTACTGTTAACTGTGAACAGTTGACAAATTCGTTTAACAGGCAACACTCAGGAACTAAACTTTATTCGTGCTTCGAAGTTTTGTCGTTTAGGGTCGTCTGTGGAATCAAGCGACGCTTTTCACTGATTGTCGTCGAAAGAGTCTTCCCAGACCTGCCAAGGACTATACAGGCATGCCGAGTGAAACAAAAAAAAATGATTATTTGTACTACAAAGCTCTATGTCCAACGAAACTTTTTTCGTCGCGAAATTTTTCGTGTTAACGAGTTTGAAGTGTATGCTACTTTGTAGGCCGACAGCTCGATGCCTTCGTTCAAGTGTCGTTCTTCAAGCTAAGCAATCGCTCATAGCGCGTGGCAAGGCCGATACTTATGATGGTCTTCTGCACGTTCGGCTAGATTGGCAATAGGCCCTGGTGCTTGAGATTGTCGCTGATCTTGACGCATCCCCAGGTCGGACATTCGAGAGACTGCGCCATTACTTTCTACATATCCTCTTCAGCAATCGCCTGTGGACATGGATAATGCACCGGTGACACATCCTTTAAGCCAGCGAGATCCTGCTCCTGGAAGTGTTGTTTCCAAGCGTAGAAGCTCGTGCACTCCATTCCCGAACGCCGACGGGCTTATGGTACCTTGCCCAGCGCTTTAGCCAAGCGAAGTACCGACAGACGCTTGGGCGCTTGGTTATCAGTTGATTTTTTCGTCGTGACATTAGTTTGAAATGTGGACTTAAACACCTCCAATGTTTGGCAAATATTTCAATCGATTTTTCGCCAGATAAGAAGGTTCGTAGTACACAGTAGAGCATTTGACCTTTTTTTCCATTTCACCGTGAGCCTGATGCGAAGCGCATAGCAAGATTCAAATACTGCCGGGCGTGACTGGCGCGCGTAAAGCAATCCGGGTTCGCTGCGGGCAAATTTGTGGCCAAATTTTATCAATTTCTTGAATAATGGATTGTATTGCTTGCTGGCACATCTTATATTCTGGCTGTTCGACCTTACCTGTTTCATTGACCCTGCAAGCTCCGGAATGTGAAATAACGTGATTTCACTGCCACCCACCGGAGTATGGGGTAATCCAGTTTGGGAATTTCCATGAAATATTTGCTGCTCATGCTTTGTTGCATAAGCTCGATGAGTGCCCAGGAAGCCTGGGTACAGAAAAAAGAGAGAATTACGTATGGGAGAATGGGCACATTAACTTGTCCTGATCCGCTCAATTGTTATGTATTTGGCGATGTTATCGGAATAACGACAATCTACAAGTCGACGGACCAGGGCAACCGCTGGGAATTGATTTACGAGATTGACCGACGCGCGGCGGGAGACGATTCCACCTTTGACATTTTTGAGGGCTATGCGCTTGACTCACAGAACTTGTACATGACCTTTCTGTGGCGTGTGGCCCTGGAAAAAAGTACGGATGGCGGAAAGACATTCGAAAGAATAATGTTCGATGAAATCTCGCTCGACGAGACGGACCACTTTTTTGGAATCAGTATGTATAACAGTAAGATTGGAGCCGGCATAACAAACAACTTCCTGATACATACTCATAACAACTGGGAGAACTATAAGGCGGTAGAGCTGAAAGGATTTAAACAGGCAGGTGCTCCAATCTTTTTTGTAGACTCTGTCACAGTAGCTGTTCTAAAAGTCTACAGATACAGCCATGACTTTGTCACATTTAATATCGAAACCGAAGAATGGAGCGACTACAATGTAGACGAGGAAACGCCGGACGGGCAATACCCAAAGGTATTGGGAGAGATCTGTTTTGTCAATGAATCTTTGGGCTATGCGGCTGGTTTTCAACGCACCGGCGTAAATCAGAAGTCAAAGAACATCATCTGGAAAACCACGAACAGGGGACGCGAATGGGAATTGCAATTGGACCAACTTTATGATCCGCACCCCTTCGGAACATCGGATATCGCCTTTAAGGATGAGCTTCACGGCATGGCACTCAGCAATCCAGGCGCGATTGTCGAAACAAGAGATGGCGGAAAAACTTGGAAATTTATTGATATACCCGAAGGTCCGGGAGGTTCCTTTTCCGCGGATCTGGCCTGGGCCGGACCCTATGCACTCATAACAGGCTATGGCTACGGCGGCATTTATCGACGCGAAGTAAGTACGGATGTAACTCCCCAATCTGTCAGCAAAGAAAAAATCGACATTTATCAGACTTCGGACGAACTGCTGATCGATATTGAAAATGCCGCAGTTCATCGCTATGGACTGCAGATTGTTAATCTTTACGGCATGGTAGTCCATGATAAGATGTTTCCATCCGATGGTTCGCATTTATTCATGTCTGTTCAGTTGAGTGATCTCAATAGCGGTATGTACCTATGTCGTATCACCAGAGGTATGCACAGCATTAAAGTCCGCCCTTTCATAGTTGTAAAGTAGTTTAAACAGCTTTTATCATATACGATTCGCACTCTTCTTATTGAGCTTATCTGTGTGTCTGTGGGGGCGACATTGTACAGGTTTTCGGGATTTTAAGTGAAGGTCTTGCTTCCGGTGGTCTGGCTTATGCTGGTTTGAGCTGCAATTGTGTTCGATCTATTTTCATGTATTAAGGGTGAAGATTTTCACTTTCAGTCTTTCGCTGCCCGCATTTAAAAGGCCGAAGTTCACATCGCTGGGTACGCACTCGAAGAGACCTGGTCTCTTTGAGTTTACAGGATTTAACGTTTGATGGCTGCCGAGTGTTCGTTTGGACGAACATGTTTCTACTAAACTCAGCATAACGATGATAGTTTTCCTCTAATACGGCAAGTTTCGATAGTTGCGCATTCGGCTAAATTCGCTTCGGCGCACAGTGTGTCATTCTCGCCAAAGATCGAAAACTTTGACTCTATTTAGACCTGGCTTTTATCATTGAGTTAGTTCTTAGACTGAATTTTATCCAGGAGAGACTTGGCTTCAGCCTCATCAATCCCCATAGCCAGCTTCACTGTCTTCAGACCATAGTCAAATTTTAAAGATCCTTGGTTACCCATGTTCCAGAACTTCAAACCGTCAATGCCACCGAAGATATTGTCAGTGCTGGTGTTGGGGATTACAGCAAAGTCCTTCACTTCTTTGATGTCGTAAGTTTTAACTTTGCTGAGCAACATTGCCTTTTTGTGAATCTTGAGTTCTGTATTGCTGAAGGAGATTATCTCTTTGCCGGCTATCATCCACACTAAAGTTCTGATAATAAAAAAGCCCGCAATAGTCCATGCTGCCAACCAGAATAACACGAAAAGCGAAGCAAGATCCTGTTCGTTTCCGCTTAAGATTCCAGCTACAATTCCCAGTGCAGAAAGTTCTCCGATTAACCAGGCTCCAAGCCAGGCAGTCATAAAAATAATTATCAGCCAGTTCTTCCTGGATGGAATCTCAATGGTGAATTCTCTTGTCGATTCGTTGATATGTGCTCTGCCGGAATAAGGTTTTTCCATATAGCTCAAAGCCCGATTTGACAATGTTCTGCTCTGTGCGGTCACAGCTGCATTTTTTAAGGGAGTAACAAACTATATTCTGTGAATTGTAAGCTGCAAGGCATCCAGCGAAATAAATTTCATGTTGTTCAATTGCCGACTCGCGTTTGGCTTAAGCATCGTGTTTTGATTGCTCATTTGTCCAATTACTTCCAAGATAATCCGCAAATCCGCGCCGCTTCCGAACTAAATTGTTGATGCATAATGCAACGAATGAACCATTGCTGCAAAGAGAATCTCGACCTCTCCAGACATTGTTAAAACAATTTTTGGATACTGCCTGCAGTAAAAAGTCTGTCTGTTTGTCCTTCAACAAACTTCTTCAGGTAATTCATGCTCTGTAAACTTCCGGAACTATAGCAGCCAGGATTATTCAGGAATGATACGGCGTGGCCATCCGGGGGATAGATGACATTGCAAATCTGTAATCGGCGTGAAGGAATAGTATAGTCTTGATGGTTCTACTTGCACTTCGGGCTTCATTCGACTGATTTCTCACAGTGCCGGTTCTCTGCTGGTCTGACACAGCTACTTGAATCGATAGAAGCTTTCTCGTAAGTATCCCATAGTCTTACAGTCCGTGAGCTATTCTTCCCAGTGTCGTGATCGATTTGCAAACTGGGCTACTATTCGAATTGTCTGAACGACGTTTCCGCAGCCCCATTGATGTTAAAGAAAACAAGCGCACATTTTTACGTGCAAAAAATTCACGTACCCTGATTTGTCGCTCGCATCCTATTCGACAAGGTGTATTCTGGTGTCTGTTCAAAACACAAAACCCTTGCAACTAATTGAGTTACAAGGGTTCACGAGTGTTAAAGCGGGACCGACGAGACTCGAACTCGCGACCTCCTGTGTGACAGACAGGCGTTCTAACCAACTGAACTACGATCCCAAATTGTCAATCTTGTGGACTCGAGGGGGATCGAACCCCTGACCTCTTGAATGCCATTCAAGTGCTCTCCCAGCTGAGCTACGAGCCCGTCCAGATTTTCAAGAAAAGCAAACTTACGGCATTCTTGCTTTGCAGGCAACAGAATTTTAAAATTCTGCTTTTTGTTGCTTAAAGTTTGTCGGCTGCGGGCGGGACCGTATTTTTGTGCCATGTCCCAAATGTTGCTTGCTTGTTTTCATGGGGAGTCAGGCCGGAATGGCAGATGATAATGACGCCCTGCGACAGTTGCGTGAAGCGCTGGCCTTGTCGCCTGACAATGTGCCATTGCGCCTGCTGCTCGCCGGCCGCTTGATTCAGGATGGACAGCTCGCCGAGGCGGAATCGGAATACCGCAGCGCTCTGGCTCAGGAGCCGGATAACCGCGATATTAAGACCGGGCTCGCGCTAAGCTTCTTTTTGCAAAAGCGCGATTCGGAAGCCCTGGTTGTGATCGAGGATTTACTGGCGGGTGGCGACGTTCCGGCGCGTGCCTTGATTGTCTATGCCCGACTCCTGGAACGGCAGGGCGACATGGCCGAGGCGGCGGAAGTCTACTATCGCGCTCTCGCAATGGATGCCGAAGTGCGCGATGCCGGGCTCCAGACGCGGCTGGAACCCCACCGCCGGGAAACACCGCCTTCCCTCCGAGACGAGCCGGAGGACGATGAGGAAGCTGACGAGGCGATGCCCGCGCCCGTTGAGTTCGAAGGAGGAGGACCGGCGATTCCGCTCGAACGCTCCGACATCAGTTTCGAGGATGTCGGCGGTATGGAAGCCTTGAAAGAGGAAATCCGCATCAAGATCATTTACCCGCTGAAACACAGGGAAATGTTCGAGGCCTACGGCAAAAAGGCGGGCGGCGGCATTCTGATGTATGGTCCGCCCGGCTGCGGCAAGACCTATATGGCGCGCGCGACGGCGGGGGAAGTGGACGCCTCCTTCCTGGTGATCGGCATTCACGATGTGCTCGATATGTGGATCGGCCAGAGCGAACGCAATTTGCACGCTGTTTTCGAGCAGGCCCGCAATAACCGGCCCTGCGTGCTGTTTTTCGACGAGGTCGATGCCCTGGGCGCCAGCCGGACGGATATGCGCAAGTCGGGCGCGCGCCAGCTTATCAATCAGTTTTTGTCCGAGATGGACGGGGTAGGGGAGTCGAATGAGGGCGTTCTGGTTCTTGCCGCGACCAATGCGCCCTGGCACCTCGATCCGGCCTTCCGTCGTCCGGGACGCTTCGACAACATCATATTTGTGCCGCCGCCCGACGAGGAGGCGCGCGCCTCGATTCTGCGCCTGCTGCTGCGCGACAAACCGGCCAAAGACATCGATTTCGGCCTGATCGCCAAAAAAACGGCGGGATTTTCGGGTGCGGACCTCAAGGCCATTGTCGAGACGGCGGTCGATGCCAAATTGCAGGAAGCGATGCGCAAGGGTGTGCCGACACCACTCGAAACCCGCGACCTGCGCGCCGCAGCCAAACGCCGCACACCTACCACCGGCGAGTGGTTCAATGCCGCCCGCAACTATGCCTTGTATGCAAATCAGGCCGGAATTTATGACGATATTCTGGCGTATCTGAATATCAAGTCCTGAGAGGCGGCTTGTCCGCTCGCGGAGTCCCTACGGTGGTCTATGAACGCTTTTGAGCAACGCGCCGAACTGTTGATCCAGCAATCGCGCTTCGACATGGCGGAACAGGAGATTCGCAAAGAGCTGGCGGAGCGTCCCGATAATGCGATGGCTCGCGCCCTGCTCGCGATTGCTCTCAGCGGTCAGAAGAAGAACGAGCCGGCCCTGGAAGAAGCCAGGCTTGCCGTTGGACAGGCGCCGGCCTGGTCCTACGTTCATTTTGTGCTGGCGCAGGTGCAGTTCGGCATGAATCGGAATAAAGAGGCGGAACATGCGGCGCGCGAAGCTATTCGTCTCGATCCGGACGAAGCCGAATATCACGGCCTGATGGCTCTTATCAAATTAGAAAACTATGAATGGCAGGCTGCTCTCGACGCAGCGGAGCGCGGTCTCGAGCTCGACGCCGAAAACAGTATGTGCGCCAATGCGCGCGCCATCGCGCTTGTTAAGCTCAAGCGGACTGCCGAAGCCGGACGGGGCATTGTATCGGCGTTGGAACGCGATCCGGAAAACGCCACGACCCACGCCAATTTTGGCTGGACCTTACTCAATGAGGGCGATTATAAAAAGGCTCTGCATCACTTTCGTGAAGCTCTGCGGCTGGAGCCGGGCCACGAGTGGGCGCGCGATGGCGTCGTCGAAGCCTTAAAGGCCCGCAACCCTGTCTATCGACTGATCCTGCGCTATTTTCTCTGGATGGCGCGTATGAAGCCCGGGCGGCAGTGGGCCATCGTGATCGGCGCTTTCATCGGCTATCGCGTTGTGCGCAGTCTGCAGAGTTCGGTTGAAGGACTCGACCTGATTCTGACGCCTCTCATCGTCTTGTATCTGCTCTTTGTTTATCTCACCTGGGTGGCGCAGCCGCTGTTCGACCTGCTGCTTTACCTGGATCCCTTTGGACGCCATGCGCTTAGCAAACGCCAGAAACAGGCCGCCAATATCGTTGGCGCTTTGTTGGTAGGAGCAATTTTCTGCGGAGCGCTGGCGCTTGTTGCCGATTTCACGCTGTTGTACCTCGCGGCGGGCGCCTGCCTGATAATGGTAATTCCGGTCGCCGGGATTTTCAAAGCGGGCAGCGCAAAGGGACGCCTGATATTAAGTGCCTATACGATCGGCCTGGCGCTGACGGCGGTGCTGGCCCTGGCGGCAATTGCCGGCCAGGATGAAATCGCGAATACCCTGCTAACGGTGTTTGTTGTCGGCATCCTGATCTATCAGTTTCTGGCCAATATGTTTATTCATGACCGGGGAAACTGACGTGCCTCGCATTTCCGGAACAATAACCAATACCCAAGCCACAGCCATCATCCGGCGCTGGGCAGCATTACCTTTTTGTTTAATGGCGCTTCTGCCGCTGTCCTTAGGTGCCGAGGCGCCGCCGCCCAATGCCGGCAAGCGGATCGATGCATTGCGGATCGAAGGGGCCGCGCCCAGGATCGACGGCATTCTGGACGAAGAACTTTGGCGCCTTGCCCGACCCGTCTCGGATTTTTTGCAAAAAGAACCCAATGAAGGCGCCCCGCCGAACGACAAAACGGAGTTACTGTTTGCCTACGACGCGGATGCCCTGTATGTCGGTGCGCGTCTGCATTTCCGCCACCCCGACAGCATCCTCGCCACTGTCAGCCGCCGCGACAATGCCGGCAATTCGCAGCGCATCATCATCTCGATGGATACGTACAACGACAAGCGCACCGCCTATAGCTTCGGCGTTACGGCCACGGGCGTCCGCTTCGATTATTATCATGCCGACGATCAGGAATTCAGTCGCGATTATTCCTTTAACCCTGTCTGGACGGCCCGGACGCAGATGAATGACAGCGGCTGGACAGCGGAGATGCGCATTCCCTTTTCACAACTGCGCTTCAGCGCCGACGAGCACCAGCATTGGGGCATTAATATCAACCGCTGGATACCCTCGCGTTTTGAAGATCTTTATTGGGTGACGATTCCCAAGAACAGCACGGGCTGGGCATCGCGTTTCGGCAGCCTGGAAGGCATCAGGGGTATCGAGCCGTCCAGCCGCGTCGAGCTGCTGCCCTACCTCGCGGGCAACTTTACGCGGCGCGCGCAGGCCAGCGCTTTTGACGATGACAGTGAGTTCGACTTCCGCGGCGGCGCTGACCTGAAGATGGGACTGGGACCTAACCTGACGCTCGATGCGGCATTCAATCCCGATTTCGGCCAGGTGGAGGCCGACCCCGCCGAGGTCAATCTCTCCGCCTTCGAGACCTTTTTCAGCGAACGCCGTCCCTTTTTTACGGAAGGCAGCCAACTGTTAAGCGGTACCGGCCCCTCGTATTATTACTCCCGCCGTATCGGCGCCGCGCCGCGCCCTGGACCGCTGCAGCGATCCATTCCGGATTCAATCCCCTCTGCAATACAGGCGCCGGATAACACCCAGATTCTCGGCGCCGCCAAGCTGACCGGCCGGATGCAGAGCGGCTTTTCGCTTGGATTGTTAACAGCCGTCACCGCCGAAGAGCGGGCCGCTATTCTCAATATCGATGATCGCAGTCGGACGAATCCGGTGGCCGAAGCTCCGGCGGTCTATTCCGTTGCCCGGGCCCAGCAGGAAATCGGCGCCGATGCCTCCACGCTCGGTCTGATGCTGACTTCCGTTCAGCGCGATCTCGACGACGGGTCTTTGCTGGCCGGCTTCTTCAATCGGCAGGCCTATTCGGGCGGCCTCGACTGGAATCTGCGTTTCGCTGGCGGCGAGTATCTCATCCGCGGTCATGCCGGCTTCAGTCACATCAGGGGCAGCACTTCGGCAATGATTCGCGCGCAGGAATCCAGCGCCCGCTTTTTTCAGCGGCCCGATGCCGGCCACGTATCCGTGGACAGCAATGCGAGCTCGCTCAGCGGTTATACGGCCGCGCTTCGTTTACAGCGCTCCGGCGGTGAACATTGGCTGGGCAGCGCCAGTATCTGGATGGAATCGCCCGAGTTTGAGATTAATGACCTTGGCCAACTTGCCAGCTCCGACGACATCAATGCCAATGCCAACATTCAATACCGCGAAACCCAGCCCGGCTCCTGGTTTCATTCCTACAGCTTGAATTTGTCGTCCTCCAACGGCTGGAATTTTGACGGCGATCATGTCGTGGCCGAATACGAGATCGACGCTGACGTCACCTTCAAAAATTACTATGGCGCCAGTATCGAGCTGCGCCGCCGGCCGCGACGATTGAGCGACGGTTTGACGCGAGGCGGTCCGCTGATGGGTCTGGGCGCCGCCTGGGACGCAGAGCTGAGTCTGAACGGCAACTTCGCATCCAACACTAACTGGAACGGCGGCCTGCGTTATATCTGGGATGAGCTGGATGGCTCGGACATCGATCTCTGGGCCAGTTACCTGCTGCGTTCCGGCGCCAGCTGGGAATTTTCCATCGATCCCAGCTTCAGCGTGGAAACAAATACCCGCCAATACATTACCAGTATCGACGACGGCCCGGCTTCAACCTTTGGCCGACGCTACGTCTTCGGCAGGATCGACCGAACGACCATTGCCGCGCAGTTTCGCTTCAATTACTCGTTTACACCCGATCTTTCGCTGGAACTTTATGCCGAGCCATTTGTCGCCAGCGGCGAATACTCGAATATCGGCGAGCTGCGCGCAGCCGGCAGCCGCGATCTGAAGGTCTATGGCCGCGACGGTTCGAAGCTAGTAAGGCGTGACGATGATGTCGTCTACGTGGAAGAGGATGACGGAGCTAGCAGTTTCCCCTATCCGGCGCCGGAAAACTTTCTCGTGCAGTCCTTCCGATCGAATCTGGTGCTGCGCTGGGAATGGCTGCCGGGCTCGACGCTGTTTTTTGTGTGGCAGCAGAATGCCTTTGCCGACCAGGAAGCGCTCCGGGCGGCCCGTTTGAAGGATTTTTTCGATGCCGTTGGCAGCGAGGCCGATTCTTTTCTCGCGCTGAAAATCGCCTACTGGTTTCCCGCCTTTTAGTTCTATCCACGAGATTGTTGACCCGGCACTGGTCTTGACCCCTCCCGCGAATAGCGGAATGATGCCGATTTTGGGATTCGGGTCTCAGGACGTCTGCGTTGCTTCCGGCCCAAACTGGAGCCGGCAGAGTTTGGCGTAATAGCTTTCCGAATCGGCGATCAGCGCCTCGTGGCTGCCGGACTCCACGATGCGGCCTTTTTCAAAGACATAGATACGATCGCAGAGCCGTATAGTGGAAAGGCGGTGGGCGATGATGATGGTCGTCCGCCGTTCCATCAGCCGCTCCATGGCCTGCTGGATCAATGCCTCCGTCTGGGCATCCAAGGATGACGTCGCTTCGTCCAGGATGAGAATCGGAGGATTTTTGAGTATGGCGCGGGCGATCGCGATTCGCTGCCGCTGTCCGCCGCTGAGTTTCCGGCCGCGTTCGCCCACCACGGTCGCCATCCCCTCGGGGAAGTCCTCGATGAATTCGAGCGCATTGGCCAGGCGCGCCGCCTCCCGCACTTCATCGTCGCTGGCGTCCAGCTTGCCGTAGCGGATATTAGCGGCGATGCTGCCGCCGAAGAGTGCAATGTCCTGCGGCACGATGCCGACGCAGCGGCGCACCAGGGCAATATCGACATCGCGGGAATCGCGTCCGTCGAAAAGCAGTCGTCCGCTATCGACGCGGTAAAAGGCCTGTATCAATGCCGCCATCGTGCTTTTGCCCGCGCCGCTGGCACCCACAAATGCCACCCGCTCGCCGGCGTCGACGCTGAGGCTAACATCAATCAATGCCGGCGCGTCTTTCCGACTCGGATAGGCGAAGCTGATATTGTCGGCCGTCACTGACTGAAACAGCTCGGAGCCGCCGGACGAGCCGTCGAGTTGCTCGGGAACTTCGTCAAGCAGCTCGCGAACGCGGACGGATGCGCCGAGGCTGCGCTGAATCTGACCGTAGAGATCGGCGAAGCTGCCCAGGGCGCCGCCGATGAATATGGCGTACATCAAATACGACATCAATTCGCCCAGGCTAATAGTGCCCGCGGCAACCAGCGTCCCTCCATACCAGACCACACCAGCGATGCCCGCGAAAAGCGCAAAAATTATGAAAGAAACGAAGGCCGAACGCAGTTTGGCCCCCGTAATTGCCAGACTGACGCCTCGTTGGACGGCTTCGCCGTAGCGGGCCACTTCATGGGATTCGTTGGAATAAGACTTGACGCTGGTAATGGCCTGCAGTGACTCTTCAACCACGGTGGCCGCCTCGGCGAGCGCGTCCTGCGTTTTGGTGCTGTAACGCCGGATATACCGTCCCAGGACCAAGGCGATGACAACGACCAGAGGCACGGACAGGAGCACAAAGCCGGTCAGCTCGAGACTCATACTTGTGATGAAGATCAGGCCGCCGATGAGGAATATGCTCTGGCGCATTATCTCGAGGACGGTAAAGGTAAAGGTGTCCTGGATGAGAGTCAGGTCGGCGGTCAGCCGGGATGCCAGCTCGCCGACGCGCCGTTCACCGAAAAAGTCCATCGGCAACTGCACGAGATGTGCGAAGAGCTTCGTGCGCAGACTTGCCAGAACGTTCTCACTCACCGTCGCCAGGCTTACGGAGGTCACATAACGCGTCAGGGATTGCAGGAGCAGCAACGCGCCGATCAAGGCGGCAAACTCCATGAGGCTGAACTTGAACCCCAGCAGCGCAATGAACTCATCCGTTCCCGGCAAGACGACGTCGACCACCTGACCGAGCAGCGCCGGAAACGAGACGCTGATGCCGCTGCTGACCAGCATGACAAACAGCGCAAGGGTCAATCGTCCTCGGTAAGGCGCCAGAAACGACAGGAGAAACTTCGTCTCCCGTTTCCGTTCCGCCCTTGAAAGGCGGGGCATCGCCTCCGCATTGCCGCGTCTGTGTCGTCGAGCCATTCTACAATTTTCCGTACATGGGTATCACGCTGCCCGATATTCCACTGCCTTCATGGGCGCAGAGGCCGAAGCAGGCGGCGGCAATGTGTTCCGGCGGTGTCCATTTTTCGATGTCTTCTTCGGTGCCCCATTCGAGATTGGCCTGCGTGCGAATGATGCCGGGCAGGATACAATTGGCGCGAATATTGTGCTCCTTATACTCTTCGGCCAGACTACGCGTCAGGGAGACCACGGCCGCCTTGCTTGCCGCATAAACCGATTTGCGCGCTTCGGGCCGATCGACAGCCATAGCCCCGATCGTGACGATCGCTCCGCCAAGTCGCTTCATCGCCGGGATTACCTCCCGCATGATCAGAAATGTGCTCTTTACGTTCAGATTGATCATCGCGTCCAATGACTCGATCGCTGTTTCTTCAATAAAAGTGCCGGCCTTGATGCCGCCGACGAGATGCACCAGCGCCTTGGGGATATCCGGTGTTGAAGCGATGAAATCACGAGCGCCATCTTCGCTGCTGAGGTCGGCGATGTGCCAGGAGAGCTTGTCGCCGATCGACGAGGGAAATCGACGGGCGAGTCTTTCCTTGCCTGCAGTACCGGAAACGGCAGCATGCACCTGCCAGCCTTGATTGAGAAAGTAATCGGTAACGGCGAGGCCAAGTCCGCCGCTCGCGCCGGTAAGTAATGCGATACTCATAATGCTAATCCTGCAATGGTGTGACAAGCTCGGCCGCCGCTTTATTAGTCGCGCGCCCTTGTTAAAAGGCTCGGCGGCCGGACAGCGATGAATGATGTGGATAGGCCGCAGGCCAGATCACAGTGTTTGTGCATCGAAGTCGATCGAACAGTAAGATTGATCGACACGGTCCGGAATGAACTCTCACCAGCGAATAATGGACGGGAACGCTACGCGGAACCAGGTTGCAAAAGCCGCCGCAAGCAAATCTTTCCTGTCCTTCCTTACTCCAAATGGATGAGAGAAGACAATAGCTTCTCCGACAATGTCGAAGTCGAACGATTCGTGAAAAAACTAGTTTACGACTGTGAAGGAAAAATATTTAACCCGATTGCCATAGCTCACTCTGGTCAGATAGTTGGCGGTCGCCAATGCGCGGACGGGAATCGGAATTGCGGTGGTCGCGAGCTCAGCCCGATCGACGACGGTCGAGTAGACATGCCTTCCCTGGACGGTGAATACATCAACCTGAATTGCCTGAAAGAAGGGAGTATCGAGCAGCAAGTCAAGCGTCCCGTCATCACTGGATGCGATCGAAGGGAAATAGCCTTCCCGGGCCGCTGCAGGAAAACTTAGGGGCAGGTCGCGTCTGGCAACGCCGCAAGGGATTGTCTCCGCATCCGGGCAAACCGATAGATGGCTCTTCTCGTCGTATGGCATCCGGCGTTGTGATTGCACATCAACGGCCTCGACAAAAGCCTCCGCCGGCTCACCACCGAAGTCAGGGCGCGGAATGTCGGCGAAAAACATCGCGCCGGCCGCCCAGCGCTGCATCGGGTAGTCGCGAAAGAGACCGTCAACGGCGAAACGCAGCCGCAAGGTCAGCCTCAGGTTGTCGTGCCTGGAAGCCGCAAAGGCAACCACGCGCTGGACGTTCAGGAGCGGCAGTACCGCCAGTTCGGGCGTTACGATAATGTCGTGAGCCAGCATTGCCTCGTAAATGTCGGCGACACCGTAGCCGAGCGCCGTATCGGGCGCGGCGCTCTGGGAAGCAGTCCCACGGAGCAGTGCGCGCATTTCCCAGGGCCGCAATTCCGGAAAGGCGGAGAGCATCAGCGCCATGCCGCCTGTCACCAGCGGCGTAGCCAGCGAGGTACCGCCGGCGGACAAATAGGTGTCGTAAAAGCGTCCGGAAGCACAGATCACCCCCGCGCCCAGCGCCGCAAGGTCGGGCTTTATGTCCGGCTTATTGATAGGGCCGCGCGAGGAGTTGCGGACAACAGCGCCTGAAGAAGTGGCCGACGCCACCGTTATGGTGCTGTCGGCGTCGCCGGGCACAAGGATAGTGGAAGCATCCGGACCGGCATTGCCGCCGGACGAGCCGCACATCACGCCGCGGTCGGCGGCCAGGTTAAGCGAGCGGGTCGCAATAGCGGACTTGCCGTCGAGCTGTTCGAACTCATAGTCTTCTTCGCCTTCATCAAAGCGCAGATAGCCCAGCGACGACGAGATAATGTCCACGCCGCCCGCTTCCAGCCACTCGACAGCCGCCGCAAAATTGTCTTCTTCCAGATGCGACTCCATTGCCAGATTTTCGGTCTTGGCCAACATAAAGGCGGCATTCGGTGCGGTCCCGATGAGTTGCCCCTGGTGGAAACCGCCGGCAATCGAAACGACCAACTGGCCATGACCTTCCTGACCTTCGATATCCGCCGCCTGATCCGAGGTCACGCTGTCATTGAAAACAAAGTCGTACTCGCCTCTGACATCCAGATGTGTGGTCGCGACATGCATCCGCCAGCGATATCCACTGTCGATAAAGCCCAGCAATACATTATGTCCCGTTATTCCCATCGCGTGCAGCGGCAGCGTATTTGCCATCAGGTTTTGCATAAACGAAGGCCCGTAGTCGAAAGCGCCGCAGTTGGAGTCGGGAACCGTATCCGAGGCAGGTGGCGTCTCCGCTTCGTCGAGGCAGCTCTGGACGAGCATCAAACGCCGGGAAGTTCGTTGGACATCACGCACGAACGGCAGATCGGCGAAGGTGATCGCGACAGCCGAATCGACCCGGACGACGCAGTAATTGAGCCAGCGGAGTTGCAGCATGCTGTGAGCGCCGCGTTCTTCCAGTTCCGCCAGATACGGCGGGTAGAGCGGAGCGTCATCCAGAGTCAGCAAGCGGTCCGGGACGCGAACCTTGGCGCGGCGGGCGAGGCAGCGATCGTTGTGCAGCGCCAGCGTTGCCCGATACAATTCGCTGGCCGGACTGAATTGCTCGGGGCCTTTGTCGGTGAAAAAAACACGATAACTGTAGCTCTGACCGAAGAGCGTGCCGACCGTCATCCATCCCAACAGGAACAGAGCGGCCGTGAGGCGTAAGGCAAAGGCCATGGTGCAGAACTGAGGGCCTGTCATTTGTCGAGTCGAATCCCTGCGGCGCTCGAAGAGCGGCAACACATTAAAGGGTCTGTTAGTACGTTATTGCTACCTTGCAAGCCGGCTAGCGGGCCATAGAACGGCAGCAAAGCCCATAGCGGCTAAGCTACTAAAAAATCAATCAACTGT
Organism: Candidatus Kapaibacterium sp.; assembly: GCA_028284775.1. GTDB lineage: Bacteria > Bacteroidota > Ignavibacteria > Kapaibacteriales > UBA7675 > JANQRB01. The sequence goes on along the minus strand of JANQRB010000043.1, from coordinate 1,311 downwards.
CAGGACCTTTATGAAGAGTACTGTCACCGAAGCTGAGCTGAGCAAATACCGAGCCGCCAAGAATGCGGCAGCCTGGTGCGAACGCAGCGCATTCGGCGTTTTGCGCGGAAAGGGGATCGATGGTCTCGGCCTGCTGCAGCGTCTGAGCAGCAATGACGTCGGCGAGCTGCATGTGGGGCAGGGGGTCTCTACCGTCCTGTTGACCGAAAAAGCGCGAATAATCGACGTTGCAACGGTTCTTCGGCGCGAAGAGGATCTCTTGTTCCTGCTTTCGCCCGGGACGCAGGACGAGGTGCGGCGCTGGTTTGCCAGCTATACCATAATGGAAGATTTTAAGCTGCGCGACATCAGCACGGATTGGCGCGCAGTCCAGATTATCGGTCCTCAGAGTCCCTATGTGTTACAGGAGCTGGGCGGCGCTGCGCTGGATTCCATGACGCCCGCTTCCTGGCTCCGGGTCACGATTTTCGGAGTCGAGACCATTATCGTCAAGCAGGCGCCGCTCTGCGAATTCTCTTTTCTGCTGCTCTTCGCCGCCGCCGATGAAGCGGCGTTTCATGCGGGCTTGCAGGCTCTCGACGAGCGTCTGCCGCAACTGGACGAGTCGGTGTTCGAGACGCTGCGTATCGAAGCAGGGCAGGGACGACACGGCGCCGAGTGGTCACTGGACTACAATCCGCTGGAAGCCGGACTGGTGCAGCTTATCAGTTTTACGAAAGGCTGTTACATCGGTCAGGAAGTAATTGCGCGTCTGGATTCATACAACAAGGTCAACAAGCGGATAATGGGGTTCAAGGGCGGGCAGCCGGCAGCGCCGGGAACGGCTCTCTTCGACGGCGATCGCGTTATCGGCCGGATCACTAGTACAGCCTGGTCGCCCGAACTGCAGTCCTGGTTGTCATTGGGCTATATCAGGAGCGCATATGCCAACCCCGCCGCGCGGGTGCCGGCCCGATGCGATGCCGATGAAATTGAGCTGGAAATCGCTCATCTTCCATTTACTATCTGAATCGATTATGCCATCAGTGTTCATCACCGGCGCCGCGCGCCGGATCGGCAAAGGCCTGGCCCGGCGATTCGCCGCCCGCGGCTGGGATGTGGCCGTCAATTATCGTCGCCGCGAACCTGAAGCGCTGGCCGTCTGCCGCGCGCTTGAAGAGAGCTATGGCGTACGCGCTCTGCCGGCGCAGGCCGATGTGAGCGATCCGGCGGCACTTCAAGCTGCTTTCGCTGCTGTCGGCGCTCTGGCGCCCTTCGCCGTTCTCGTCAACAATGCCGGCGTGTTTCCGGCGCGGAAAGCAGTGATCGAAT
>JANQRB010000013.1 GCA_028284775.1 Candidatus Kapaibacterium sp. | reverse complement strand
GTTCAGCTTGACGACATCGAATCGCCCGTCGGACAACTGCAGCTCAGCGCGACATCCAGCAACCCGGCGCTCCTGCCGGTTAGCAGTGTTACCTTTGCGACACCCACCAGCGCCTCGACGCAGATCTTTTTCGAGCCGCTCGGCAATGCAAACGGTCAGGCCGATATCACGGTGTCGGTCTCGGACGGCGCGCTCCTCCGATCGACGATCATCAGCGTTACGGTAACACCGATTAACGACGCGCCGACAATTAGTTCTGCGAGTGCCGCACTCGCTACGGATGAAGACACTTCGACCGCGCTCAGTGTCCTTTTAGTTGATGTCGATACGCCGATGAGCAACCTGATCTTGTGGGCGACCTCCAACAATCAATCGGTGCTTGCCAACAGCGGCATTGCATTTGCGACGCCGACGAGCGCGTCGACGCAAGTGACCCTGGATCCGGTAGGCGATGCAAACGGCCAGGCCGATGTGACAGTCTTTGTCGACGATGGTGAGTTCATCCGATCGACGAGCTTCAGCATCACGGTTAATGCGGTGAATGATGCGCCGACGATTACAGCCGCGAATGCTCTTATTATGACCGACGAGGACACAGCTACTTCAACATCCATTCAACTGAACGACATCGACAACAACTTCAGTCAGTTAATTGTAACCGCGACGTCTTCGGATCAATCGCTGGTGGCGAACAGCGGCATCAGTATCGGCGCTACCGCTGCAACAGTCTCGATCGATATCGACCCGCTTGCCAACGCCAATGGCTCAGCGATTATCAGCGTGTCGGTGACGGATGGCGAGTATGTGCGCTCGACGGAGATCGCGCTGACTGTTAATCCGGTTAACGACCCGTCAAGCATCAGCGTCGCGGCGAGTACGCTAACGACTTCGGAAGACATCACGACTTCCACGATCCTTACTCTCGGCGATATCGACACGCCGATGACGAATCTGATTCTGAGCGCAACGACCAACAATCCTTCCTTGCTGTCGGGCAGCGGCATTTCATTCGCGACGCCGACGAGTGCTTCAACACAGCTGACGCTGGATCCGGAAGCCAATGCCAATGGTCAGGCCGACGTGACGATATTCGTCAACGATGGCGAGTTCATCCGTTCCACGAGTTTTACTTTTGTCGTCAATGCGGTCAATGACGCACCGATAATTGCGACGAGCAACACCGCGCTTGCGACGAATGAAGATACGCCGATTACGGCCTGGATTACGCTCGCCGATCTCGATAACGGCTTTGGCGGGCTGCAGCTAAGCGCGGCCTATTCGGATCAGTCGCTGGTGGCCAACGGCGCTATCAGCTTCCCGGCAACGACGGCGGCGATCACGCCGGTATTGATTCAGCCGACGGCGAATGCCAATGGCGCGGCGGCCATCACGATCTCCGTCACGGACGGCGAGTTCATCCGGTCGACCAGCTTAAACCTTGCCGTCCTTGCCGTTAACGACGCGCCGACAATTGCGGGCATCGCTGACATCAGTTTCGACCGCAATCACAAGGCAAGTGTTACTCTCAGCATCGATGATGTCGACAACACGGTCGGCGGCTTGCTGCTGACGGCCACCTCGGGCAATTCTTCCGTCATCGCCGACAGCGGACTGACGCTCGGCGCGACATCGGCATCGATGACCCTGACAATCGATCCCGAATGCGATCAGGACGGTCCGGTGCATCTCACGGTGACGGTTTCCGACGGGGCGCTGTCGAGCACGGCGAGCTTCACGGCTCTCGTTAAGTCGATTCAGCCGCTGGCTATCGTCGGCGCAAGGGCCGGTTGTCCCGATGTCGATGTTAACTACTCGGCCGAGCCATTTGTGACGACCGCAACGCATGTCTGGTCGGTGCAGGGCGGGCAGATCATCAGCGGACAGGGAACGCACGATGTGGCGATTCGCTGGGACGACAATACGATCGGTAGTCTGAGCCTGCTGCGTACATTCGAAAACGCCTGCACCAACGCCACGATGCTGAACTTTGACAGTGAGCGGAGGATCGCGGCAGCCATCGACCATCACAGCATGAGCACGCATGCCGCCTTGCTGCTGGATGTCATGGCCAATGATATCGGCATCGGTTTGAGCCTGATCGCGGTTGATGATCCGGACAACGGCACGGTATCCATCGTCAACGGCAAAGTAGAGTATACGCCGGATAGCGGCTTCAGCGGCCTTGAATTCTTCCAGTACAGCATTCAAAGCATCGATGGCTGTTCGTCGACCGGCGCAATCCTTGTCGCGGTAGCCGGCAATGAAAACCTGGTCAATGCGGCTTATATCGGTTATGAAAAAGATCGCGTCGACGGCGTGCGCGGATTAAACAAGGCCTGCGCCACTGCGGTTACGCCGAACGGCAAGTATGTCTACGCTGCCGGTCGCAGCGACCATTCGATCGCGATGTTTGAAACCCAGAACGATGGTTCCCTGCGCTATCTCGGCCGCAAACGTGACGGCAGCGGCGGCGTCGATGGTTTGAAATATGTTTCGGGCCTTGCCATTGCGCCCGACGGCAAACATCTCTATGCGGCGGGTTACGGCGAGCACGAAGTAGCGATCTTTACGATCGATGACGGCGACGGTACACTGTCCTATCAGGGCGTCCTCAGAAACAACGCCGCTTCGCTCGACAAAACGATCCAGAACATGAAGAACCCCCGCTCGCTCGCGGTCAGCCCTGATGGATTAACGCTCTACGTCAGCGCCTACGGCTCGAATGCGCTCGTGATGTTCCGACGCATCGCATCGACCGGTCAGCATGAATACATTGGCTATCTCAAAGACGGCGTCGGCTCCGTGAATGGCTTGTACAGGGTCATCAACGTGGCGGTCAGTCCGGACGGCCGGCAGGTATTTGCGGCGGGCTACAGCGACCATGCGCTGGCTGTCTTCAACCGCGATCTGTATGACGGCACACTGAGTTTCCACGAGAATCATATTGATGGACGGGACGGCGTCGACGGTCTGAAGGGCGCTTCGGCGATTGCGGTCAGCCCCGATGCAAAGTCTGTCTATGTGGCCGGCAAGATCGATGATGCCGTAGCCGTATTCAGCCGCAACCCGCTTACGGGCGATCTGAGCTTCGTCGAACGCTGGAAGGACGGCAGCGGCTGCGATGGTCTGGACGGCATCTGCGGTATCGCGGTGTCGCCGGACGGCCTGCAGCTCTGGACCTCGGGCAGCGTCGATGATGCGCTCTCCCTGTTTACGCGCGATGAAGCCAATGGCGAACTGGGCTACCTGGCCTGTCTCAAAGATGGCGTCGACGGCGTCGACGGTCTGAATGAAGCGACGGGCCTCGTATGCTCGCCGAACAGCGCCTATGTTTACTGTGCCGCCGGAACGGACGATGCTATTTCCTGTTTCCTGCGCAACCGGGTCCCCCGGGCCTATGACGAAAGCAGCCAGACTGTACTGGTTAACAACTCGCTAACGATCGACGCCCTGCGTAACGACGAAGACCTGGACAAACACAAGCTGACGATCAGCAGCGAAAGCGGCGGCAGCATCGGAACGGTGACGATCAGCGGCGGCGGCACGACGCTGACCTATGAAGCCGGCGCTTCGACCGGCACCGACAGCTTTTCCTATACGGTCGACGACGGTCACGGCGGAAGTTCGACCGCGACGGTGACGGTGAATGTCGTGTTGCCCAAGCGTGGAATGCAAGGCCCCGGGGCGGCGAGTCTTGATTCTCCGACAGTTCCGGCATCGCCTTTCGACGGAGGAAATACCTCCGAGGAGGCGCTTGTGCGTGTCAGTCCCCACCCTGTCCGCGACGAGGCCGCGATACGTATCGAAACCGGAGTTGCCTCGGCTGTTCGGCTGCGGATACTGGATCTCGAGGGACGTGCCGTGGCGGAGTTCAGCGAACCGGCATCGCAAACGGGCGCGCAGATGCTGCGCTGGAACGCACGGCAGGCAAATGGTCGGCCGCTTGCTACCGGCGTTTATGTACTGCTGCTGCAATACCGCGATGCCGACGGGCAGATGCGGAATGTTGAGCGACGGATTGTCGTCCAACGCTTATAGCGCAATGAATCCGGCCGCAAGGGCAGCGATGCCCCCGATATAGTGCCGTACAGTAACTACTCAGGGCTTTCGGTCAAAACCGGAAGCCCTGTGCATTTTCAGGAATAGGAACCGTCCGGACAGCTTCTCTCGCCAGCCTTCGGCCTAGCAGTAAAAACTGCCGCATGATGGAGAATCACGATGCTTTAGCTCGCGGCACTCTCATTTGCCTCGAGCGTCTGATACCGATCTGCCGGAAGGCGGCTGAAGCGCCCGGCGGCGCGATTGCCCGCCGGAAGCAGCGCGGTACCGCATTCATCCTCGATGAGCGCCGGGAGGGATTGCCCAATGCCTGCTGGGGGAGAGCCGCCGCAATTGGCTGCCTGTTCCGGCTGTCGGGCCTTGATTCAATTTTTGTAACTTAGAGCCGGCCGATGAAGGAGCAAGCGCTTCCCCTTCAGCCAATACCGCCATTCGAAACAGTCGTAAAGCGCAACATCGCGATGAAGGAAATTTCGGACAACGAAAAGGTCAGCAAACAGCTCAAGTATTCCACCGGAATACGCAAGGTCTTTCTCCTGGCGAAACTGTCGGATCAACTCGTGAACACCAATCTGGCGGAGGCGGAACGCTTTGGCAATGAGGGAGAGGCTCTGGCGCGCAAACTTCTCGCGCGGATAGCGCCCACAGACAAACGCTACGACAAATATCGGCGGGCGCTGGGGCAGACGCTGTCCTCGCTTGGCTTGTGTTTGTTGCGCAGCCAGGATTACCAGCGGGCGACGCAGGTGCTTGAAGAAGCCACGACGATTTTTGCGGAGACCGAAAGTTGGGAAGAGATGCTCAATACACTCTATTCCCTGACTGCCGCTTACCGTGACCGCAACATGATAGAGGCTGCGCTGGAAAAAGTTGACTACGCGCTGCAGGTATGCCGGCAGTTGAATATTATTCAGTTGCAGGGGCTGCTGCATGCCCAGAAGGGCCTGCTTCACCAGCACGAGTTCAAACTGGATGAGGCGCTTGCGGCCTTTGACAAGGCGATGGAACTTATCGATCTGTATACGGCTGAAGATAAAGCCCATGTGTTCTCATCGATGGGCAACCTCCTGCATCTCCTGGGACGATTTGCCGAGGCCGATCGCAGTTACGAGCAGGCCACTCAGTTGCGGGAGGAGCTGGGCAACGCCTTCGGATTGATAATTGACAAACAAAACCACTCGCTGGCGCTGCTGTCGATGAACAGACCGCATGATTCCGCCAATAAACTGGAAGAGGCTCTGACCCTGGCTCGTAAGGGCGGCTTCCAGAATCACGAGGCCCACATATTGGGTTCATTGGGCCGCCTGTATGTCCAGTTTGGCGAATACGACCGGGCACTGGCCGCCCTGCTGCAGGCAATCCGGCTGTATCGCAGTAACAATGCCGAGCAGGCCGGTCTGACAACTCTGGCGGAAATCGGCAGGATTCACATGCTGATCGGCGATCGCGATGCCGGCCGGCGCTATCTCAAAGAGAGCATCCGTCTGCTAGACAATACGACTGATGTGTCGCTGCATTCCTATGTCTACAGTATATTGGTTGAGTATGAGCTGACGGAAATCAGCCCTGGCGACCTGATCGAGCGACTGCGAACAATGAAAAGCAGGGAGTTTCCCGCCGGTCGGGTATACCCGATCCGTATTCGCCTTTCCCTGGGCCTTGCTCTGGCGAAGACTGGGATGTTGGCGGCGGCCGAGAGCGAATACCGTGAAGCGCGCGAAATGTCTGCCAAGTTCAACGATCGCTGCCTGGCGGCGGAAATCCGGCACAGCATCGGCAAGCTCCAGCTGAAAATGTCGGATCTGCCGACGGCGCTGAGGGAACTTGAAGAGGCGCGCGCGATCGTTGCCGATTGTGGCAACTGGTCGATACGTCGTCGGATCGAAGAAGATCTGGCTGCTCTCCATGAGCAGCGAGGCGACTTTAAGGCTGCCCTGCAATATCACAGACAGGTAGCGGCGCTGGAGAAAGAAGTCGTCCTGACGCAGGCCGGCCGGCGGGTTGACCGGATCATCGTCAGCAGCAATGTCGAGCAGCTCGAGCGGCAGTGCGAGGAACTCCGCGAGCGCGAACAGCTACTCGCCAAAGAAGTCGCCGATCGCAAACACGCGCTGAGCCTGCACGCAGCACGCGAGGAGCACAACCGACTGCAGAGAGACAGACTGCGCAAATCACTGCGGAGCATGCTGAACAGCCCGGGCTCCCCGAGGGCCGTCGATGTACGTAATCTGTTGCTGAATATTGACAGCGTTGCCGTGGATGTCATGCCGGCGGCGGAATATGAGGTGCAGCACCAGGACGCCGAGTTTGTCAGGCTGATGAAAGAACGCTATCCCAAGCTTACCGCCAGCGAGATGTCTGTTTGCGCTTTGATACGCGCCGGACACTCGACAAAAGAAATCGCCGCCCGCCTGCACGTCTCCGCGCGCGCCGTGGAAACCTACCGCTATCGCGTGCGTCGCAAACTCGCGCTCGGATCCGGCGTCAGCCTTGCTGCCTTCCTGGCTGAAATATAATCTTGTACCTTCCCTGTCGAATCTTTTTACCGATCGAGTAGGCCATCGAGTGCCGTCAGCTAACGATAATGCAGCCGGTTGCGCTTCCTTCAGGCTGACGCCTTCGGCAGCATTCCTGTCAGATTCTGCGTCGGACGAAGCATTTCCGTAATGGAGATACCACGTGGCACGGCCGCTGCATTTTGAACCGGCACGGCCGGGATTCATTCGGCTGTCAGGGCATGTTGCGCAGATAAAAGACGGCCTGTTCAAAGCCTGCAGCCGTGGCCGTCACCTGATACGGGCCCGCCGCGGCATTGGCGGTGAAGGGAACGCTCGCCGTGCCGGAGGCATTGGTGACGGCGCTGTTGCCGGAGGGAAATATGCCGCTTGCCCCGCTGCCGGGCGCGTTGAAGCTTACCGTTACGCCGTTTGCCGGACTGCCGTCGCTGTTTCGCAGCTTGACTTCCAGCGCGTTGTATGCGCTGTTGGGGGCGGCTGTCTGGGTAATGCGACCCGATGTGGCGAGAATGACGCCCGAAGGCAGCGTACAGTTGCCGCCGCCGGTTGAGACCCCGGCGCCGACGTTGATAACGCCGGTATTGTCCGTGGCGACATCTTCAACGTTGAAACTGCCCGCGCTTTCGCTCAGCTCGAAATGCTGCGTGGCGGGCGAGGCCGTATTATTATCCAGATCGAGGCATAGCGTGCTGCCGGCATCTTCGGTCGTCGCGTCGAAGGCGTCTTCGCTGGGGTCGTCGCTTTCGGCGGACAGCGGATTGTTGTCACTGACTGTCAGCTTAACATCCGAGTTGTCTTCGATATCTACTTCCACTGCTTCGCTGCCGCCGGGGCCGACGATGACCTCATTGTCGTGCAAGAGAATGTTCGCCACGGCATTGTCCTTCGTCTGTATCTGGATGCCTTCGGAGCTGCTGCCGTCGCCGACGGCCGAGACTGTGCCGAAGCGGTTGCCGCTGATGCGGATCTCGGCATCGTCCGCCACGCCCGCGCCGACATTGTCCCTCACCTGAAGGCCCAGCGCTTCCCGGGCGAAAAAGTTAGCGCCGCTGATGGTCTCGGCGGCGAGGTCGTCGACCCGGTTGCCGCTGAGTGTCATGCTGTAACTCGACAGGCTGTTTTCCGCGATTAAATTGATGCCCCGCCGCCCGCGTATGTCGTCGATGATATTATCGTAAATACGTCCGACGACATCAGCCGAACCGCCGGAAACATTGCTGATAACGCCGGCCAGGGTTGCGCCGACCTTTACATCCTGAATCGTATTGTTAAGGATATTGTAGTTAACATTGTAATTGTCCTGAATGCCGATGGCGATATCGTTGGCGCTGCCGATCTGTATCACGCCGCCGCTGATGACCGGCGGTGCGCCTGTTAAGGTCGAGCCGTCGACGACGATGTTAATGTCGCCACTGCCGCCGCTGCCTGTCCCCAGCGCAAAGAACCAGGCCGTGAGCCGAACGCTGCTGGCGTCGCTGCCGTTAAGGATAAAGACGTTGGCGTCCATATTGCCCGCCGCCTCGAAAAGAAGGCCGTTAGCGCCGCGGATACTGCCGCCGCCGCTGCCGATCGTGGAATTGGAAATATCGACGTTGTCAAGCCGTAGCTCGTCGACATCCACGGCATTGTTTTTAATGCGTACGTGTTCGTCGATGTCGTCGGTCTCGGCGCGCCGGATGATCGTATTGCGCAGCAGATTCGTGCCGCCGAGATTGCGCGCGAAGATGCCTGCGTCTGGGATCGTTGCGGGGTTGCTCGAACTTGTGCCGATGTCTTCGATGATGAGATTGTTAATATTCAGGTTGCCGGAGTTGCGGATGTCGATGCCGTCTGTTGCCAGGCTGCCGAGCGTGCCGCCGTTGCCTTGGCTACCCGCGCCGCTGATGGCGAAGCCGCCACTGTTGTTCATCAGAAATATCGCATCGCCGTCGCCTTCATTATCGGGAATACCGTCACCGCCGGCATCAGTCGTTGCCGTTCCCTGCACCGTATTGTTAATGTCCGTACTCGCGAATCGGCAGGAGGCCTGCGAATCTTCGATGCGGATACCGTAGGCCGCCGCGCCGTTCTGGTTGGGAATGTCGACGTCGCCGAAGCTGATGCTTGCCGTGGCGCCGTCGCAGTTGTCGATCAGGATACCGATGCCTGCGCGACGGTCGATATCAACATTGCTGAAGCTGATGTTGACGCCGTTCGTGTTGGCGCAGACGATTCCCTCTCCGGCCGGATTGTCGATCAGCGTTGCCACGTCGCTGCCGTTAACAGTAATGCCGTCGCCGCTGAGGGCATCGAGGTAGATTCCTTGTGTTGCGCTGTTGACGGAGCGCAGCGTGGCAAGTGTCCAGCCGTCGCCGGTACTGGTGTTCCTTATGTCCAGCGCCGGTCCGCCTGTTGCGTCGAAGCTGCCGTCGGAGTTGGTGATGCGTATGGTGCCGCTGTTATTGGCCAGCAGGCCGGCCCCGCCGGCCGTTTTGACTCGCGGAGCAAAGCTGAAGTCCGCGCCGGCATTGTTGCTGCCCAGGTCGATGCCGATGTCGCCTACCGCTGTTGTCTGCCCGATGTCCGTCTGACCGAAGTCAAAACTGTCGCCCGCCGCATTGCGCAGATGAATCGCTCTGCCGCTGACGCCGTCGATGCGTGTGACTGCGGCGTCGAAGTCAGCAATTCCGCCGTCGACGTCAATGCCCTTCACGCCGCCGTCAATATCGACTGTCCCCAGGTCTACATCCAGACCACTGCTGTTAACGATTTCAATGGCGTCGCCGCCTGAATTAACAATAGCGGATGTGGCCGTTGTTACGTCGAGGCTGCCGCTCACGTCCTGAAGCATTATGCCTTCCGCCGGTGCATTTTCCGAGCGCAGACCGTCGAATTGCAGGCTCAGAATCCCGCCATTGGCAATTACAAGCGCGGCGCCCTGCGGATTGCTGACGGCGCACTCGCTGATGCTGAGACTGCCCACGCTGCCGCCATTGTCCGCAATGCCGATGCCGTTGCTGACGGCCGCGGCGCCGTCACCCGCCTGCCCGATGTCAATACCCCGGATCGTATTGTTGCTCGCAAGTCTGATGCCGGTCCCATTAGTCGCTGTATTAACGATGGTCGGATTGTCGCCGCCGAGGACCGGTAGAACATTGCTGTGCGTGGCGGGACTGAAATCGCAGATCTCTGCGTATGGAGCGCTGGCACCCTGGCCAAAGAGAATCTGATCGTCTTGCAGCGTCAGTCCGCCGCCGTAAGTTCCGCCGCCGCTGTCATGCAGGAATATGCAGTCGCCGCTGCCGGGCGATCCGGCTGCGCCGCTGCCGTTAACGGATACAAATGCGCTCAAACTGTTAAAAGGCGTCGCCAGTCTTCCGTCGCCGGGCGCGGCGCTGTTGTCGATAAACCAGATTACATTGTTAACCGTGATGCTGACCGTGGCCTGGTCCGCATTGCCTTCGCCGTCGTCAATCGTGTAGCTGAAGCTGTCGCTGCCTTGAAATCCTGCCGGTGGCGTATAGCTGAAGCTGCCGTTCGTCGTAGTCACAATCACGGTCCCGCCGCTGACGCTGACGGCGTCGAATGCGCTGATGGCGACGGCTGCCAGTCCGCTGTCGTCCGGGTCGCTGTCATTGGCCAGAAGACCGCTGCCCGCCGGGACGCTGATCCCGACATTGCCGGTGCAGGGATAGCTGTCGTCGCGGGCAATCGGCGTGCTTTGTATGGAGCCCGGCACAAGCGTAACGGCGGGATCGAGCTGAAGTGTGTAGACGCTGCCCCTGGCATTGCTGTCGGTATTCACATCAACTGTGTAGCGGATTGTGTCGCCGGGATTGACCTTCCCATCGCCATTGCGGTCCAACAGACTGTCGCGTTTGCTTGTCTGCACCGGAGGAGTCTGTGCCACAATCGACGGGCCGGCGACAAGGCAGCCGGCAGCAACTAGTAAGAAGAAGTTCAGGAAACTCATAGTCGGCATCGGAGCTAAAGGCTTGGATTGTTAAAACGGCGCGGCAGCAGTCAACTTGCCGGACGAATCCGAACATGAGGCGGCCGCGAGTGTGTCGGGCGGCCCGTGCCTTCGAATGGTTGCTATCGGTTAAAGCTGCTCCCGACGACACTAATAGCCGGTCTGCTCGCATTCACTGCGGCAGCAGAAATACCGTGGCTTCCGGATAGCGGACAGGTCGGAATGTCGATACGGTTCGGACCGTAAGCTACGCGCCAGAGAATGAATCGACTGTCTCGGACGAATCTACGGCGGCGCTACAGGAAAGAGGGTACGCGATTTCTACGTGTTTTCGGATTTGGATGCCTGGATTATGACCGCCAGGGCCGCCTGGATCGACTGTTCCGGCTGCAAGGCCAGTTTTTTGCGAATGGCACGGCGATGGCCTTCGATGGTGCGAACGGAAATATGCAGTGACTCCGCCATTTCTTTGCTGCGCAGATTGTGTACAATCATGATGGCGATTCGCAGCTCCATCGGGGTGAGCTGGGGGCAGCTGCGGCACAAATGGGCATAGCTGCTCTCTTTAACACTGAAGGGGTCTGTCGGAGGGGCGGCAGAGGATTGCTGTTCACTGTCTTTTCCCGCGTCGGCCAGCGAAGCTCTGGCGCTGATGATAGCGCGTTCTTCGCTGGCGATTTGCTCCCTGACACGATAGGCCTGTTCGAGATGGCGGGCGGCCGCCTTGTGTTTGCCCGCCTTGCGATTCAATTCATGCATGCGGAAGTGAATGTCAGCACTTAAACCCTGGCACATACTTGTTTCCGCGAGCTTCAGCGCTCGTTGGTATTCGCGGATGCCGTCTTCGAAATTGCCGTTCTCACAAAGGGTCGCGGCATAGATACTGCGCATTTCGACTTCACCAACGGCATAGTCGCATTGGCGGTAAAAGCCGAGCGCTTCCTTAAACTGTTGTTTACCGGTCGCATCGCCCGCAGACGCAGTGTAATAGGCCACCTGCAGTCTGTGAATGTGCGACAGGCACTCGGAATTCGGATAGGCAGTCACAGCCTGACGACATTCCTGTAAGTAGTTGAAGGCTTCAGCGAGTTCAGCTCGCTTTAGATGCAATTCACCCAGGTAGGTAGTAGCAGCGAGACAGGCAAAGGTCTGCTCGGAGGCCGCGGCGCTTTCTTTACACTCGAGGAAGATTTTTTCGGCGCGTTTAAGTTCGCCATTCTCCATCATCAGCCTGCCGATTCCCAGCAGGCTGACGAGATAGCCCTTCGTATTGCCAAGGCGATGAAAGAGCGCCCTGCTTTGCAGGTATGTTTCGAGCGCCTGGTTTCGATAGCCCATGTTGCTGAATGTTAATGCCCGGTTGCAGTAGAGACTGGCCAGGTGCAGGAGGTTGCCGGTACTGAGCATCGCTTGTTCGGCGCTTTCCATGTGTTCGAGCGCCTTGAGCGGGAGTCCGCTGTGGTTATAGACAAGGGCGATCGACACAAAGGTGGAGCCCATAAGTTCGGCATTGTCTGTCCCTTCGATCAGCCCGATAATAGTGAAGTAATGTTTAAGCGCCTCTTCGTTGTCGCCTTTGTTAAAAGCCAGGACGCCAAGACCTTGCAGGGCCAGCGCCTGCAGCACCGGGTTGCCGAGCCCGACGGCTAGCTGAACGGCCTGATTGAGCACCAGGGCCGCCTGCTCGAACTCGCTTTCGCCCGAGTAAATGTTGCCAAGGCAGTACAGGCTCCGGGCAAGGAATCGTTGATTGTTCGTGTGTTCGAATCCGTCCCTGGCCTTGAGCAGCTCTCGCAATGCCGGCTCATAGTCGCTGAGTGACAGATAAGCGCGGCCGACGATATAGTGTCCCATTGCAATCTGCCCTGCATCGCCTGACTTTCGCGCGATAGCGAAGGCCTGCTGCGCCGTATGCAAAGCCGCATTCAGATCTCTGTCATGCAGCGCCTGCGAACGTTCGGCCAATTCTTCGAAGCTTGCTGTTCCCTTTGCTACGGCCTGGCTCATCAAAGTAACGTTGCTGTGAAATATATTAACATCTGCGGCATGGGTCATTTGCCGGTCGGCAGTATAATGGCTTTCGGCACGCGATGCAAACAGAATTCGCCGGAACGGCAAATTGCCAGGCGACGGCGCCCGGAATGGCAGGCGGGGAATACGCATTGCGAAAAAAGGGCGGACCCGACGGGTGCGCCTCACTTAATTCCATAACATTTGGTATTTTTGACGCTGAATCCTTGTACGACAATTTCGAGAAATCAATGCTCAAAGCGCCGCTCGCTGCCTCGCGTACAATTTTTGTTGCTTTGAATCTGTTTATCTTCTGTACCGCCGCACCGGCTCTGCTGGCGCATGTCAAATGGTACAGCAATTTCAGCTATGGCGACCGGCCGCTGACTCTTGCGGAAGCGGTCACGCCTACCTTCCTGTTGCTGGCGGTTGCCGCGATGCTTGTAATGTCACTGATGGTTGTCCTGGATTATAAACTCCAGAATACGCCCTATTTCCGGCGGATGGATGAACGCCTGGGCAAAATCGGCAATTACAGTCAGATTGTTCTGCGTGTCGGCACCGGCGCCGTCATGCTGCTCTCGTGGCAGGCCAACGCTATGCTGGTGCCCGAGCTGGATCATGCGGCCGACTGGATCGGCTGGTATCAATTCGGCCTGGCGCTGCTGCTTTTGTTTCAACGAACGACGCCGCTGGCGGGCCTGGGCCTGATCGGTCTCTTTACATTCGGCATCATTGAGTTCGGTATGCTGCATATGCTGGATTATCTGCTCTATGCCGGCGTCGGCTATTTCTTGCTGGCAGGTGAAAACACCAATGCGAAGTTTCAAAGCAGCGCCCTTCCGGCGCTGTATTTTACGCTTGGATTTTCGCTCTGCTGGGTCGCTTTGGAAAAAGTAGTCTATCCTGAATGGGGGCTGTCGGTGCTCGAACAGCAAAGCCATCTGGCTATGGGACTCGATTTGAGTCTCTTCCTGACCGCCTCCGCCTTTGTGGAGTTTTGTCTGGGTTATCTCCTGATTATCGGTTTACTGCAGCGGCCGATTTCCCTCTTCATCACGCTGGTGTTTTTTATGACGACCCTGACCTTCGGCAAGCTTGAAGTCATCGGGCATACCCTGATTCACGCCGCGCTGATCGTGCTGCTGATCGAAGGCCCCGGCAAACGCTACTCGGCGCCCTACACCTTTCACCAGAAGCCGGTACAGCGTGTCGTGTTCGCGGCGCTTAACTTTGCGGTTCTGTTAACACTGATGCTGGTGCCATACGTGAACAGCGCCCAGACCGCATATCGGGAGTTTGTTGTCCGCGGCGGTCACAATCACCACGGCAAGGTCGAAGTTGCGAATACAGCCGATATCCCGACCGTCAAGCTCATTATCCAGTCGATTAATGACGCCGGCATCACGCTCAGGATCGACGTTAAAAATTTTCGCTTCGCACCCACCGCGGCTGATGGCGTGCATGTGGAAGGGGAAGGACACGCTCATCTGTACGTCGACGGCCGCAAGGTAGCTCGAGTGTACGGCCCCTGGTATCACCTGCCGCCCCTGCCGCCGGGCAGTCATGAAATTCGTGTCACCTTAAACTCCAATGACCACCGTGAATACACAGTGGGTGGAATAAGGATTGAGGACCAGCAAACGGTAGAAGTACTCTGAACAGCTTCCTGTTTAATTGTTAAGTCCTGCGCGCCGCTTCGCAGCTTGTGATAGTCCGGCCAGGAAAAGGGTGTAAAACCGAGAGGTACTAAACCAAAACCTACGGAGAGCCCTGCCGCATTGTAAGTATTTACAAAGATGCTTCGCCAGCTGTTTCGTCAATGCTGCGATGCAGTTTCTTGTTGTCGGGCACCGGCATTGTAGCATTGGACGCCGCCTGCTCACTTTGTATTCCCGGTCTGATCTGACATGCCCCACGCATGTTTTCAGCCGCCTGTTCGGCTTCGGTCTTTCTGACGGCGTCTGCATTAGGCCCTGCATCGGCAGCGTCCCCAGGACAGCCTGTAAAGGCGCAGATATTTATCAGAATCAGAAAGGCTACCACCACGAGAGCATAGATCGTCTGGAATTTCATTGCCGTCACCGTCTACTTTTCACCAGTACCGAATTAACATCTTATGATCATTGATAGAGACAGTACAAAGATACGGTCGCAATGTTGTCACAACTATACTACAGTTCTACTACAGAATTGCCTCACAAAGCCGAAGAAATTTTCTCTCCGATGCGATAATACGTAGAAATACGGATTGATCGTTTGGTATGCGAGCTGGGAAAGTTCGGAGGAATTTTTCAGCTGCTGCAAGAGGGCAGCCGGGCCGGGGATTGATCGCGGTGGCAGGAAGAGTCGGAGCGCTCCCGCTCAGTCCGATGCTCGTCCGTCCCGGAAATACGAAGCTGTGATTGGATTCCCGAGCGGAACAATGTGACGAATGCGTTAACTGTCAACTAAACCCCTCGGCCAGCCGGTCCGCGCAGAATTCACCCAATGAACGCTCCATGTTCGCTCCCGGAGGCAGAGCGTCTGTGTGAGTTTTCCCGGGCGGTGAGGCTGCGTGAGTACCTATACATCGAAACGAATCAGCCTTGTCCAGTCGACTAGTAGCGGAAGCTTTTTGTCTGAACTTATGATTCTCACAGCCTTAATGAAGGATAAATTGAAATGCTTGCTTGATCAGGCACTGCTACCTGCTAGCAGCTGACAGCTACAAGCGTCTGGCTTTGCAAGGAGAGCGGACGCCGTAAACCCGCTCTGTTCGCCCTTGTGTCAGGCAGCCTGAAACAAACAGGGGGCCTGACAGGCCGCAATCCGCATCGCAAGCCTGAGCCCGGCTCGCATTCGGACGCGCAACGGGCTCTTCCTGTTTTGATGGTGCTCGGCAGGCGAAAGGCTGGAGCGGCTCCATCAAAAAACATCATTTCGCGTGCAGTCGCTTGAGCCTATTCCCAAGTCAATCAAAGGAGGCTCATGAGCTCGAACCGATCGCTCCGGCGGCGGAAACACGGAATGGCAAGAGTCAGGCCGGTCCATCCGGATTCGGTCGTTGATCAGGACAGCGTACGGCAGGATTCGTGAAGGATGAATACTCCGGCAGCCGGAGTTTTGAAAAAAGCTGCGGAATTCACCGTAACAAATTTTTGAAATATCAGTCTGTCGGGGCGAGTTGAATTGGAAAAAATTTGCAAAGTGAGATAACGTATGAATGTAGGCTCTGTCATTGTCATCGTGCTATTGATTAGTTCCTCCTGTATCGGTGCCCAGACGCTCGACGGCGAGTGGTTAAACTTCGGCAACGGCAACGATATCACTGCCCTGCTCGAAACCGAGGACAATCTTTATGTCGGAACGAGGGGCAACGGTTTGCTGAAAATCGACAAGAGCAGCAACACCCGCGTGTGGTTTAAAGAGGCTAACTCCGACCTTCCTTCCAACAATATCCGCAGTGTATTCCGGGCGCGGAACGGCGATATATGGGTCGCTGCTTACGGCGGCGGCCTCGCTCTGCTCCAGGGCGATGCGCTGGAAAGCCTGACGACCGAGAACTCGGCCTTGCCAAGCAATCTGGTTTGCGATATTGTCCAGGATCGGAACAATACTATCTGGATCGCCACCTGGAGTGGCGGGCTGGCGAGTTTGGCCGGCGGCGAATGGACAATCCTGTCAACCGCCAACTCGGACATTGCCGACGACAGGATCGGCAGACTGGCCCTGGACAGCGCGGGCAGGATCGTGATGACGGTTTTCACCGACACCCACGGAATTGCAGTCTCGGCTCTAGATCGCGGCGTTTGGACACATCATCCAGCATCGTTTACAGACGGACCGGGTCTTTCGCCCGAATCGATCGGCGTTGATGCCGACGGTAATGTTTGGGTGGGCGGCACCAATGCCGATGTCTATCGCTACGATGGCGAGCAATGGAGCAAATTTGAAGCGCGATGGGGCCTGAGCGGCGGTGTCGTCGCTCCGCGACTACCTGTACTGTCGATTCATATCGATGACCTTGGCCGTGTCTGGGTCGGCGGGCCGGGCGGCGCGGGCGTCTATGACGCTGGCGCCTGGGAAAGCTTCACAGCGGAAAATTCCACTCTGCCGCAAACCGGCGTCACGGCTATCGCCGGCCGCTCCGATGGCCGGATGTGGCTCGGCACCAGCACGGGGATCAGTTCGACATCCGGCGGTGAATGGGACGTGATTCTGCCTTCCGACAGCAAAGTGCCCTCGGATGTCATCTCCGACATTGCGATCAGCGCCGAGGGGACGGTGTGGGCCAGCGGCGGCGGTTCCGGCGGCCTGGCTGCTTTCGACGGCGGCGAATGGAGAGAATTCACCTCGGAAAACTCCGCCCTTCCTGCGCGCCGTTCGATTACGAGCCTGACGATCGATCCGAACAAGGGGCATATCTGGGCCGCCATCAGGGCGGGACTGGTGCATTTCGACGGCGAGAAGCTGGAAGTGCTGACGCCGGACGATACCGATCAGGCGCCCATCGATCGCGCCGGAGACCTGGCGGCGGACGGCGACGGCGGGCTGTGGATCGCAAGGCCAAGTCAATCAGAAGCCCTCGTACGCTTTGACGGCACATCATGGCAGGCTTACGGCGTGAGCGATGCCGGTTTTAATTTTCAACAAATGTTCAATATCATAATTGGCCCGGACGGCGCTTTGTGGTGCTCGGCAACGCCCGGCGGCATTATCCGCTTCGACGGATCGGCATGGTCGCAGCTCACCAAGGACAATAGCGGTCTGCCACTCGAAACGCGTTTGGGCCCCCTGGCTTTTGACTCCGAGGGCAGTTTGTGGGTCGCGGCGGAGGAAGGCGTCGCCAGGTATGACTTTGCGGAATGGACCCTGTTCGCGGCCTCCGAATCAAATCCCTATCCGCATCATGTTAGCGCCATAGCGGCGGAGCCCGGCGGCAATATCTGGTTCGCAGGTCAGAATGTCGTGCGTTTCGATGGAACCCGCTGGCAAAGCTATGAGGTCGAAAATTCACCCTTGTATGGCCCGCCCTTTAATGCAATCGCGGCCGACCAGTCCGGCGCAATCTGGATCGGCAGCAGCCACGGCGGGCTGCATTACGTCCGCAGCACGGGAATTACCTCAGTTTCGCAACAACAAAGCGGCGCAGGTGACGTGCGTCCCGCCATAAGGATTCAGCCTAATCCCGCCTCGGAAATGCTGACGGTGAAACTCCCAGCTTGCGACGGCGCCGTGATCCAGCTTTACGACCTGCGCGGCAATCGCCTGGCGGAGCTGCCCTGCGACGTCGACGTGAATGCTTCCTCTTCCGCTGGCGAACTGTACCTCAAACTGCCCCTGAACACCTACGCGCCCGGCGTTTACCTTTTACGGTATGTAAGTAGGGACAGGACACTCGTTCGTCGTGTAGTTGTTCGGCGATAAGCCAGTGTCTTGTCAATAAAAATTTTTATAGTTACCCTCCCCTTAAGATAAGGGGAGGTTTGGAGGGGTTATGAGTATTTAAGGACTTGCTAACTCCCCTGGCCCCTCTTTCAACAAAGGGGGGGATTTGAAACTTACTTAGTTGACAAAGCGCTAGCTTGTGGACATTCATTAAGTGCGGTCAGCGTTTTAGGCATGCCTGAACAAACCGCAACTGCAGTGCTGTTTCTCTGATCCTGACATTCAGGGCCATCATATTCACCCGGAGCCGACCAGCGGCAATGGACCTGTCCGCGGGAGCGCCGGGATGTTCATTCCTGCGAATGCAGGCTCCGTCTGACCCCGTGGGCGCTGAAGTGATAGTCAACTCGGGCAAGCGGCTTTGCGCCTTCATCGAGAAAGTCGGAATCGGGCATCAACCTAATGCGCAGGTGCCGCCCCTCTTCGATCCAAGCAATATTCAGGCCGAAGACTTCTTCGAAGCCAATCTTCCGTTCGTCATCAAAGCGCAGCCAGAGATTGCCGAGATTGTATTCCAAGCCAAAAAGTTGTTCGATGCCGGTACCCGACAGGCGATAAAAATTGACATCCACTATGATGCAAGCGCCGCAGGGGCCGCGTCCCCAGGGACTTTGCTGGAAACTGTCGAGCAGGAAAAATCCAAGCCCTCCGTCGGGCAGGCGAACAAATACCTTGTCGTCGGATCTTTCGGATTCGATGTCGTCGTTCCCTTCTTCATAATCGGAGCGCCGGATGTATGCCGGAATTCCATCAGGGGCCATGATCGCGGGGTGGCTGAATCCTTTAATCGCATTGCCGTTGATAATATAGCTGACAAATCGGGAATCCTCGGAACTGAAACGGCTGTCGAATTCACGCAGCTCGGACAGTTGAACACCGTCGACTGTCGTATCGCGTAGCTCATAGCGGTAGTCGTCCCATTCGTAGCGGATCAGGCCGAGCATATCCCATACCTTGCTCGGATAGTAATCCGGCCAGAGCTCCCGCCATGCGACAAAACGCCAATCGCCGGGGCCGAAGTACTGCATCACGGGTCGCCTTTCGACGATATGAAAGACCGAATCGGGCAGCGACGACATGTTGGCGGCCAGCGGACGCGCCAGCGACACCCGCTCGAAGCTGCGCGGCTGCCCCCATTCGTGCTTCGGTGCGCTAGACAGGAGCGACTCCTGCCGTCCGCCGGCGTGATCGACATCGATGACGTCGATCATCACGCGTATGTCCTGCATCTCCGGCAGTTGCAGGAAAGCCAGAGCGGCCGGCGGGAAGGCGGCCCTCAGATGGTAGCCATTGGCACTGCGGCGCAGCTGGTGGCGGATGCTTGTCGCGGCATCGGCCGGCATTCCGGACCTGGCATAAAACTCATTATCATATCGCAGTGGGTCGCGACCGCCGGGAAACAGGCCATAGTGGACCATCCCGAAAAAGACCGTCTGACGATAAAAGCGGGCCGGATCGATTATTTCATATTCATAGATGCCATATCTTCGCAACTCTTCCTCTGACTGTGGAAACTCGTGCTCGCGCGCGAATTGTACGGGATCCAGGCTGGAATCGGGATTGTCCCTATGCCGGAAGAGTCCGGTCCCATAAGCCAGATAATCGCTGTTTTGAATGTCAGGCAGGGCAAACCAGATTTCAACGTGATCGCAATGCAGTGGGTCGTCATTTTCGATCAGTACATCATCGATAACCCGGACTTCAACGATGATGCTGTCGCCCGTGCAGTAGAGGCTGGCGCTGGCAGCGATGTCCTGTGCCCCTGTAATGTTGTCGGCGCCCCAGACGGGGTAGAGGGCCGCCGAATACCAATCGGCCTGTGCGGCAATTGACGATGTAGCCGACTGTTGGAGGTCGGTGAAAGCCTTGGAGCCGGTGGCAGCTAAAACGCGGCTTCGCTCGGGTCCGGTTGCGGCCGATGAGTTAGCCCTCATCAATCGGTCGGAGAAGAGTACCAGAATTCCATACGCCAGCAGAGAAGCCGTCAGCAGTCTGAACAGTTTAATCATTTCGAAGCTAGGTAATGCGATAAGAGCTATTATGCCGGAAACGCAGGGCAATCTAGGCAGAGATAAGGAATTATCAACGAAGCGAGGCTATCTTTAGCTAAAACTCCGATCAGCATTGCTGGAATGTACAATGACTTTACATGATTTTCTCGACTTTCACTACGGCCCTGACGGTGATGATAAGCTGCGCCGAATGCTGGCGGCGGGTGCGAATCTCGCTAATCGGGAAGGTGCCCTGGCAGAGACGCCCCTTCATGTGGCTACCCGTCGTCGTCGGCTTGCTGCAGTGGAGATTCTGCTCGATGCCGGCGCCGATGTCGACGCCGGCTCTGCCGCAGGCAAAACGGCCTATGCTCATGCCATCCGCCGTCGCTTTGATGAAGTCGCCGAGGCACTGCAGGCACGCGGCGCGAGCACCGAGCTCAATGATGCCGACCGCCTGGCCGTAGCGATCGTCAATGGTCGTCTGGACGAGGCGCGGGCGCTGATCGCGGCTCAGCCGGGCATTGTCCGGACGGGCAATCCCGAAGAGGATCGCCTGCTGGCGGACGTCGCCGGACGCAATCCGAGCGAGCCCGTGCAATTGTTGATCAGCAGCGGGGCCGATCTCAGCGCACCGGCCCTGGACGGCGGCACTCCGCTTCACCAGACTGCCTGGTTCGGCCAGCCCGCCAATGCGCAACTGCTGCTGGACGCCGGCGCGCCACTCGAAGTATTCGATCCCGTTCATGAGAGTTCGCCCTTGGGCTGGGCCGTGCACGGTTCGCGCTATTCGGGCGGCGCGGACGAACGCCAGGATGTTTATACTGAGCTGGTCCGTATGCTGCTTGCTGCGGGCGCCAGATTACACTATCCCGATACCCCGGATCAGGATACTTACTACCGGCGCCTGCTTGAGGATGCCAGCCCACAGGTACGTCCGATACTTGAGGACGCGAGAAAACAATAACTCAGTACGCAAGGCCATCACGAAGCTCGCCCTCAGCCCAAAGTGACGGTCGCGGCAGTCCTCGTTTTCGCCAGATAATCTCGACCGTCCCCAATCCTGAATCACCCTATGAATCTCAAAATCAGATCTGCGCGCGAAGAAGATGCGGCCGCGGTTGTCGATCTGCTGAATCCCATCATTCGGGACGGCAGATTTACGATTATGGACCGGGAACTTTCTACGGAAGACCAGATAGGCTTCATACGCGCTCTGCCCGAGCCGGCTGTTTATCACCTTGCGTTCGATTCAGGAAGTTCCGAATTGTATGGATTACAGGAGGTGCTGCCGCTCTGCACGGATGAAAGCGCATTTCGGCACGTCGGCGCAATTGGCAGCTTTGTAGCTATGGGGTATCGGGGACAGGGAATCGGGCGCCAATTGTGCGAGGCAACTTTTCTGGCGGCGCAAGGGCGAGGCTACCGTAAGCTGATGGCAAATATTCGGGCCGACAATCATCAAGCCCTGGGATTTTATCTGAAGATGGGATTCAGGATAATCGGGACAGCGCGGGATCACGCCCTGGTTGCGGGTCGATACATCGATGAAATCCTGACGGAAAGGTTGCTGCTGTGATTTGATCTTCGACCCTGGTGGAATTGAGATTCAGACTCCATAAGTCGCTTCCATCTTCAGCGTCGCGCCCGGCAATTCGATATGATCGGACGATGCGGGAATTGCTGATTCATTCCGTGGGTCGCTGCCGCCTGCAAGGGCATAAATATTCAAAATGGCGAGGAATGCTAAGACGAGAAGTCCGTAGATGGCTTGGAATTTCATTGCGGTTCCTGAGCTGAAATTTGACATTGACGTTGTTTGTCGATCGCTGTCGATTTCAAGTACAAAGCTAGCGTCAAATTGTTGGCGGGTGTTTACAACAAAACTTCAACAGCGGCAGAATAAATCCTGCCGCTGCCAGGAACAGCACGAACAATACGAATACGGGATGCGCTGAGGCGAGCTGGGTCAGCGCTTGATTGTCTGCAATAACTTCAGTCGGATTTCGCCGGGTCGGCCCGGTTCCCGTCTTGTCTTCCCCCGGCCGGGAACCGATTCCTCGAACACAGAGTTCGCTCAGCTATTCGTGAATCGAGCTGCGTGACCTTGCGGAAATCCGATCCGCGACTTCGGCACCGAGCCGGGAATCTCTCGCCGCAAGGCCAGGGGAAAAATCGCTCTCTCACGCCCGAACGGTAGCTCATTAGTTGTTTGCAGCCGATTGTTGAAGCGGAACCAGCCTTGACAGCTCGGCCCCGCCGGCGAATTCCTGTGAAGTCTCAATCCACATCTTCGGCACTGAGTGTGGATTGAGCCATCACAAGAGTTTCAGTCTTTTCGACGCCCGGCGTCACCGTACTCAGCGTGCTGTTACTCACCAGGGCACAGACATTCAGTATTGCGAGGAAAGTCAAGACGAGAAGTCCGTAAACAAGCTGGAATTTCATAACATTCACCTGAGCTGAAATCCGAATGAACATTGCCATAAGGCGTCGTTGAGGACAAATACAGTCGCTCGAATCAAAGGTTGGTATGTTCGGCAAAAAAATCGCGCTGCTGGTCGAAAGGCTGATGCAAGCTGCATAATTCCTCCGCGGATGGATCGAAATGCCGCCGCCAACTATTCCTGCCGGACTCCGACGCGTCGCTGTCACGACCGCCGATCAGGATCGCCGCAAAGCACCGGAGTCACTTTCGAGTATTGCAGTGAACTCCGAGCGTTTCAGATCGTTTCGCTTCGCGGCTCTACAGTACCGGGGCAGGCGCGACGGCTGTCGGATGATGCCGCAATGCAATCATTCGCTCTTGGTATCCACGCAAGTCTATGGCGGGGGTTCATTGCGAAGACCGGGCCCGACCCTTGCCCGCGATGGCACTCTTCGGGAGAGAAGGGAGATTATTCAATCTGTGACGATCCTTGAAGTTTCACTACCGAAGTCCGGCCCGCCAATTCAATGTTTACCCACTGTAAGATGTAAACCTTCCGGGAAACGCCGTCGTCTAATGCCGCGATAATCAGATAGACATTCTGGCCTTGAGCCTCTTGCTGCAGGTCGTAATAACCTTAATGGTTGTTGCAGCAATTGTATGCGCTTGTCTTTTCGAGCATTTCCTACGTCCCTTTCTTAAGCCTGCTCCGTTCGCGTGGACAATTGACGACAGGAGAGCTGTAGTCGATTTTTTTTAACATCCCATACCCTGCATCTCAGTTCATGTCTGTCTTTCAACCCGGTCGATGTATCTCTGTCACAGAGCGAGGAGAAAAATACTGTTGTTCTGTATAAGATTTGTCGTATTTCTGCTTCCATTCTTCCTTGTTGCAGAAGTACAGGGATATAGTGCCGGAGCCTTGCAGCTCTGCCATCAACGGCAAGTCGAAGCGCTGCGGGGTCGTTGCCTGAGTTTTAACTATCGCGAGAGCAGATATCGTTTTTATCATTCCGCGGAACCCTGGCAGACAATAAACAGTCGTCGGCACGGGCGAATAAATTGCGACCTTAGCAGCTTCAGCAAAATCGACACGCTCGTAAGGCGGGGCAAGATACATCAGGCGAAGATTCAATTCAGCGTCGGCGAGCTTCTGATCCAGCCCTACCGCTCACAGCAACTGCTTGATGTCAGCCGCAAGATGGTAGAGGAACAGCTGTACAAAACAGCGCGCTACACACCGATAATGCTCCTCGATTATTTTAACCGTCAGGCGCCGACCGTAGACAGCATAAGCATGGCCGGCATGGCAATCTACGAGTTAACGATTCATCATACGATCGTTAAACTCTTTATCCGAACAAGTGATTTTCTCCTTGCGCGAATCACTTGCAGCAGCTATCACGATATGTTGGGCGATGAGACTCATACCTACCGCTTCAGCGACTACAGGGCTATCGAAGGATTGCACATAGCTCATACGATCCACATAGGCAAATTGCATGGGGTGCAGGACACGATCGCCCTCGCGGCGGCAGAATTCACAGCATCGGCCCAAGCTGCGCTCACAAGACCGGAATCCTATCTTATCCGGGAAGAACCCGCCTGCCGTGGTGAAGTGCTGACGGACATCTGGAATATTGCGGACAGGGTCTACCTCATCAATCTGCCGCAGGCGAAGTCACGCGCAGGCGTGATCGAATTCGATGAATTTCTGCTTGTATTCGAAGCCCCGCTCAACAGCGCCAACGGCGAAGCGATTATCAAGTGTTGCCGGGATATTGCACCGGACAAACCCATCCGCTACTATGCCGTCGGGCATCATCACCCCTGGTCGCTGGGCGGCGTCCGTCCATTTATTCACCGCGGCGCAACGATACTGTGCCGCAAAGAAAGCCTGGACTACCTGAGGTACATTGCCGGCGCCAGTCACAGCCTGCAGCCCGACAGCCTGGAGCTGCAGCCGATGCCACTGCGTACCCAACTGGTTGACAGCCTCAGCATTATCACCGATGGAAGCCTGGAACTGCACATCCATTTTGTCGGGGCCGCTTCACTGCACGCAAATGACTATGTCTATTTCTATCTGCCGTCGGCCGGCATTCTCTTTCAAGGGGACCAGGCCTGGATCAGAAGGCTTGACGGACCGGGCACTGCCGGCAAACGGCAAAAGGCGCTCTATGACACGATCAGATCGCTGAGACTGGATGTCGACACTATCGTTCAACACTGGCCGACAGCGGACTCTTATGGCGTCAAATCGGTCTTTAGCTTCCGTGAGCTGGAAGCCTCGATTACGAAGGAGTAAAACGCCCCGGAAGTCCCGTCTTCAAGCTATGCCTGAACTGCGAGCGGTCAATTGCCGTCGCCACGCAGGCCGGGTCTTGGTTCTTTCACCATTTTTTCACCATTCGTGATCCTTGCGTCTGCCCACCGACCGGCATAATTTCACATTCCGCATCGATGTCCGCCTATCGCTGCCATGGCCGGCATCGCTTTATATCGTGCTGGTACGCTAGATGGGGCCACCAGTCAATTCGTACTACCAGGATGATGCCCTCGTGCCCCGGCATACAACTTTTAAGCATGGCACTATGAGTAAAGGCAACAGTGATGCGAAGGCAGGTGTCGGGTCCGTGTGTGGTCCCTGGATGCCGTTCATCCTGTTACTGGCTGTGACCGCGCTTCACGCCGCACCGCCCTATCGTGTCGAACACATCGGCGGCGGCGCCGGTCTTTCGCAGAGTCATGTCTACCATATCCTGCAGGACAGCCGCGGCCTGATGTGGTTTGCCACCCGCGACGGGCTTAATCTGTACGATGGTTACAAGTTTACGGTATTCCGCCATATTCCATTTGACAGCAGTTCACCGGCCAATTCCGGCATCAGGGCGATTGCAGAGACCGCAGATGGGGCAATCTGGATCGGCGTTGGTAGCCTGGGACTCAATCGTCTGGACAGGCGCAGCCG
Organism: Candidatus Kapaibacterium sp.; assembly: GCA_028284775.1. Lineage (GTDB taxonomy): Bacteria > Bacteroidota > Ignavibacteria > Kapaibacteriales > UBA7675 > JANQRB01. The sequence continues at coordinate 46,075 of JANQRB010000013.1, read as the reverse complement.
CCGCTGTACACTTTACCGTTTCGAGCAGGACGATCCGCGCAAGCTCAGCGGCAAACAAATCTCATGTCTGCGGGTGGATAGAGCCGAGCGACTGTGGGTCGGTACCGACAATGGCCTGTTTAGCTATCATCCGCGGCGTGAGAGATTCAGCCGCGTGGGACTGGAGGGAACGTCTGCGCCGGTTAGTGTCGCGGATATTTTTGAAGATCGGAAGGGAACACTGTGGGTCAGTGATCACAGCCACAATCTTTACCGTTTGCAGACGGCTACTCAGACGCTGGAGCTGGTGCAGCCGGAAACAGGCGGATACCAGATCCTCGGTGAGGACGGCAGCGGCGCATTGTATCTGGGTTCACACAATGGTACTTACGATCCGGGCGATCCACTGCTCTACAGCTTTGATCCCCGGAGCGGACGATGTACGCCCCTGCTGTCGGAATTTGCGCCTTTGCCGGATCTTCTTCAGCAGCCATGTGAAATTCATACTCTGGGCATCGATCGGCGCGGCGCTCTCTGGCTGCGGATACTGCCGGCTCAGCTCAACCTTGATCGTCTGCAGACGGGTGGCATCTTTCGTCTGACGGGTAGGGGCGAGCCCGCTTTCGGGCCAATCGATGAAGCTTGTCAGGCCGACGGCATGGACCATTCTTTTTTCAACAGCACGGACGGTATCGTCTGGATTGGCGGGTCGCGCGGCCTAGTCAAGCTGCCGCCGAACTACAGCCGTTTTACGACGCATCGGCATTCGGCGGACCGAGGCAGTCTGAGCCATGACGTCATTCGATCGGTCTATGTCGACAGCCGGGGGACGCTTTGGGTCGGCACCAGGTTGGGACTCAATCGCTGGTCTGATTCGACGCGCACATGGCAACGCTTTACTTATTCATCGGAGACGGTTAGCCAACGTGAAGCGGCAATGGTCGATCACAATACCATCAACGTCGTGCACGAAGACCGCGACGGGTCACTGCTGCTCGGCAGTAATGCCGGGCTTAAGCGTTTGAATCGCAAAGACGGTGTTTTATCCGATGCGGGCTACCACGGCAGCGACAACGAAGGCTATGATTACTCACGTGTTTTTGCGCTGCACCGTGATTCGACCGGTTTACTTTGGGTAGGGACGCTTCAACGGGGCATCATTTTGTACGATTGGAACAAGCGGAGAGTCGGCCGTATTCAGGCCGATCCTTCCGGAGATTACTCCGGCGGACTGGTCTGGTGCATGCAGCGCGATAGTTTCGGCCAATTCTGGGTCGGCACTTCGAACGGCTTAAACCGGCTCATTCCCGGAACCCGCTCTTTTGTCGTCTATCAGCCCGATTCGCAGCGGCGGGACGCCCTGAGCGGTGAAAACATCTGTGCGCTCTTCGAAGATCGGGATCGCCGGCTGTGGGCGGTGGCACATGGCGCCGGTATTAACCGTTATGAACGCGAACGCGATTCGTTTACGCCGCTTACGACACGCGACGGCTTGCCGGAAGATGCGGTGTATGGCTTGCTGCAGGACGCGAGCGGCGCATTATGGCTCAGCGGCAACAAAGGATTGAGTTGTTATCGGCCGCAGGAAAAAATTTTCCGCAATTACACGGATCGCGACGGGCTGCAAAGCAATGAATTTACCTTTAATGCCCACGCTGCCGGTCCTGATGGCAGGTTGTACTTCGGCGGCGTTAAAGGACTCAGTGACTTCCATCCGCAAGAGATACAGGATAATCCGCATGTTCCGCCGATTATCATCACAGCTTTTAACGTTTTTGACTCGCTGTGGTGTTCGGAGATCCGGGACGGCGATACGCTCGCCATTGACTACCGCCAGAACTTTATTTCCTTCGAGTTCGCCGCCCTGGACTACTGCGACCCCGGTCAGAATCAATATGCTTATCAACTGACGGGATTCAATACGACCTGGGTCTACAGTGGCGCGCGTCGTCGGGCTGAGTTCACCAACCTGGACCCGGGTACGTATACCTTTCGCGTGAAAGGATCAAACAACGACGGCGTATGGAACAATAAGGGCGTCGCCCTGACGCTGATAATTCATCCGCCTTTTTGGTTAAGCCTGTGGTTTCGGGTCGCAACGATCGGCGGCGGCATCCTGATTATCGGCCTTACGATCCTTGTTCGTGTCCGGGCCAGCCTGAGCCGCAACCTGCTCAGGCGCAGGATGCTCGAATATCGTTTATTGTCGCTGCGGCTGCGAATGAATCCCCACTTTATTTTTAACTCGCTGACGTCAATCGAATATCTCATGATGAGCGGGGATGTCGATCGCGCCGGGGAATATCTGAATCGCTTTGCCCAACTGGTGCGCAGCATCCTCGACAATGCTAATAGCAGTACGCTTCCGATTGCCGAGGAAATAAACAATCTCAAGCTCTATCTCGAATTGGAAGCACTGCGGTTTCAACAGGCTTTCCACTATGACATCCGTATCGACCCGAGGCTGGACGTTCACACAGATCAGATTCCTTCGATGTTAATCCAGCCCTATGTGGAAAACGCACTGCGCCACGGCATGATTCACACGATTGAACAGGGCTGCGTTACCATCAGTTTGCGGCGTTTCGGTACCGTCCTGCAGTGTGTCATTGAAGATAACGGCATTGGACGGGCCCGCGCTCGTGCACGCCAACGCCGGGTACATCCGCCGCTTGCAATGAGTCTCTGCGGCGAACGACTGCAACTCCTGAATCACACCCGCCGTGATCAGGTCAGTTCAACCATTCGCGACCTGTATAAATCTGACGGTAGTCCCTGCGGTACGCGGGTGGAACTGCGGATTCCACTTGAAGGCCGGCGCTCGGACAATGAAAGGAGGACTTCATAATGCGCGCTCTGATTGTCGATGACGAACTGTATGCTCGAAAGGCCCTGGCGCTGAAGCTGCAAAAGTACTGTCCCGAAGTTGAGGTGCTGGATCTGATCGATTCAGCGGCAACGGCCATCACTGCCATTCATGTCAATTCTCCCGATCTGCTGTTTCTGGATATCGAGATGCCGGGGGAAGGAGGCTTCGCGATGCTCGAAACCCTGGGTGCATTCGATTGCAACATCGTGTTTGTCACTGCCTTTGAACAATACGCACTCCGGGCGATTAAACACTCGGCGCTGGACTATTTGTTAAAGCCCGTCAACCCGCAGGACTTGCAGGCTGCTGTGGCCAAAGCCCAGCGCTTGCTGGAGCCGCGACCCGCAAAGAAACGCGAGCATGAGTATCTTCCGATTCGCAAGCTGGTGCTGCCAACCGAGCAGGGATTCGAGTTTGTGCGAATCATGGATATCATTCGCTGCCGGGCTGAAGGTAACTACACCCGGCTGTTGTTGAAAAATGCCGAAGACCTTGTTGTGTCGCGTAATCTCGGTGAAATTGAATCCCTGATCGCTAACGATAACTTCTACCGCATTCACATGTCGCACCTGATTAATCTGGTCTTCGTTAAGAAGTATCTCAGGGGTCGGGGCGGCGAAGTGGAGATGATAGACGGCAGCAGAGTGCAGGTCTCTTCCCGTCGGCGCGACGCCTTTTTGTCCTTTATCGTCGGGCCCTAGGGACCGGTCTGCGATCCAAAGCTCAATAATCTTCGAAATACATGTCCGATCCGGTCGCGACCGGACCGGACTGCCAAAAATTTCATCACGACGCGACGTCGATTTTCGCTGAATCCGGATCAGTTCATATCCCGATCATCACGATGCCTTACAAATCAGCGCCATAATCATCGTCCGGAAAACGAATCAGGCAATGTGCATGTTCGGCATCGTCTTCGCCGCTGAAGATGATGTGCATTGCATCCGAACGAAATTGAAAACCGAAAGGCTTGGCGTCCAGCGGGCCCTCCCAGGAGACAATCGCCTCGCTGAATGCCTGGTCCAGCTCCAATCGCTTTCGCTCCGCATAATCATCAGGCAAAAAATTAAGATAGTTGTCCAGAACCTGTCGTAAGGAGACGCGCTGCGTCGCTTGGAGCGCCGCGACAGCTAGGCCCGCACTCGACGGCTGCTGAAAGGAGTAGGACGCATCCCGGGAGTTGACATCGACTTCAGATGGGCTGTCGGCAATGATGATCGCCGAACGCTGATCGGCGCTCAGGCTTGCAGCGAAGTCGATCATACTGTTAATTTGTTCATCCAGCAGGGGGACGCCGCTTTCGTCTTCGAGTGGAGCGCCGCCAATCAGAATCGGACCGATGCTCAGCTTCGCCCCTTTAACGGCGACGTTAACTCCCAGGTGATGCCCTTCGATCTGGTATGCCCACATATCGGCGCCGCCCGGCGCACCGAACACCGACAGCCAATAGTTGTCTTTACTGTAATCCCGATCGCTCCTGTTGCTGGTAGCGCCCAGCACCTCGTCACTGCTCATTCCGCCCGCTATGGCTCCCACGCCCAGAGCCGGAAAGGTAGCGTCGATCAATTCGCAGACCAGCTCTCTTTGTTCCGCGTTAATGTCGCCCAGACGCACCCCTTCGCCATCGCGCTCTACCACAGGCACCGGCAACACCGACCAGGTGTAGCGCTGCGAGGCTTCCAGGCTGAAGACGAGCCCTTCGGCGCCGAGAGCGGAAATCAATGCCGCTACGGCCGACTCCATAGCGTTAACGCTCTCCGGCTGTGACGTTGAGCAAAATCCGGGGACAGCGTTTGAAGAAGGAAAGTCGGTAGAAGAGTTCGTATTCGGTCCCATCCTTTCTTCGTCATCATCGGAACAACTAATCGTCAATACGCAGCTCAATAGTACGATGATCAGCCCTCGCCACGATATCCGCTTCGTTTCCATTTTATTAACCTTTTGTGTATGAATTCTTGTTTACTGCACCTGGCACAATGGCAGTGTTAAATACGCCATCAATCGATTTGTCTGTAAAGCAAAAACTGCGCGGAGCAAGTGCGCCCTCATCGACGATTGCATACTGACTTAGGAGCTCAGGGCATCCATCAGGGCCCATGAGACACGCGTTTCAGGAATATCAGCGGCGCCGAAACCGCCGTTTTTCCACATATCCTTGAGTCTGCTCCAATGGCCCATAACGCGATTGCTGTTTTGCGCCTTGGCAAGAGCCTGCGAACTTTGCCATTCGATAATTTCAAGAATAAACTCGGGATCGATTTTGCTGACCATTCTGAAGATCGGACTATCGCTGATGAGTGCTTCTTCGCGATATGCCCGCTCTGTTGCGATTAACTCTTCAAGAAAGGCCTCTTGCTTTTCCACCGGAACCTGATACGAGGCCAGCATGAATTGGCTGTTCGACATTAAAAAGCTCCTTGAGTACAAACTCCCCGCTTCGTACGGGTATAGTGCAGCAAAAGACTGCTTTACGAGATGAAGAGAGTAAATGTGAAAGAAAGGATAGAGAAATAATTACTGTGGCATCCACAGGGTATTAAACTGCAATTGCCTCCAATTCGGATGTACAAAATGTGAAAAACAGCCGTGCTGCACTGCTCGTTCGCGAACAACGCAAGGTATGACGATTCTTTGACAGCCGGAAAGGCTCGGGAATCTCAAACGGTCTGCTCAATTAACCTTGTCCGGATCGCCCATTTTGCCCGCCTGATAGTCGGCGATGCACTGACGAATCTGCGCTTCGCTGTTCATCACAAACGGACCATAGGAAAACACGGGCTCGTTAAGCACCTGGCCGCCTAAGAGAAATATCTCCGCCCCTTTTTCGGAGTGGATGTTGATGTTGACGGCGCCGCGTTGATAAAGCGCGATCTGATGCGTCTTCAATGCCTGTCGATCCGCAAGCTCCAGGGCGCCGCTGACGGTATAGATGAAGGCATTGTGGGTCGGGTCGGTAGGAATGTCCAGCCGGCAGCCGGGCTGCAGTTTAAGATAATAGTAAAAGGCCGGCGACAGAGTCTCGACCTGCGATGTGAAGCCGAAGAGTTCTCCCAGCACCACTCTGGCTGTAAAGGATTCGTTCACGATGCGGGGCATGTGATCGCCGCGGAAAACCGCTGTCGTAGGGGCGTTGTACTTATAGCGGGCCGGCATGTTGAGCCAGATTTGAAAGCCGTGCAGCGTTCCGCCATTGTCTTTCAGATTTTGTCCCGATTCTTCCATGTGAATCGCGCCGCGCCCGGAGCTGAAGAGCATGAATTCGCCCGTCTGTACCTGGAAGTCGTAATTCAAACTGTCTTTGTGGTGACCGCTGCCGGCAAGGAAATAGGTCGTGGGGGTCACCCCGGCATGCGGGTGGGCGTCCACGCGCAGCGGATCACTGCCCGGACGCAGTCTGACGGGGCCAAATTCATCGAAAAGCACGAAGGGCGATACATAGTCCTGATGGTCGCCGGCAAAGGCCCGCATTATCGGCAGCGTGCCGACCTTGGTCCGGTTGGCGTCCAGGATACGATATACTTTGCGATTTGCGGCGGAGGCGTACATCGCCGAATGCTCCGTCAACAGCGATGGCGCGGCCAGCGTGGCGCCTACAATAGCGGATCCCTTGAGAAATTGTCGTCGATGCATATTGAGGACTCTTCGTTTGTTGCAATACGTGGAAATCACAGCGGCCCCGTTAGCCGCCGGCCTCTTGCTCCGCTGCCTCCATCCGCGGCGCAGTGTCCGGTATGCCCGATGAATATACGCTGATTAGCGCTTCCTGAAAATTTTTTGTGCGCTTGCCGTCGATCTGGCGCAGACAGAAACATTTCAGATGTTTTTGTATTTTGGCATGGAAACATTTTGGAAACAGGTCCCGGGTGCCGGCCGGGAGTTTCAGCTATAATTGCAGGACAAGCCAGTCCATGGTGTTACAACGTCACTACCGGCTTCAAGAGATTGCCGAAATAATTGGATCTTGCAAATACCTAGGCGATAAGGATCATGTCATCAGCGGCCTCAGTCTGTTACCGCAGGCTCGCGCCGGCGACCTCAGCTTTGCCGATACGCCCAAGTACTATGCACGAGCCCGACAATCGCAGGCGACAAGTATTCTGGCAGGACAGGAACTGCCTTTGGCGCCCGGCAAGGCTTTGATTGTTTCCAATGACCCCTTCGGCGATTTCGCGCGGCTTATCACGCTGCTGCAGCCCTCTGCGGCGCCCGATGCCGATGGCGAAGACCGATCTTCAATTCATCCGACGAGCCGGATTCACCGGGACGCCACCATCGGCGCGGGTGTTCGGATCGGCCGGAACTGCGTTATTCACGGCAATGCGGTATTGTACAACGACGTTGTCCTGGGCGACAACGTCGTCATCCATTCCAACAGCGTGATTGGCTCGGACGGCTTTTATTTTCAGCGGCAGCAGGGCCGGCTTCGCAAAATGCCCTCCGGCGGCATCTGTGTAATCGAGAGTGATGTTGAGATCGGCGCCGCCTGCACCATCGATCGCGGCGTCACGGGCGCAACACGAATCGGCAGGGGCAGCAAGCTTGACAACCAGGTGCAGGTCGGGCACGATACCATCATCGGCGCCAATTGCCTGATCGGCGGCTGCGTGGGGATCGCCGGCTGCGTCACGATCGAAGATGAGGTCGTCATCTGGGGGCAGGCCGGTGTCAACAGCAGCGTGACAATCGGAAAGGGCGCCGAAATACTGGCGCAAAGTGCTGTCCTTAGCTCGATCGAAGGCGGCAAACGTTATTTCGGGACGCCGGCGCGCGCGGCGCGCGAGGTGATGAGAGAGCTGGCCCTGGTGAAGGAATTGGCGGGCAATGCCCGCAAGGTGCGTCAGTCGCTCGCAGCATTAGAGCCAGCAACGCTTAAAAAGTGAATCCGGGCGATGCAAATACTTCATCTGATCAGAAAAGAGTCGCAGACTTCATTCCGTTCCTTAATCGCCATGGCGGCGTTCTCGGGCATCACGAATGCTTTGTTGCTGGCAATCATCAATTCGATCATCGGCGAGCAGAACGCGGACGACATCGGCTTTAAACATTTCGCGCTCTTTCTGTCTGTGGTGCTGTCCTTCTATTATTCCAAAAAAGACATTCTGCGGCGTTCGACGATTATTGTGGAAAAAGTCGTTTCGAAGCTGCGGCTGCGCCTGGCCGACAAGATTCGCAAATCGGAGCTCGCCGTTATCGAAGGCATGGGTTCCGCCAACATTTATGCCCGCATCACACAGGATGCCAATTACATTTCACAAACGGCGGCCTACCTTATCAATGCCTGCCAGGCTGCGATAATGATCAGCGCCTGCATCTTGTATCTGGCTTATCTTGCCTTGCCGGCCTTTGTTATAGTTCTGATCGCCGTCGCGCTCGGCTTTGTGTATTACATGTCCAAACAAAAACGGATCAGAAGTGATATTCGCCTGATGTTCGCCAAAGAGACCAAGTTTTTCGAGTCGCTGCACGAAATCCTGGCCGGCATCAAGGAGCTGAAACTCCACCACCGCAAGAACGAAAGCCTCTTCGATGAATTCAGCACGCTGGCCCGGGAGACCGAAGCGATAAAGATCAGGACGGGCTTTCACTATGTGCACAACATGACCTTTTCACAGCTCTTCTTTTACCTGTTAATCGGCAGTATCATTTTTATTCTGCCGAAGTTTGGCGGACTACCCGATGGCTCATCCGCGCGAATAGTGACGGCGCTGCTGTTCATTGTCGGTCCGATGGAATCCCTGGTAGGCAGCGTGCAGCTCTTCACCAAAGCGAATGCGGCGGCGCAGAATATTGAAAAGCTCGAAGGCGAACTCGAGAAAGGCAGTGGAATTGCCTATCCGACCGATCCGCTCAATGTCAAGCCGCCGGAGTTTAACGATAAGATTACATTTCGTCAGCTCCTGTTCGAATACGAAGCCGAAGCCAGTCATGCTGCTTTCTGTACCGGCCCGGTCGATCTGCAGGTCAACAAAGGCGAAATCCTGTTTATCATCGGCGGCAACGGCAGCGGCAAGTCCACCTTGCTTAAACTCATTGCCGGTCTCTACATTCCCCTCGGCGGAATCATTGACATTGACGGTCGTCAGATCGGGACCTTCGACTACCCGAGCTATCGCGAACTCTTCTCATCGATATTTACCGATTTTCATTTGTTTACATTTCTCTACGGCGTGCAGGTACAGCGGCCCGAGCTGGTAGCGCGACTACTGCAGTTGCTGGATCTCGATCATAAGACTTCCTTTGCCGACGGCCGCTTCAGCAATCTGAACCTGTCCACCGGCCAGCGTAAACGACTGGCAATCATTGCCGCCCTGATCGAAGACAAGCCGATTCTCATATTCGACGAAGTTGCGGCGGATCAGGACCCCGAGTTCAAGAAGTTTTTTTATGAACACCTGCTCCCTGAGTTAAAGGATCAAGGCAAGACCGTCATTGCCGTCTCGCACGATGACAACTTTTTCCATGCTGCCGATCGCATCGTGAAAATGGATTTCGGAAGAATGGTGGACTATCCTTCCGCGTCAAATCCCTAGAGGCCGGTTAGGACAAAAGCTTAGGCTAAAGCTTACGCGGATACACATCATCGTGAATTCAAGCGACATCTGAACCTGCAATTTTCGGACGCAGCGCAGTGTTTGGTCGCAGGCAGTTCCAACCGGCTAGCTACCATTTGCTCAAAGCGCGCAAACGCCGCTCGCCTGCGTCGCGCTTCAATTCCACAGTAATTTCGTACCTACCTTCAGACGCGACTGTGCCTTGTGTGAAACGTGATGATTCGTTCGAATCAAGAGTCGCTATCGAAGCATACGACGGCCCTGACATCCGATTCCCCAGAATCGTTCACCGGTTCTGCAATCCTTAAGCTGTTGATATACTTGTATTTATCTGCCTCGTCCCCGCTTTTTCACCCCCCCGCTTTGCTTGCAAGTCGTGGACATCCGTGCCAGATTGCACTCCGCGCCCCTGATAATCTGATCACGAAACCGGCAATCCGCATCTGCCGGCCGGATCGCAAAAGGATGATTTCGTAGACACCCCCTTAGGGCTCTGCCGAGAGACGAGTCTGTTAACTCGGCGAACAATACATCGAATTTTTAACACTTTGCTATTCCAAGGAGAATTAGTAATGAGAGGAACTATTGTCTTATCCATTTGCCTAAGCGCAATATTCATCGTTGTGAGCAGCCCGATGCTGCAGGCCGGCTGGTCTGTCGGTAGCGGTACAATTGTCAGTGACCCCGGCGACCTCGTGGGCATCGATCTGCCTGCCGGCGGATTACAGGAGAAACTGAGTGTTAATGGCGGCATCCTGCTGGGCACTACAGCATTGACGAATGATGGAACAATTCACTACGACGGCAGCGACCTGCAGGGCTATGTTAACGGCGCATGGCATTCGCTGACCAACGACGGCGACTGGACGATCGGATCCGCATCCCTATCCACCACGAGGTCGGTCGGAATCGGCATTACTAGTCCGTCCTGCGAGCTTGATGTTGTGCAGGACAATACCGGCTCGCCGACTTCTCCGCCGGTTCTGCCGATGTTCAGGATCCGACAGATCGATCCGGGTGGCGTCTCGCATGTGGGACTGACTGTATTAAACAACGGCTCGGTCGGCGTCGGGACGGAAAATCCGCAGGGCAAGCTGAACATCGACGGGGTGGAGGCGCTGATTATCGAAAACAACAGTTCGCCGGTCTGGGAGAATACGATTGCCAAGCTCGGCATCAGCACCAATCTCGGGCCGCAGGGGCTCCGCTTTGAAATGTCGGGGGACAACGGCACATCCTTTGTCGACGCGCTGCACCTGGCGCGCAACGGCAACGTGGGCATCGGCACAACCGATCCGAAGGGTTATAAGCTGGCCGTCCGCGGAAATGTAATATGCGAGAGCATCAAGGTAAAGCTCTATGCGAGCTGGCCCGACTTCGTCTTTGAAGAAGACTACCAACGTCCGAGTCTGGAAGAGCTCGCGCGCTTTGTGAGCGTCAATAAACACCTGCCCGATATTCCTTCGGCGGCGGCAATGAATGCGGCTGACGGCGTCGACCTGGGAGCGATGCAGGTTAAACTACTGCAAAAAATTGAAGAGCTGACCTTGTACCTGATCGAGCTGAATAAGAGCAATGCGGATGTACAGGCTGAAAACGCCGCGCTACGTGTGATGATTGAAGAGCTGCAAGCGCAATTGACAGAGTAAAACCCAATCAACTGAATGATCATACACTTTGTTTGACGAGAATTCAATGAAATATTTCAATCAACAAATCAAGCGGCTGCCGGTGAATCTGAAACGTCTGATGGGGCTCTTGTCGGCTGTTTCCATTTTCAGCATTTCGGCAGAGTGTTGCCGGGCGCAATTGCCGCCGCTGGTCACAATAATCAAGCCCGAGTCAAACCTGCGGTGGATGGAATTCCGCGCAGCGACAAATGTTCCGGCCGGCACTTTCGTGGATCAATACCATACGGAATTAGGACTCGGTCTTCTCGACGACCTCGTTGAGGAGGCGCAGAAAGTTAATGTTGAAGGCCATGACTATTATCGTTACTACCAGACATATCAATCTTTTCCGGTCGAAGGCGGCTTTTACATCGTTCACGCGGATGCAAACGGAAGCTGCGAATCCGCCAACGGACGACTGATTGTGGGATTGGACATGACGGGCATTCCCTCCATCAGCGAGGCGCAGGCGCTTCAGTCAGCGAAGGACTACGTCGGAGCCGATGTTTACATCTGGGAAACTCAAGAAGAACTGGTACAGGCAGAAGCGGAACTTTTTGAAGACGAAGAGTTTGATCATACTGATTACGCGAACATTCCACAGGGAGAGTTAATGTACGCACGGGTCGATTTTCAGGTCGGCTTTGCGCCGTCAAATTATCGACTGGCGTACAAATTTTACATTTATGCCTTCGAGCCCCTGAGCCAGCGCTATGTTTATATAGACGCACTTAACGGCAGCGTCATTAAGGAACAAGTCTCTAGCCTTGGTCTTAACTGTCATGACGGAGATGTAAACACCAAACACAACGGCTGGCAGGAAGTTCAGACCAAACACCGGAGTGGAAAGTACCGGAGCATTGACGAATGTCGTGGCGGCGGCATTGAACTCAAATACGAGACCCGAAGGGTATTCGGCATTTTTCCGGCGTGGCGACACTTTAAGGATGATAACAATAACTGGGCGAACAACACCAACAGCGGCACATCCGAATTTTGGGGGGCGGCAATGGCCCACGATTATTTTGCAGATGTTGCCACATTCGAACGCAACAGCATTGACGGTAAGGGCACAAAGCTGGATGTTCGAATCTTTACGTTTGACGACGGTAGCCCAAACTATGACGTAAGGAATAAGCGAATTCGAGTTCCCGGAACGTTCAATGGCGGTTCCGGCCGCGACCTTCCGCTGGACGTAATGGCGCACGAATTCAGTCATGGTGTGATTGATTCGGAAACAAGCCTGTTGTTAGAGGGCGAACATCTTGCCCTGCATGAAGGCATCGCCGATATTTTCGGCAGCATGGCCGAGCATTATGCGATTCTGGATCGTGGCCTAGGCGCCGGTCATCTGGCCGATTATCAAATCGGAGGCCAGTTGCCGGCAAATTTTGACAATGTGAAGCGCGATATGTCAGATCCAAAGAGTAAAAACAGTCCTAATACCTATGAAGGCATGCATTGGGACTTCAGCCTTAGCGATCCTCATACCAACGGGAATGTCATTGCCTATTGGTTTTACCTGACGATAGAGGGAGGTAGTGGAAATGTCGATGACAATCCGCAGGCACCTGCCTACGCCATTGCCGGAATGGGACGGCATCATGCACAGCAGGTACTGTATCGCGCGCTGTCGGAATACATGGGGAGCAGCTCCGATTTCCAGGATGTTCGCAGCGCAACAATCAAGGCGGCAGTTGATCGATTCGGCACTTGCGCCGAAGAAGTTAAAATGGTCGCTGATGCCTGGGATGCCGTCGGCGTGCATGGAATGACGCCGGGAATTTTTGTCGAAGCCTGCGGCAGCTTTACGGGCGAGCACCTGCTGCAAAGCAGCCTGCGTACGATAACTTGCCCCGCGCCCGGATTGACAACTGTTAACAGCGGAAGCAAGACCGTGTTTAAATCATTCGGCGAAATCTGTCTGCAATCCGGCTTCACCGCCGAAGTCGGCAGCGAATTCACCGCCTACATCGACGAATGCAGCCCCGGCTACATCCCCAAACAAGGCGCCTCGTTGCCGCCTCAGGCTGATACGGAGTTTTCGTCCGCCGACGGAATAACAGGGCCGGAACGCATGCTGCGCTGCACGCCAAACCCCATTAACTCGGCGACGGAAATCGAATACCGCGTGGAGCGCGAAGGACCGGTTCGCATCCTCGTCAGCAATCTCCTCGGCGAGCAGGTCGCTGAGCTGATCGACATTCCGCTGCACCGGGCCGGCACTTTCCGGCTGACCTTTGATGCGAGCGGCCTGCCCGCCGGCATTTATTGGTGCAGTCTGCATCAGGCCGACGGCACGCAGTCGCTGCGCCTGATGATAGCGCGTTAAGCGCAGGAGGAGCCCTTTGTATGGCTGATGCCGGCTGTGGCGTGATGCCCGGCCGGTATTGTTTTCTGTCTTGTGCACGGCGATGCGGAGGCGTCTTTTGCAGTTGCTTAAGGTCGGAACTGCCAGGTCGCGGTCGTTACGCTGATGCTTGATTCAGATTGCGCCGATGCAGGGCTTGTGCACGAAGCGCTCCCGCCGACTTCATCGAATGAATGTATCGGCAAGCATAAAAGGACGGTTCAGGCTCCCGCCGCAATGCAAATACGCAGTTAACATGTGCGACGAACGGTGACACTGTTGCGCGTGCCCGAGCTTCGGTCTTCGGCTCCGCTCAGACCGCGGAGTTTCGACGTCAGAAAGAATTTAAAGCTTCAAACCCTGAGGTCAGAGCGAAGTCGAAGACCGCATTTTACCGACGTCAGAAAGAATTTAAAGCTTCAAACCCCGAGGTCAGAGCGCAGCCGAAGACCGCAACGTACCGACGGTAGAAAGTATTCGAAGCTTCCTACCCCGAGGTCAGAGCGGAGCCGAAGACCGCCGCTTACCGACGGCAAAAAGTATTCGAAGCTTCCTACCCGGAGGTCAGAGCGAAGCCGAAGACCACTCTACTCAGCCTCCGCATGGAAGTTGTGACCCTATGATGCCAGAGAACGATGGATCGCCTGTAATGGCGCAGATCGACATTGACATATTTTTTGGCCGTCAAAACAAAAAGCCCGGAGACGAGGATAATCTCCGGGCTCTGAATATTCAAACATGCTGCAATTCACGGCCGCAACATTAACGCCAGGCGCCGAGGATCGTACCCATAATCGTCAGGAAAACAATCTGGTAAAGAGCGTCGATCAGCCAGAGCTTGAATGACTTGCGTTGATACAGCATATTAATCCCCATCGATGTGCCGACAAAGATCAGGCCGATGAACAATCCCTGGCTGAGGCCGAACATCAGATTGACCTTGTCGGGGGAATGCGCGCCGAGCAGGAGCGCCATGCCCAAAGCCATGATGAACATCAGGACGAAGCTTGAGCCGAAAATTTTTCCCAGGTTAGCGCTTTGCAGATACTCATCCGTAAAGCCGAGCTCCTGTTGCCAGAGCTTGCCGAAGAGCGCCTGACTATACCAAAGAGCGCCCAAAGCGAAACTGGCGATAGCCGCTACCGCCACCGCAAGAAAATTAACACTCGCAAAATCCATCGTAATCCATACAAATATTATTGGAACGAAATACCGCTTAATTTGGTCTTAAAACGCATTTTTCGCAAATGCATTCTCTGAAAGAGCAGCGGATGCGCCCTACGACTGCCGGCTAAGCAGACACTGAGTTGGCAGAAGTCCTTCGGTCGGGCATTGCTCTGTCTCTCAAAAAACGGGAGGACCTCGCCGCGAGTCAGACGATGCGAGGTCCTTAGCTAATGCCGCTGTCTTTCTTAGCTGGTCGAATGAAAGCCGATCATATTCCCTTCGGTGTCGAGCGCCATCGCGATAAATCCGAATTCACCGATATTCGTTCTGGGCATGACAACCTGTCCGCCGCCCGGCCCCACTCGGGCCAGCACTTCTTCCATCCGGCCGTCGACATCGAAGTAGATCGTGGCGCCTTGAGCCCCGGCTTTGAATTGAGGATTCGCGCTGATGGCGCCGCTGAACCCTTCGCCCGCGAGGGTGGGGAAGAAGGCATTTTCAAAGCCGTCGGGTGAAGTGAAGCGTTGCATTTCGATAGCGAGGACGCCGCTGTAAAAGCTTATCGCCCTATCAATGTCGCTGCTCGCCAGGTTGAACCAGTTGATGATACTTTTCATCGCGTTGTTTTCCTTTCCTTGACTGTATTGTACGAAAATGTCTACTTCGCGACCGGACACAGGTCGCGACAATTCTTAGACTGAAGCACGCGCAAAAACGGACGAAGTTTTTACCGGGGAGCACCGGATGGCTGCCGATGGACGAAAGATATGCCGCGCTTACTCCGAGTGGCGCGGCAAATTCTCGATCATGAAATTGTGCAGGTCGAAGCCCTCGGCCTTGAGAGGGTCGATATTACGGACCAATTCATAGCGCAGGTCGAGCAGCTTTTCGAAATCCGCGCTCTCGCGTTCCTTTACCATCTTGATTTTGCGCGTTTCCTGCTCGGCATTCTGGCGCGGGTTGAAGATGCCGTTCAATTCCGTACACTGGTGGCAGGCGCCCTGTTTGCTGATCAGCGAGCAGCGTCCGTCGAAGATACGATGAAAGCGTTTGCGCGCATCGGCCAGCGCGTGTTTCACTTTGCCTTCGCTCAGCGCCGTAATGTGCATGATCTCCTGCACCTTAAACTGATACACCTCCTTCAGGATCAGGCAGATCTGTTCTTCCAGCAGTAGGGTCTTAGCCATGCAGGAAAAACAATAGTCGATATGCTCTTCCAGCACGAATTTGCCGTGCGGTGAATTCTGTGCGACATCGGCAAACTCGTCGCGAACCGCCTGCGAAGCGTAGGTTGCCCGACGACAATTGTCCTGGAAGTCTTCACGCCAACGCGCCAGATGCTTCAGGCGGTCCCGGGCCAGGTTAGTGGCGATGGCGAAGACCCAGGTTTTGAAGGATGAATCGCCTTTGAAGGAGTCGAGATACTTGAAGGCGCGGATATAACTGTCCTGCACCACATCTTCGGCATCCTGGTAGTTAGTGAGCAGGCGATAGACAAATGATTTTAATTCATCCTGGAAGCCGAGAAATTCGGCCTGTCGTTCTTTGCGATTATCCATATCCATGCCCTTAACTGTTCGGAGCGAAAGGAAAATATGATAGGCTCATCTCTCTCAATATGGCCTGCCGACGTCTGCCCGCGCCGGCCAGACCGGTGTCTGACCGAATGCCGGCTGCCGCGGCCGGCATTCCGCGTTACAGGCCGGCGCAATCTAGCATCTGTACATGAAAATAAGAAAAGGTCAGTCGCCGGGGCGGTATTCGCGGCTGCAAGAGACAAGGCAAAACGTAGTATGATTGTAGTAGTGATGTGACATTCTGCAGAGGCTAAATTCGTATTGCAAGCTTTTGATGACGGTTACGCGCTCGGCTTTACGGTTCCGGCACAAACTGTGGAGCCGGGCGCAGCGTCATCAGCGCGGGCTGCGTCTGTCGGCATTCCGTCCGGCCGGCGCGCTGTGTTCCGCGAGCGAGCGCTTGACGAACTTTCAGAGCCCGGATTAAACAAAAAAGACCTAGCGGAGATGGACCGATGCTCAGACTTGCCGACATAATATCCGAAACCGATGTTCACAGCCTCAGTCTGAACAATCAGAGAGTGGTCGAATTGAATCGGCTCTTGCACGAAAGCGAACTGGAAAAGAACGAGGTACTCAATCTCATCAATGAAGATCTGCGAAAGCCGCTCGGCATCATCCAGAGCATGGCGCACGGTTTGCTACAAAAAGGTCGCGATAAGTCGGCATCTGACGATACTATGCTTGCGATGAACATTCACCGGGTCGCCACCCGGCTCAAGGAATCACTCGGCCGCCTGCTCGAAATGGAAGCGCTTATCCAGGGTGTCGCCAGGATGCGGCCACACTATGTCGATGTGCTGAAGGCGATTCGCAAATTGCGGGATGACTACGCGGAACGGGCGGGGCGCAAAGGCGTCGAGCTGCAAGTTGAAAGCCCGCATGACTCGGTTCCCGTCTTTATCGATAGTAAAACGCTGACTCATGTACTGGAATCTTTAATCATCAGCGCGATAAAATCGACTTCGCGCGGCGGTCGGATTGTCCTCAGGGTAGAATTGGAAATGGGTGTCGACGAACGGGCCCGATGCCTCTGTCTCAATGTCATCGACCAGGGCGCCGAGACTGCCACGGCGTCCTGGTCCGGGATGGCCGCAGGAAAAGCATATCCTGCGTCGCTGCTCGCGGAGAGTGGCAATTCCTCCGGACCCGGCTTCACGATCGTTCGTAAGCTTGTCGCTCAGATGAGCGGTTGCATCAGGTACGAACGACAGGATGAGGGGCAATCGGCTTTCATTGTCCGCCTGCCTGTGGATGCGCGCGATGTGTAAACAGGTTTGGCTCGGCTTCGCCGCCCTCCGCTTTTCAGTGTCACTGCCACAATCTTAGTAGCCGGCCGGCGTCAGCGAGAGGCGAACGACACGGACTTAACGCGGGGGCCAGGGCTTATTGGAAGGTCAAAAAGGTGTTTTTCTGACGGCGCGCTGGATCCATCTGGCGATGCTCAATTACGAAGTCGATCCGCATCTGCTCGCACCCTACCTGCCGGCGGGCACCGAGCTGGACGACTATCGCGGCGGCCACTATGTCAGTATCGTCGGCTTCCAGTTTCTCGATACCCGTTTACTTGGCCTGCGTGTTCCCGGATACCAGGACTTCGAGGAAGTGAATCTGCGTTTTTATGTGCGTCGGTACGGCCCGGAAGGACAGCGACGCGGCGTGGTCTTCATCAAGGAGATCGTGCCGCAACGGATGACGGCCTGGCTGGCGCGGCGCTGCTACAACGAAAACTACGTCAGGCGGCCGATGCGCAGAGAGGACGAGCTGGGCGAAAACGGCAGTGGCATTGTGCGCTACGAATGGCGGCAGGCCGGACGCTGGAATCGTCTCGGGCTGCGGGTCGGCGGCAGGGCCTATCTGCCGGAAGCCGATACGGAAGAATCCTTTATCAGCGAGCATTACTGGGGCTATGCCCGACAACGTAAGGGCGGCACGCTGGAATATCGGGTGGAACATCCGCCCTGGGAAGTGTGGCGAGCGGTTGAATCCGAGTTCGACTGCGATGTTCCGGCGACCTATCCCGAAGCATTTGCCGAGGTGTTGGAGCGCGCACCACACTCCGCCTTTCTGGCGCAGGGATCGCCGGTGCTGGTGAGACGGGCGCGCACGCTGGTATAAAGTTGAATCTAGTTGTCTGCTGTCGCGAGCCCCAAAGGAGAAGATTCGCTACAAAATTTTTTCATGACAAGATTTTATCTGCCGCCAACATTGTGACGAAGATTTTTTTGTAAATTACAACTTCGAAGCGCTGCAATGGACATGTGATGGACGACGGACGCCGGTATACTCCGAATACCGGACATCCGAACACTTTACCAACAATTAAGCGGACCAATTCCGAGGATTTCTGCAGTAGTGGACGGACGCTGCGGGTGACTCGCACCAAATTCTGCTGATCGAGTACCCTGCGGCGGAACCCGGGCAATGGCGCTTGCGGAAGCGGCCTGCCACCCCGTAAACAGTTAAGGGCGCGATCCGGCCGAGCGATGCTTCCTGGCCGAGTTCGCCGGGATGAACTGTCACGACACGATCCGTCTCGGCTTGCCGGTTCCGGATTTGGCACGTCCAAAGCTGCGGCGCTCCCGACTTAGAGGCTGCATCCTGCAGACTGGACACTCAGAACATTCGAAACTATCAAGGGCCGCGCAGGGCCAACTGCCTGAAACATCCTTGTGCGGTCATAACTTTGCGATATAGAATCCCAATGGAGGAACCAATGGCAGCACCTAATCCCGTTAACTGGTTTGAGATTCCGGTAAACGATATAGCTCGGGCTAAAAACTTCTACGAGTCCGTCTTGGGCTACGAACTGTCGGTCAATGAAATGGGCGGCGCCGAAATGGCCTGGTTTCCCATGTCTCCGGACGGAGCGGGCGCGACAGGCACCTTGATTAAGTCTGAAGGCTACACACCTTCGCATGCCGGCAGTCTCGTCTATTTCACCGTTCCCGATATTGAAGTGACCCTCGCCAAGATCAGCGAACACGGCGGCAGCACGCTGGTGGGGAAAATGAGTATCGGTGAGTACGGCTGGATCGCTCATTTCCAGGATTCGGAGGGCAATCGTGTGGCCTTGCATCAGGCCCCCTGAGTGCTCCCTAATTCGTAAATAATAAGGCGGCGGCGTCTGCTGACAGCATTCGCCGACCGCTTATTTCTGCCGTCTGCGCCGCGCGATGCTTCTTGCCCGAGTTGTCGCCTCACAGGCGCTGAACCCGCCAGAAGAGAGGGTCCCGCCCTGGGCCCGATATTTTCCTGCATGTCGGCTGCCTGACAGCATTCGGCAGCAGTCGCAGTCCGAACATACACCCCGGCCGATTGTCAAAATTACCGATACGCCAATAGCGGTCCGTCCGGCAAGAGTGCCGGCTGCCGCTCGGCGCCACTGCGCATCCTAAATTCATCAGTTCTGACAGAACCAATCAAAGAGTGGCTATGAAATGTTTACCATTCCTTGTGCTGGCGTTCCTGGCCGGCAATCTCGTGGCTTTCGGCCAGTTCGCGACCACTTCGGACACGCGTGACTTGCTCAGTTTCAGTGTGATCGGTTACGGCAAGAAGTTTTTTACTGTCGATGTAGCCGACGTGAAATTCAGTGTTTCTACGCGTGACAGTTCGGCGGCGGCGGCGCGAGACGCCCATAACCGTATCGTGGCGGCGTTGGAGCAGTATTTGGTCGCGCAGAACTATACGGCGGATATTATTAAGCTCGAGTCAACCGGGCTGACCCGCAAGAGCAGGTCGAGCGACAGGCTCGATGATGACTTTTATCTCTCGAATTCGGTGTTTTCTATCCGCAGCAAGCGGATAGCGGACCTCAGCGATCTGCAGGCCGACCTCGTGAATCTGGGTGTCGATGAAATTATCAGCGTCGATTTGTTTTCATCGCAGCAGCGCGCGCTCGAAGATGAAGCCAAAGAGCTGGCAATTGCCGATGCCCGGCGCAAGGCAGCTTTTACGGCCGACCAGCTCGATTGGGCCCTGGGAAAAATTATCAGCATCGAATATCTTGGGCAGCGATCTAGCTCCGGCGGCGGCTTCGGCGCGCGCGGCAGCCGTCATGACGGCCGCGGACAGGCCAGCGCGGCGAGCGCTAATTTTGTGGATGCCCGTGTGAAGCTCAGCTTTGTCTATATCGTTGAGTAGAGCGCGCAGCCGGCAGGTGAGCAGATCTGCCAACTATGATAGCGGTCATTTGCGGGACGGATTATTGTGCGTAGCTTTGTGCCTTTCTCATAACATCGGGGATCTATGAGCCTGGGCGCCAGAGTTATTCATCTTTCGCTTGCCTATCCCAAAACCCTCATGTTGCTCGCCGGCTTGCTCTTTGTCGGTCTGGGGTCGCAGATTCCGCGGATCAGCATCGACACCGACCCCGAAAACATGCTGCCGGCCGATCAGGCCGAGCGTCTTTTCCATAAAAAGGTCAAGGCTGATTTTGCGCTGTACGATCTGATCGTCGTCGGCGTCGTCAACGAGCGGCATGCGGAGGGCGTCTTCAACACCGCCTCGCTGAGCCGTGTTTACGAGCTGACACGCGGCATCGAGAGCATCGACGGCGTGGTGCGCCAGGAACTGCTATCGCCGGCAACCGTTGACGACATCCAGCCCGACGGACCGGGCGTGGTGCGCTTCGCATGGCTGATGGACAAAGCGCCGACCACACCCGCCGCCGTCGACAGCATCCGGTCGGCCCTTGAGCGCAATCCGCTGCTGTACGGCACGCTGATCAGCGAAGACGGCAAGGCGATAGCAATCTATGTGCCGATCCGGGACAAAAGCGCCAGCCATCGTATCGCCAGCGCGATCGAAGCTCTTATCGCGGATTTCACCGGCGAGGAGCAGTATTTCATCAGCGGCCTGCCGGTGGCCGAAGATACCTTTGGCGTCGAGATGTTCCGGCAGATGGGCATCGCCGCGCCCCTGGCCGGTCTGATCATTTTCCTGCTGATGCTCTTCTTTTTCCGCAGTCTGTCCCTTATAATCTCGCCAATGATCGTAGCCTTTATCACGGTCGGCGCCACCATGGGACTGCTGATCGGGATGGGCTACACCGTGCACATTATGAGCTCGATGATACCAATCTTCCTGATGCCGATTGCCGTTGTCGATGCCGTTCATATCCTGAGCGAATTCGCCGATCTATACCCGCGTATCGGGAAACGGCGCGCAACAATCGTCCGGGTGCTGGAGCACCTGTTTCGGCCGATGCTCTTTACCTCGCTCACATCGGCGGCCGGCTTTGCGTCGCTGGCACTGGCGCCGATACCGCCGGTACGCGTTTTCGGTATTTTTGTCGCCATCGGCATTCTGCTGGCCTTTCTGCTGACAATTACATTCATTCCGGCCTACATCATGCTGTTGAGTGATGCGCGGATTGCCAGGCTTCGTCAAGCGCCTCAAACGCAGGGTCAGCGCCTTGCATCCTGGCTGGCGCGTATCGGACCGGGGACGCTTTCGGCCTCGAAACCGCTGCTGGTGGCAGCGCTGCTGCTGCTCGCCCTCAGCGTGGTCGGCATCAGCCGCATTCGTATCAATGACAATCCGGTCCGCTGGTTCGAGAGCGATCACCGTATTCGGGTGGCCGACCGGGTCCTCAACAAGCATTTCGGCGGTACCTACGACGCCTATTTGGTACTCACGGTAGATTCTGCCGCCGCGCCCGCCGCCCCACAGCCCATTGACACTCTGCTCCTTGAGGGACAGCGGGAACAGGGGATCGACCTGCGTCCGCAATGGGAAGCGATAATGGCCACAACGGCTTCTCTGCCGGCGGAAAGCATGTTCGATGTCCGCATCGATGCCGTCCTGAGCCTGATGGACGAAGCTGATGATGTCGCCGCTGAGCTGTGGGATGAAGTGCTGCTCCTGCTTGAAGAGCAGCAGTCGGCCGCCAAATATTTTCAGACACCTTCGGCATTGCGCTATGTCGAAGCGCTGCAGACGGATTTGCAGCAATCCGGCCGGGTCGGCAAATCGAATTCGCTGGTCGATATTGTAAAAACCGTCCACCGCGAGCTGCGCGAGGGCGCCGAAGAATATTTCCGTCTTCCCGGCAGCGCCGCGGGAATTGCGCAGACCCTGCTGAGTTATCAGTCCTCGCATCGTCCTCAGGATGTCTGGCACTTCGTGCGGCCCGACTTTCGCGCTACCGTGCTCTGGCTGCAACTGCGCAGCGGCGACAATCAGGACATGCTGGCGCTTACGCGTCACGTCGACGATTATCTCGAGCGGCAGCCGCTGCCCGAGGGCGTCCGGCTGCAATGGGCCGGCCTGACCTATCTCAATGTCGTGTGGCAGCAGGCGATGGTGCAGGGAATGCTCGAAGCGCTGCTGGGCAGCTTCCTGATCGTATTTCTCATGATGCTGCTGCTCTTTCGTTCGCTGTGGCTCGGCCTGCTGGCTATGCTGCCGCTGTCGATTACCATCACTTTCATCTACGGTCTGATCGGATTACTGGGCAAAGATTACGACATGCCGATTGCCGTCCTCAGCTCCCTGACGCTCGGTCTGTCGGTCGACTTTTCGATCCATTTTCTGCAACGTGCCCGGACACTATACGCCGAACTGGGCGACTGGCCGGCGACTGTCGGACAACTGTTTCAAGAGCCGGCACGCGCGATTACACGGAATGCGATTGTGGTGGCGATCGGGTTTTTACCTCTGCTCGCCTCACCGCTCATTCCCTATAACACAGTCGGATTCTTTCTGGCGGCGATCATGGCGACATCATGCTTTGCAACCCTGGTCCTGTTGCCCGGCCTGCTGCGAATGACCGGGAAGCGTCTCGCCGTCCGCACAAAGACCTAATTGGCGACGACCGGAACACGGTCCGACATTTCACGAAAAAGGTGAACCATGCTACGTATTGTTTCAATCTTGTTTTTTCTCATCTGCAGCCTGGGCGTCGATCGAATTGAGGGCAGCGCCCCCAAAGGCGGCGAAGCGGATGCGATCGTCGGCAAGGCCAACCTGGCAGCCTATTATGCCGGTACCGACGGACGGGCGCGCGTCCGCATGACCATCACGGATGCGCAGGGACGAGAGCGTGTGCGACAATTCACGATCTTGCGTCGCGACATCAACGACGGCGGCGACCAGGAGTATCTCCTGCATTTCAGCCGTCCCGCCGACTTGCGCGGCACGGTCTTTCTGGTGAATAAACATGTCGCGCGGGACGATGATCGCTGGCTCTATTTGCCGGGGCTGGACCTGGTTAAACGGATCGCCGCCGGCGATAAACGAACAAGCTTTGTGGGATCGGACTTTTTCTATGAAGATGTTTCAGGGCGCGGCGTCGAGGAAGATCATCATGAGCTGATCGAAACGAGCTCGGAGTACTACGTCGTTAAAAACACGCCGATCGATCCGGGGACGGTTGAATTCAGCTCCTGGACCGCCTGGATCGACAAGCAAAGCTATCTGCCCCGCAAAATGGAGTACCTGGATAACACCGGCAAGGTCTACCGCCGTATCGAGGCGCTTGAAGTGCGCAATGTCGGCGCCTATCCGACCGTGAGCAAGATGAAGGTCAGCGACCTGCGGTCCGGCACATACACGGTATCGGAATTTCGCAAGATCGAATACGACCTTAACTTTCCGGCTGATGTCTTTAGCGAACGCTCGCTGCGCAATCCGCCGCGTCAATGGTTGCGAGGCCGCTAATGCTCATTCCCTCCGGGCGCTCTTGGTCGGCATTGATGTATGTCCTGTGCTTCCTGAGCAGCATAGCACTCACTTCCGCCCAGGATGACTGGGACGATGATTGGGACGACGAAGAGTTGCCGTCGCTGACGATGCATGGCTTCGCGGAAGCCGCGCTGGGCCTGCGCAGCGTCGAGGACCCCGTTCAGCCCGATGACGTCCTGTTGAGCGAAGTTCGCTTTCGTCTGGAACTGGCGCAGAGCATCGACGAAGCGGATTTGCGTCTGAAAGCCGATTTCAACGCCGATGAGGTCGGCGACCATGTCGATATCGATATCAGGCAGGCGCTCATCACGCTGCGCGCCGCGTCCTGGCTGGACATTCGTGCCGGCCGGCAGATCCTGACCTGGGGTACCGGCGATCTTCTTTTTCTGAACGATCTCTTTCCAAAGGATTTTGTCTCCTTCTTCATCGGCCGCGCGGATGAGTATCTGAAAGCGCCTTCGAATGCGCTTAAATTGAGCCTTTTCTCGGATGCGCTGAATGCCGATATCGTTGTTACGCCCGTTTTCACACCGGATCGCGCGATCAGCGGCGCCCGCCTCTCATTTTTCAGTCCAATGCTGCCGGGGCGCCTGGGTCGCGTCAATATGCCACAGCCTCTAGAGGCCCGATTGCCGACACGAAGCTTCGGCAATGCCGAGCTGGCCCTGCGATTGTTCCGTCGGCTCGGCGGCGTGGAGCTGGCAGCCTACTTGTATCGCGGCTTCAGCAAACAGCCGCTGGCATTTGACAGCCGGGACAGCATACAGAGCTATGCCGCCCTCAATGTCTATGGAGCGAGTCTGCGCGGCAGTCTCTTCGGCGGCATTGCCTCCCTCGAAGGCGCATACTATGACTCGCGACGCGACAAGCGGGGTACTGATCCAAATCTGCCCAATTCTCAGATGCGTCTGCTGGCCGGACACGAACGATCGCTGGCGGCGCAGCTAAACCTTGGCCTGCAATACTACCTGGAATGGACGCAGGATCACGACGCCCTGCTCGCCAACTCAGCCTTTGCGGAGTTCGAGCCCGAGGAATTCCGTCATCTCCTGACCTCGCGGCTGCAATGGCGCACGATGCAGGAAACACTGACGCTCTCCCTCTTCGCTTTTGTCACGATCGGCGAGCGGGACTTCCACCTGCGACCCTCGCTGACGCGAAGCTGGAGCGACGCCCTCACGTTCGCTCTCGGCGCCAATCTGATGTGGGGCGATGACCATCGCTTTTTCGGCCAGTTGGCGGACAATTCAAATGTGTATCTTCGTTTGCGCTATGCCTATTGATGCTTCTCGCCCTGCGTACTCCGCTCCTCACATTGCCGGCTCAGCCATAACAGAGGCAGGTCATCCTTGTATTCCGGTCCGTAGTCGGCGTGGAACTGCGTCAGTTTGGCGGCGATGCGCCCGCAACGCTGCGGACAGTCGCCGGGAGGGCCGAGGACTGCTTCGAAGTAAGAGCTGTATTGTCGCAGGAGCGCCAGATAAAATTCCTCCATAGTCGCGCGTTGGTCTTTGTATCGAATGCTGCCGATCAGATTGCCGCACTCGCGCAGCGCGCTCTCTGCGTCGCCGCGCAGGAACAGGGCACAAATCGGAATAAAGCGAAAGTAGAATTGCACGCGGGCCGGTCGTTCGCGCAGCGAAGTCTCCAGGAATTCCAGCGCGGTGTCGGGATCATTCAGCAAGATATGGCACATGCCCATTTTGCAGCGCAGTTTGTGGCCGATGCGCGGATTGTCCTGCATTTCTTTCGGCTGCTCATGGTAAAAGCGGATCGCATCGCGATATTTGTCCTGGAAGATCAGGAAACTGAAGTAGTTGTACACCGCTGAGGCTTGCAAAGGTTCCCGGTAGCGTTGTGAAGTTTGCAGCAGCTTGGCATAATAGCGCGCGGCGTCATCGATTTTGTTAAGTCGCCGGCATTCCAGCGCCATATTCGTGAACAATACCAGCTTTCGCATATTGTTATTTTTGTCTTTACACTGCATGAGATGCTCCAAGGCTTTCTCACAAACCGCCACCCTTTGCATGTCCTCATGGCGATAGGAAAGCGCATTGTAGTAGGTGCTTAAGGTATAGGGGTTGTTCAAGTCCGGACTTAACAGGTCAAGCGACTCCGCGGGCGCGGGCGCGGGCTCCTGGCTGTCGAAGTATCGCAGCGTATCAACAACCCAGGCGCGTCGAAGCTCCTTTGGCCGCAGCCCCTGGATAAAGGCTCGTTTGATATGCCGCAGTTGTTTATTCGTAAGGTCAACGACACGCGCATAGCCTTCGTCGGTAATTTCGCGTTCATTGACTAATTCGTATAACTGCAGCTCCAGCATCTCCGTCGCGAGCTCATCCTGCTGATCCTCGCAGGCCGCGCGATATGCTGACCGATAGCTGAGCTCGAACTGTTGCTTGAGTTTACGCCGCCGCTGCGCCTTCAGCAGCCACAGCTTAAACAGGTGCCGGTTCTCGCCGCAGGCATGCTCGAATTCCCTGTTGACCAGGAATGCCTGGAGCCTGTCATTCAAAAGGCGCAGCTCATTCCGCAGCAGATAGTCCTTTGCCTGACTATATGCCGTGTCAAATGCGGCAGCGAACATCCTGGCTTTGTCGGGCGAAGCCTTGCCGCGCTTCAATTTGCAAAGGTGCCGAAACAGCTTTTGCAAACTCTGCCGTTTGTGTGTTTTTATCACAGATTCAAAAGTCTTCCGCTCGCCCGTCGTCAGACTGTCAATTAGCGCTAAAGTCTTCATTCTGTAGTAAATTCAACGATTTCTGGAGGTTTTGACCGGCAGTTACGCTGCCGTTTCGGTGAAAAATATCACGCGAGACTTTTATCACAAAATCGATTTTTCAGACTACCGTAAGGCTATTGCCACACGTATATTGGCACTGTCAATCGGCGAGACGAAAGAGCGACCTCAATACACAATCAACGAGAACTGTTGTATGAAACCTGCAACTCTGCGGCGGGCGGGACGAGTGCGTCCTGGAATGTTGTTGCTGTTGAATCTGACCTTGTGCTGTGCGCTGGCAATCGGCTGTTCGGACGACGATGACAGCCCCAGCGGTAATAATAATGCGAGCGAGGAATGTCAGGGGCAAATGACGGCCCTGGTTGTTTCGCCTTCCGGCAGCAGCGCTTTTGAAGCATCCCAGGCATCGGGGACTTCCAGCAGCCGGACGAGCTTCCTTGCCACCGATGCGGACAATACCATCATCATCGGCGTCACGATTTACAAGAACATTGACGACATTGTTGTTGGGGCCAGCTATCCGATTCAGGATATCAGTGAGATTCCAGACAATGAACGACAGGCCGGCGGACAGGTAACAGTCAGTGACGGCGCGAAGATGTTTAACTCGCTCAGCGGAACAGTCAGGATCACCGAGATCAGGGATAAGCCGGGCTCGGCTGCCGGCCAGTTAAAAATTGTATTGCTTTCCGGTACCGTCTCAATGATTACCGCCAGCAACACCGATGAGTCGAATACACGCGAAATCACTAACGGTGTATTCACGGAGGTCCTCATCGCCACATCGGATTGATTGATGACAGCAGTTAACAAGTGCGTGAGGACCCGACCGCGCTCGAAAATCCACCGCTTGCATTTCGACATTAGAAAGTGACGTTTGTGTTGTGAAACGGTGCACTATCAGGCAGCAAACATGAAGGAGAAATTGTTTGCCCGTGGTGCACCGTTTCCATTTTTTCCTAGATAGTCGTCTCGTTGCACCCATCGGTTATTGTCGTTGGTCTTTCAGCATTGCAAGCCGCATTTTATCGCCGTCGTCAACAGCACCATAGCATTTCAGAGCCTTAGACAAGGGATTACAAACTGACAACATCGTGAATGGAATTATAAACCTCTATGTCTCTGTCGTGTGACTATCGAATTCCATTTTGCATGAGGCCGGATTACTGAGACGCATAAATCTCTTTAATTCCACAGCCCCGGCTGTCTCTGCCTATTCTAACTGCAAGGGCGCGTTTACTTGACTGTTCGTTTCATTGAGATGCGCCTGTCTTGTGCTTAAGATCGGCAAGGGCGCTTACGATTCTGACTGAGCGGGGTTGAGCGTCGGAGGCTGCAATTCTGAAAAGGGTAATCACTTTGGATTAAACTTCGGTGCTGCAGCTAAATAGCCTGAATCGATTATTGCAAAATTGCGACCGTTAACCACCTCAAATGGCCCGTTGAGCATGTTTACCGGCCAACTTCTTCATTGCCGGTTGTTTTGTGAATCGCGTTTTAGTATTGTTGCAGCTTAATTCGGCGCGCATTTAGATTGTCTTGGTTCGCGATATTGGCGGAGATGACACTGAATCAAAGGGGATTTGGTGCTGGTGCTTTGTATTTGTAGCTCGATGCCTGAAGTTGGCGGCGGTGAGCGGGGGTGGGGGCCTTCAGGCCCTTTAATGCCTTCACCCGTTGTTGCAGCAACCAACTTGCTCTCGCACTACCACCCAGCTATCCTGTCTCTCTGCCACCTCCGGCAAGCGCCACATCTCGTTTACACACATCACAACTAAATCGATCGGGCGAATCAACCGGCCTGGACTCTTCACACACAAAACACGCCAAAGCCCCGTGAGCGCATTCATCAAATCAGCCCGTAAAGCTCAACACCCACCGAACAACAATCTTGACCCTGACCCACTGGATTCAGCCTGTTGGAGAATCCGCCAATCGTCATAACGCGATGAACCGCGAGACTATGCGGAGCGAAACTCACGATACCCGCACAATACCTCCGCACCGGGTGCTGGCTTGCTGGCGAAATGATTGTATGTTGCATTTTAGAGTCTCGCAATCCGGTGTCGTGAATCACGGCTACCCCTTGTTGACGCTGCGGTGGAGACTCAGTAACCGCTCAAACAGGAATACGGCATGGAACACTTCGATCATCTCCCGCGGGATCACGCCCGATTTTTGCAGCGCGCCCTTCCTGCGTTTGAACGCGAGTCGCGTATTGTCGGTATAGCGGCTGGCGGCTCGTTCTGTAACGGCGCAATGGACAGCTTTAGTGACCTGGACCTTGTACTCGCTGTCGAAGATGAAGCCTACGAGGCTGTCATGAGTGAACGCGCGCATATCGCGGCGCAATTGGGTCCTCTCCTTGAATCATTCACCGGCGAGCACGTCGGGGAAAGCCGTCTGCTGATATGCCTGTTCAATGACCCCTTGCTGCATGTTGACCTGAAGTTTGTAAGCCTTGGGGATGTTCATCTGCGAGTGGAGGATCCCGTGGTCCTGTTGGACCGGGATCGACGTCTGGCGGCGGCATTGGGCCGTGGCAAAGCCGTGTTTCCCCCGGCAGATCTCGAGTGGATCGAAAAGCGATTCTGGACCTGGCTGCACTATGCCGCCGCCAAGGTCGGACGGGGTGAAATCTTTGAAGTGGTGGATTTTTTAGCTTTCCTGCGTGCCCGGGTGCTGGGTCCGCTGGCCTTGCAGGAAGCGCAAGCCCGACCCAGCGGTGTCCGCAAGATCGAACAATACGCTCCCGCCCGCGCACGCGAGATGGAAGCGACCGTCGCCACTTACGACGCACATAGCTGTGTGGAAGCTCTGCGTGCGGCGACGGCGATGTACCGCTCATTGCGTCATCAATCCGGTGGCGCACTTTGTAATCCCAATCATGCTGCGGAGTTTGCCGCCATTGGCTATCTGGACCGGATTGCGGCGGAGTTGTAAACAACGCTATTTGAATACTTCAGGTGTTTTAGAATTGCTTTGTCGTGAATTTGTTAACTAGTATTGCCCTGCCTTCCTTGCTCTGTTGCCGGATTCGGAACTGGAGTTCGTTTATCGGCTGATCGAGAAGCCGCCTGTCGCGCCGAAGTGTTAATGCGCAGATCCCGAATATGACAAATGTCGAAGGGCATGGGTGGAATTAATTAACGCCTGGATCACCGGCCAATCCATCGACAGGCCAAGATGAACCTGCTCAGGCTCCTGAAAGAACAGATAGTGAAAAACCATCCGTGAACAATCAAAGCTGCGCGGAAAATTTTTTCCACATAATTAATATTTGCACTTGTATCGAATGATATATCGTATATATTTGCATCGTCCTTACGCTTGGGATGTCCAACCTGAGCAATCAACTGAAGAAGAAACAGTCGTATTCTGGAGAGCGATCGGGATCACAACCTGAAATCAAGCTCCGGAAGACTAACCGTCAAGACAAACTGCTTTAGCTACCCCATTGAAGCACGTTTCGTTGACTCGGTAACGATATTCGTGCCAGTGTTCAAATCACTGAATCGTTAACATTACAATTCAACTCAAAGCGGCGAAGAAATACAGCGTAACCGCGCTGTACGTTTCGCTTCGACATTGATATTCTTGAATGCGGTCGCCTTTTTGCGTGTACCGTCTTCAAGTCGATACATACCTAGGGCACAACTTCGTAGAAACGGCGCTGTCTACCGGCAGTGCTGCGGATGTTGTTGTCATGGTAAACAGATAAGTACACAATCCTAGAAACCAGGATCAGGCAATGCGTAAACCGTATTATGATTCAGGGAAGCTGAGCTACGCTCCGAAGGTAATTACTACCATTATAGTAAGTATCCTAATGAGTGTGACAGCTACCGGTCAATCCCTGACGCCTTCAGCCTACAATTCCCTGCGATTCATCGAAAACCTGGGGCAGTGGCCGGCAGAAGTTCGTTACAAAGCTAAAGCGGAAGGAGTTGAAATGTGGGTGACTGATGATGCGATCCTCTACGATTTCTACAAGGTAGAGCGTATCGGCAAGCGTCGCGGTTCGATGGAAGAGTATGACGACCCTTTCGACTACATTTTCGGCGACTCCCTGCACCGTTACGGTCACGTTGTTAAAATGAGCTTTGTTAACTCCGAGCAGGATAAACGCAGGATGGCAGAAACAAGGCGGACTACCTCGGCTCTTGGTTTCAACCGTACGGAAGCCAGACATTCCTTTCTTCGTGGTTCCGACAAATCCGAGTGGGTTCGGGATGCGGCCTCCTATCGCGAAGCTTACATTAAAGACGTGTATGTGGATATTGACACGCGTTTATATTTCGATGAAGGCAGGGCGCGCTACGACCTGATCGTTAAGCCGGGCGCAAAGCCGGAGGACATCAAAATCAGGCTGGAGTCGGCCTCCGATCTTAGAGTGAATGCCAGGGGCGAGCTGGAATTCAGGACGGCGCTGGGCAAGATTGAACAGCGGGGGCTCTTTGTCTATCAGCGGCAGAAAGGTAAACGCAGGCAAGTCGGTGCCCGCTTTCGGGCCCACGAGGACAATACGATTCGCGTGGAAGTGGATGAATACGATTCCACCAAAACATTAATTATCGACCCGGTCTTTTATTCAACCTATCTGGGCGGTACGAATGACGATGCCGTGCGCGATCTCGAAGTCGACGAGTTCAGCCGCCCGGTTGTTACTGGGTTAACGAGTTCGAGCAACTTTCCATCGACTCTCGGAGCTTATGATCAATCCGTCAGGGGCAACCAGGATGTTTTTGTCGCGAAGTTGACCGGGGATGGGACCGACCTTCTCTTTTCTACCGTCCTCGGCGGTTCGGGCATCGATCGCGGTTATGCCTGCGACCTCGATCCGGACGGAGACATCTATGTTACCGGCATTACCTACAGCAACAACTTTCCGCTTGCCAGCGCCCTCTACGGGACCTTCGGCGGAGTATACGACTTATTCATTTTGAAGCTGAGCTCCGACGGCAGCCAGCTACTCTACTCGACCTATGTCGGCGGCAGCGACCGTGATCTGGGATGGGAGCTGTACGTTAATGATAATGAAGAAGTATTTGTTTCGGGCATTTCCCGGTCGAATAACTTTCCAACCCAGAATCCGGTTCAGGCAAGCCGGGCCGGTGATAATGACGCCGTCATTCTCAAGCTGGCCGCCGGAGGACAAAGCCTTGTGTATTCAACCTATTTCGGCGGATCAGGCAAAGACAATGGTTATCAACTGGCGCCTGATGTCGGCGTCGGGACCAACAACGATATCTACGTCACCGGCTACACTGAGTCCGACGACTTTCCGGTCAGCACGAATCCTTATCAGGCTTCTCGCAACGGATTTCGGGATGCTTTTATTTTGAAACTCGGCTCCACCGGCGCAACGGTGTACTGTACCTATCTCGGCGGGCAAAGCCATGACCGAGGCTTGACGATCAAGGTAAATGCGAGTAAAGAAGCAATTGTTGCCGGCGAAACCAACTCGGACGATTTTCCGACTTCGACCACGGCCTATGACTCGGCGCTTAACGGCAATAGCGACGCCTTTGTCTTTTGTCTTAGCTCGACGGGCGGATCAATGGTCTATTCGACCTACCTCGGCGGCGATGCCGACGATACGGCCTGGGATCTGAGCTTGACGAACAACAGCGGCGAGGTCTGTGTCACCGGGCGGACAACATCGAGCGACTATCCGACAACGACGAACGGCACGGCTAGGGCCGGCGCTGAGGATGCTATCGTTACCGAAGTGCGGAACTTCGGTGCCGCCCTGGGCTACTCGACGCATCTCGGCGGTAGCGGCGATGACATCGGCTTTGGCATCGTCTATGATCCCAACTTCGACAAATTCGTTGTCGGCGGCTCGACCGAGTCCTCCAATTTCCCGACGCCCGCCGGCGCTTATGATAACAGTTTTAACAATTAAACAAACAGACGCAATGACGAACAATAATCCGGCTGCGGCCCTCATATTGGCGCTTAGCTTTTTTGCTCTGCCGTCTGTTGCTTCTGCCGAAACGATCGATACGCTGTCGCGCTACCGGCAAAGCGGTCAACCCATCGAAATACATGATGAGTCCTGCCGGAAGTTCGCCGGACGCTTTCGGCTTGCGGCGCCGGCGCAGCTACTGCAGCTTAACATCAGACTCGGCGGCGTCAATGCCTCCGGCCGCGTCCGCCTGCAGATATTCGGCAGCGAAGGCGATGCAGCCTTTCCGCTCTATGAGCGCGATCTGATCGAGCCGCTCACCCTGCGCAAGACACAGCGAGGGGCGGAATGGATCGAAGTCCCGCTGCACGACGGCCCGCTGATCCGGGGCACTCAATTCTATGTGCTTGTCGAGCACCTGGACCGCGATGTGTATCTGATCTCCGACAACAGCAAGCGCGAGCCCTGTTGTACCAGCGTGGAGGGCGAAGCCTACTACGACCAGCTTGTTAAATCCGCTGAGGGCGAATGGCGTTATCTGACGGGTGGCTTTGCGATCGAAGCTTTGGTCAGTTATCCGGCGGAAGACAGCAAGACGCATCTGCGCGATGTTACGCGCGAGCTGGGTGTCGACGATTCGCTAGCGATTGCTTCGATTGCATTTGGCGACTACGACAGGGACGGCTTTTATGATTTGCTGGCGGGCGGCAAACTCTACCGAAATGCCGGCGGCTATTTTCTTGAGCAGGACGCGGGACTGAACCTGGAGGCCGACTGCGGGATGGCCTGCTTCATTGATGTTAACGCCGATTTGTATCCCGATCTGCTGACGGTCGGCGGCGCCGCGAGCGAAATTCAGATTCATCTTAACCAGCAGGACGGCCGCTTTACAAATCTGCCGTCGATGCTCGAACTTGGCGCTCTGCCGCAGAGCTTCAGTATCAGTGATTTTAACAATGATGGCTTGCCCGACATATACATCGCGGGCCGGCTCGGCGATCTGACAATTCAACATAGCCTGTTGCGGAATGACGGACGCAATGGCTTCAGCGACGTCGGCGAGGTCTACCTGCCTGCGTCAATCGGCGGCGGAGCGGCAATCGCACCCGCCGCGCTCTGGCAGGATTGGAACGCCGATGGACTGCCCGACCTGCTTCTCAACAGGGCTCAGGCGGAACATCCCGAAATACTTCTTAATCAGGGTCAGGACAAGAGATTCGTAAGTTATGGAAATGCGGAAGCTTCGCCGGTCCCGCTCCATACCGGTACGAGCGCCGGCGATATCGGTGATCTGAATGGAGACGGGAAAGCGGACTTCATCGCGGGGCTTAGCACAGCCCGCAAAGGCCCGCAGCAGGAGGGAGATCCCATACCGTCCGCCGCTGTATTCGGCTCGGATATAAAGTTTGACGCTGATCACGCTTTTGTCTTTCGCGAGGTAAACGGCTCCGTCACGCTGGTGGATATTAACAACGACGCTCTGCCCGATATTTTTGTCGCAAGCCCGGACACCTGCCAGTCGCCGCGCCTCTTGCTGCAACAGCCCGGTGGCGCATTTGTCGATGAAAGCTACGCCTATGGTATGTGGGACATCAAAGGCAGCCGCGATGCGGTCTGGATCGATCTTGACAACGACGGCCGGCTTGACCTTGCCACAAACAACGGAGCCTTTCTGGCGCTGTATCGAAATGAAGGTCCCTATGACAACAATTTTCTCAGCCTGGATCTAAACGGCCGGCCGGCCCCTGTCGCCGCTGGAGCACGTGTCGATCTCTATCAGGACGGCAGTCGGCGTTCCGCAACAGTCATTGCCGGTCGGGGCGCGCTGCGTCAGGGCGCGCCGCGTCTGCACTTCGGAATGGGCGACGAGCGAGCTGTCGATTCCCTGATCATTCACTGGCCGGACGGCAGCAGCGAGAGTATTATAGAGCCGCGCACTAACGAGCAAATCAGCCTGGATGAGGACGCCGAAGGGATCCTCGGCAGAGATCGCGCTGTCCTCGAGCTTGACGTGTACCCGATGCCGGTGAAGGACGAGGCACTGGTCCGTATTCGCCTGCATGCCGGGATGGAGTTGACCCTGGGCGTGTACGATTTACAGAATCGGCTGGTCGCAACGTTGATCGATGACAGTCGGCTGGATCGCGGCGTGCAGCAATTGCGTTGGCGACCGCTTGATGAGCGCAACGGCAATCGGCTGGCGCCGGGCAGCTATCTCATGCGGTTGCGGGCCGACGGACAAGAGCTGGTTCGCAGGATCATTATCGCCGATTAACAATTTTCACTTCGAGAACAATGGTATGTCTTTCTCAAGAAACTTAACGCTGATAGCCGCTCTGCTCTGCGCTCTGCTTTTCGGGCCGCCGATACAGGCACAAGTCGACGGCTTTGTAGCCGGTATCAACCGGGGCAATCCAAGCAGCGGGACCCCATGCACTATCTATTGCAACGATCCCTTCGGCAGCGTAACGACGGCGGTTGTGCTGGTACCTGGTGTCGGCAACTTTAGCGTCGAATACAGCAAGCGCAGCCTGGGTTGTCAGACCGGTTACTTCGATCTGCAGGTTCATACGATTTATTCGCATGGCGCCGCGGGCGTGGACTTGTACGCCGGCTACTCGATATCCTGTCTGATCGATGCAGTAATGTCGCAGCTTATCTACAGCAATCCCTTCGGCACGCCCGGCTCGCAGTCGCTGCAGCATTGCAATGTCAGCTTTCGGGTGCTGAAGGCTTCGTGCTGGTCCCGTATTAACGTCGGCGCGGACGATTGTCCGGTCATTTATGCTCCCTGCACGGACGTATCCTGCTGTATCGATCTCTACTGTGCCACGAACTTTGCGAGCCAGGGGATCAGCAATCTTGTTCTCGGCGGCAGGATCGGCGAAATCTGCGATGATGACGTTGTCTTCGGAACGCCGCCGGCGGGCGGGTCGGCCTGCGAAGAGGCCTGTTTCAATTGTCACGAGTTAACCAATTAATACAGGCGGCGTGTAAATCATGAAGTCGATCACTCTCATTATACTGGCTCTCGCTCTGTTTCATCCGCCGCTTCCGGCTGATGAGCTGGACCGCATTCCATGTAAACCCGACTGCCCCGCATCTGACTGGAGCTTTCCGCGCGTCCACCTGTTAACAACGAGCTACGGCAATTTCAAGGTTCAGTATCGGCAGCGTTTTGCCTGTGGACAGACTTATGACGTGCATCTTGACTGGGTCATCCCGGTCGGCTCGCCGGCGACTGACCCGATGGCTGCGCATTCGATGGCTTTAATCATCGATCTGATTTCGATCGAGCTGCTTAAAAGTAATCCAATGAATTTTCCGGCCGACGATCCGCCCTGTACCGGCCTGCCGGGGACCTGCGGCGTGATCTACCGCGTGGTGCTCGGTGCAAGCTGCTGGTCCCGCATTCCTCACACTGAGAGCGCCTGCGGCTACCAATACATCGGCTGTGACGACGCTTCCTGTTGCACGGTGACCTATTGCGTGTGCAAGCTGCCGGGTACCTTCGAACGATACGTGGTCCGCAAGGCCGAAAGCTGCAGCACGGTCGAATGCAGCGGCGGTAAATCGCGCATCGATTTATTCGATTGCAGCAATGCGGTTAATTCAACACCGCAATACGTCGACTGATCAATTGTGAACTGTATCAACAACTATTCATATCTCAGGATCGCATCATGCACATTCGACTCAATAAAGCGTTGTTAAGCGGCATTCTGGCCGGCATGGCGCTGATAATCGGACTCCTCTTCGCGGTCGTCACAGGCAGCCAGGACAAGATTGCCTTCGTACGCTCCGCCGATTTGATCAACGGTTTTACATCCATGCAGGAAACGCAGGAGCGCTTTAAGGAGAAAGATCAGCAGTGGCGTCAGAACATCGAAACGCTCGGAACGGAGCTCGAAAAGGCTATCGAGCAGTATGAAAGCGAGAAGGACGCCTTAGCGCCCGACAGACGCAGCGAACGCGAATTCGAACTGCAGCTGCGCCGGGAGCAATATGTACATTACGCGGGCTCCCTTGGTAAAAAAGCACGTCAGGAGCAGCGCGAGATGATGCAGGCCGCGCTCGACAAAATTAACGCCTTCGTCAAAGACTACGGCGCGGCGCGGGGCTATACCATGATCCTCGGAACGACCGCCGAGGGCAACTTGCTCTATGGTCATGATGCCGCCGATATCACGGAAGAAGTGCTCAAAGCATTAAACAGTTATTTTGGCGGCGCGGAGGCTTCCGATGAAAGTTAAGCTGCGGGCGATGCTGTTGCTTGGCGCTCTGTTGGTCTGCGCCTGTTCACAAGGGCCGGAGCGCGTTGAAACACGCGCCGACTATGTCCGCTGGCTGAGCAATGTAGATAACGGTTGTATCAGGGACGTCAAAAGCAATGGCCTGCATATCAGCGTCGCCTATCTGCCGGCCGAGCTGCTGGCCCTGCGTGAAATGACGGCTCGCGACGACTTCAGCGACAGCCTGCGCCGGGAGCTGGTGGCGAACTACGCGCAGTCGATTGCGCTGCAGATGGAGATCGGACCTGACACGAGCCGCGGAAAGGGCGACATCATGTACAAGGATCTGGGCGGCTACGATGACTACGCGGCCCGGCTTAAGACACTGAACTTCAGGCTGGAGGAATACGTGAAACTGCGGGCGGGCGAACGCCAGCTGCGACCCGCGCTGGCCCTGATGGAAAATATCTACAGCCTTCGTGACAGCCGCCGTTTTTTGCTATTGTTTACGCCGCCGGCGGATGAAGAAGCGCTCGCCCTGCACGACGATCTCGACCTGCTGTTTTACGATGAAGTCTTCCGCAGCGGCGTCCACAGCTTTGCATTTCGCAGGGACGACCTGCAAGGCATACCCGATCTTCCCTTTCAAACGCCGCGGCGCGCATCTCTGTAGCCGGGACTGCGCTGAGCGGATTGTTCATATTGCCAAACAATAGACATAGAACGATGAAGACCCTAATCTTTCGTACAGCGGCCTTAACGGCCTTCGCGGGACTGCTGATCCAGATCTGCGCGCCGATAGCGCTCCACGCACTAACCAGCGGCCCCGTCCAGCAGGAATTCGCTGGCTTCGAACCGGTAGCCACAACCAGTATGGTCAATGAATTCACGGGCGGATTCACGTACAACCTGCCAATCATCAATATTCCCGGCGCCAACGGCGGCGGCTACGCCATGTCGCTCTCCTATCACAGCGGTGTCACGCCCGAGCAGGAAGCATCTTGGGTGGGCTATGGCTGGACGCTGAATCCGGGATCGATTGTGCGGGGAACAAGGGGTTTTCCCGATGATTATCACAATGCGGATGTACGATATGTCAATAAAACGAAAGCCAATTGGACCGCCGCCGTCGGCATCACCGCCGGGACGGAACTGGCCAGCGGAAATATTAATCTGCCGGTACCTGTGCTGGAAGAAATCGATATTCCCGTGGAATTAAACCTTTCGGCGAACTACTCGCTGCGACTGAATAGCTACAAGGGTTTTGGCTATGTCCTCGGCTTCAGTGCTCAGGCACTGGGGATGGCCAACTACGGCTATTCGCTTTCGGATGGGAAAGAAACGTACAATCACGAGATTAATCCCGGCGGACTGTTGCTGGGGACTACTTTGGATAAGGTTGGACCGGCCCAGGTGATGGTAGGCTCGAGAATTGTGAACAGGGGAGAACTTAAATGGGCCGACAAGTCCAGGTCATCCTTGCGACAAGCTGCCAACCAGGCATTTTCTTTCTATGTCAATAATGAAATCGAAGATAATGAAAGACCTGTTAATATAGAGCCTTATTCAGGCGCTTCAATAGACTACTCTTATGGCGGAAAATGGGAGCTCTTGCCCTTCGCCGGCGTCGAGGCCACTTTGCAGGGATCTTTTAACTATCACAAGATGGAAAGTGAAAAGCGCAAAGCATGGGGCTACATGTACTCGGGCACCGCGGTAGAAAATACAGACGACCTGATGGACTACTACCTGGAGAAGGACGTTCCTTACACGATTCGAGATAATTTTTTAGCTATCCCATTTTCAAACTTCGACAATTTCGCACTGACGGGTGAAGGGCTTGGCGGTGGATTCCGATTGCATCACTCCAGGGTGGGGCACTTTCGACCCAATCAAAAATCCAGCAGCGTTTCGATGCAACATCATTCGCGCGAATGGGGCGCCGGCGCGAGCTCCTGGAGCAATGGCTTTGATGGCGGTATCGGAGAACAAAAGTCTGAATTCGGCGAATGGCCGGAACGTCATGTCAATAATAATACAAATACCGGCATTAAGTATGATTACGCCAAGAATTCAACTGCATCAAGTTGCAGCTATGTTGATGAACCATACTTCTTCCGCTTTAACAATGACCTGGGCGGCAGCGTCGAAGCCAGCCCTTCGGATCATTTCATCGGGATGCGTAACAATTTTATTCCGGTTGATGCGCGCCACAATATCAATGACAATCAGCGCAGCGGCCGTTCCTCTCACATCGCATCAACGCGCAATGTGGATGTCCTGGCCGGCAAAGGCTATACGCAACAGGCGGCGCTGAAAAGCTATGGCGCTCGTGCACTGGCGCCCGAGGGAATCGGCGAATTCGCCGTTACGAATGAACAAGGGGTTCGGTATGTCTATGGCATGCCGGTGTACGCGGCGGCCGAAGAGAATATGCAATTCGGCAATCGCCTCTACACCGAAGAGAATGCGCCGCTCCTGGAGCCGGACAGCGATCGCTACCTGGCAAAATTCACGGGCAGTCCAATACCCAACACTTCTTCTACGGCCACCTATGTGGTCGGCGAGATGCGCAACCAGCCTTATGCAAGCAGCTATATGTTAACCGAAATTACCAGTAACGATTTCCTGGATATCGACGGCGATGGACCGGACGACGACGACCTTGGCGGATATGTACGATTCGATTATGACGTGATCCACGGAAATGTTTACAGCAAAGATAAACAAGTTCTGAAGGACAACTGGTACCGCTGGCGCAATCCCTACAACGGTATGCAATATGACATAGCCGATATGTCGGAGCCGGACGATAACAAAGGCCTCGTCCGCAGCGGCTATAAACAAATCGTATATCTGGATGAGATCGAAACAAAAACCCACATCGCAAAATTTCACCGCAGCGATCGCGACGACGGGCTCTCGGCGACGACCAGTACCGTCGATGCCTTAAGCAATACCACGGGTATCCGGGGCGGCAAAAAGCTGCAGCAACTGGATAAAATTGAACTATTTGCCAAGGCCGATCTAAACAATCCAATTCGTACGATTCATTTCGAGTATGAACAGACCGTCGCCAAGCATCTTGCCGGCGGCGTTCATAACAACTCTGTTCCGACCGGCGGTAAGTTAACCCTGAAAAAAGTCTGGATTGAATATGAGGGTATCGTTAATACCAGAATCACGCCCTATGTCTTTGGGTATGAGTACCGCAGCCCGGACTACTACAAGCAGGGGCTAAGCGGAACATTGATAGAAGAGAAATACGGCGATGTTATCAGCCATGGCAGTCCGTACAGCAGCGCGAATCAGAATCCGGACTACGACCCCTGCAATATTGACGCCTGGGGTGCATACCAGGCCAATGGCGGTGAGCGTCGCAAACGCATGCAATCCTGGGTGAACCAGAATCCATCGGCTGATTTTGACCCGGCGGCCTGGCATCTAAAATGGATACGCCTGCCTTCCGGCGGTGAAATACACGTTCAATATGAACAACATGACTACAGCTTTGTTCAGGACCGACGCGCGATGGCGATGCTGCCCCTGATAAGCAATAATCCCGACCTGAACAGAAACGATCACCTTGTCAGAACCAGAAAATTTTACCTCGACGTCGGCGGATGGCAGCCCTCCTTAACGGCAGCTCAACGTAAGCAGTTGATAGGGGAGATCGCCGACCAGATCCGGACCGACTACCTTGGTGAGAACGGCAGCCGCGAACTGCACTTTCGTTTTCTGTATTCGCTCTTTGATTCCGGCCTGATTCCCGATGTTGAAGACACGGAACTGAAGGCGGAATACATCACCGGTTATTCCGCGGTCAAAGATGCCGGATTTGACGATCCCGATCCGGGCGTGGATGGCGACGAGTTGCTATGGGTGACGCTGGAGCATGCGCCGCGGAATATCTGTCTCGACCGCGTGGAAGCCAACAAGGCCGGTCGTCTTGAGTATGAAGATTTTAAGAACTTCATTAACGAGAACAATTATGCCGAGGCGCTGACTGAATTTCTCAGCAATTTCGGCCGGACCTTCTTTGACGAGGAAAAGTCCTGCCGCCGCATCGCGCTGGCCGATTCCTATCTGCGCGTTCCCATCACTGTTCCCAAAAAAGGCGGCGGCGTCCGTGTTAAACGGCTGCTTATGTTTGATCCCGGCCTTGACGGTGATGGAACGGCGAATCTCTTTGGCAGCCGCTATCGCTACGAAATGTACGACGATGAGTTAAAGCGTCATATTTCTTCAGGCGTCGCCGCCAACGAGCCGGTCGGGATGCGGGAGGAGAACGCGCTTGTAACATCGCTCAAAAAGCGCGCCGGCCAAAGTTCCAAACAACGCGCTACCGCCGGCGAAGACAAAAAGCAATTCGAAGGTCCGCTCGGCGAGAGTATCCTTCCCTCGCCCTCGGTCGGCTATGCCCGCGTTGTCGTCGAGAATATTCATAGCGGACTGAACGGCGCCGGCTTCGTTGTCCATGAATTTTATACCGCCAGGGATTTCCCCTTTGACGGTCACTATCAAGAACTCAGCAGAGATGGTATTACATACTCAAAGGTCGAACGCCCCAAAGACCGCCTGCTTGTGCCCCTGGCGCTGTATAACTCTACGAGTGAGGAGATTATTCAGCGGCAGGGTTACACCTTCATTCTGAACAATATGCATGGTCAGGTGCGCAGCGTCAGTACGTACAGCGGGGACTTTGATGACCCCGCGACCCATGTATTGAGTGCGCAGCAATGTTACAATTACTTCGAGCCCGGCGAGCGGGTGCCGATGTTTTACGGACCGGCTAAAGCACTGCGAATGGAGCAGCCGGGTAAGGAGATGGAAGTTGTCTTTGAATCGCGTTACGTGGATGATTTTACCTGGGACTTTGGCGTGGAAGTTGACCTAAGCTTCGTGCAGGCGATAGTGGTGAGCGGGCCTTATCCAACTGTGTGGCCTACACTCAAGAACAATCGAACTGAATCCAAAATCTACGTTAACTCCAAAGTTATCCGTTACCCCGCGATTCTGAAGAGCGTTACGTCGTTTAAGGACGGTATCTTCCATACCACGGAAAATGTGGCATTCGATCCGGCGACCGGGCGTCCGGCAATTACCCGAACGACGGACGGCTACGATGATCTGACGTTGGGCGGGGCGCCGGCCAAACACGTCGGAGCGTATTACGCCTATAGCTTGCCGGCCTATCGCAGTTATCCGGCGCTGGCGCAGAAAGCCATGTACGAGGGCAAAATAATCTATGCCAACGATGAGCCGGGCGAAGCGGATCGCGGCCTGACGCTCAGCTATACCGACGCCGGCCCCGGCGGAACTCTTAACATCGTGGACGGCTCCACCGGCGGCGGCTATGCTGCGATGGCGCTGGAAGACGTCCTTATTCCCGGCGATATCGTGGAGCTGCGCAGCGCGTCGGCCGCCAGCGGCACCTATCAGATCAGCGCGATCGACTTTCCGAACAAAAACCTGAGCCTGACGGATCACGGACCGAACCTCTTGTCCGGCAATCACCCTGTCATCAACTCACTGCGCATAGTGCGCAGCGCGCGGCAGAACAATCTGCTCGCAGCCGAAGGATCGGTCGTGACCTACGGCGAAGATTTGAGCGCTGCCCTGGCATGGGGCGCGGAGCTACAGCGGCGGCAGAAAATGGCCGACCACTTAAACAACTATTTGTTCCGCTGTCAACAAATGGCGCTGCAGCATTTTGACATGCCTGCCAAACCGTACACGGAGTACCCGGATTTGAAAATTAACTGGCCCAAATTACTGGGAGCGACATCCGAGACGGGCAAACTCAACGAAAAATTCGGATTGTTTTTCGGACTTATCGACAACAAAACAATTAACATCCGCTCGCGCAAGCTGGTGTGCGATTCGCCCGACCCGCATCCCTATGTGGGCGAGTTAAACAAATTGCTCAACGACACTTGGGGCAGTACGCTCGCGACCTTGGGCGGGCTTCCGATTGTACCGGGCTGTACCAATCCGCTCTACGAGCAGGGCTATGCCATGACATCCGCGACGGTCACGACGGCGGAGGCTTCGATACAGGCATCGATCGATGCATTCATGGCTTCGATTACGGACGAATGCCTGGTCGGCAATGTCACCAACGGCGGTCAGGCCTTAAAAACTCTTCGGGCCTCACTGTTGCCACGCTATGAGCCATCTGATGTAGCGCTTTTAGCTCCCAATGACGCCGCAATTGCACTCGTCAAGGATCAGGCGCCGCGAGACGCGAAGCTAGCCTCGCTGAAGTTGTTTACGGCCAGCGGCGGGCTGCCTATCCTGCAGAGTTATGCCCGATTCGTGGAAACAACCTGCACGATTCATTATAGTTTTCTACCGGACAGCAAAGCTAACCTGCGCAAGAAAGAACAGCCGGAAGACGATTTCCGCGGAACGCTGACGTCGATCCAATTCGACCAGCTTTTCGATGTCGCTTCCGATCCCGATTTTTTCACGAATAATATCGGCTACTTCGATCAGGACGAGAAGGGTTATCTGACCTTTACCTTCAAATTCGGCAAGGCCAACCCCAACGACTATGTTGTCTACCGCTACGATTATCAGTTTGCTCGCAGTGTCTTCGACTCGGGAGCGACGACGTTCAAGGACGTCCAGATCAAGAAATCGCGTACCGGTCCCGGGCGCTTTGCGATTAACGACAACGGGCAGA
This sequence comes from Candidatus Kapaibacterium sp., assembly GCA_028284775.1. Taxonomy (GTDB): domain Bacteria; phylum Bacteroidota; class Ignavibacteria; order Kapaibacteriales; family UBA7675; genus JANQRB01. The sequence continues at coordinate 2,649 of JANQRB010000013.1, read as the reverse complement.
TCGTGTATTACCGCGAAGGCAGCAATGTGCCGGTTGACCTCTCGGATTCAATCCTGGAATTCACGAACGAAGGTTTCACGCCGACGATGGCGGGCCCCGACCTGAACAAGGTTCTCTCTGCCGGCGCGGTAACCTGGAGCGACGACTGGGACTTCGAATGGAGCGACTATTCCGCGGCAAGCGAGCCCGCCAACCCCTATGCTGCGGGTAAACGCGGCAAGTGGCGGCCCAAGGAGACTTATGCCTACCGAACGGATGTCGGCACTTATGCCTCCGGCGAAAGCAATATCTATGAAATGGGGACATTCGCGACTTTCAGTCTGTTCGACAAGGACAACCCCGGCGCTGACGCCAACTGGCTGCGCGTTAACCGGGTCACGGCCTATTCGCCGCACGGCGAAGCCCTGGAAGAGCTTAACATTCTCGACATCCCCTCGGCGGCGAAGTTCGGTCATGACGGCAAGCTGCCCGTACTGCTGGCGCAGAATGCCGAGAAGGGCGCGGTGGCCTTTATGAGTTATGAAGATCTGCCGGTGACGACGGGCGTGATTAAGGACGATCATGCGCACACCGGCAAACAATCGCTGGCCTTTACCGCCTCCGGGACGGCTGACGTTGCGACGATCCGCATGACGCAGCGCCTGCACGACGCCGGCATCCAGGTGAAGTTCTGGGTACGCAACGATGCCTTCGCGCCGCTGTCGGGAGCAACGGCGACCATCTATTCCGGCCTGCAGAGCGCGAACACGAGCGCCAGCCAGGTTGCGCGGACAGGCGAATGGGCGCTCTACGAAGCAAAAGTGCGGCCAAGCGGCTGGACGGGCCTGCCGGTGGACGCCACGGTGGAGATCGGCATCGCAGGGCCGAATGGCAGTATGCGTCTGGACGATGTACGGATCCAGCCGCTCGATGCGCAGATGACGACCTATGTTTACGACAATCGCACCCTGCGTGTCCTGGCGGTCTTCGACGATCAGCACTTCGGTCTGATGTATCAATACGATGAAGAAGGAAAGCTCGTTCGGCGTCTGCGCGAGACCGAACGCGGCATCAAGACCGTGCAGGAAGCGCAGTACCATACGCCGCCGGTAGAGCGCAGCGCCGAATTCCTGGGCATCCTCGGTGCGCCATCCGGCGGCAGGCTGCAGGATGCGGCGCGTCCGGCGGACGAAGGACTGCTCCCGGGGCTCCTGCGCGCTCCTTCCGGCGCGCAGGGCGGACAAAACAGCGGCGGGCAGTTTAAACTCGACCGCAGCCTGTCCTTACCCGACTCTCTGATGCCCGATCTTAACAATAGCGTCGACACGATCAACTCATCGTTTCGTTCACTGCAGCCGGAGAGGAATAATGACAGGTAAATGCCGATATCTGCTGTTGCTGGCGGCGCTGTTTCTATCACTGCCGGCTGAAATCGTTCACGCGGAAAACGCAAAGGCGGAGCAGTCGGAATGTCTGCAATGGCTGCGCGACTTCAACGCTCGTCAGGCGGCGGCATCCAAACCGGCGAATTGTTTCCTGCGCTACACCGTCGACATCGAGGGGCGGCGCGAATTTCATACGGCCTCGCGGAAGCTGGAGATGCGCATCCATCAACACGGCGACCAGATGCACATCCTGAGCGACGACTTCCAGATCTATCACGAAGAAGGTATGTCGATCAGCGTGATGCCGCGACAGCAAACGCTTATGATCGCCGACCGCATGCCTGCCGAAGAAAGTGTGCGCCTGCAAGAGGTTAATAATTTGCTGCGTGACTCGGTGATGAACTACTCCCGGCTGGTCGCCTGCCGCGATACCCTGCTGACGGGTGGACAGCGAGCGCGCATACTGCAGCTCAGCTATGGCGCTTCGGCGCGGCAACGTTTCGGCCCTTCCTTCAACGTGCGGTCGGCGACGCTATTGATTAACATCGATGAAGACCGCCTGCAGTCAATCGCGATGGCCTTTCATGAGGGCTATCAGCTGGCGTCGATGCGCGTCAGCTATCACGAATTCCGCGTCAGCGCCGCGGAGCGTCCCCACGCCCGCACGCTCTTCTTTGCGGGCGGCGAGCGACTTAAACGGGAGTATCGCTCCTGGCGCGTGCGGGATGTGCGGCGCAGTGAAAATTAGCGCTCTGTTAACTAAATTATTTTGTGAATACCCCTCTCCTTGAAGTAAGGGAGCGAGACGCGGACTGAGCGCCGAACGGGGAGGGGTTATGAGAATTTGAGGACTTCTTAACTCCCCTAGCCCCTCTTTCAAAAAAGAGGGGGGCTTGAGAATAACTTAGTTGACAACGCACTCCGACTTAACAAACATCTCCTGATCAGACATAGAATCATAAACATTTAAGCATAGTGGTTGTCATGGATCGAGCAAAAACATACCAGCGTGGCGGCGGATTTTCGTCAATACTTCGGCAGAGCCTGCTGTTGTCCCTTACGCTGTTGCTCTGCGCGGCGATGCAACTGTCGGGCCAGGAAGTTGAAGCTAAAGGCGGCGGCGACCGCCTTCAAGCCTACACGCCGCCGGCCTCATCGAGCTCCTTCGAGCTGGAGCACAGCCAGCTTCAGGCCTATCACGACACGCCGCCGAGTCAATTCAGCGAATCCATCGACGTGGACCCAACGATCTATTTCGTGCCCTGCGCACCGGCGACGGTAACCA
>JANQRB010000005.1 GCA_028284775.1 Candidatus Kapaibacterium sp. | reverse complement strand
GGCGAAAGAAAGCGACAGGTTCGTTGTTGACTCGGTTAACGTGCTGGTGAGCGTTGTTGAGTTAAGAAGAGTAGCATCTGTCGAGACCGAGGCAAAGGTAACGCCCGGATTGCCGAGAATACTCAGCGTGAACGCTGTGGCGGCATCCAGTGCAACAAGATTGGACGTCGGCGTGACGCTGAAGTCGAAAAGGCCCAGGTCGATCGTCACCGTTTCCTGGGTGGCGACTTCGTAATCACCGAGGTTTAAGCCGTTTAATCGATTGGAGGCCGTGGTACTGAAGGCCAGCGAAGCCGGCCCTTCACCGAATTCGAGCACATAGACCGCGCCGCGATCGCTGCCGCCGTCGTCATCGAGCTGAGCGCCGACAATCACTTCCGGAAAACCGTCCTGATCCAGATCGTTCAACTCGGAGATCGCAATACCGAAGTCATCGAGGTTGTCCAGGCCGCCGGCGAAACCGCCGTTGTTGTTGTCGATTTTCTGCGAACGCTTAACCGTGCCGTCGGCATTCAGGAAGAGCACCCAGACTGAACCGCCATTCGCGTCGAAGGCCGCGCCGACGATCAGATCGTTAATCCCATCGCCATCAAGGTCACCGGGCGATTGCAGGCCGGAGCCGAATTCCGATCCGTTCGCCGGACCTTGCGTGAAATTGCCGCTCGTCGCTGAAATTTTTTGCTGGCCACTAATAGTGCCGTCGGCGTTCATGAACAGAATGTAAACGGCTCCGCTGCTATTAAAACCATCGTCATCAAAAGGCGTACCTACGGCCAGGTCGGGAATGCCGTCATTATTCAGGTCACCGATGCCGGCCAGGGCCGTACCGAATTGATCGTTATGCTCGAGGCCTATGACGTTGCCGCCGGCAGTGGCGGAAATCTTTTGATCCTTGCGGACAGTACCGTCGGGGTTGAGAAAAAGAATCCAGACCGCGCCGACATCGGCGGCACCATCATCCGTGCCCGGTGCGCCGACCGCAAGCTCGCTGATGCCGTCGCCGTCAAGGTCGCCGATACGAGCGGGATCGAAGCCGAAGAAGGCGACATCTTCGCCCGTGCCGCTGAAACCGCCGGTCGTTTCGCTGATTTTTTGGAAGGACTTCACACCGGAATTTGATGTTAAATGCAGAATGTAAAGCGCGCCGCGCAGGCTGCCGCCATCGTCATCGCCGGTGGCGCCGACCGCAATATCGGGCACGCCGTCGCCGTTGACGTCGCCAAGCGCCGTGATTTCCTGGCCAAAGAAATCATCGTCATCGAGTGTGGTGAAGTCAGCGCTGGTCGAAGAAATTCTGCGGGCGGATTTAACGCTACCGTCGGCGTTTAATAGCGTGATATAGACCGCGCCGCGCCGGCTACCGCCTTCGTCCGCCCAGGGCGCGCCGATCGCCGCATCGGAAATGCCGTCACCGTCTATATCGCCAACAATCGTAATGCCGCTGCCAAAATGATCATCATCGGCAAGCGGAAAACCAAGCGAGCCCTGGGTAGCGGAAGTTTTCACTTGTCCGGAAACTCTGCCGTCGCTGTCAACATGCTGTCGGAAGACCCGCAGCGTGAGAGATGTGCCGTCGACGCCGGTCGTCGCTGCCGTGATAGTAATTGTGGTATGTACGCTACCGTTCCAGGCAAAAGACAAATCCAGCGAAACCTCTGGCGCGACAAGCGCGACAGTAACTGTGGTGGAGTTGACAAGTGTTGCGTTGGTCGAAACGGAAGCAAAGGTTGCGCGGCCGCTTTCGAGGATACTCAGGGTTATCGTCGTGGCCTGCGGGGTATTAACAAGCGCGCTTGTGGGCGTTACGCTGAAGTCGAACAATCCCAGATCGACGCTCAGCGTTTCATCCGGGAACGTTTCGTAAACACCCAGGTTAAAGCCGTTTAGGCGGTTGGACGCGGTGGTGCTGAGCGCAAATGACGGTAGGCCCCGGCTTAACTCGATGCCCCAAATGGCGCCGTGGTCGCTGCCGCCGTCAGAATCCTGGGGCGCACCAACATAGATATCCGGCAGGCCGTCGTCGTCGAGGTCACCGCAGATGCTGATGCCGCGGCCAAAGTAGTTGTTACTACTTAAATTTGCGCCAAATCCGCCGAGATTATAGCCGATCAGGTCGGCATCTTTAACGGTGCCGTCGCCGTTGAGGAAAAGGACCCAGATGACGCCGTCGTTGGAGGCGTTAATGTCGGCTCCGGGGCCGCCAGCGACAAGGTCTACAATGCCGTCACCATCGAGGTCGCCGGGCGAGCCCATGCCGCGTCCCATCTGAGCGCCTGAAATACCCGCAGTAAAATTGCCTGTCGTCGAAGATATTTTTGCCTGATTCTTAAGAGTGCCGTCGCTGTTCAAATTTAACAGATAAACAGCGCCGGAAAAGGAGCCGCCGTCATCGTCGCCGTAGGCACCAGCCGCGAGATCAGGCACGCCGTCGCCGTCAAAATCGCCGAGCGCCGCCAGACTGCGTCCCAGGAAGTCATCGTCCGATAGACCACTGATAGCACCACCCTGCGTGCTGGATATTTTCTGGTCGCTCTTAACGGTGCCGTCACTGTTCATAAATAGTATCCAGACCGCGCCGTGACGGTTGCCGCCGTCATCGTCGCCCCAGGCACCGACAGCCAATTCGGTGATGCCGTCGCCGTCCATGTCGCCGAGCTTAACAATGTCGGAACCGAATGCAGCATTGGTGTGACTGCTGCCGCTGAATCCACCTGAAGTATTGCTGATTTTCTGCGTGGACTTGAGCGTGCCGTCGCGTTTTAAAAATAGAATGTACACGGCTCCATAACCGCTGCCGCCGTCGTCATCACCCTCGGCGCCGACTGCAATGTCCGTCACGCCATCGCCGTTGAGGTCGCCGATGTTGGCAATGTTGTAGCCGAAGTTGTCACTAAGGCTCAATCCAGTTATAGTTGTCGTTCCGTTGGAAATCTTTGCGTGTTCGCGCACAGTGCCGTCAGCGTTCATGAACAGGATATACACGGCACCGGTATTGTTACCGCCATCGTCGTCACGTATCGCACCGACGGCAAGATCGCTGATGCCATCGCCGTCGAGATCGCCGATATATTCGACGTCTTCGCCGAAATAGTCGTCGCTCAAAGTAGCGCTAAAATTGCCCTGTGTATCGCTGATTTTGCTGAAAGAGTTAACAGAACCAAAAACGGGAATTCTAGGCCGCAAAACATTAATTGTAACAGTCGTACTATTGTAACCGGCAGATGTGACGCTAAGCGTAATTGTCGTGCGATCCGTGCCGTCCCAATTTAACGCAAAATCAAGACTCAGGTACGCGCTTGTAACATTGTCAATCTGGGCGCTACGTCCGTCCGGCGCAATCGTAATAGCGGAAGTAGCGGTTGCCGGTTGCAAAAGACTAAGAGTTGCAATCGTTGCCCGGCCTACCTCGGCGATATTTAGAGTAAGAGATGTTGCTTGCGCGGGAGCGAGAAGTGTTGACGTCGGACTTACACTCGGTGCAAACAAACCTACGTCGACTTGCACGACTTCATTTGGCAATATTTCATACATGCCCAGGTTAAATCCATTCAGTCGATTTGAAGCCGTTGTGCTAAACGCAATTGATTCTAAACTTGCGGCCAACTCGATTCCCCAAATCGCACCGTGATTGCTGCCGCCGTCGCTGTCTTGCGGTGCACCGACAAAGACATCCGGTAAACCATCGGCATCAAGGTCGCCAATCAAACTTACGCCTCGGCCAAAGTAACTTCCCGCTGTTGGGTTTGCGCCGAACCCACCCAAATCATAGCCAATGAGATCGGCATGTTTTACCGTACCGTCGGCGTTGAGGAAGAGAACCCAGATAACTCCATCGTTGGAGGCGTTAATATCGGCGCCGGGGCCGCCAACGACAAGATCCACAACTCCGTCGCCATCGAGGTCGCCGGGCGAACCCATGCCGCGTCCCATCTGGGCGCCTGAAATACCCGCAATAAAATTGCCTGATGTCGTAGATATTTTTGCCTGATTCTTAAGAGTGCCGTCGCTGTTCAGATTAAACAGGTACACAGCGCCGGAAAAGGAGCCGCCACTATCGTCACCGTAGGCGCCGGCCGCAAGATCAGGAACGCCGTCGCCATCGAAATCGCCAAGTGCCGCGAGACTGCGGCCCAGAAAATCATCCTCGGCCAAACCGGAAATAGGTCCACCGGATGTCGAAGATATCTTCCGATCGGATTTAACCGTTCCGTCCGAATTCATGTACAGAATCCAGACTGCACCGGCACGGTCCTGGCCGTCATTGTCACCCCAGGCGCCGACAGCCAGTTCGGTGATGCCGTCGCCGTCTAAGTCGCCTAACTTAACGATGTCGGAACCAAAGGCGGCATTGGTGTTACTGCTGCCGCTGAATCCGCCTGAAGAATTACTGATTTTCTGCGTGGACTTGAGTGTACCATCACGCTTTAAGAACAAGATATATACTGCCCCGTAACCACTGCCGCCGTCGTCATCTCCCTCGGCGCCGACAGCAATGTCCGTCACACCATCACCGTTGAGATCGCCGATGTTAGCAATGTTGTAGCCGAAATTGTCACTAAGGCTTAATCCAGTTATAGTTGTCGTTCCGTTGGAAATCTTTGCGTGTTCGCGCACGGTGCCGTCGACGTTCATGAACAGGATATAGACGGCACCGGTATTGTTACCACCATCGTCGTCGCGTATTGCGCCGACGGCAAGATCGCTGACACCATCGCCGTCGAGATCACCGATGTATTCGACGTCTTCGCCGAAATAGTCGTCGCTCAAAGTGGCGCTAAAATTGCCCTGCGTATCGCTAATTTTGGCGAAAGAATTAACGAAGCCAAAAACCGGGATCTTTGGTCGCAGTACACGGATAGACAAGCTTGTTGCATTGGCAAGCGCGGAGGTGGCACGGAGCGTAATGCTCGTGTGTGTCGATCCGGCCCAGGCAAAACTGAGACTCAGTCGCGTGGCGGACGAGCTCGATTTAAAGGTCCAGGTTAAACTCGTCGCTGTGACTAGCGTAGCACCGCTCGCGACGCTTGCAATGGTGACGCTGTTGCTTTGATCGATTGAGAGTGCGATAGTCGCAGCAGTAGTCGGTACCTGGGCATTGCCGGTGATTGCGTGAAATGTACCAAGGTCAACATTCAGCTCATCGCCCGGATTGACTTCATAACAACCAAGATTAAATCCATTGGGCCAGTCGGCACTGGCGTGGGAAAAAGCCAGGTCGGGCATTGGAGCAAACTCAACAATCCAGACGGCACCGCGATTGCTGCCCGAGCCCTCGTCATCTCCATTTGCACCTATCGCAAAATTGAGCAAGCCATCGCCGTCCAGATCGCCAAGCGGCGTCATCTTGGTGCCGAACTGATCCAGGGAGGCGAGGTTGCCGCCAAAATCACCTTCGAGCTCGTTGATGGTGACGGTATTTTTAACAGTGCCATCACGTTTCAGTAAGAGGATGAATACCGAACCAGTGGCAGTTCCGCCGACGTCGTCAAAATCGGCTCCAACCGCCAAGTCAGGGATACCGTCGTCGTTGAGATCGCCCAGGCCCGATACACCAGAGCCGAAGGCCGAACTATTGCCGATATCACCGGTAAAATTCCCAACAGTACGTGAAATTTTCTGCTGGCCGGCGACAGTACCATTGGAGTTGAGGAACAGTACCCAGACAGCGCCCGCGCCGCTGGCGCCATCGTCATCACTCTGCGTCCCCACGGCGATGTCTGTGACACCATCGCCGTTAACATCACCGAGATTGGCTACCGACGTACCGAATTGGTCGGAGTTACCAAGTGAGCCGCCAAAACCGCCCTGGGTATCACTGATTTTCTGCTGCGACTTAACCGTGCCGTCATGATTGAGGAACAATATCCAAACGGCCCCGCGATTCGTATTCCCGTCATCGTCATTGCGTGCCCCCACAACCACATCGGTTACCCCATCACCGTCCAGATCGCCGAGACAGGCGACATCGGTGCCAAATTGGTCGGTGCCATCAAGGGGGCCGGTAAAGCCGCCGACGCCCTCTTCAATGACCTGATGGGCCTTGACCGTTCCGTCGGCATTGAGAAAGAGAACCATCACCTCGCCATCCGAGCTTTTAGCGCCATGATCCACGCCGACGAGTATATCGGTGACGCCGTCGCCGTCCAGGTCGCCAATGTTGGCGACGCCCTTGCCAAAACGATCGTTGCTGCTGATTGTCGCTGTCAAACCGCTTTCGCCGTTGGCAATACGCGTATTTGCTTTCACAGTGCCATCGGCGTTCAATCGCAAAATATAGACAGCTCCGCCATTGGAGGGCGTGTTGTAATTCGAAGCGCCGGCGACGAGGTCGTCAATGCCGTCGCCGTCGAAATCGCCGAGCCAATCCATGCTTGCACCGAATGCGGCACTTGCGCTTAACAAGGTCATGCCACCTGAACTTTGGGCAATTTTCTGTTCGGCGCCGGAAAGCGGTCCATAGGAGTTTAACAATTGCCCCTTGACACGAACGCTGTGGCAAGTGGTAATAAAATACTGTTCGCTTAACTTTAAGGTGATCGACGTCGCGCCAAAATTATTCCAGGCAAATGCGAGAGTTAAACTCGTCGAGCTTGTGCCGGCTGCCGCCGCAATCGAAATTGTCGTTGCATTCACCAAGGTGGCACCGGACACAAATGAAAATGTGGCTCGACTGCTTTCAACAATAGTTAGTGTGAATGTTGTACTTGAGGCAAGGTTTAATGCGGATCCGTCAACATTCAGCCAGCTAAGGTCGATGTTGACATTTTCGTCGGGATTCAGATCGTATTTGCCGGAATTGATACCATAGGGTTTCCTGGTGTTGTCGCCGCTGAATGCCAGGATACCGTCTGCTTCACGAAATTCCAGGCCATAAACCGCGCCACGATCGGTTCCGCCGTCATCATCTTCCGATGCACCAACAAAAATATCGGCCAGACCATCTTCATCAAGGTCGCCATATCCGCTGACGCCCTGGCCGAAAAAATCGTCGCCATCAAGATTGCTGCCGAAGCCACCGAGATTGTAGCCTATCGTTCCGGCGTCTTTGACGGTACCGTCGGAGGTGAGATAGATAAGCCAGGCAACGCCGTCATCCGTCGCGTTAACATCCGCGAAAGATCCTCCGACCATCAGATCGACGGTGCCATTGCCGTCAAGGTCACAAATTGCGTCGAGGGAAATTCCCATGAGAGATTGAGCAATTCCCGCCGTGAATCCGCCTTGGGTCAGGGAGATTTTTTGCCGGGACTTGAGCGTGCCGTTGGCGTTCAGGAACAAAATGTAGATCGCGCCACTGTTGGCCACGCCGTCGTCATCACCTGCGGCGCCAACGGCAATGTCGACCACACCGTCACCATCAATATCACCAAGGCTTGCCACGGAACGACCGAATTGGTCCTGGGCATCCAGCCCCCCGATCGGTCCACCGACCGCCGCGGAAATTTTTTGATCTTGTTTAACCGTGCCGTCGGCGTTCATAAACAAAATCCAGACAGCACCGGTAAAAATGCCACCATCGTCATCACCGAAGGTGCCGACGGCAAGTTCGGTGATTCCATCGCCGTCCATATCGCCCAGCCGTGCAATGTCGCTGCCGAAAAGGGCGAACTGCGACTGACCGACGCCACTGAATCCACCACTGCTGCTACTGATTTTCTGTACGGATTCCACACTGCCGTCGCGCTTCAGAAAGAGAATGTACACGGCTCCGTTGCTCGTGCCGCCATCGTCATCCGCAACAACGCCGGCCGCCAGGTCCGTAATGCCGTCACCGTTTAGATCGCCGATGTTGGCAACACGGTCGCCAAAATTGTCGTTGGTGGTCAATCCCGAAAGTCCGGTACTACTACTCGTGATCTTACTGTATTCACGAACCGTTCCATCGGGATTCATGAACAGGATGTAGATCGCTCCGCGGTCCAGGCTGCCGGTGTCATCCCGTTTGGCGCCGACGGCAAGGTCGCTGACGCCATCCTGGTCGAGGTCGCCGATATAGGTGACATCGCTACCGAAATTGTCGACGGCGAGTGTTGCCGTAAAACCGCCCTGAGTATCGCTGATCTTATCAATATCGTTAACCAACGGCACAACGAGTTTCGGTGCGCGCAAAATGCGGATGGAGGCCTGCGTGGAAAGGTACTGGCCTGTCGTGACGCGCAGGGTTATTAATTGATGATTCGAACCTGAGTAGGCAAATTCAATGCCGTCAAGCGCAATTGAATTCGAGGCGGCTACCGAACTAACGGTAAATGATCGGTTGTCAATACTTGTGGCCGTCGTTGGAATACTTGCAAAAGTCACACCAATCGATTCGACGATTTCAACAGTTAAGGTCGTGGCGGAAAAGGTGGTGGCAGCAGCCGAGGAACCGTCAAAGAGTCCCAGGTGAAAACTAAACTCATCACCTGGTTTGACTTCAGACAAGCCGGCATTGAGCAATTCCTGGCGTGTACTTGCCGTTGTCGAGAAGGCCAGAGCATCCGTATGATTAAATTCCAGGATAAAAACAGAGCCGGCGGAGCTGCCGCCGTCATCGTCGTGCATGACTCCAACTGCAAGTTGCGGATAACCATCGCCGTCAAGGTCGGGAATAAAGGCCAGGCCGGAGCCGAAATTGTCGTTATTGGCCAGGGTCGTTGTAAAACCGCCGCGCGTGTCGCTGATTTTCTGGTGCTGTTTGACCGTGCCGTTGCTGTTTAACAGAAGGATATAAATCGCGCCGCGCGCATTGCCGCCGTCATCGTCTTCAGGCGCGCCGACGGCGATATCAACGATGCCGTCACCGTCCAGGTCACCGAGATTGGCGATACTCTCGCCGAATCGACCGTCGGCAAGGAGCGTGCCTGTAAATCCACCCTCGGTATTGCTGATTTTCTGCTGGGCTTTGACGGTGCCATCGGCATTCATAAACATGATCAGGATCGAACCGCTGGCACTGCTGCCGTCGTCGTCACCGGGTATACCGGCTACGATATCGGAAACGCCGTCGCCATCCAGATCGCCAAGTGCTGCAAGGCTGGACCCTAATTCATCAAACTGTGCAGTAACGTCGGTCATGCCGTTGGCATTGCGCTGCAATTCAACAGTGTTAAGAACGGTTCCGTCGCGATGCATGAAAAGAATAAAAACGCTGCCCTCATTGGCCGAACTGGCCGTTACTGGCGCTCCGACGGCCAGATCCAAAACGCCGTTGCCGTCCAGGTCGCCGATAGCAACGACAGATTCACCAAAATCTGCATCTTCATCAAGTGTTCCGCCAAATCCGCTGACAGCACTGTTGTCGTCGTCAATTTTTTGGCTGCGCTTAACGCTTCCATCGCTGTTCAGGTAACACAGAAAAATTGCACCGAAACAGTCCTCGCCAATGCCATCTACACCGAAGGGCTCGCCCTGGTCGCAGCGCGCACCGACGACCAGATCGGGCACACCGTCGCCGTCAAGGTCACCCGCAACCGCAAGAGCCGAACCGAAGCGCCCACTTGTACCTCCTTCATCTTGAATGAGATCGGAATTAAATCCACCGTCACCGTCGGCATTAAACTCCGCCTGACTTTTAACGCTACCATTTGAATTCAGAAACAGGATAAACACCGAACCGTTGTCGCGTCCCGGAGCACCGATGGCAATATCTCCGACGTCATCTCCATCCACATCGCCCAAATAGGCAATTGCGGTTCCCAAATTGTCATTGCCGTTGATGCCGGAAAATCCACCGACACCCTGGGCGATTTTCACTTCCGATCTGACGGCCCCATCGCCGCGAAACCGTTTGCCGCGCACAAATGCATTCGCCGTGGAAGATGTTAAACCACTGGCTGACGCCGCCAGTGAAATCGATTCAATGCCGACGTCAAAACGGACAAATGTTAATTGGATCGAGGTCGAAGTCACGTTGGCAGGCATCGTAAAAGTAAATTGTGTATCGCTCGCCAGGTTAAGGCCCGCCGAAACGTTGGCAATTGTCGCATCGCCGGTCAGGTTCACCGTCACCGTTTTTGCGCTTCCGGCTGCGACAGCCGTGGTGCTGTTCGATGAGAAAAAGGCGATATCCAGGTCGATGGTCGTGCCGGGTTCCGCCTCATAGAAGCCAAAGTTGAAGCCTGCGGTGCCGTAGCTGATCTCGTCAAAGCCGATGCGCGTCGCGGCGACAAACTCCGTCGCGCCAACGTCGGGCGGTGAGCCGCGCGTGACACCGTTCTGGTCGGTGCCGGAAATGCCGGGGTTGCCGTTGTCGACCGTCAAGGTGCTGCTGTTATTCAGCATATGCGTGGCTGTGGTGCCGCCTTGCACCGCCAGCGGGCCCAGCCCAGGGTTGATGGAATTGGGGTATTCAATAGCGCCGGCATTGACGGAGGATGAACCATCGGGATCGCCGTACTGATCGCCGGTGGTGTTGCTGCTGAAGTCGTAGAGGCCGATATTGCCGATGAAGTTGTAGCCCAACGAGGTAATGACACCGCCGCCGAGATCATCCTGCTGACCGCCGAGATCTTGATTGCCGGCAACAATCGTATTGGAAATGGTGAGGGTACCGCCATTGCGGTAGATTCCGCCGCCGTTACCCGAGCCATTGTTGTCGGTGTCGGCGCGATTGAGCGTAATGGTACAGTTGGTTACATCAACACTGCTTGAGGCGAAAATGCCGCCGCCGTTGTTGCCGGCATCATTGTTGCTGATGGTGGAATTCTTAATTGTGAGTTGACCGGTCTCATTAAAAATCGCACCGCCACTACCGCCGGCAACGTTGTTGTCGAATGTACTGCCTGTTATTTCAAGAGAGCCGTTGTTATGGAGCGCCCCGCCCTCGCCGTTTGCAATCGAGTTCCGGCTGAAAATCGAATTTCGGATAACGTCGGATCCGCTACTCCAATTGTCAATGACACCGCCTTGTCGGCGACTCGCGTTACCGCCTGCACTATTACCGATAAACACACATTCATCGAGGGTGTAGGGGCAATTAAAGACGATGGCGCCACCGGAGTCGTCGCTCGTGTTGCCGATGAAGCGGCAGCGGGTTAAAAAAGCTGGCGGCCCTGCGATGTCGATACAGCCGCCTCTACTGGAGGTCGACGAATTGTACAAAAACTGGCAGTCGGTCATGTAAACGATCGGACCGATGGCTTTGAAAGCTCCCGATATACTGGTTGCCGAATTCTCTTCAAAAATGCAATCTGTGACGAAGATGGTATCTTCCGTGGAGCCGCTGCCGCCGGCACTGATCAAAACCGCACCTCCGGTCCAGCTGGCGTGACAACGGAAGAATCGACATTCATCCAGAGTGAGCACAAAGGCTCCGTTGCCGGAATCTCCGAAATAAATTGCACCACCATCGCTTGTCGCCGAAGTACAGGACGTAAAGTCGCAATTGCTGACGGTCAGGTTGCTTCTGTCACTCCAGATAGCGCCGCCCTCGTCATTGGTCTGGAATTTTTGAATGGAAAGATTGGCAAGCGTCACATTGATGTTTCGGCCAATGGTGAACAGGCGGCTGCCGATTTGCCCGCTGCCGTCGATAACAACGTTGATATTACCAGAGGTAACAATACTCAGATTGCCGCCGGCCTGGTCGATCGAGATATCCCCCGAGGTAACGCTGATGGTACCGCCAACGGTGATTTCTATAATGTCGTCCGCTGCCGTCCCATTGGCGGTTTCGATGGCGTTGCGCAGCGAGCCCGCGCCGTCGTCGTTGAGGTTGGTGACGTTGTAGGTAGCCGCTTGCAGAATACCGGAAGCAAAGAAAACGCCACAGAGCAAGGCAAGCAACAGGAAACGAAATCGCCGGGCATAGGTGTCCCTAAGGGAATGACCTTGCACATTGCGGCCACGCCCCGGCACTTCGTTCATGCACTCAGGATTTTCGCGGTGCACGATTGGCGACGCCGCGATCGGGGAATTGTCTTTCATTTGCACATCAAGAATCATTCCGGACATCCGCGCCTTAGAAAAATGCACAATGCTGTTCGAGAGAGATCGCCTGCGCCAGGGATCGCGCGATGAAGTACCGGATTCGCCAAAATACCAGGTAAGATAATCTGAAAGGGAAATGTTGCGTTTCCCGCTGTCGGCCCCAACAAAGACGGCAAATTAGCCAAATGCGACGCATTCTGCCAAGTGAAGGCTCAAACATTTTTACATGCCCTCATTACATGATAAGGCCTCAGCAATCGAACAAGGTCCATTTGCCGCCGAAGAAAGTCAATGCCGGCGGTCAGCTCGGCGGCGCTGCGTTGCGACCACTCTGTTTGATCGTTGCCAGCGAATATAGAGAGAGTAGTTAGTAACACCACCACTACAAAAGCTCACACGCGCACGAGTCAGCAGGAGTGACGGATTTTCTCAAGCCAGGAGAATTACAAAGGATTGAGAGGATAGTTGGCCTGAAGTCGCCACGAAAATCCAGCTGTGACGCATTCTGAAGTTTTTACACCAGGTTTCAAGGCCACATGGCGAAAGATTGCGAATATGCCTGATAGCCCGTCTGCCAAGATACAGGTTTATGGGGCAACAGACATGAATTTCAGTCTGCGCGGGAGCGGCGGCGGGCGGCGATGGTAGAAAGTCAGGGTGAAGCGAATCGATCAGGGATTCTGATCTCTGCCTTGCATCAGCTTCACCGGCAAGATCAGCGCATGTTCGGCGAGTGGCAGCAGCGTAGCTAGCGGGCAATACGCTCGCTTCGTTTAGCGGCAATACCCTGCCCTGCCCGAGCTATTGATGTCAATGTCGGCCACTCTACCGGCAGTCGGCTCGGCATCGGCAGGACTAAGTTTCCGCCCACCGGTGCCGCAGCCTGGAGACCGCCGATTGGAACGATCGTTACCACAGCAAGCTAAGCAGTCGCTTGTATGCTGCGACTACTACAAAACTACACCGGTTCCCCCGGTCCAACGGGGCCTTCTCTTCTGCAAAGGGGCATTACGGGCTATAGGCTTGATGCTTTCAGCAGTGGGAATCTCGCTGTTTTCGACAGGCCGGATGGTGTAGCGTATTCGCGCAGGAGACGGTCGGGAGGGAATTGTGCAAACCGTTCGAAATTCGACAATTCACTTATTGCTAGTGCTTTGTCAATGAAAATATTTATAGATACACCTCCCCTTAATGTAAGGGGAGGTTGGGAGGGGTTATGAGTATTTAAGGACTTCTTAACTCCCCTAACCCCTCTTTCAAAAAAGAGGGGGACTATAATGAACTAAGTTGACAAAGCACTAGCCAACATGGGCATGGCATTTTACAGCGCCGCGAGCACATTGGCAAGGTTGTCATCACCCGTCAGACCCATTTTTTTGCGGATTCGGTAGCGATAGGATTCGACCGCGCGGGTGGTCACAAACAAGATACTGCGGATATCCTTGGTGGAGAGATCCATGCGAATCAGCGTGCAGACGCGCCGCTCGGTAGGCGTCAGCTCGGGGCAGCGCCGCGCCAGAGACGGCATAAACTCCGGGTGCAGAGCCTGAAATTCACGTTTAAAAGACTCCCAGGCATTTTCCTGGCCCTCTTCGTCACTAAAGTCGTCGATGATACGCTGCAACTGACTATCGTTCTTCCGGCCGGAGCCTTTCGAGACCGTCTCGCGAATTTGCCGGAGCAGCTCATTTTTCTGGGCGAGGTGCATCGCTTGCTTGCTGAGGTTGAGGCGTTGACGCTCTACCTCCAGCGCGAGCCCTTCATTGTGTAAGCGCAGGCGCTCCCGATCCTGTTCGGCGCGCTCGACCCTTACCAGGGCTTGCTGACGTCGCGCGCGTTCGTCGGACAGGGCATTGAACAATTCCTTGTCGGTCTGCATATACAGCCGATAGTGGCGCAAGGCGTCGCCATCCCGGCCGATCGATTCGTAACAGCGCGCCAGCCCTTCATGGGCCCTGGCGATCCAGAGCCGGGCGGCGATCGTTTCCGCTTTGCGCAAGGAAGATTGGTAATGTCGCAACGCTTCGCTGACCTGGCCGGCTTCATAATAGATCATCCCTCGCATGGTTTCGAGTTCGACTGCGTCGCGCGCACCTCCCAGGCTTCGCGCCTCTTCCTGAATAGTCGTCAGCAACGCCAGGGCTTCCTCATAGCGGGTCATTGCATTCAGAATTCGGACCCGTGTTTTTTCCACCCGGAACAACCAGCGCATCTCAGCTTTTGCCTTCATTCCCGCCCGGCTGGCTTCGGCCGCCACAAGTGCGTCGTCAAACCGACCTTGCCGCAGACGCGCTTGGGCAATGACATTTTGCGCCAGGGCCTGCTGGAGAATCAGATTGCCTTCCACCGCCCGGTCGTAGCTTTCCTGCGCATTCGTCAAGGCCTTCTCGATATCGCCGAGCCTAAGATAAATGTTGGCGACATCAGCGAGTACACTCGGCAGTGAATGCTGGGAACGACCATGTTCACGGATGATCTGCAGGTGCTGCAAATAGTACTCGAGCGCCGTGGCATAATCGCCGCGAACATAGAAATAACTGGCCAGGTTGAGTAAGGATATCAGTACGCCCGCAATGTTGTCGATGCTGCGAAAGAGAGTCAAACTTTCCTGGAGGTACTGCAAAGCCTTGATTTCGTTACCCCTGTCGTCATGAATCCGTCCCAGGTTCTGCAGAGCGCCGGCCCGTAACAGCGGAAAACGACTGTCGTCCGTACGAAGAAGAATCTCGTGCAAGCAAGCTTCCGCTTCTTCTAAACGCCCGAGAACTTGTAGAGTACTCGCAACTGAGTTCCGGGCAACGATCTCGGCACGCGGCAGAGCGGCGGCCTGCGCCACATCAGCTGCGCGTTGGAAGTACTCCAGCTCCAGCTCCCTGTCACCCTGACCGCGATGGATGAATCCATATGCACGCCAGGTTTTGACCAGCCTGGCCCGATCATTCGTCCGTTCGAAATAAATTCTGGCGCGCTCCAACTCGTCCCAGTTCGGATTCTGCGGATCAAGAATACTGTCGGCCATACTTATCCTGACCTGTGTTTCGGCGACGCCGGTCGCACTGCCGACCGCCTCGAACAATTGCCGCGCTGCATACAAGATGTTCCTGGACTCTTCTACCGAGGCATTGTCTTCCCAGTCCGTATACGCAAGCCGCAGCGCTTCGGCATAATTGTGCAGCAGGCGCGGATAACGATCGGCGGGCAGTGCAGCCAAAATTCGATTGGCATCATCCAGGTCGGCATCATCCAGGCCGCGATCACGCAGCAGTTGCCGGGCAATCGCGAGGGTTTGTTCCGTCAACTTGTCAAGCGGCTCCATCCCCTGTTCGCGTTCGTAACGCAGGCGGGCGCACAAGCCGTGCAGCTCGTCGAGGGTGGGGTTTTGTTTCTTGTCAACTCGTGCCATTCATCACAACTTGTTCGGGTGTGCGCAGAGCCGCAGGGCAGGGGGCCCTTGCCTGGCATGACAAATATACTGCACAGACGGAACATGATGATGAGATGATAACGTGCCCGACACAGGCAGAGCATTCAACTGCATCGATCATTCCCCGCGACGGCTGAAGCAAAAACATTGTTATTGTGCCGAAGAATCGCTTTTTTGGCTGCCGAAGAATATTAAGCGTTCCGCTCAAGCGCTGACCCGCCGTGGCCTCGACGTCCCCAAACGTTCGCGAGCTGAAGCGGCGAGCGCCGTACTCTTCCGGTGATTAGCCGACTTTGCCTTTAGAGCCAGTTGTTGCCGAACACTAAATCGCGCCATCCCGGGTGTTCCGCTCCTTCAAAAATGCTATTTGCTTCCAGCGAGGACTTTATGAATCGTCAGCGATTTCTTCTTTCGTCTTGTGCCAAGCTTGTTCTTTCAGTAGTGTTGGTATCTGTGCTCGCTTCAACGACGCTGTCCGCCACCGATATGAAGTTTGAACGAATTCTTGCGCCTCTCGGCACTCTTGCGCTCAAGCAGCCGAGCGAGGTATCTTTTGTCATCAGGAATGCGGGGCCCCAGCCTGCCGGTGCGATAGAGTGTTTTGTCGACATCATCAACCTTGACCGCGATGAAGTGGTCTACAGCGCACAGATAGCGGCGGTGGACATCGTCCCAAACGAAGAGCGAACCCTGACGGCATCGGAGCCTTTTGTACCGGATGAGACGGGTAGCTACCTCGTGCAGGTTAACATCGACTTTGACGAGGAAGTCGCCCCCGACAACAATTCCGGCCAGGAGATATTTACGGTAGAACCGGGCCTGTTGACGCTGGAGCAGGCAATCGCCATCCTGAATGAAGATGTCGTCAAAGAACATCCGCTGCGCGAAAGTATCGATGTCTGGCATATCAGGCCGCCGGCCGCCCTGAAGAATGAGCTGATCGATGCGGGCTCGGTCATTGCGCCCGTCGGCGGCGGTTTCGAGCTGCAGTACAAGGTTCCGGTCTATCTGTTTTTTATCGATGAGCTGCCGCGACACTTTTTCAGCCACGCATGCCAGTTCGTGACGGTAATGGCGGACGACGGGACGGTCGAAGTCAATGATGCGCTGATGTGGCCGGAGATCGACGGCCGCTCGGCCGTCTTCGGCGATATCTGCAACGACACTCCGAATCCGGACCGCCTGCAGGGCCAGGCCGTGGATTGCAACTCCAAGGATGATCCCTATATGCCGGTCGCAAGCGAAAACACCAGCGACTGG
This sequence comes from Candidatus Kapaibacterium sp., assembly GCA_028284775.1. Classification (GTDB taxonomy): domain Bacteria; phylum Bacteroidota; class Ignavibacteria; order Kapaibacteriales; family UBA7675; genus JANQRB01. The sequence continues at coordinate 23,629 of JANQRB010000005.1, read as the reverse complement.
GCCCTGGTCGTTGTCGGCCGGCTGCGCAGCGACGAGGAAAAACAGGCCGTCGATCACGATATCTGCAAATTTCTGGAGCGCATCAACGGTAACAGCTTCGGCCCGGGCATCAGCGACGACAATATCAGCATCGTGCGCGGCACGGACGGCAGGGGCATCAACGTAGAGGAGCTGTGTACGGCCATTACCCAACTCGGCGAGCGCGATTGCGACAAGGTGTACTTTAAGTACATCGGTCACGGGCTGCGGCGCGGTCTTATTTTCAAGGATACAGCCGGCACGGGTGAAGTAACGCTGCCCTATAGCGAGATCGCATGCAAACTCGAAGAAGCGGGGATCGGCAATATCTGCATTGAAGTGACGGCCTGCCACAGCGGCGGCATCGTTTCACATCTCGAGGACAAGGATATTCGGGGCACGGTCATAACGAGCTCGAATACCAGCCGAACAACGCCTGTAGGCGACGGCAGCGGGACGCACTGGGAGGAAGCGCTTTTACAGTGCTCCAAGAGCCCCTTCGCCGACCTGAACAGAGATAGCACGATCGACAATTGCGAGTTAATGGCCTGGGTATTAACCCAGAATCCGACGGCGTCGGAGCCGCGGCCGCAACTGAAGAAGCTGAATGACAGCGTCCGCTCGGTCAGGATCAGATCGGACAGGGTCGACATTGATTTAATGGCGGGCAATGAGGGACCGCTGTCAGTCTATGCCGAACGCATCTGTGTTCGTACCAGAATCCGCGCCGATGGCAGAACGCGGAACGTGACGCAGTACCGCACGGCAGTTTATATCGAGAATGAGGGCAACGTCCGGCGCAGGCCAAACGATTCGTACTCGATAACGGCGCGCTGCGACGGACGCGATACGATCCTGGTGGAAAGTATCCGACCGCGCCTGGATCCGGATCAGCGTGTTTGTGTAGCCGATGTGCCGGACAATTGCACCCGCCTGAGTATAGATCGCGTACAGACGCAAAGCGCCAAGCGGGATGATCGCCGGGATGAAGTACAGGCCGCGGGGGAGCCGCGAGCCGTGGAAATGCAGTTCAGGCGCGCCGTTCACTCGCCCGGCGACCTAATCCTGCACCGTTTTGTGCTTGTGAACGAGACGGACCTGGCGCCCTATCAGGCGACGGCGTCCGGGCCCGCGGCCTGGGATGCGGTCATTATGCCGGAAGCTTTCAAGATGCCCGAGTCCGACAGCGCCGATGTATTTATCGAGGCCCGCATTCCCGGCGATGCCCTGGAGGGAGGCATGCTGAGCGCTGCTCTCTACAATACCGATGCCGAAGACACGCTGCTGATTCACTATCAAAGTCTCCTGGCCGACACAGTGACGGGCGCGACGACCAGCGCGCTGCAGAAAAACTTCCGCTTTATCACTGCCAGCGGCACATGGAATAGCGAAGCCAGTTCCTTCATCGACAACTCCTTCATCGATGTTGAAGATACTTTTGCTGTCACGGCCGACGCGACGGGGCCGATCGAGATGCGCAACAGCGTTGTCAACGCCGATAGCGGCAGCAGCCTCGCGCTTCACATCGACGGCGGCGAGCATACTTTCGAGGGCGTCGGTCTGCGCGGAATGGCAACGGCGCTGCGCATCAGCAAAGGCGGCAATCTGCTTTTACGTGATGTCGTGGTGGGCAACAGCTCCGGCGACGGCATTCAGGTCAGCGGAGACGAGAACGCCGGCATGCAGGTCGATTTTCTGGATGTGATCGGCGCCGCGGGCAATGCCGTCGTCTTCGAAAACCTGGGTCCGACCGTGCTGCGCGCGCGCGGCATCCGCGTTCTGCATGCCGATACGAACGACATCAAAATGATCGGACCGGGCATGCTCGAATGCCTCGACTGCTCCTTCGATCCCGGCAAAATCGATATCGACAGCCGCGCGACCCTGCGACGCCTCGCCACCCTGAGCGTCGCCGTAAGGGATTCGCTCGACCTGCCGGTACAGGGCGTCACGATCGATGTAACTGACGCGGGAAACAACAGTGTCTTCAGCGGCCTCAGCGATGAAGACGGGATGATCGATGATGTGATCCTGAACGTCGCTGAATATTCCGGCGACGGCATCGCCGAGAATGCGCCCTTCACGGTGACAATGACTAACGGCGACGATACGCAAAGCCATACCTACTCACCGGAGGGATTCAGGCAGGTCGTGTTCACAACAAGCCAGATGACCACCGGTGTCGCCGACGCGAACAGTAAACTAGACGACGTCGTGATTAGCGCCCTTTATCCGCAGCCCGCGCCCTCCGGCAGCCGCGTCGTTTGTGAAATCGAGTCGCATTCCGCGAAGTTGGTGCAGCTGGCCGTTTATGATGTTCTGGGGAATCGTGTCCTTGGGCTGGAAACCTTTGTCAATACTGGAGAGCGCACGCGGGTTCATTTGCCGACGGAGAGCTTGGTGGCGGGGGTGTATGTGGTTAGGTTGGGTGGGGTTGATGGTGTGGGTGATATTAGAGTGTTTGTGGTTAAGTGAAGTGTTATTTTTGGGTGATCAGCGCCGGTTCATGTCAATCGGTTGAGGAGATCACCTAAGATTCTGACATTTTGACCCGGATTTCAATCCTGACAATTTAACGGATACTCCAAAGCAGGCGGGCGATTCTATCACTCGGCAACCGCTTAAGAGATTTTGGGATTCAATTCTGGCGAAACTTACACAATGTAGAAATCTTCAAACCAATCAACGAGGTCTCGTAATGGACATTGTACGTTTTGGAAATCTATGGGATAAAGCCCTATAAATTATTCACCACCAATAACAGTTTGATACCACAGTTCTGCTGATGATTTTTGCTTAGGGCCACGAGAATCTAGAGTAGATGGACATCGATATCTCCACTCCGAATTATAGCAGATTTTACGAATTATACCTTTTGGAGTGTACCAATATTTGATTGGTGGTGCAAACGATTGACAAAGAGAGTCATTGCAACTATTGGTACAGCTAAAATGCAAGCCAGCAATGTAACTTGTCAAAGGAGCACCAGCAATTGCGAGTGCTTTTCCTGTGAATACTAGGACACCTCCGGAAACCTTTAGTACAATTGCAGCGCTTCCAACTCGTACTCCAGCAGCTCGCGCTAAAGAGGCTGCCATTTTCCGCTTAGTGAAATCCTTTCCAGCTGCAATAAATGCAATTGAGCTTAAATCAATAATATTGGGTAAAACCTCAGAGATGTATTGAAATACGTATCGATCCATGCATTTAGCATGACATCTCATAAATTTCGCTCTTAACGTAGGACCATTGTACAGTTGATATCGCCTAATTATCTTCAAACAGCACAAATCTTGCTCATCAACATTAAACTTGGGACCAATATGAACCGTAGTTGTACCCAATGGATCTACAAACTTAAACGGATTACTCTTTACGTACTCATATAGTCCCATCCCATCAATATACTTCAGTGGATCACGTGATACGAACCTCCCTAGTATAGCATTATAATACCGCGCCCGAAAATTGTACAACTCAGATTCCTCATCAAAGCGGCGGCCAGTTAAAAGATATGAATTTCCGATTGCCGAAGAAGTCATTGGCACATACACACTATCATAAATTGTGACTGTTCCAAAGGCTGTGTAATCATAGCTCTCTATTGCTGCTCCAACACTAAGCGCAACAGCAACCACCGAGAATTGCGCATTATGATAATAGTATAGCTGCTCGGCATCACACTTCATCTGCAACATTTCATCAACCCATCCACCATAAAGGTAAGTCGCCTCCACGCAGGCTGACGCTCCGCGCTCTTCAATCACACGCACGCCATCATAATTGAAGCTCGTCGTATCATCCCCAACGATTTTACGAATACGCCGCCCCAGAGGATCATAGCAATAGCTTGCAGTCGTCCCGCCATTGACCTTGATCAATCGGTTTTCGAAATCGAAACTATAGCTATGTGCCCCGTCGCCAATAAGATTGCCCTTCGTGTCATGTAAGGGTTGGGTTGTGTCAGCGCCGGCAATCCAGAAATATTCATTCATATTGTTGGCGCTATAGTTTGTGATGTCGCCATCAACGTCAATGCTGATGCGATTATGCACACCGTCCAGCTTGTAAAGTGTCTGTGTGATCGCTGAATCGACTTTGCCGGAAATCAGCTTGCCAACTTTGTATAGGTTTACTCGATTAAGACTATCAAATCCATACTGCTGCGAATGCGTTGGACGATGTATCTTTTCCTCGTAAAGACGATTGCCCTCTGCGTCATAGGCGTAGTTAAAGCCCGCAAGTGTATCGGGATTGTGAATAATAGAGCTAAGGCGATTGTCGGCATCATAAACGTAAGCGGAGGTCGTACCATTCATCGGATAACTTCGCGTCGTAACGCGATCACCCGCGTCGTAATCATAATCAACGATCGTACTGCTTCCTTCGCGAATTGAATCCAATTGATTTCGCAGATCAAAATGTTCCACAATCTCCCGCCCGCCGGGATAGAATAGTGTTCGCGTACGATTTGCGATATCATAGGCGTAGGCAGTGGTGTCGCCGTTCAAAACCTCGTGCAGCATGCGGTCGGCGCGATCATAGTCATAATATAATTCCGCATGGGCATTTTTTGCGCTGAGCATTCGTCCGCCCGTATCGTAGCTGAATTCATCGTCATTGTCATCGGGATAGTCGCGCAGCGTCAGGCGGTTGAGAGCATCATAACGATACAAGGTTGTGTCGCCCTTATTATCGATCCGCCTGATTAAGTTGCCGACGCCATCATACGCGTATTGTTTACTGGTCGTGTCGGCGAATGTTTCAATGCTGAGGCGGTTCAGTGCATCATAAGTGTAGGTGGTCGTATTGCCGTTAGCGTCTGTAATAGACGCCAGGTTGTTAACGGCATCGTAGGTAGAATTCGTACGATAATTCAGGGCATCGATAACCGTGTCACGGCGGTTGAGGGCATCATAGGTGTATCGCGTGTCGATGCCGTTGCGGTCACGCTCGCGGATGAGATTGGAGTTTGCATCGTAAAACAGCCTGCGGCTTTTGTCGAGGGCATCCGTCATTGTTGTCACCCGGTCGAGTGAGTCATACGATCGGCTGTTTGTATTGCCATTGCCGTCCGTTATTGTCAGGCGGTTGCCCTTTGCGTCGTAGCTGAAAGTGGCGCTAGTGCCGAGAAGATCAGCTGTTCGAATCAGTCGATCAAGAGCGTCATAGGAATAAGTTAACAGGTTGCCGTTCGGCAAGGAGATACTATCCTGATTGCCATTGGCGTCATAGCTGTAGCGCGTCGTATCCTTTTCGGCGTTGATTTCGCGAGTCAGGCGATTCAATTCGTCATAACTGAAGTCCGTCGCATTGCCGTTGGGATCCTTGACTTGCAGGCGGTTGCCGTTCGCGTCATACACAAAACTGCTCGTACTTGCAAGCGATGCTTTGATCGAATCCAGACGGTTGTTCTCATCAAATGTGAATCGCGTGACATGGCCATTGGCATCCCGTTCCTGAGTGCGGTTGCCGTTGGGATCATAGAAATAATGAGTAGTATCGTTTAAGGGGCTGATGAGCAGCGTCTGCCTGTCCAGGGAGTCATAGCGATAGCTCGTCGTGTTGTTGCGCGCGTCGCTTGTGAATACGCGATTGCCATTGGCGTCATAACCGAAGCGTGTCGTATCTGCCAACGCGTTAACTTCTTCGGTTAAACGATCGAGCGCATCGTAGCTAAACTTTGTCGTGTTGCCCCTGGGATCGGTCATTGCAATTCGATTGCCGTTGGCATCATAGACAAATACGCTGGTGCTGGAATGCGGCGCGAAGATCGTATCCCGACGGTCGTTCGCGTCGAAGCTGTATACGGTGATATTGCCGTTGGCATCCTGCTCCCGCAGCAGATTGCCGTTTCGGTCATAGAAGAAGCGGCTCGTGTCACTAAGCGGCCCGATTATCATTGTTTGACGATCCAGCGAATCATAGACAAAACTGGTCGTATTATTGCGGGCATCTTTGATTGCAATCCGATTACCATTGGCGTCATAGCTATAGCTCGTCACGTTCGCAAGCGCATCGGTGATAGATATCAAACGATCCAGGCTGTCGTAAGCATACGAAGTAGTATTGCCCTTAAAGTCCGATTCCTTAACCTGATTGCCACTGGCGTCATAGCTGAAGCTGCGGCTGTCGCCGAGGGGATTGATTTCTTTGCTCAGGAGATTGCGGCCGTCATATTCAAAGTGCGTAGTGTTGCCATTTGGGTCTTTGACCCGCAGGCGGTTGCCGCGTTCATCATAGGCATAGGTGGTCGTCGCGGAGTGAGGCGCCGCTACCTGCAGCAGCCTGTCGAGTTCATCATAGCTGTAATGTGTGATATTGCCATTGGGATCATTCTGCGATACCAGATTGCCGTTGGCGTCATAGCTATAGCTGGATTCGCCGCCGAGAGCGTCGGTAATTTTAGTCAGGCGATCGAGCGCGTCGTATTCGTAACGAGTGCTGTCGCCATTCGGTGAAATCACCATGCCCAAGTTGCCGCTGTTGTCATACTCAAAACTTTCCGTGCCGATTGGATAGCTTATTGCGCTTCGGTAGCCATTGTTGTCATAGCTGTAGCGCGTACTGTCGCCCCGGCCGTTCACATACAAAATTCGGTTGCCGAGACTGTCATAGGCATACGCTTCGGTGACGCCGTGGGGACGCCTGACTGTTAACAGATTTCCCAGCGTGTCATAGCTGAATGTCGTCTCATATCCTTTCTTATCGCGCGTGGCCGTACGCCGGTTGAAAACCTGTTCGTAGCTATGCGTGATAGAGTCGCCCAGCGGATCGATTTTCGCCAGCAGGTTGCCGCGATCGTCATAACGGTAGCGATACAACATTCCCCTGGCGTCGGTCATCCGGGTGATGTTTCCGTCGCTGTCATATTGATATTCAACATCGAAACCGCAGCAGTTGCCGCGCTGCGCGATCAGATTGCCGGTGGAGTCGAATTCGTAGGCAGTTTGTTGCGTCTCGGCGCCGACACGCTCGCTGAGGATCGATTTCAACTGTTGCCTGTCATAGCTGATCGCCGCACGTGTTAATGGCGAGCGGAGGCTGTCGACGAAGCCGAACTCGTTATAACTTACAGCGAAGATGGAGCCGCGGGCGTCGGTAAGGCCGCTTAAACGACGGTTGCGATCGTAGGTATAGCTAATCGAATCGCCCAGGGGGTTGGTCACACTGCGCAGGTTATCGTTCTCATCGTAGGCGTAGGCCCAGATGCGCGGCGGTCCGTCGAGCGAATCGAGCAGTTGCCGAAGCAGTCCGTTGGAATGGTAAAGATAAACTGAACGATCGGCGGCATCCCGCACAATGGTCGTGTCGGCATGCGGGTAGCTCCAGCTAAGGGTATTGCCCTGGCGGTCGACGGCGCGCGTCAGTCGCTTGTGCGAATTGTCATCGAAAAAGTAGCAGCTGCCGTCCTTGGCCCGCAGACGATACTTGCCGGGCTGATACTCGCTCAGAGAATCGAAAATGCCGATCGGCGGATCGTAGGCGCTGCCGTTAAATGTGAATACATCCCTGCGTCCGTCGCCGCGCCGAATGACGATATCGCCGCCGTCCTTTTCATAAACGAGCTGGGAGCTACAGGTCCAGCCATTGCCGTAACCCAGGTTGATGGACGTTTTAGCCGTGTTGTAAGTAAAGCTAAAATTCAGCGGCATTCCACGACCGGGGATAAACAAATCCCGCCGTTCGTAATAGAGATTACCGTTAAAGCTGTTAACCTGAATGCCCGCCGGTCCCTGGATGTTAGGGCGGGTGATGTTTTGAGCGATGGCGGCCAAAGGTGCAAGAAATGCCAGGAACAGGACCAACTTGCTTGCTGTTAACGCCGGGTATTTATTAATCATGGTACTTGTGTTCCTCTGAAACTGTTGTTACGCACAAGCACGCGATCGGGGGCGGTGACGATGCCGTCGAGACTGATGTCCTCCTGCAGATAGCCGGTTGTGCCGGAGGCATTGCGTACCTTGACACGGTCCGAGGCATTGATGATCCCCTGCTGACCGGCGCTGATATCCGCGTCTCCGGAATAAAGCGCAAAGACGCCGTCTTCCACCATCGCATCATGATAGCTTCGGTAGGCTCGGGACTGTGCTGCTGTGAAATCGTAAAGGCTGCTAGCGGCCGGTGAAATACTGGCTCGTTCCGCGGACATGATAGCAAGGTGATTACGATGTCGAATGACAATATAGTACCTGGCCGGCGACAGGTCGGCGGCGGCGAAGAGTAGCTGCGAGCTGCCGTCGGTCCCAACAATACGTCCATCGCTATGTAGCAGAGCCGATGTTACAGCGATCGCCGCGCCATTGGTGGCCCGGCGCAGTTCGAGCCGCACCCAGTCGACGATGGCGGCGGGCATCGTGGCAAGCGTAACGCTAGCGCCATAAGGATCGGTCAGCGGCAGCAGGCCGACGCTGTTTAAGCCTGTCTCCATTATTGCGCCGCTGCCGTTGCCCTTAAGGGCGCCCTGCAAGGCGATCTTAACATGTACTGCCGTAGGGCCGCTGATCTGATCGATGGCAAGCGGCGAACCCTCGATGTCGATGCCGGCCATGGCAGCCGAGATGCTCGCGATGGCAACACCGGTGTTTTCACCGGAAGCATAGGTCAGTGTATAGCTTCCGTCATGATTGTTTTCAGTGGTGAGCGAAGCGCTCGTCCCCGCGCCATTGTCCGTCAAGCTGATGTCAATGCTCCCTGAGGTCGTTGGATTGTTAAACCGGTCGCGCATAAGGGCGCTAAAGAACAGCAGATTCGTTCCGGCGCTGATGGCAATCACAGCGCTTGAGCCCTGGATACCGGAGTGTGTTGCAACTGCTGGTCCCGCAAATTGATCGATCACAATCGGCGAGCCCAGGATATTGTTGAGCGGACCGATCTCTGCCGTGATTTCCGCAACAGCCGCACCGGCACTTGTACCGCTGACATACGTGATCGCAGCCGATTGCAAACCATCTTCCGCAGTCAGGAAGGAGCCCGGCACGAAGGTCCTTACACCCGGTGTTGTACTCGTGATCCGCGCGCCGCCCGAGCCGCGATCCACCAGGATCAGGTCCAGGAAGCCGCGCGTCGTCGCATTGCCGTACATGTCGAGTTTATCCAGCTCGAAAGTCAGACGCTTGCTACCGACCTGCACGCCGGCCGAACTGCCTGTAAGCGTCGACCGGAGCGAGGCTGCCGTAGCGGCGAACTGATCCAGGGTAATCGGGCTGCCGGCGATGTCGCTGCCCGCAAGTGTCGCGTTCAGGCCGGCAACGCTCAGCCCTGCCCTGGTCCCGGAGGTATAGCTAAGGACCGCGCTCGACTGTCCGGGAGCAATAGATGATATATCGATGCCCGCTCCGCCGCTGCCACTATCCGTCAGTTTTAGCTCAAGGCTGCTCCTGGTCGTGACATTGCCGCAGGCATCGCGTTTCCGGACCTTAAACTTTAATGTATGGCCGCCTACCTCGGCGTTTGCCGTACTTAGCGCCTCAATGGTGGATTGGGTGACATCGGCTCTGCCGGCTAACAATCTGATCATCGCGCTGGTCGTAACCCCCCCGGGCTGGGATGCAGTGAGCCTATAGTTGCCCGCCGCACCGCGCATGACAAGATTGTGGAATAAGGCCGTGCCAATAGTACTGGTCGGCAGGCTGGTGTCGCCGCTCAGCAGAATACTTCCGTCAACAGTCAATGAAATTGTGGTCGTCGTTGCTACCTGATTGCCGTAGGCATCATAGGCCGTCACCGCAACTCCCGGCGAGAGCGCCTGTGCGCAGGCTGCGGTTGCCGGAAGCTCGCTGAATGCCAGCGCCGCCATTGCCGCGGGCTGCACGTCGAAGGCTGCGGATAGAGCATCGTTATAACCGCCGCCGGCGGCGCGCAGCACATAACGACCGGCCCGCAGAAAACGCAGATTCGTAAAGCGGACTTCGCCGTTGCTGCTCGTGGCGACAGCAATTGTGCCGGAGGAACTCGGCGAGCCCGCAACATGCGGAGTAAATGTATCGATCGACAGGATCACCGTGGCATCGAAATCCGTGTTGTGATTGCCATAGCGATCCTGAATCTGCACGACCAGACTTGTGCCGCTGTTTTCCAGGACGAAGCCGCTCGGACAAGTAGCCCGCATTGCACTCAATGTCCGGCAGGCGACAGTAACGCTGGGCGGCTGTGTATAAAAAGCCAGTTTTGCGGGGGCCGCCGGATTAACGTTGAAGCTATTGCTTGTCGCGCTTTGTAATACGGCAGAGGGATCGCTAGTTTTTAGGTAGTAGCCTCTGCCCGCCTTCTCGATACACAGCCGCCGGAAACAGGCCATGCCGCTATCGACGGGCTGAATTGTCTCACGGACCACGCCAATCGATGACCGGGTAGAGCTTATGGACTTCGTTGTTAACAATGCGTTTGTACACAGACTGGCGTCGCCGCCGATTCGGATGTCGATTGGGCCGGTGTAGGTCGGGATGACATTGCCGGCGGTATCCCGGGCGATGACTTTAACAGGACAAAAGAAGGGCATGCCGGCGATTTGATCTTCCACGTGCAGCGTAGCGCCGCTGCAGTCATCGTAAGCCTCGATATCGATACGGTTTATCGTGCCGCCCTGTGCACCGCCCGAATTCCGCGCTTCGAGGCTTGCAGCCGACAGAGTTAATTTTCGCGGGCACTCGACACAGTCGGGGCAGGAAGATGACTGAGCGCGGAGATGTCCGGACGCCGCCAGGCTCAGCGTGACTCCAAAAAGAAAAATTTTTTTCAGCACTTCCACAACATTCATTGTGTCCTCAAGATCGGGTCTGGTGAGTATCGGGTTTATTGCCCTTCGATGATTCGAATTGCGTCAGCATTCGATATGTCAAAACTCTGTGTGTTCGGCTCACTTGATCTACTTGCAAAGGATTCGAGCGTTCTGAATAGGCTGTCTAAATCCGGATTCTTCTCTTGTTCGCTTCTTGCTACGCCGATCCTGTCAAAATCTTCCTTGTTGGTTATCAGATGCAATATTGTCTCACCAAAATTTTTCAAATTAGTTTTCTCTATTTACCCTTCCCCTTAAGATTAAGGAGTGAGGCGCGGACTGAGCACCATACGAGGAGATATTGTGAGTGTTAGGCCTCTCGAACTCCCCTAGCCCCTCTTTCGCAAAGAGGGGGATTTGAAAACAACTTATTTGAAAAAATACTGATGACTATGCGTTACGGTCGCATCTGTCTCTGCTTCCTGATTACCCGCTCCGGGGGTCTGCCGGTATCGCCGCCATCAGCCGCAGTAGACCTACTTCTGGACGGGGCGCACTAAATCACTGCTATACGCATATTATACGAAACTGCATCCGCAGAGAGATTCCAAACACAATGGAAATGTCATTCCTCCATTGTTGTTACGAGGATTGAAAGTAGACTTCGAATGACCGCTCTCAATGAACGAATGCAATCGATTAGATCAAAGCCACCGTGATGTGTGTGAGAATTGCAGGAGTCAATACATTTTACGTGGAGGCTTATCACCGCAGTTCAACATAAAGACTTCGTCTCTTAATGTCAATGGCCACAAATAGCTATTCCGATATAGCTACATGTAGCCATGCGAAAGTGAATAATTATTCTTTTCTTTGCCGCCAGTCAAATTACGGGCTGTTTTCCATTGTACGTACTCCATGCGCCGATGCAGCACTCGACCTTGTCCCGGCAAGATATCGACAGAATGCCTCCCGATCCATGGCAGGGCCGATTACTCGTGAGAATCGATCAACCGACATATTCAAATTCGACTATAAGAGCAGCTGAAGCACGACCGATTCTTCAATTTTACACAATCGAGAAGCACAAATTGTCGCACTGCCTGGAACACAAAGACCCCACAGGTTGAAACAACCTGTGGGGCTTCATTTTAGCTATTTCTTTAATCAACAGCCTTGTCGGTGACAAGAACAATCGGAGTTCGATTGCTGGATTGCTCTGGCAGGCAGCCTCGCATATCGGTCTTCGGCCGGGTCAGCCGGATGGCGATACAAAATTAGCAAGGGTTAAATTTAAGATCCCGGACAAACAATTCTCACATTGCTCAAAGGTAGAACCGGCTTTGGTAGGAGCTCCACTTGCAGCAGCTGCCTTGCCGCGCCGTCAGCATGAGTTTGAGCCATGCCGATGGTATTCGCAACAGACTAATTGTTCATCAATCCCGGGTACTCTTTTCTATTGACATTTGAATGCTACAACAACGGTTATGCACAGTCTGGTCTTGCTGACACATTCGGCGAATGTTTCATCTTCGACGATTTCGCAGGCGAACTCTTCACAGCCATTCTTGCGGCAGCAAGCTCTGAGGCGCGCGCAGCATTCGTCGGCGATCTCGATTATCTGTCGTCTGATCCGTTCCGGGGAAATTGATTTACAATCATCCACTTCGAAATAGCGCACTACTTTCTTGCGAGAGGAAATCGGGCAGTCAAAGACGTCACAATCGAGATTGTCGCTCAGGTCGGTCACTTCGGCGGAAGTCGCCAGCGTATTCGATTCGATTGTTGCAACATTGTTATTAACAAGGGCAAAGCCACTGGCTACGGTAAAACCGCCAATCAGGACAAACAATAAGATCTTCTGCATGTTTCAATCTCCAGGATTGTAAGTAAAAATTGGGATAAACTTGTCGGATCGCACCAGGGATCCGACAGCGGGATATTATTTGTTAATCAGATAATCGCGCGGACCTTAGCAGCGCACACACAAGAACAACAGTTTACATGATGCATTTGTTGTATCAGTTCGCGCAGTCTCAATGGCGCTCCATGATGTCCAAAGCCGACCGTCCTGTCATATCAATCAACTATACCACCAGCTATCTGTTATGTTGCTGTGAGTCAGGAATTAGGTCACTTTGAGATTGCAGCTATTATCCGACCCGCACACGCCGTCAGAAAGTGACGAGATTAACGGATCAGCGGATTCATGATAAACCAATCGCAGTGAATCCATGGGCAATGAATCCACAATCGACATGACAAGTCCTGACAGCATTCACGTCATCGCGCTAATTGTAAACGGACGTCAACACGGTGACAAATTAGTAGTAAGGCAGCAGCGACCGTCTTTCGGCTTCATCTGTGGCAGCCGGCACAGTTGCTTCTACCCGGGAGAAAAGACTGTAAGTTTCTAACGCAACGATTCCGATAAACAGTCAGGTGCAATTCCAGGCTGACTGGTAATCATTCAGCTTTAATTGCGATTCATTAATGTTGTGTCGCGGACGGATCCTTATTTGGTATAAAAGTGTCAACTTAACGGCAGTGTTATTGACGGTAGAATAATTAGCCCCGCAACCAAATTTTCAGTGCTGCAAGTATACAAAATCGAAAGACGACATGCACTAAGTATTTTTAACAGAGACAAAAAAAAGCCGTGAACTGTGTAGCTGATCGAAACTGAGGCGCTACCAATCTCTTCCGATGATCGGAACTGATTGGCGCTATCTCACTGGATTCGGCGCGCCCCTGGCATAAGCCGTGATTTTGTGTCTCTTTCTGCTACCGGGACAACAAGCCGGACAGCTTGGCCGCCGGTTGTGATCAATTTTCAGCAGGCATGCCTGTATGAAGGCCCCCGGCAAGAATACCGATCGCAAGGCTTATTATCATGCTGCATTGCCACGTGGAGCGCTATTATTTTTCTTGAGCGACGAAAAGGGCAAGCGCAATCGAACGCCGGGAACAGCGCTGCTGTCGGGAATAAGGCCCGGACAGACGAATTTGCCGTTGTTCATTACAAGAAAGCCGGAAACAGAACGATATACCTCGTTCATGTTTCCGGGGACTACCCCGGCAATTGCCTAAGGCTTGCTGCAAATTTTAGAGAAGACTGACTCTCGACGATTCGAGCGGCGAGGTCAAAGTCAAGGCGCGGCAGTTTGCGCTCTTCCGATTTGAGAAGCACCATGAGCGGTGCCGTCGAACAGGATTATGGCTCAGTACAATTCTGCCCATTGTTAAATGTCACCGTTCCACTGATCGAAGCGCTGCCGCTGGTCTGAGCGTTCTGGATGTCAGTGGCTGTAACCGTGTTGAATGTCGGCCCTTCTATCTCGATCGTGCCCGCATCTTCAACAATCAGGTAGTCAGGGCCGGTACTTGCGGCTGAATTGCCGATCAGGTCGAGGCACATGCTCGGTGCCGAAGTGGATGTCCGGGCCTGGAAAGCCGCAGTCGATCCCAGGTTCGAGATGCTGTTGTCGTCCACCGTGGCGTTCATGTCGGTTCCGCCGCGCGAACGAATCTGGACGACAGGGTCGCTGTTGCAGGTCGCGGTTATGGTATTGGAGGTTACCAAGAGATTGACGGTTTTGGCATCGCCGCGTGATGTCACATAGAGCGCTTCGGTCGATCCGCCGATGGTGCCGACGGAACCGGGCCGTTGCCCGATTCGGTTGCCGCGAATGATAATGTCCGAATCGTCGGCACGATCACGCAGGTCGATATAAATGCCCTGAGCGTCGTCGATGTCATCGACATCGTTGTTTTCGATAACGATGTCGGCGCTCCCGGTTGTACCGACGACAGGTTCGCAGACGTAGCCGATTCCATGGCGATCGATACCGAATATCGTATTGATGTTGCGAATCTCGTTGTCTCGCACTTCGGCGTTCAAGGTGCCGCCGTTATTCTGCAGACGCAGAATGCTCATGTTCCCAAAGGGGCCGGTGCTGCCTACGTTATCAAACAGATTATTCTGTATAACAGTCGTGTGCGTCGCGCCATGCAGCACAAGCAGGGTCGGGTTGCAATTGCCGCCCTGCCCCAGACTGGCCGCGTTGAGGAATTGGTTGCGCTCGGCGGAAGTCGTACCGCCGATTGTCGAGCGCAGATGCCCGCCGGAGCTGCCATCGGCGCCCGCCGAAAAATTAAGGGCTTCGGGACGAATGTTCTCGAATCGACAACCTTTGACGTCCACAGCCATTTGTGAAGTGCCGTCACAACGAAGCTGGAAGAAGATTTCATCGGGATCAGGCGAATCCACAAACTCGCAGTCAATAACTGATAGTTTGCTCAGGTCGGTACTGGTATTGGTGATTGCGATACCGAAGTTTTCCTGACCACCGACTTCCGGTATATCTCGTATCCGGCTGTCACGCAGCGTACATCTTCCCCGCAGGTCGCTCAGTTCCATCCCGCTTTTGCCGGGACGGGCGATATCAATGCCGCAGCAGGCGATGGTGCTGCAATTAAGGGCACGGAGCGCGACGGCTCCCGCGTCGATGATGAGCATCGAACAGAGCGTCACATTGTGGGCGTCGCTGAGGCTGAGGGCATCGCCGGCGGTATTCGAGATGATTCCCCCGCTGCCGTCGCGCGCGCCGCTGTTGCCCGTGACGCGGAAGCGGCCAGTGCCGCTGCCTTTCAGGATCAGGGCCGTCGTAGCGCCCTCACTCGAAATACTGCGCAAGGTGACGCCCAGGGGGCCTACACGCGCAGCGCCGCTTATGACAAGGGCCGGCGCATTCGCCGAAGTCACATCCGCTACAGCGTTCGTAACATTAACGAATCCGCCGCCCGTGGCGCTGAAGGCTGCTGTACCGTTAACATCGAGATCAAATCCGCCCGCGAATGTCAGGGTGGCCGCGCCGTTGTTGGTGAGAGCGATACCGTCGCCGCGGTCGACAATAAAACCGCCGAGATATACTGTTCCGCCGCCGCGCCCATCGATCGCGACGGACTTGCCTGTCTGATTGTTGACGTGCCCGTGATAATAAATATCACTTGCGCCTCGGCTGATGGATATCGCGGCGAGGTTCGCGTTCGTAATCTCGCCATCCAATATGTTGATCGCGCCCATAAGATCGATTAACTCCAGTCCGGGTCCGCTGCTGCCGGCTGAGCTGACCGACGCGAAGGTTGCGCCGGCGCCGAAGCTTGTGTTAGTAAGCGCCAGGGCCGCGCCGCCCTTCGCTTCAATTGAGTTATTCGTGCCGGCGAGTGCAAGGGTACCGCCGTTAAGCGCAAGGATGCCGCGCCCATTTGCGTTTGTTATGGAAAGTGTTTCGAAGCTGATAGTCGCGGCGCTGTTATTGTTTAACACCAGGCCATCCGACGCCGCCCCGTCGATAGTCGTCTGTCCGAAGTCAAAATCCGCCACGCTGCAGTCACTGATGCGCAGACCATCGGCAGCCGGGCCAAGGATCATCGTCGTCACGACCGACAGTTGCCCGGCGACATTATGCAATGCGGCGGCGGTGCTCGAGCTCGCGGCGCAGGCGAGAGTCGCCAGAGTTGCTTCCAGCCTGCCGGAGCTCAGCAGCAGCGCAGGGCCGCTCTCGGTCCGGATGTTAAGCTGGGACATAGTGCAGGTGTCGAAATCCTGACCAACTATCCCGGTGGCGCATGTAGCGCCAATGTCGAAACCGCGCAGAATGTTATCGCGCGCCAGTGTTAAAGCGGTGCCGACGGGATTCGAAACCAGCGGGCTGACGCCGGCATGGGTTACTACCCTGCCCCCGATGCTAAGATCAACACCTTGTCCCAACAATTGCTGACCGTTCAGAAGGTTTATGCCACCGACGTAAAGCCCTTTGCCCTCGTGGATATAGATACGATCGCCTTCCTTCGGATCCGTGGCACTCGGACCGCCCTGCTGCGCCATAAACGCTCCGAGCGAATTAAAGGGTGTCGCAAAACGCCCGTCCCCATTCGTTTGTACTTGATTATCAATGAACCACACGATGTCCTTTACGTGCAGCGTAATGACCGCCTGATCGGTATTGCCATCGGCATCGCGGATAAAATAGGCTAAACGGTCCACCCCCTCGAAACCGGGCGGAGGCGAATAGCTGAGGCGCCCTGAAGCATTCAGACTGTATTCGCCGCCGCCGAGACTGCTGCCGCTGGCTGCCACTACCTGCAGACCGGGGCGACCATCCGGATCGACGTCATTGCTCAGTACGCCGGGCGCTGCAAGCTGAATGCCGACATTTCCGACAACATGTATTACATCGTCGCGCGCCACAGGCGTGCTGCGCAGCGATCCCGCCGCCAGGCTCAATTCCGCGCCTATGTCAATTGCCAGACCGGCCGAGGCCGCTGTCGATCCGGCGCCATTGACAATTTCCAATGTCATGGTCAGGGCATCACCGGGATCCGGCAGCGAATTAGCGTTAACATCCTGCGAAATATTGTCATCGAGCAGAGCTACCGGCGCTGACGACGCGGCCCCGCATTGTAAAACGGCAAGCCTGGCGGCGATGGTCGGGTCATCATCCCAGATCAGAGAAACCGCAATCGTTTCTCCGATGGCAACATTCAGACCGGCGGTCGTCACATTAATTGTCTGCAATGTGCCGAGCGAGGAAGCGTTAAGCACAAGCGGCGTATCAAAGGGTCCATCATCGCGGTTCAGGTTAACACGCCGCAGGGTGAGATTCAGGGGATCACCGGGCGCGACGAAGCTGCCCAGTAGACGAATCTCAGCACGGACAATTTCCGGCGCGCTGCAGATACTGGCCGTAGTGACAGTATAGCGCTCGATGCTTTGCAGGTTAACCTGTGGGTAGACAATTGAAGATGATTGCAGCATTAGAATCAACAAACTTGTTGTCAGACTGAAGCCAGGCTGGAATCGGAACGAAGTATCGGAGTATGACATGCGCCAGTTTCTTAACTGCCTGAAGGCAGCGTCCACAATCTGTTCGGGAAGGATGAAGAGATACGCCGTCGCCACAGCGCCGGATAAGGATCAACGAAGCTCAATCTAGCTTCCGCTGCCGGGCAAATCGCTACGGGTTGTCTACGGGTGAGGCTGGGGCTGGTCAGCAGCGACAAGTTGGCGAAGGTGATTTGTCAAAGATTCCCGTCCGGGAACAGCCAGTTTGCGACGCAGCTTGTTGCGGTGCCATTCCACCGTGCGGGGTGAGACGCAAAGCACCTGGGCGATTTCTTTGGTTTCCATGTTGTTAAACAGAAGAACACAGACACGTTCTTCTTTTATCGTCAAGGAAGGGCAGAGTGTGTGTAGACGCTCTCGCAAGCGCGTTTCGATATCGGCGCGGCCCCCGGGATTCGTGGAATTCCCCTTTGCCTGCCGGATCAGTTCGAAATCCCCTGCGATTGTCTGCCGGTCGAGCAGATTACTGCGCTCCGCCGCGCTGATTGCCCGTTGAACCTCTAAGGCTTGTTCCAGATGACAGCTTGCTTCGCCGGCATTGTCCAAAGCACTGTACAAACGGTGCAGGTCGTGGTGCAGATCGGCCAGTACTTCGAGATAGGGTCCCTTGTCGGCACGCCGAAGTGCCCGTTTCAGGATTCGGACGCTTTGTTTGCGAGCGCCGCGCTCCTCCAGGACGACGGCTGCTTCACGCAGCAGATTCAAGGAGGCCAGCTGATCGCCCTCGCGCTCGGCGCAGTCAAGGGCCGCCGTCAACTCTTTGCGGGTCTCGGGGCTGTCGACAACGCGCAGACGGCATGTGGCACGCAGCATTCGCGCCCGCGCCCTCATCAAGGCATCGTTAACAAGCTCTGCCGCCCGCAATGCCTTCTCCGCCAGGTCGAGCGCTCTCGATTCATTTCCCATGCGAAGCTGCAGGGAAGCGCTGGCTGTAAGGACAGCTACGCGCCCGCGTGCATGGTTTCGATCTTCCGCAAAACGCAGCAATTCGTCAAACTGGAGCTCCGCGGCTTCGTAGCGTGTCTCTGCCACCAGCATCTGCGCGATGTTAACCCGACAAATAATTTCATCGAAGACATTGGCGGCGGCGGCAAACACCTCAGCGGCGCGACGAAAGTACTCGATGGCAATGCTGCGCTGGCCGTGCTCCTGGTAGACATTGGCAAGCGTATTGTATACGAACCCATGTATGCCGTCCTGCCTGGCGAGTGGCAATGCCTCTTCCGCCATGCGAATGCTTGCCAGAGCCTGCTCGATCAGACCGGATTGTTTATAGACCAATGCGATACTCTGAAGCAGTGCCGCCCGCTGGTGCTCAAGTCCTCCCCCATTAACAAAGCGTAGTCCCTGGCGAAGATGGTTAAGGGCGGCCGGCAGATCACCCGCCTGCAGGGCAATGATTCCCAGCCCGCGATAGGCAACTGTCTGCATTTCCGGGCTTTGCAGGTTCCGGGCGGCGGCCAGGTGGCGCAGCTCGGCGGATTCCGCCCCCGCAAGGTCGCCTTCGATTCGTAGAATGTCGGACAGCCGGTGTTGCGCGCCGCCATAGTTTTCCTCGTCACCCAGCAACAGAAAGCCTTCACTGGCGCGGGTCAGGAAAGTCGCCGCGTCGTTAAGGTCGCCGCGATAACGGCAGCAGAGGCCATCGATGAAGTCCGCATGCGCCAGGGCCGCCGAGGATTGCATGTTCTGTCCCCGCCGGCGCAGCTCCGCGCAGAGATCAGCGGCATTCTGCGGATCGCTGTCCACAAGACGATAGGCGCGCTGCCAGAGTTCACTGAGATTGTTCATAAACTTGGCCGATTGATTGTTGCACTTTGTGTAGTGCCCAGTGTTTGACGCTTGCTCCAGTCTGTTGTCATGCCTTTGCCTACCTGGTACCTGCCTCCGCCGGATGGGCAGCGGGCAGGCGCCGGATTCCTCCCGGCTCGTTTGCCGGGACTGATTTCACCTTGAGCGCGTGGTCTGTCTTTCGGACTAAACAATTCTTCTCATACCGAGTATTCTGATGCAGTTCCAGGGGTTACGAATTGTCATCACATTAATCTCGGCGCACTTGCAGCTAATCAACATAATGCCTGGAGGATTGAAAACCGCACTCTTAGCGGCTGCATCGATCAGCTCGATCAATAAACGCCGCTATACGTTAGGGTAGCCAATTTGTTCGGAGCTATGCCGGTTTAGGCCTGGAACCGAAGGCACATCTGGTCGCAAAGGCAGCCTGGGAGTTAAGATATTGTCACGCGAGCTGGAGTTATTTCAAATTAGTATTTTGTATTATAACTCCTCCCCCTAAGTTAAGGGCAAGACGTGGACTGAACAAAAAATGAAGAATTTATATAATTACTAGACGATCCGAACTCCCCTAACCCCTCTTTCGCAAAGAGGGGAATTTGAAAACAACTTATTTGAAAAAATAGTTGTCTACCACTCTTAAAAAGTTTCCATTCGAGGGCGGCTACACCTTATTGTTTGGGAAACATTTCTATTGCATCACGCATATGTCCCGGACGGGCGCCGTCGCAGAAAACTGAGGCGATGTCCTTATTGCGTCGTTTACTCTCCAGCCAGAAGAGCGTTTCGAAAACTCCCATCGGCTGCGCGGAGGCGGTGGAGTGCAGGAGGTCCAGCAATTCGCGGTAAAGATTATTGAAGAGCGCTTCCGTGGCCTGCCTGTCGGCTGAGCTAAGTAGTTGGCGAACGAAGGTCAGTATGCGGCGTTCGAATTCCAGGAGCGGTGTTTGTTTCCGGAGATAGTCCCGCGTGCTGCGCAGCATGCGGTCGAGCAGATCGTAGTCGCCGAGTTCATAGTGTGCGAGCAGACGCAAAACGCGGGCGCATTCCTGGATATCGCGCCGCAGCTCCGTGGGTTTCTCATTGAGAATGTTAATCAGGTAAGCCACAACCGCTGAATATTGTCCGCTCAGGAAACAGGCGATTGCGCAGTTTAACCATAAGATGAGGCGGCGGCTTGGCAGGATGCGATCGTAGTGGATCGTGATGCCCTCTTCGATGGCGGGCAGCACGCGGAGGGCATCGTCGAGCGCGCCCGTATTGAGGTGGTAGCTGAGCTCCAGGAAATAGATCCGTTCGATGCGATGGACTTCGGCGGCCAGCGACTTCGGCCTGATGGCTTTGATGGCGGCCAGATGACCGGCGAAATCTTCGTCGCGTTTAAGTGCGATGCAGCAGGTCAGAAAATTGCAGATATCGGCCGTGTAGGTGTCGGAATGATCGCGCAACTGGTCCTGATGTGTCCGCCACAGTTCAACGATATCTCGATGCCTGAGCAATGCCGCCTCATAGTCGCCGCGCAGCAGCTCGCTGGAGGCCAGCACCTTCAACAGTGCGTGGCGCGCGCTGAAACTATCCACTTGCTCCGGACTGCGCAGCAGGGGGTGCGCGAGGATACGCTGCAGTTCCTCCCGCTCTTCATCGCCGCGCGGCGCGACCCGCCGATGGATGGCTGTGTGGGCAAGGCCGGCCTGTTCCAGACTCGCAATAGTCGTCTGAATCCGCTGCAGACTGCGCTTCGTATGCCCGGCATTGCGGGCCAGCTCGTCGCTCAGCCCCTCCTTCATCTGTCGCAGAAGCAGGCGGCGCTCCCAATGCAGCAGCTGCAGCAGCACATTCAGCTCTTCGTAGCGCTCCGCCTTCCGTATGGCTCGCCGGATCAGTCTGCCGCAATGCGCGTACAGCCCTTTGCGATACAAAACCTCGATATGCGCCAGCATCCGGCGCAGCTCGGCGGCGGCGCTGGCTTCAGCGCTGTAAGCGGCCAGACTGTCGAGCAGCAGCCTGCACAGCCGGTGTTTGGCCGCTGCGAAATTCGCCATCCCCGGCCGACCCTGAAAACGGTGGCGCAAGGCCGCTTCATCAAGCGCGGGCTGACGATCGATTGCGTCGAACAGTTCGGTATAGGCGGTCGCACGCGAACGCGTAAAGGCGGTCGCGTAGAGCTTGAAGTAGCGCTTTTCCTGCTTGCTCATCGAGCGGATCAGGCCAAAGACATCATCCGCGTATTTCATGTAAGCCCCTCCGCGAATTGCGCGATTGCGATTCGCGCTCTGGAACTGATAAAATAGCAGCAGGCAAAAACACCGGTTCTGCTGATAATCAGCGCGAATTGGATAATTTGAGATACTCAGCAAGCAATTTACAACTGTTGGGATTGAGATCAATCGGCGAAGAGAGTTAGCGCAACAATCGCCCGCGATGCTAGATTACACCCAGTCAAAGCTGCCGACGGCGCAGCATCCGCAAACACAGGCCAGGAGAGTTTTTCATGACGGAATCCAAGGCAAAGCGGCGTGTTAACCGCATGCCCGCACAGAAAGGGCCGGCAGGCAAGGCCGGCCAACTGAATCTTTATCGGCATATTCAACTGCGTGCCGGCGAAGCGCTGCCGGGCGATCATCTGCATGTGATCTATCTGCAATTCTTCAGCGATAACGGATCGCTGACGGCCGAGTACCCGCTCGGCAGCGCGGTCGTCAGCAATATGGCCATCAACGAGGGACTGCCGCAGCATTCCTCGCATCAGCTCAGCGGGCCGAGCACCGCCGCGGGGACGGTAAGCCTGGCCGAATTCACGCTCAGCCTGCGCCCGAACCCCGCCGATCCGCCCAACGCGCTCGCCGACGGACACATCGCTCTGCACTTCCAGTTGACGGATATGCCGCTGGCGCTGGACGCGGACAGCAAGGGCATGATGGCGATGGAGTCCTTTCAGCTCGGCCTGACGCAGATGCACCAGCTCAGTCTGGTCGTCGGCGCGGACAGCGGAGGAATGGACCAGCTGCAACTGAGCGCACATCTGCCCGAGCAGGTGAATAACGAGCTCTATGAGCTGGACAACATCGGCCTGGGCTCGTCATACTGGAACATGCCGCAGTCCGGCAGCCGATTCTGCCCGGAGGTGAAGGCAACAAGCTACGGCATGCTGCAGCAGGTCGATTACACGCTGTGGCTGCAGGAAGCGGCCATGCACAAAAACGCCGTTGCGGCCTCGGGATCGCTTCGCCTCAGCTGGACAATCGGCGGCCTGGACTTTATCACCAAGGATGTTAAACGCCACAAGCAGTTCAGGCGGAAGCCCGCCTGATACATCAGGGACAATAAACTTTCAACTGCAATTCGGAAGCAGCCGATACCTCGCGCTGCCGGGGACCGGTTTGCTCTGAAGCAATCAAATTCTTCAACAAAGTCCGGTGGCCGGCCATGCGGTCGGCCCGGAATTATTAACAATTATGTGGAGTACTATTCATGGCAAGCTCATTTTCATTTATGGTGGGCAAGGACCGGCATCGCGGCCGGTTCAGCGAAGACAAAGCGAAGAATGTCGCCTTTGAGATCACATCGCTGCTGGAAGACAAAAGCGAAATCAGCAGCAGCGGCGTTCTCAGTCAGCGCGAGCTCAGCAAGGCCGATGCCACGCCCGATCCGGGCCGCAGCGGCAGCCGCGACCTTAGTTACGACGGCCGTTCGCTCGGCTACAGCCTGGAAGAAAAAGCGGACGGCAGCATTATCCTGACGGACCTGCGCAACGGCCTGGCCATCCCGATCGCGATCGAAGATGAGTCCGGCGGCGCTGCGCGCTTCCTCGGCTGGTTCGTGGCCGTGGCGGTGGCGACTTATGTCGGCGGGCATGTTCACTCCCTGTATTCCGATGCCCAGGCGCGGACGCTCTTTCGCCAGTGTCTGCAGCTCGGCAAGAAAGCCCGAATCAAAACGACCGGAGCCTGGTGGTTCAGAAACGCCGAAGTCGAATGTGAATAGCGAGCATCGGACGTTACAGCCGAAGTTAGAAGCTTGCTAGAGTCAGCACGAGAAATCAGGGCGCCCTGATCTTTTCGTCAATAATTAGTCGATCCTGAAAAAGTAGATTTTACGATTCAGCACGGGACACACGTCGTTTTTTATTGTCAGTTTTTCCAATCAGCGGGTGTCAGATTAACTTGTTAACCAATCTTTGAAGCTATCTG
>JANQRB010000151.1 GCA_028284775.1 Candidatus Kapaibacterium sp. | reverse complement strand
TTCGAACAATTAAAGCAGTAAGCCGAATGCCGGTGAGGGCAGCGCCGGACTCCGTCGGGCGGCGAAGGCAGTTACATAACTCCCGCGGGCTGCCCGGCTCCCTGTATACCTATCCCCTACTTCGAGAGCCAAAGAACCCCGGCCCCCTGCGGACCAGACGTCGCAATCTCGACGAAGCCTTTTTGCCGGAATCGCGCCTAGCATTGAGCCGCCGACAGAGCATTGCAGCGTCTGCCACCTGGCAGCTGCTCATAGGGGGCCAGAAATTCAGCCACGCAGCATTCCGGCGGGGGCACTGCGGAACGTCTCTTTGCGTCCCATTGTTCGGTGAGGCGACCGGTCTGGCGACCGGTTTGCACCTACGAAGAAATTTCGTAGCTTCCTGACAATCTTTGGATGAATGAATCTAGCGGGATGGCTGCCGTATGAAGCGCGCATTGTTGATCGGAACGGTGATCGGATATCTTCTTACAAATCACACGGCTCTGGCCGGATCATCACAAGACAGTATTTATTACAGTATCAATAAGTCACTGCAGATCTTCGGCGATCTGTTTCGGCAGATTTCGGACGGTTATGTAGATGCCATCCAGCCCGAAAAGTTTATCGAAGTCGGGATGAGCGAGATGCTCGACTATCTGGATCCCTACACGGTATACATCGACGGCGACAACAGCGATGAACTCGACCTGCTGACCAAGGGCGTTTACGGCGGCCTAGGCATGACAATTTCCGCGATCGACGGCCTGACGACCGTGGTCGACCTGGCGGAAGGCTTTGCCGCCGAACGGGCCGGTATCCGAATCGGGGACAAGATATACAAGATTGATTCCGCCGTCGTTCTTGCCACCACCTCGCGCGAATTGCGCCAATATACGCGCGGCGAGCCCGGAACGACGCTCGATCTGCAGGTTATCAGAGAGGGCGTCAGCGATACCCTGGTGTTTCGTCTGCAGCGCGAAAAAATCAAACTGAAAAATGTTGCCTATACCGGATTTGTCGAAAAGGGAATCGGCTATATCAAGCTGGTGCGTTTTTCACGCAGCGCCTCATCGGAGTTCCGCCGGGCCATCGATGAATTGAAAGGCCAGGCGCCCCTGAACGGTCTGATCATCGACCTGCGCGACAACCCGGGCGGCCTGCTCGATGCCGCTGTCTCGATCAGCGAAATTTTTCTCCCCACCGGCAGTCCGATTGTCTCTACCAAAGGCCGCGCCCCGCATTCAATGAAAGAGTATGTCTCGCGGACGATTCCCAAGGAACCCGACCTGCCGATTGCCGTGCTGATCAACGGCGCCAGCGCCAGCGCCAGCGAAATTCTGGCCGGGGCGATTCAGGATCTGGATCGCGGTGTCGTTGTCGGCGAGCGCTCCTTCGGCAAAGGATTGGTGCAAACGATTTCGTCGCTGCCTTACGATGCCTCGCTCAAAATGACGACCGCGAAATATTACACGCCGTCGGGGCGCTGCATTCAGCGGGTAAATTTCACCAGGAAGCGCTCGGGCATTGTTTTACAACCGGACGACACGCTCCGCACTTTTACCACGAAGGGCGGCAGGCAGGTAACCGAGGCAAACGGCATCATACCCGATACGACCATCGTTGATGACGCCGGATCGGAGTTCGTTGCCGAATTGCAGGATCAACATATGCTGTTTAAGTACGCCACCATTCACGCGGCGGCGCTCGATACCCTGCCGGCCGATTTTGCGGTCGATTCGCTGGTGCTGAAGTCCTTTGCCGATTACCTGAATCAACAGGATTTTTCCTATGAAGGGACAGCGCTCAAAAAAGTGAAGGAACTGGAGGAAATCGTAGCACACAAGGCAGCTTATGCGGCCCTGATGCAGGAAGTACAGGCGCTTGAACAGCAGCTGGTGCAAATGCAGCAGGCCAAGGTTTCGGATCACAATGCGGAAATCGCCGAT
This sequence comes from Candidatus Kapaibacterium sp., assembly GCA_028284775.1. Lineage (GTDB taxonomy): Bacteria > Bacteroidota > Ignavibacteria > Kapaibacteriales > UBA7675 > JANQRB01. Next base: position 14,539 of record JANQRB010000151.1, on the reverse strand, counting down.
TACCTGCTGCGCGAGATTCAGGCGCGCTTTTTTGCCAGGACCAAACGTATCGCTCTTTCTCTGCCTACCGATCGTCAGGCACAGGCCGCGGCGTCTCTGTTGCGCGACCGCACTCATTACTATGCAATAATCGGCGGCGATACCAGCGAGGAGTAACGCGGCATTCTATGACTGTCGAATTAATGGTGCTGGGCGGCGCAGAAGAGATCGGCGCCAACTCCTGTTATCTCAATATCGAAGGCACCGGCATCATTATCGACGCCGGGCTGCACCCGCGCCGACGCGATCGACTGGCGCTGCCCCGCTTTGAATTACTGGCCGACAAAGCAACCGACGCGCTGCTCGTTACCCACGCCCACACCGACCATATCGGCGGCCTTCCCTATGCGATGCATCAGACACCGCATGTCCGGGTGCTGATGACAAGAGCCACGCGCGACCTGGCTGAAATCATGCTGCGCAATTCCAGCAAGCTTCTGCGCAGCGACGTCGTGTCGGAGTTTCCGGCAGAAGCGCTGTCGCAATACAATCGCGCCATCCTGCGCAAACTCTCGCTGATATTCGAAGGCCTGCGCTATCGGGAAGAATGCAGGCTGCAGGGCAAGTGGGGCCACGCGCCGATAACGCTCCAGATGTTTGACGCCGCGCATATCCTCGGCTCCGCCGGTATCCTGATGGAAACGGAGCGTCTGCGCATCTTTCATAGCGGCGACGTCAACTTTTCACAGCAGGCTTTGCTGCCCGGCGCTGACTTCCCGCGCCAGCACCTCGATGCGCTGATCCTCGAAAGTACGAACGGCGCAGATGAGGAGCCGCCCGAGCGCAGTACGGAAATTGCACGGCTGGCGGAAATCATCAATGCGGCGTCCGATGCCAATGGCTCGGTCCTTATTCCGGCCTTTGCCCTCGGTAAAACACAGGAAGTCATCAAGCTGATTTACGAATTGATGCGCGCGGGCCGCATCCCGCGCCTGCCGCTCTACACGGGTGGCATGAGCCGCAACATTAACGCAATCTACGATCGCTATTGTTACGCCGTGCCGCGCCCGGAGCCGGGATTCGAGATCAGCGACATCCCCCAAATCGCAATCGATTATGATAATTTGCTAAGCGACGAGTATTTTAGACGTCCCGCAATCGTGGTGGCGAGCAGCGGAATGCTCAACGCGCGCACTACCGCATTTCAGTTGGCGGAAAAGTGGCTGCGGGCACCGAACTACGCGATTGTCTTTGCAGGCTATCTCGATCCCGATTCGCCCGGTTATGCGCTGGCGCAGTCCGAAGCCGGACGCCCCTTTATGATGGCGGGAAAATCAATGACGCGCCGTTGCCGGGTGGAACAATTGCGTTTCACTTCACACGCCCGCCGGGAGCACCTGGTAGACTTTGTGTGGACAACAAAACCGAAGCACGTTTTCCTGGTGCATGGCGATGCAGACGCTTGTGAAACGCTTGGCGCGGAGATTAAAAAGCGTCTGCCCCAAACGAAAGTCTATATTCCCAAACTAGGTCGTTCATATTTTATGGAATTTTGAAAACGCTATGACGATGCTCTACAACTATCGCGATAAACTGTATGCGAACTACAACCAGACCTGGGGCAAGTTTAGTGATGTTAAACAGGTGCGCGCTTATCTTAAAGCCTGGGAACGAGATTTCACCCTCGAGTTATTGCCGCTGATACCGTCACGACGCGACATCCGTGTGCTTGACCTGGGCAGCGGCTACGGACCACTGATTTATGCAATGAAAAACAGCGGCTATGCCAATCTCACCGGCGTCGACCTCAGTCCGGATCAGGTACGCGTGGCGCACGATTTAGGGCAGACCGAAGTGCAACAGGGCGATGCCATCGAGTTTTTGCGCCGTTCCCCCGGGCAGTTCGACCTGATTACTTGTATCGACATGCTTGAACACTACGGTAAAGATGAAGTGGTAGAGCTCCTGACTCTTGTTAAAGAAGCTTTGAAACCGGACGGCGTCGCCCTCTTTCGCACACCGAATGTCGATGCGCCTTTCGGCACGGCCTTTGCCTTTGGCGACTTTACGCATGAATGTATCTTAAACAAATTTTCGGCGTTGGAGCTTTTTCAAAGCATGGGATTCGCCGCCGTCGAAGTTAAGCCCAGCGTCACCCGCTTCTCCAGCCCGCTGCGTGAGCTGCTGCGCAAAATTCTGTGGGCGATTGTTACGCTTGTTTCGCGCGCCACGATGTTTGCAACCGGCATTGCAAACAGCAACGTTCTTCTGACCCGCAACATCATTATTCGCGCTAGCAGAGATTCCTAGCTGCGAGACGGCCTGCCGACTACTCCTCCTCGAACTCGATCAGGAATTCATCGAAAAACTCTTCATCGATTCCTTCGATAAAGCGCGATGGGCTGCCGAGCACCATACCGGTCTCGCGGTCGAAGATGTTAATCGGGTAGGAAATAAACAGGTGTTCGGCGGCGCGGGTACAGGCCACGTAAAACAAACGGCGCTCTTCTTCCAGGTCGTCGTTGCTTTGAAAGGATCGCACCGGCGGGAAACGACCGTCGAGCGCCCAGATGATAAAAACAGCATTCCATTCCAGTCCCTTCGCCGAGTGAATCGTGGAGAGCGTCAGAAACTCCTCTTCCGTGCCCGGCCGCTCGATGTCGTCCACAGACTCGACCGGGGCCTCCAGGGCCATATCGGAGAGGAGCGAATGCATGGAGCGATAGCGTTCGGCAATCGTTTGAAAAACCTCGATATCGCGACTGCGCTTGTTATAATCATCGTATTTTTTGCGCAGAATCGGGCGATAGTATTCAACAATCTGATTAACAACATCATCGACCTTGCTGTCGCCGCGCGAAGCCTGCCGCAGAGTCGAGAACAATAGTTGCGCCGCGCTGCTGCCCTGCACCAGACTGTTTAAGTCATCCTTTTGACGCAAAGAAACGCTTCCCTCGGCGATGGCGTCGATGACCGTTTGGGCTTTTTTCGGACCGATGCCGTTGAGCAGGAGCAGAATCCGATTCCAGCTTACCGCATCTTTCGGGTTGGCTAAAACCCTCAGATGAGCGATGATATCCTTAATGTGCGCTGTCTCGATAAACTTGAAACCGCCGAATTTTTTGTGCGGAATATTGGCGCGCTGCAGTTCCACTTCCAGGTCGAAGGAGTGAAAGCCGGAACGAAAAAGAACGGCAATGTCGCTTAGCGCCATGCCTTCCTCGCGCAATTGCAGAATCTGCGATACCACGAACTGCGACTGCTGGCGTTCGGTATCGGCGCGAACGAGGGCGGGCAGTTCCTCGGAAGCCATCCGCGAGTACAATTCTTTGTCAAAAGAATGCTCGGCGCGTTTGATGATCTCATTGGTTAAGTCCAGGATCGTCTGGCTGCTGCGATAGTTTTCTTCCAGCTTGATGATCGCACAGCGATCGAAGGACTGCGGGAAAGTGAGGATGTTCTTGAAATTGGCGCCGCGAAAGGAATAGATACTCTGCGCGTCGTCGCCAACCGCCATCACATTGGCGCGCTTGCCTGCCAGCGCCAGAACGATTTCATGCTGCAGCAGGTTGGTATCCTGGTACTCGTCTACCATCAGATAATGATACTGTCTGTGCAAATTGTCGCGGACAGCGGCCTGCTCGCGCAGCAGGCTGTGCATGTGAACAAGCAAGTCGTCATAGTCCATCAGATTAAATCGCCGCTTGTATTGGCGATAGCTTTCGGCCAGGTATTCGATCTCCGCCGAATTATCGATGAAGTGAGGGTACACATCCTTAACGAGTTCAGCGATATCGATGCAGCGATTGACGGAGCCGGAAATGATGTTGAAGAGCGTTTGTTTGCGGGGAAAACGCTTACGACGCGCACTGTCGATTAACTGCCCTCGCAGCAGGTTAACGACGTCCTCGGCGTCGGACTGGTCCAGCACGGTAAAATTGGCGTCAAAGCCGAGGTGACGGGCATAGCGTCGCAATGTCTGGTGAGCAAAAGAATGGAAGGTGCCGCCGGCCACCTGCTCACAGCGTCCGTCGAGCAGCAAAGTGGCGCGACGCAGCATCTCGGTCGCCGACTTGCGGGTAAAGGTTAAAAGGAGAATCGATTTGGGGTCGACCCCGTCTTCCACCAGTCGCGCGACACGATAAATCAGCGTGCGTGTTTTACCGGTGCCCGCTCCCGCAATTACCAGGGCGGCGCCACTGCCGTGCATCACCGCCTCGTATTGAGCGGCGTTAAGTTCGTCTGCGTAGCCGATGCGGTAGCGCGAGCTGGCGCTGCGTTCCGCCGGCTGTACACGCCGCAGTTTTAGTTTTTTCACGAGACCGGTCCGGAAGAGGAATCGTGGAGTTCGGTGCTGATACGGCCCCGGCGAATCGCATGCCCGACAGCTATGCCTATGCCCAGCAGCGAGAAAATAAACAAAGCAAAGGGCGCCATCAAGCTCAATCGCGGCGATTGACGCTTTTCAGGCACGAAGGCTTCATCGAGCACCTGCACCGTGGCGATATCGCGTTCTTCCTGGATCGCTTCCTGCGCCCGCTGCGTCTCCAGAAAGGCATAGATCTTTTCCAGTACTTTCAGTTCGGTCAGGTACTCGGCGTATTGCCGGGAAAGGCTGGGTATGTCGTTGAGCGGCACCGAGAAGGCATCGCCTTCCACAAAACCGCCTTCCTGAATTTTACGGTATTGCTCCTTCAGCGTGCTCAACTGCATCGTCAGCTCGCTCACTTTCGGCGATGACGGGGACAATTCGAGGCGCGCCAGCTCCAGCTTGATTTCAGCTTCGGAGATCTCCGTTCCGATCTTGACGGCATTCGTCACGATGGCGTTGATCTGCTCTTCGAGCGCAAGAATCTTGTAATCCTGTCGAAACTGCTCCAGCAGGTCCTGGACGGAGTCGATTCGCGCACGGGTCTGCGCCATATAGCGTTCGATGTAAAGGCGCGAATTACGCGCGCGCGAGACCGACTTGGCACGGTTTAAACTGTCGAGTACATCCACGGCCGAGTTAACCATATCCGCTACGATCTCGGCGGCGACGCGGCGCTCTTCATCCGTCGCGAGATACGGCGTCTGCACCTGGGCGGCTACGACCACCAGCCCCGTATTCGTAATATCAAAAGTAAAGAGACTCTGAAAAGCCTCGATCAGCCCCTGCCCTTCCAGGGTCTCAAAACCATAATAATTGCGGATGGCAACCCGTCCGGCAACTTCTTCCGCCAGAGTCCGACTCTTTAACATGTCCACAAACCCGCGCGAGACTTCGCCGCCGCCGCCAAGGCCGCCGAAGTCAAGGCCGATGCCCGAATTCTGCAGAATCGAAGAGATACCGGCGCTGCGTTCCTGCTCCGGCGGGCGAATCGTGCCGAAGGTCGTCCAGGTCTCCGGCATTATCTTGCCGTACAGAATCGTCAAAGCCGTGCCCATACCGATAAACAAGATGAGAAATCGTTTATACGCGCTCAATACCCGCCAGAGGGCTGCCGGCGTCACGCCGCCGCTGGATGAGAGTTGTTGCCGGGATGCTTCGCTCATAGGGGTTTAGAATTTGGCGGATTGGAGTAGCCGATTAATTACAACACTATCTAATAACTGAAATCACAACAGCGGCGATAGTAAACAACTGCGTCGTTATCGTCAGCGCATCCGAAAAGACGTCGATAAACTTGGTATCGGGCTGTTCGGCAACCATAATCCGATCGCCCGGCTCCAGTGTATAGTTGAAGTCGGAAGCCAGGAATTGTTCGCCTTTCGATTTAACAACTAATGTTTCATCGGGATTGGCGCGATAGCCGAAACCGCCGGCAAGCTGGATGTAGTCCAGGTAGGTCAGATTCGGCTTGAAAACGACGCGGCCGGGGCTGTTGACACGACCCATAATGTTAATGTAGTTTTTTTCCTGCGGCACGTAGATGGAATCGAGCCCCTGTACCAACACATTGTTGTCTTCCTGTTGTTCATCGTATAGCAGTCTGAAATCAACAGCCATAAGTCCATCTACCTCGCGGGCGCGGGCGCGGAAATACTTTAATTCATCCTCGCTCATCTCCGAAGGATCGAGCTTCGACAGGCGCACGAATTCCTTATCCACTTCACCGACGTCGCGGTTGCGGAACATCACGGCTCCTTCCAGCGATGCCTGCGGTGTAAAGCCTCCCGCGCGCTCGATGATATCGCGCAGACGCACGCGGCCGCGCGAAATAGGATATTTGCCCGGGAAGGTCACCTCGCCTTCAACCACGACAATTTCGCTGCTCAGCCAGTCGGGCTTGAAACGAATGTTGACGCGGTCGCCCTCGCGCAGCGGGAAGTCACCCTCCAGGTCGCCCTCGCTGAACAGGCGGTCCTGCCAAGAGCTGAGATCGGTAAACCAGCGCCGGATCTGCCCGCGATCGTTTTCGAAGCGGCCGATTTCCACGGAATCCAGAAAAGCGGAAGGCGCAAAGCCGCCCGCAAAGCGAATCAGCGTGGAGAGCCTGTCGCCTTCAATAAACTCGTACTTGCCGGGGTAGGGCACGCTGCCCCCGATTTCAAGAACTTTCTTGTCGTATTCAACCTGCACGAAAATGCGGTCACCGCCCTGCACCATAGGATTGTTCGATGGATCGCCGTAACGATAGAAGGGCAGCAGATCCACCGAGATCGCTTTTTCATTGCCTTCGCGATAAAGCAGAACGCGGCGCAGCGAGGCATTATAGAGCAGGCCTCCCACGCGGTCCACCACTTCGGAAACCCGGTCGGCGGCGGTAGCCTCGACCGTGGCGGGCGTACGTACCTGTCCCAGCACAAATACCTTAAAGGTGCGCAGCCTGTCGAGCACCAGACCGACTTCCGCCGATTTATAGATGCGCCGTGCCTTAATGCGTACCATGGAATCGGCTTCGGCCAGCGTACGCTGGCGCAGATCGACAACACCGATAGTCGGAATCATTATTTTGCCTTCTGGCGAGACCCGCATCGCATAGTCAACGGGTTTAGAGGCGATGATCGACAGCTTGAGAACGTCGTTGGGGCCGAGAATATAGGTGGCGGGATCGATCTCGCGCTCCATCAGACCCGCTGTCCCCCGGGCCAGCTCCGTCGCCAGCTTAAAGGCCAGCGTATCGTATTCGCCCGCCTGTTCGAACTTCAACTGCGGCAGCCTGATGTTATCCTGGTCCTGGGCAGGCAGCACCCAAAAGGCCATCAACGTCAGCAGGACGGCGGTCGGCATTACGCGCGCGCCGTAACTGATAGATTCACAATTTCGATAGGTCATTTCAGCAATGAACCGGGATGAGGATGGAATAGCGTCGTACTCGGTTTTTGGATGCTCTTCGCCGCGATTGCCAAACTTTTTGCAAATTGCAGACTAGCAGATCATTCCGCGAAAAAGCAAAATTACCAAATCCCGTATGATTGACAAACGCCCTGACCGCGAGGATAGCCCCGAGCAGCTACTTGAACTTGCCGTGGATACCGCGAGGCAGGCAGGCGAGCTTCTTCGTCAGGGCTTCGGCACTGCCTTTCACGTTGCCAACAAAGAGGGCGAGGGCCGTCACAATCTGGTGACGGAATTCGACAATGCCGCCGAAGAATTGATTCTCGGCCGGATTCGCGAACGCTATCCCGATCACAGCTTTTTGGCCGAAGAAAGCGGCGCTGCCGGCACCGCTTCGACGGGGACGATCCGCTGGATTGTCGATCCGCTCGATGGTACGGTCAATTTCGCCCACGGCCTTCCGATCTTCTCGGTGAGCATCGCCGCTGAACTGAACGGTGAATTACTCTGCGGCGCTGTCTATCAACCGATGCTGGACGAAATGTTTTCCGCCTGCAAACATAAGGGCGCTCGCCTGAATGGAAAAGGTATTTCGGTGTCCGGGACAGCCAGGCTGAACGAGGCCATACTCGTGACCGGTTTTCCCTATAATGTGAATGAGAATCCCGGGCAGTGCATCGATCATTTTGCGCGAATGCTACAGCAGGGCATCCCGGTCCGGCGCCTGGGCTCGGCCGCGCTCGACCTTGCCTACGTCGCCGCCGGGCGCTTCGATGCTTTCTGGGAGGTGTTTCTCCATCCCTGGGACTTCGCCGCCGGCCGCATAATAGTCGAGGAAGCGGGCGGCTGCGTCACCCGTTACGACAAAAGCGCGCAGACGCTCGCAGGCGGTAATATCCTGGCGACGAACGGCCTGCTCCACGATGATCTCGCCGCTCATTTGCACTAAGAGGACCGCGATCGGACGCTTTGAATACTTGCCGGGAATGTGTAAGTTTTCGGTTTTTCCTGCCTGAATTCGGACCCTGGGCGGGGCCGCGGTGCCCATAGGCGGCTGTCCGAGAATCGCAGTGTCGGCGATTCGATCGCCTTTCCAACAAGTAACAGATGTTTACCTTAACCCCGTGTTGTCCTTATGAGAATTGTGTTATTGATGCTCGTCCTGATCCTCTCATCATTGAGCGTAACGGCACAAGACGGCGCCGGCGCCGCAGCGGAGCCGGTGGTACAACAAACGCTTGATGAGCAAATCGACAATGCCATCACTCCCTTCGCCAATAGCTTTGCCGGGATTGTCTTTTTCACCATTCCGCTGCCCGGCGGTCAGAGCGTGCCCTTCGTTCTGATCTGGCTGATCGGCGGCGCGATTTTTTTCACGCTCTTCATGAAGTTTATCAACATCCGGGGCTTTACGCTGGCGTTTAATGTTGTACGCGGCGTGTTTACCGATCCAAAAGACAAAGGCGAGGTCTCCCACTTTCAGGCCCTTGCAACGGCACTGTCTGCAACGGTCGGCCTCGGAAATATAGCGGGTGTGGCTATCGCTATCTCGGTCGGCGGTCCCGGCGCCACCTTCTGGATGATCCTGGCCGGTCTGCTCGGAATGTCGTCGAAGTTTGTGGAATGTACGCTCGGCGTCAAGTATCGCGAAATCGATGAAAATGGCGTCGTCTCCGGCGGGCCGATGTACTATCTATCCAAGGGGCTGGCCAAGCAGAACAAGAAAGGACTCGGCAAGGTCCTGGCCGCCATTTTCGCGGTGGCCTGTATCGGCGGCTCCTTTGGCGGGGGCAATATGTTCCAGGTCAACCAGGCCTTTCAGCAATTCGACCAGATGACCGGCGGCATTATGCCCGGCTGGGTCTTCGGCCTTGTCATCGCCTTCTTCGTCGCCATTGTTATTATCGGCGGCATCCGCAGTATCGCCCGCGCAACCGAAAAAATCGTGCCCTTTATGTGCGGCATTTATGTGTTGGCGGCACTGGTCATCATTTTCTCCAATCTCGGCGATGTACCCAGGGTCTTCGGTGAAATTTTCGACGGAGCCTTCACGGCGGCCGGCGTTGCGGGCGGCTTCGTGGGTGTTCTCATCCAGGGCTTCAAACGGGCGGCTTTTTCAAACGAGGCAGGGATCGGTTCGGCCGCCATTGCGCACTCGGCAGTTAAAACGAAGGAGCCGGTCAGCGAAGGCATCGTCGCGCTGCTCGAACCCTTTATCGATACCGTTGTGGTTTGCACCATGACGGCAATCGTCATTATTATTACGAACAACCATCTCGACGCCACAGCTACCGACGGTATTTCGCTTACCTCGAATGCCTTCGGCGCTGTCATCGAATGGTTCCCCTATGTTCTGGCGATGGCCGTTATCCTTTTTGCCTATTCAACCATGATTTCCTGGTCGTATTACGGACTGAAAGCCTGGACGTATCTCTTCGGCGACAGCCGCGCGACCGACCTCAGCTACAAGATTACCTTCCTCCTGTTTGTCGTCATCGGCGCGGCCGCGGGCCTCGGTTCCGTGGTGCTTATCTCCGATTCGCTGATTTTCCTGATGGCCTTTCCGAATGTGCTCGGCGTTGTGCTGATGGCGCCTGAAATCAAGATGGATCTGGAATCATACCTGACGCGCATACGAACAGGCGTCATCAAACGTCATAAATAGGCGTAGAAAATGTGTCTTCGGCAGTGCGTGCTGCGGGTATGGCGTATACAGTGCCCGAGCTCACTCCTGCTCTTTCGAATATCGTTTTGATCGAAAGCTTTACTGTGCAAATAGAAGTTCACATCATGTCCGGCGCGGGCAACCTGTTCAGCGTCATCGACAATCGAGACGGCAGTTTGCCGCTGACGCGGGCTGCGGCGCTGGCGCCGCGTCTCTGCGCCGCATCGGAGCATTACCAACAGGCCACCGAGGGTTTGATCCTGATCGGCGCAGGCGATAGCAAGCTCGATTTTGTGATGGTCTTTTTCAACCCCGACGGCTCCTACGGCGCGATGTGCGGCAATGGCGGACGCTGCGCCGTTCGTTTTGCTCAATCACTGGGAATTCTGCAGCATGCCGCAGGTCGCCGAATCAGCTTCAGCGTCCTGGGCGCCCCCTACCAGGCTGAACTGGGTGAGGCAACGGTACGGCTCTTTCTTCCGGCGCCCAAAACCGTTGCGCCTCATCGCAGCATCGAGCTGGACGGACAGCAACTTAGGGTGGGCTATGTGGACGTCGATTCGGATCACGCGGTGATCGACTTCCGCGACCTTGCCGGACGGATCGGCATTGATTTTGCCTCTTTTGATATTGAGCACTGGGGCAGTCAGATACGCCGCCATCCTGCCTTCGCGCCGGCCGGAGTCAACGCTGATTTTTTCCAGCTGCAAGCCGACGGCAGTCTGGCGCTACGCACTTTTGAACGCGGTGTTGAAGCTGAGACGGGCGCCTGCGGGACGGGAGCGGTTGCCACGGCTCTCATTGCGGCGCATACTGTGGAATTGACGCTGCCCTTACGTATTATTCCCAGCAGCGGTAGCCCGCTCCTGGTCGACTGCCTACCCGATTTTCGTCATCCCGAGTACTGCACGCTGGAAGGCGCCGCCGAGATTATTGGCCATCTCCGCTTCGAGCTGCAGGCGGAGGCCGCACCCCTTTCACCCTAAGGCTGATTCCGAAAATTCCACAATACCGCCGGAATGCAATTTGCCGGCACCGCGCAATCAATACAGCTCACCGAACTACGTCTTCCGCAGCTTGAGGAATGACAATGGCCCAAGCTGCTCTCGAACGTATTTTGGCCTTGTCAGAGTCAATCAGGTACAGTATCATCGCCTTTATGGATACGCAGGCACCAAAGTGTGTGCGCCTGTAACCAAATCATAGCCCGGTAGTTTGACTCTTCGCTATGAAGCTCCGTAATCGTCATATACGCTTGGCTTGCCTGCCATTCAACTACACAGCTGGTCCTATGCTGCGGCGCCTGCCGCAAGCGGCGCATTTGCCGGTCGCCTGCTTAAGCCTGCTGACACTGCTGACTCTTATCTGGCTCCTGCCGTCGACCGTCAACGCGCAGGCCGACAGTAAGGGAAAGGAATACTGGCTGACATTCCTGCCCAATTTTCACACCAGTATCAGCGCCGCCGAAGACAGCCTGTTTCTTTTCATAACGGCGGAAGAGCCCACGAGCGGATCGATCGAGTATATTAACCGCGCCGGACAATCGTTCAATCAGCCGTTCGAGCTGAAAAACGCCAATGATTTTTACGTGTTTCAGACTAATTATGCCGGCTTCGAACTTGAAGGATACAATCGCAACGGTCTGCTTGACAATCCGGCTTCGCAAAACGAACGCAAGGCGCGGCAGGCCTTTCATATTGTGTCGGAGAGCGACATCACCGTGTATGGCCTTAACAGCGCCGATGCGAGCAGCGACGCTTTTCTGGCCCTGCCCGCCGATGTCAGCGGCGATTTTTATGTCGTGGCCGCCTTTGGCAGCGACGGCGTTGTCAGCGGTGACTCCCTGACACGCCTCAGCACGCCCTCGCAGTTTGCAATTGTCGCGACGGAGGACGACACCGAAGTTGTCATCAGTCCCAGTACGGCCACCAAGAACAACGGGCTGAATGACGTACGGCAGGTGCTCAATCGCGGCGAAGTATATCTGGTGCAGGCGGCTCTGTCGCGCGACGAACGCAATGGTGATCTGACCGGCAGTATCGTGCGGGCTACCAGGCCGATTGCGCTCTTCGCAGGTCACCAGCGCTGCAAATTACCGCTGAGCGGAAACGACAATACGCTGACCCGCGACCATCTGGTGCAGCAGATTCCGCCGGTTTCCACCTGGGGTAAAAGCGCGATTGCGCTGCCCTTCGCCGCGCCCGACGACGACAATGGCGAACACAATGACATCTACCGGATCATTGCCGCCTTTGACGGTACGGCGCTATTCATCGACGGCGAGCTTCACTCCACCCTTCGCAGGGGACAGTTTCTGGAATTCCCGCTGACCGCCGCCGCCCTCATCGAAGCAAGCCAGCCGATCCTCGTGGTGCAGTACCGCAAAACCGGCTCAACCGAACAGGCGCCGCAACCGCGGCTGGGCGACCCCTTTATGGCTATTGCCGCGCCGATCGAACAATACCTCGACAGCTACACGGTGCTGAACGCTCAGATATTCAATGCGATAACCCCTTCGGAAAAAGTGGTGTTTGAAGAGCAGTATATCTCGGTCGTCATGGCCAGCAGCCGGACCGGCTCGCTTCGTGTCGATGGCGAAGCGCTGGCGCCCGATGTCTTCACGCCGATAGCCGGCAGCGAGTATTCTTTTGCCCACCTGCGGGTTGCCGACGGCCGTCATCAGCTTCGCGCGGATACCGGAATGGGCGTATTTGTCTATGGCTACGGACGCGCTAATTCTTATGGCTATGCCGGCGGGCTCGGACAGGAAAGGCTCAGCTTCGATTGCAGCGCTTTTGCGGGCGAAGATATCTCGATCTGCGCCGGTGACAGCGTCGAGCTGCAAGGTACGGGTTTCGGCTTCGGCACCCTGGTGCGCTATCGCTGGGATCCGCCCGAGGGTCTCGACTTTTCCATCTCGGCCCGTCCGAAAGCCAGCCCGGCGCAAACAACAACCTATGTTCTCACTGTGAGCGATGAACGGGGTTGCCGCGCCAGGGATTCGCTGACGGTAACAGTCAACCCCAAACCGCGTCTCGACGCCGGCCCCGACCGCACGATTTGCCGTGGGGAAAGTCTGCAACTGGAAGTCCGGCCGCCCGAGATACCGGTGGCGCGTTATTTCTGGGAACCCTCGGCCTTGCTGGATAATCCCGATACACGGACGCCTCAGGCCTTTCCGGAGGTTCAGACAAGTTATATCGTCGGCGCCGAGCTTGAGACCGGATGCATCGTATTTGATACGCTCATCGTATCCGTGCTGCCGCTCCCTTCCGCCAACGCCGGCGAGGATGTGGAAATATGCAGCGGCGGGAGCACCCAGCTCTCCGCCAGCGGTGGCGTCAGCTACGAATGGACGCCCGCGGGTAGCCTCGACGCGCCGGCAAGCGCGGCCCCCATCGCAAGTCCCAGCGAGACAACAATTTACCGTGTTCGCGTCACGGACGAGTTCGGCTGTCAAAATACCGACGAAGTTGTCGTCGTTGTTTCGCCCTGCGAACCTTGCGTTTCGACTTCGGGCGTCATCAATGCCTATTCGGAGGTTCGGGTTGTCAACAAACCGACGCGGAGCGTTACCGTCGAAGACGCGGATCAATTCGGGAAAGACGATCTTGTGCTGCTGATCCAGATGCAGGGCGCGGCGATCGCGAGTGGACAGAACGAGGCCTACGGCGCTGTTTCCGACATTCGCAATGCCGGTCGATTCGAATTTGCCCGTGTCGCCGATGTCCTGACCCTGAACCAGATCGAGCTGGCGGGGCCGATTCTGAACGACTATGATCCGGACGGCAAGCTTCAACTGGTGCGCGTTCCCGAATACGACCACGTTACCGTCACGGGTAGGGTACGCGCCAAGGCCTGGGATGGCAATACGGGCGGCATCGTGGCATTGACCGCCAACTGTCTGATTCTCGAAAGCGATATCGATGTCAGCGGCGCGGGATTTCGCGGCGGCGAGTACATCAATCAAAGCGACTGTCGTTTCCCTGCCACGAATGATGTTGCATATTTTGCCGACTCACTCTGCCGCTTTGCCCCGCGCGGCGAAGGAATAGCGCGTTACGGCCTGCCCCCCAATATCTATGGACGAGGCGCACCTGCAAATGCCGGCGGCGGAGGCAACAATCATAATGCCGGCGGCGGAGGCGGCGCGGGCGCGGGCGCGGGCGGCTCTGGCGGCTTTGGCTTTCGCGGATTTCCGAACCGCGAGCTGGCCGGCGGCCTGGGCGGATACAGCCTCTCCCCGGCGCTGCAAGACGACGATGCGCGTCTGGTTATGGGCGGCGGCGGCGGCAGCGGACATGCCAATCACGACAATGGCTCCGGCGGGGCGGCTGGCGGCGGCATCATTATGATAATGGCCGGTTCGATCCGCAGTAATGGCGATTTCGGCATAAAGAGTCGCGGTATGGATGCCGAAGACGATCTGTCAACGCTTAACCCCGATGGCTGCGGCGGAGGCGGCGGAGGCGGCAGCGTGCTTATCCGCGCCGATCTCATACTGGAAAACTTACAGATCGACGTCGAAGGCGGCGCGGGCGGCAGCAGAGCCGCCAATCTCGCGGTTACTTCAGGACCGGGCGGCGGCGGAGGCGGCGGTGTGGCAATTCTGGCCTCCCCCTTGGAAGAAAACG
>JANQRB010000143.1 GCA_028284775.1 Candidatus Kapaibacterium sp. | reverse complement strand
CATCGAGCAATGCTCTCTGGAAGAGGTGCTCGACAAGCCGATCGGCAAATTGTCAAAGGGTTTTCGCCAACGGGTGGGCTTAGCTCAGGCTCTGCTCCATAATCCGGACGTCCTCATCATGGACGAGCCGACCAGCGGTCTGGATCCCAATCAGATTCATGACTTTCGGGCCAATATCCGCGAGTTTGGTAAAACCAAGACGGTTTTGCTGTCCACCCATATTCTTCAGGAAGTGGATGCCGTCGCCGAAAGGGTGATTTTTGTCTACAACGGGCGGCTGGTATTCGACGGGACGCCGGAAGAAATGAAACGTAAAGGCTCGCTTGAGGAAGCATTTTATCGTTTGACCAACAACTCGGAGCAGGCCGCGCTCGCGGCGCAAAAGGCCGGCAATGAAGCACTGTCCGCTGCGGACGGCGCCGGCGAAGGAGGCGAAGAATGAAAATCAACATGACCATCGTTTCAGCGATTTTTAAGCGCGATCTGAGGCGCTATTTCACGAGCCCCACGGGCTATGTCTTTATTACCCTGTTTATCTTCCTGAGCGCCTGGTTTGCTTTCTGGCAGGAAGAGTTCTTTCAGAATAACCTCGCAAACCTTTCGCAGTTAAACGCGGTCTTTCCCTTTCTGCTGCTGCTTTTTATTCCAGCACTGACCATGAGCGTCTGGGCCGACGAACGCAAACAAGGCACGGATGAACTGTTGCTGACCTTGCCCGCCACCGACGTTGAAGTTGTGCTGGGCAAATACCTGGCGGCGCTGGGCATATATTCCGCCTCGATTTTGCTGTCGCTCAGTCATATCTTCGTGCTGTTTTGGCTCGGCTCGCCCGACATCGGTCTTATGTTTGGGAACTACTTCGGCTACTGGCTGGCCGGCAGCGCCCTGATTGCGGTGTCGATGCTGGCCTCGCTGCTGACGACCAATGCCACGGTCGCCTTTGTGCTCGGCGCGCTTTTCTGTACCGTGCTTGTCGTGCCGGATCGATTGTTTTCGGTATTTGGCAGCGGCGCCGAGAAGTTCTTCTTCCACCTCGGCGTGGTCGAACACTTCGGCGACTTTGCGCGCGGCGTGGTATCCTTTTCCGGCCTCTTGTATTTTCTTTCGGTTGCCGGACTCTTCCTTTTTCTGAATACGGTGCTCATAAGCCGACGTCACTGGCCGGCGGAAGCGGACGGCTACAAAATGTGGGTGCACCATACATCGCGTATCGTGGCCCTGACCATTGCGATCGTGAGCGTCAATGCCATCCTGGGCCGCGCCAGTATCCGTCTCGACGTTACCGGCGAGGGTCTGCATTCGCTCTCCGAACAGACCGGCAAACTGATCGACGAGCTGGACCCCGACCGTCCTGTTTTTATCCAGGCCTATATCAGTGAGGACGTACCGCAGCAGTATGTTCAGACGCGTGAAAATCTCATCAGCTATCTGCAGGAAATCGACGCCAAAGCCGGCTCAAAAGTAAATGTCGTCATTACCGACACAGAGCCCTATACCGAAGAAGCGCGCGAAGCACGGGAAAAGTTCGGTATCCAGCCGCGTCAGGTCGCCGATCCGGGTTCAGCGCGTGCGAGTGCGGCCCAGATCTTTATGGGTCTGGCCATTACCTGCGGCGCCGAAGAACAGGTGACGAAATTTTTCGAACGCGGTTTGCCGGTCGAGTATGAGCTGGCACGCAGCATCCGTGTGGCGGCCAACACCGAACGCAAAAAGCTGGGCGTCGTTCGCACCGAAGCAAAAGTCTTCGGCGGCTTCGATTTTCAGTCGATGCGCAGCCAGCCCTCCTGGCAGGTCGTCGAGGAACTGAAGAAGCAATATGAAGTCAGCGAGATCAGCGCCGACAAGCCGATCGAAGAGGAGCTTGACGGTCTGCTGGTTATTTTGCCCTCGGCCCTGCCGCAGGAAGAAATGGATAATGTTAAGCAATATGTCCTGGAAGGCAAACCGACCGTGCTGCTCGTTGATCCGGTGCCGGTCATCAATATCGCACTGGCCCCGCAGGAAGAACCGGGCGCGGGCGCGAACCCATTCCAGCGCAATCAGGGACCGCCGCCGAAGCCCAAGGGCAATATCCAGGAATTCATGAATGAAATCGGCGTAAGCTGGAACAGCGGTCAGATAGTCTGGGATACTTATAATCCGCACCCCGACCTGTCGCAGGTACCGGCTGAGATCATCTTTGTTGGCGAAGGCAATACCAACAAGGAAGCCTTCAATCCAAACAGTATCGCGAGCTCCGGATTGCAGGAGCTTGTCATGATTTTTCCGGGCGCCCTGTATGAAGGCGTCGGCAAATCGACCAACTTCCAGCCATTGTTGAAAACGGGCTATCAATCGGGCACAAACCCATATCAGATGGCCGTACAGCGTTCCTTCTTCGGCTCGCAGCTCAATCCGAATATGCCGCACAATAACCCCACGGGTACCGATTACACCCTGGCGGCGCATATCTCGACGGGCAGCGCATCCGACGACAACAAGGACGAAGAGAACACGGAAACGGAAGAAGAAAACGCTGACGCCGCTCCTGAGGATGACGGCAATCTCAATGTCGTGGTGATTGCCGATATCGATTTCATCTCGGAACAGTTTTTCGAGATTCGCAAACTGGGTATCCAGAATCTTAACTTCGACAATGTCGCCTTTTTCCTCAATTGCGTTGACCTGGTGATGGGCGACGATTCCTTCATCGAGCTGCGCAAGAAACGAGTGCGGCACCGCACGCTCGAGGCTGTCGAAGACCAGGTTCGCGAATTTGTCGAGGAACGCGTGGAGCGGGAAAACAACGCCGAAGCCGAAGCGCAGCAGAAGCTGACACAGGCCCAGAATCGTCTGGACGAGGCCGTCAACCAGGTACGCAACCGTACCGACCTCGATGAGCAGTCGAAAACGATTCAGGTCCGCAATCTGCAGGAAGCGGAGAACCGTAAGTTCGAAGCATCCAAGTCGCGAATCGAACAGGAAAAGGCGGCCGCCGTGGACGCCGGTAAAGAAGAGATGGAAGGCGCTATTCGCAATATTCAAAGCACGATCAAATCGATCGCCGTTGTGATTCCGCCCATTCCCGTGTTTATTATCGGCGTCCTGATTGCCATCCGGCGTCAACGTCGTGAAACTGAAGGCGCTGCATTAGCAAGAAGATTAAGGAGCTGAAAATGACCGAAATAAAGAAAACAATCTACTTTGCCGGCGCCGCCGCCGTGCTGCTGCTGCTGGCGATCGTGACGACGCCGAATCCCGCGACACCGGATCAGTTCAGCGATGTCGGCACCGAGTTTTTCCCTGAGTTCAGCGATCCTAACAGCGCAACGACGCTGGAAGTGATCGATTATGACGAAGCCGAAGGACAGGCTATCGCCTTTAAGGTAACGAATCGAAACGGCCGCTGGTCGATCCCTTCGCATCACGATTATCCCGCTGACGGCAAGGAACGTCTGTCCAAGACCGCCGCCGGCGTTATCGGCATCAAGCGCGACGACTACCGGACCGACAACGCGGCCGACTATACCGCGATGGGCGTCATCGATCCGCTCGACGAAACCGCCCCCGCCGAAGGGCGCGGTCAGCGCGTGACGATAAAGGGTGAAAACGACAAGATTCTGGCCGATCTGATAATCGGCAACAAGGTCGAGGGCGATGATAAACGCCGTTTCGTGCGCCTGCCGGAGAAAAAGCGCGTCTACGCTGTCAATATGGAAATCGATATTTCGACCAAGTTCGGCGATTGGATCGAAACCGATCTCCTGCAGGTCGACAAAGACAA
Organism: Candidatus Kapaibacterium sp.; assembly: GCA_028284775.1. GTDB lineage: Bacteria > Bacteroidota > Ignavibacteria > Kapaibacteriales > UBA7675 > JANQRB01. Next base: position 46,412 of record JANQRB010000143.1, on the reverse strand, counting down.
AGTCAACGAAATGGTATTCGACGACTATTCCATCAATGAATTCAGCGGTTCGCTCGACCGGCGCGATAAAATTATCGCGGCGAAATCAGGCAGCGACTGGACGCTCGACCGCGTAGGCGCGGGCAAAGAAGTGGATGTGAATAAAGTCAACGACGTTCTCAAGACAATCGATGAACTTAACATTGTCGGTGTCCGTGTTAAGCCCGAAGGATTATCCCAGAGCCTGTCGCGTACGGACGGCGCGGTCCAGATTACCTCGATGGATCAGCAATCGCTGCAGAGCAAAGGCTACTTTTTTACCGTCGACGGCTCGCTGGTTTCCAATGAAGGCGAACTGCAGGTCCGTACCGAGGAGGGCGTGAACTATACCCTTCGTTTTGGCGAGGTCGTATTTGGGTCGGGCCTGGCTCTGACGGCAGGCACGGGTGACGGCGAGGGAGGCGACGGCGGTGAAAATCGCTATTTATTCATCACGACGCAATTCGACGAAAACCTGTTTCCGCAGCCGCCCTCACCGGCGAATATGGATTTTCAGGGCAAAGCCGACAGTCTGATGACGGATGCCGACCGCAGCAACCAGCGTCTGTATTCTGACTTTTCGTCCTGGGAAGATAAGGTGAAAAAGGGGCGCGACCTTTCGCAGCAGCTCAACGAACGCTTCGCCAAGTGGTACTATGTAATACCGCAATCGGCCTTCGATAAGCTGGATATCGCGCGGGCGGATCTGCTGAAAGACGCTAGCCCGTCCTGAGGGAAATTTACAGATGTTTTGCGCAAATGGCTGCCGGCACCGCTGGCAGCCATTTTTTTTGGTGCAAAAATTAATTGCCGAGCGTGATATCCACCAGTTCCCGAGCGATGCGTTTAACCGCCGCCGCCGGCACCGCCGGTTTGTTGACAATATTGCTCAGCACGATCGCACAAATACGTTCAGAGGGCAGACGCAGGATAAACGACTTGAAAGCGGTGACGCCTCCGCCGTGTTGAACTTCACGACGTCCCTTGCGCTCTTTAACCGTCCAGCCGAAAGCGTAGTTCTTTTTGTACGGCGTGAACATCTGTCTGGATGTAGAATCTGAAATCAGTGTGCCCGCCAGCAGGGCCTGATGCCAACGGGCCAGATCTTCGACCGTTGAATAAAGGTTGCCCCCGCCGGTCAGATTAGGCATAAAAACGAAAGGCCCCCGCAAAATCTGCGATCCGCTGCGGACATAACCCGAAGCCAGGTTCCTGATAAGGCCTGCGGAGTGATCGGCGCCGGAATCATCCATTCCCAAAGGAGTGAAAATTGCTTCGCGCAGGAAACTGGCGTAGTCCCTGCCGGAAGCCTGCTCGATAATCTGCGCCAGCACAAAATAACCGCCCCCGCTGTAGCGAAAATCTTCACCCGGGCTGAACAGCAAATCCTGCTTCTTAAACAAATCGACGATAGCCGCGAGAGAGTTGGACTGCATCTTGATGTCCTTATATTCTTGGAGTGCCCAGGAATGTTGAATGCCGGCGCTGTGGGTCAGCAAATGTTGAATCGTTATCGCAGCCCAGGACTCCGGCGAGCCTGGGATATGCTTGCTGATACGGTCCTCCACATGCAGTTTACCCTGATCCTGCAAGATCATAATCGCCATGGCGGTAAATGGCTTTGTAATTGACCCGATGCGAAATTTGGTCCTGGAAGTATTCGGCACCTGGTGTTCGAAATTTGCCCAGCCATACGAGCCTTTCAGGAGGATCTCGTCGTCTTGCATCACCAGCACGCAACCGCTGAAATGATGAAGAGTTTCGTGCTGTTCCATATAGCCGGCAAGCTTTTCTGTTTTGCTCTGCCGGAGTACGCTCGCGGGCTGTGGCTCCTTTGCCTTAATGGACATTATGACGGTCGGAACCAGACATATCAATGCAAGTAGAGCCGGCCACCGCGGACTTGTTCGCTTCATGCTGTGCGTCCTTTGTTCGGAAATATTCTTTTAGGCTGAAACGGACCGGGCTTCGGCCACCGGCCTCTGAGAAGTGGAGTGAATAAATCAGCGAATGCGGGAGTGCGCTTAGATACCACAGGGCTGATGTCTTCCACCTAATTTCCGTATCTGCGCCGAATTCTCAAATGACAAAATCCGGTAGTCACTTAAGCATCGTCTGCGGGTGACTTTTGCAGTATACCGCTGGTTTTGGCTGAAAACTCATGATTGTTGCAGATACTCAAGGGCGTCATCGACAAGCTCCGGCAGATTATCGGGAAACCAGTGCCCGCAGTTTTGCACCGCAATGACTTTGTGCTCGAGCCCGGCCTGTGTTAACAACTTCTGCAGTTCCTCGATTGGCGGAAGCGCCTGCTGATCCTGGTCGCCGTAAATGATGTATCCGCGCAGGCCTCTGCCCGCCGCCTGCTCGCATGCCTCTTTGTCAAGAGAGGACGTCGTCGGACACAGAGCAATAAAACCTTTCGCCGCGACTGTTGCATTTATTGCAGTCTCAATCGCGCGCGCTGCGCCCTGTGAAAATCCGCCAATGATGTTTTGCGAATGCAGCAGTGTATTGCTCGCCGCCGCATTTGCCGAGGCCGTCCTGATATCCTGCGCCGCCCTTTCCCGGTCCTGCCACCAGGGTTGGCCGGGGACTTCAAGCTGCGAAGATCGGGGGAACACGCTTATGTACCGCGATTTCAATTGGAGGCTGTGCCAATGTGCGCTTAACATCTGCGGCGTTTGACCCGCGCCGTGCAATCCCAGAAACAAAGGATAACGCTCATCGGCATTGAACTCTTCAGGCAGGCGCGTCAGCGCTACAGTTGGCAGACTCGCTTCTTCCTTTACTCGGGCTTCTTCCCATAAGCGCTCGATTTCAGCGAATCGTGCCTCTTTCATAGTCTCGGCGAAATAGGCTCCATAAATATCGCGCAGGATGGTAGGCCGATACCAGAGTCCTCGATGCAAGCCCGCGGTCAAAACCTCTAAGGCCTGCGCCGGCTGGCCTGCAGCGCCGTGTATCGCTGCATGCAGGAGTGTCAGGTACATATCGTTGTCTGGATGCTGGCGCGCGCACTTTTCAACAGCTTCCAGCGCCGGCTGATATTCTTTTCTTTGAAGTAAATTGTGAATCTGCTGCCATTGTTCTGCAAAGGATGATGTGCCCATCACTTAACACCTGTTGTCCTTACTCCCGGCGCAATCACGCCTCGGGTTACCGTTTAAAATACTGGATTTGTTTTGGCAGGGGCTCTAATATAGTATTCTTTGGGATTCAGGATATCGCGATTCGACTTCGTCACTTCAGCTGCTTTCAACACTTCAAGCGACCGGCTGTTAATGCGGGACGAGGCATTGATGGGCTGGCCGGAACACTTGAAGCCTTGGCTGCCGATCCGCCGTTTGGAAGTTCGGGAATGCAGAAAAGGGGGGACCGCCCTTCGGCAATCGGCGCGGCGCATTGGGTTTGCCTCGCGGCGCTGGCGGCAGCGTTTGAAAGATCGAACAGAATGTACTATTATGCCGCGAATGACAAAGCCTGAATTGTCTTCGGCACTTGTTAAGAAAAATGATCCGACAATGATTCGCGATGATTTCCTTATGCGACAGCTTGCGCAGTTTATCCAGCTGCTGCGGCATGTCTTGAAGATGATGAAAGAGCAGCGTTTTGAAACAGCGCTGGCTTCGATCGATCTGGAATTTGAACGCTATTTCGGACTCAATTCCGCTGCCATCGGCGGCATGACGCAGGCCGAGTTTTTGGCCGTCCTGGAGTCTGCCTCTTCCGGGCCGATCGAAGGGACGGAAAGAGCGATTCTGGCTGCATTACTTAAGGAAGCCGGAACAGCCCACGCTGCCTTCGCTCATCAAAGCGCCAGTGAGGGCTGCTATCTGCGGGCGCTGGAGCTGCTGCTGCCAGGCTCATCCGAAGCACTCGAAAAGCAGAGCATTGGGGTGACTGTCGAAGATTTGCATAAGCTGCTGCGGGGCGTGACGCTTCCACGTGAAGTTCAGCAGGGTCTTTTCCGCTATTATGAAGGTAGGGGCGACTTTGCCAGCGCTGAAGATGTCCTGTTTGACATGCTTGCGCGGGAGCCCGGGAATATCGAGTTGCTCGACGCTGGTGTCGCCTTCTTTCAACGGCTCCTGTCTCTTAGTGACGATTGTTTAACAAAGGGCAGACTGCCACGGGACGAAGTGCGGTCGGGCCTCGCCGAGCTGGAAGCCTCTCGGGCTTGAGGCGCGCAAAGCCCGGACTGCGGGAAAGCCGACACAGGCGGAACAAGCGATCTGTTGAACGCGGGTTCCTTACTCTGTTTCAGAGTCGTCAGCCAGGTTGTGAGCAAAGCGTCTGTTGTGTATAATTCAGCTTTGGGCGATATACGGTGAATGTGTAGCTTGCACGATTCTGAGTATATGCTCCCAAGGGACTGAAACAAGCAGCATGGATATCTTTCACCTTCTGATGTTGGTACTCGGCGCCGCCGCTTGTTATGCCGTTCTGCACTGGCGTGAAGCCCGCCGGAAACCCGACCCGCTTCCTGCCGGCGAAGCGTCTAAGGCCGAAGCCGAAGCCAGCCGGCCGGATATGCCAGAGATTTACCGGATTGCCGCGAGTTTGCGGCCCTATGTGAATGAAGCGCCTCCCGTAGACGAGCTGCGCCGCCACCCTGAGTTTCAGCGCGGTGTCGCCTTACTGCGTAGCGCCGCCGGAGCGGACACAGACCTGCTGAGCTATTATGAATCCGATAGTGCGGCTCTGGCCTGCATGGCACTCGAAGCATTGAAGCAATTGGAGCGTAGTGATGCCGTTCCGGATATCATGGCGAAGCTCGACGATCAGTATCGCACGCGCCTGCACTTTGCCCTGAGTACGCTTAACGACTTACAATCCGAGGCGCTGATCGGCCCGGTGCTGGTGGCGGCGGCCGGCGGCTTTGAACGCGATGCCTCCGATTTTCGCGCGCTGCGCGCCTTTATTGCCCAGCGGCGAAGCGCCGGTGAAGATTTGGTTTTCGGCAGCGCTCTGCAGGGAATATCCGATGATGAAGCCGACGAGCTGGAGCGTCTGCTCAAAGACCTGGGGCCGGAATATGTCGAAGCTTTAAGTGACGAACTCCACAATCGTGATGCCGAGCTGATCGACCTCGAATACCTGCGCGGCTTCGGTCGGATCTGGACGGCCGACGACCTTGCCGGCGACAGCCCGATCACATACAAGCGTCTGTTGGATCATGTCGGGGCGGCGGAAAGCTTGCTGCTGAAAGAACCCTCCCGGTCAGTGGTACTCGTCGGCGAGCCGGGCGTCGGCAAAACCGTTGTGTTTAAAGTGCTGGCGCAGCGATTGCTCGAACAGGGATGGGTGATATTCGAGGCGGGCGCCGCCGAGCTGATGTCCGGCCAAAAATATATCGGCGAGCTCGAAGGTCGCGTGCAGACTCTGTTGCGCAAACTCAGCGGCGGCCGTAAAGTGCTGTGGTATGTGCCGAATTTTCACGAGCTGATGGTTGCGGGACGGCACAAGTATCAACTGGTGAGCATTCTCGACGCGATCCTGCCGCATGCCGAAAAGGGCGAACTGCGTTTTGTCGGGGAGACGGAGGCTACGTCTTTCGAAAAACTTTTGCAGGCCAAGCCGCAGGTACGAACCGCGGTCGCGGTAGAACGTATCGCACCGGCGACAGACAGCGAAGCGCTGGAAATCGTACGCAATTGGGCCGCCCACCACAGTAAAGCTGCCGGCGGCGCCATTATCAGCGAAAAAACAATAGCCGAGGCATTTGAACTGGTACGGCAGTTCCTGGGCAATCTGGCGTCCCCCGGCCACATCCTGCGCTTTCTTTCGATGACGCGCAAACGGCTGGCTGCCGTCAAAGGAAAGTATGTCATCAATCACGATGAGCTGATTTCGACCCTTGGACAGCTGACGGGCCTGCCTGCGAGCATCCTCGACGACCGGCAGGAGCTGAAGCTGGAAACGCTGCGGAATTTTTTGAATGAACGGGTATTCGGGCAGCCCGAAGCCGCCGAATGCCTTATCGATCGGGTGGCGATGATTAAGGCCGGGCTGACCGATCCGACGCAGCCCCTCGGTGTCTTCCTCTTCGTCGGCCCGACGGGGACCGGCAAAACCGAAATTGCGAAAACGTTGGCCGAATATCTCTTCGGCTCTTCCGAGCGAATGATACGGCTGGACATGAGCGAGTTCGCGGCGCCGGAATCCATCGGTCGTATTGTCGGTGATACCGACATCGGCTCGGATAATCTGTCGCTGACGGACCAGATTCGCAACCAACCCTTTGCGGTGCTCCTGCTGGATGAATTTGAAAAAGCCAGTCCTCACATCTGGGATCTTTTTCTCCAGGTCTTTGACGACGGCCGCCTGACCGACCGCCGCGGCAATACCGCCGATTTTCGCCATTGTATTATCATAATGACCAGCAATCTCGGCGCGGCGATTCCACAGCGCGAATCGATCGGATTCCTGGCGGAGCGCGAGCAGTTTACCGGCAAAAACGTCGAAAGCGCCGTCGAACAGGTTTTTCGCCGCGAGTTTGTCAATCGCATCGATCGCATCGTTGTTTTTCATCCGCTGGAACGCGGCGTCATGCGCGACCTGCTGCACAAGGAACTACAGGCGGTCCTGAAGCGGCGCGGTCTGCGCAACCGCACATGGGCCGTGGAATGGGAAGACTCGGCGATCAATTTTCTGCTGGAAAAAGGCTATACCGAGGATCTGGGCGCGCGTCCTCTCAAACGCGCCATCGAGCGCTATCTGCTTTCGCCCCTGGCGCTGACGATCGTTTCCCATCAGTTTCCCGAAGGCGACCAGTTTTTGTTCGTGCGCAGCAACGGCCGGCGCATTGAAGTCGAATTTATCGACCCCGACAATCAGTCCGATAAACGCCAGGAAGAGCTGTTTCCGCCCTTCGCCGACAACAGCGGCGAAACGGACCTGCCGAGTCTTGTTCTTGAGCCGGCTGGCAACAGCGCCGAAGTAGCCCTGCTGTCGCTCCGGGTGGCGGAGCTGGATGATCGCATTGCAGCGGCTGAATGGGAGCAGCGCAAAACGGCCGAGCTGGACCAGGCCTCGACGCCCGAGTTCTGGGAGTCAGACGAACGATTCGGCATCCTGGGCCGGGTGGAATTTATGGATCGTATCGAAGAAGGAATGAAAACCGCCCGCACCCTGATGGAGCGGCTGGCTCGCGGCGCTGAGGAGCAGACCTTTTCCGCGCAGTTGGTTCAGCGCCTTGCCCAGCAGGTTTTCCTGCTCGACGAAGCATGCAAAGCACTCGACCAAAATAAACCGCGCGACTCCTTTCTGCTGATTGAAGCGGTACGCGACGGCGGCGCCAAAGCCGCAGGCAACAACGAATTCGCCATGCGGATCGGCAAGATGTACTGGAACTGGGCCCAAAAGCGCAAAATGAAATTCGACATTCTGGAAGAATACGAGCCGGAACGCTCGCAGGCCTATCGTCTGCTGGTAGCGGTATCGGGCTTTGCCGCTTATTCCTTGCTGGCGCCCGAGTCGGGGATGCACGTGATGGAAGCGCCGGGTGAACGCAAGTCCACTGAACGCAGTGTTGCCCGGGTGCGTGTTGTGCCGCAGCCCAACAATCCGCTGGACGGCAAGGAGGCTCTGCTGGCCACAGCGCAAGAGCTGCTGGCGGAAGACGAAGGCAGGCCCGCCATCGTGCGGCGCTATCGCAAGCTGCCCTCGCCCCTGGTTCGCGACGCCGTTCGTAAGTGGCGCACCGGACGCCTCGACCGCGTCCTGGAAGGCGATTTTGATGTGATGAGCTAACACGATAATCTCGGGACGATTGTACCTTTGCTCTACGCCCTTCTTAAGATAGTGACCAGGATCGCCCTGCGGGTTTTCTTTTCTTCCGTCGAGCTGCGGGGCCTCGAGCGCATTCCCGCCGACGTTCCGCTGTTAATTGTCGCCAATCACCCCAACACATTCATGGATGCCTTGATTGTCGGCAGTATCGTCAAGCGGCCGGTCTACTTTTTGGCGCGCGGCAATCTCTTCGCTTCGCCGCTTGCCGAGCGACTATTTGAACGCCTGAACATGATTCCGCTCCATCGGCGCGTCGACGATCCGGGCAAGCTCGGCCGCAACGCCGATATCTTCCGGCGCTGCTATTCCTATCTTGCGCGCGGTAAATCGATCCTGATATTTCCCGAAGGCGTCAGCCGCAGCGAACGTCGATTGCAGACGATTCAAAGCGGGGCGGCCCGGATTGCGCTTGGCGCTGAAGCCGAATATGATTTCGGCCTGGGCCTTGCTATTGTCCCGGTCGGGCTGAACTACTCGGACCCCGCCGGCTTTCGCAGCGCCGTCCTGGTCAATATCGGCGATGCCATCACGGTAGAATCGTATGCCGCACAATTCCACGAACAACGCAAAGCCGCGATTAACGCACTGACCGATCGTATCCGGAAGGCGCTAAAAACCTTGGTCTACGATATCGATTCGCAGCCGCTCGATACGCTGGTTCACAACATCGAGCAGATATATAAAGCTGACTTGCGCGACAGCATGCAGGAGGATAGCTCGCCGCCCGATGATTTCGTGCTGACGCAGGGTATCATCGACGCAGTCAAGCACTTCGAACAGCAGGAGCCGGAACGCGTCGAGTCGACTCAGCGGAAGATAGCGCGCTATATGCGAGCGCTGCGACGCCTGCAGGTTCATGACAAGGTACTGCGGCCACCCGGCATCAGCCGCTCTCTGCTGGCCGACGGCGGCAAAACGCTGCTGTTCTTTCTGATCGGACTGCCGCTCTATCTCTTCGGGCTGCTTAACAATTTTTTACCCTATCGGATCCCCGGGTGGTTAACGCCGCGTATCGTTCGCGATGTTGAATATCATGGCCCGACCAAGATGACGCTCGGCATTGTTACTTTTGTCTTGTTTTACGGACTGCAGATTGCTCTTGTGGCCGTTTGGACATCTAATTTCTGGCTGGCGGCCATCTATGCTCTCTCGCTGCCGCCGAGCGGATTCTTCGCCTTCTACTTCTGGCACTGGCTGCTGACGGTTCGTAGTAATTTTCGATACCTTGCCTTGTTTTATCAACGCAGCCGCCTGATAAGCGGCCTGATTGTTGAGCGCCGGGCAATCGTCAGGCTGCTGGAAGAAGCGCGAGCCGATTATCTGGCGGCGCAGGCCGCCGAACATCAATGAGGAAAGCTTGTGAACGACAAAAAGCAAATCTTTGCCTGGGCCATGTACGACTGGGCCAACTCTGCTTACGCGACCACTGTGCTGGTTGCCATCCTGCCGGTTTATTTCGCGACGGGAATTGTCGGGGAAGAGGGCGCCGACATATTCGGCACAAGAGTGCAGGGCGATGCCTTGTGGGGCTTTTTGCTGTCCGTCGCCGCTCTGATTGCTTTTATCATGGCGCCGGTGCTTGGTTCGATTGCCGATTTTTCCGTGGCGAAGAAGAAGTTTCTGCAGGTGTTTTGTTTTGCGGGCAGCTCGGGGGCCATCTTACTCTTCCTCTGCGGTAGCGGCGATGTCTGGATGTCGATCGTTTTTTTCCTGATCGCCCAGGTGGGCTTCGTCGGCGGGAATGTTTTTTACGATGCCTTTCTTCCGCAGATCAGCTCCGAAGACAAAATGGATTGGGTCTCCGCTAAAGGCTATGCTTATGGCTACATCGGCGGCGGCGTCCAGTTCGGTCTTTCGCTGGGCATTTACAGCATGCGGGAGTCGCTGGGAATGGATGAGGCCATGGCGGCCCGGACGGTAATGGCCTTCGCCGGCCTGTGGTGGCTTTCCTTTGCCTTGCTGAGCTTTGCGAAACTGCGCGAATCCGGCCGGGCGGAAGAGCTGCCGGAGGAATATCGCGGTCGTTCGCACTGGTGGGCCCTGCTGCTGATCGGCTTCAAACGCACCTGGGCCACTACCAAAAAAGTCCGCCGCTTCCGGCATCTGCTGATTTTCCTGATCGCCTTCCTGATTTACAATGACGGCATTCAAACGGCGATTACGCAGGCCTCGCTCTTTGGCAAAAAACAGCTCAATCTCGACACGCCAACACTGATGATCACACTGCTGATCATTCAATTTGTCTCTTTCTTCGGCTCGCTGCTCTTTGGCTGGCTGGGTGAGAAAATCGGCAGCAAAACAGCGCTGATCCTGTCCTTGCTGGGCTGGTCGGGCGTTGTGATCTACGCCTACTTTATGCAAAGCGCCACTGAATACTTCGCCCTCGGCGTGGTCGTCGGGCTCGTCATGGGCGGATCGCAATCGCTCAGCCGTTCGATGTTTGGATCGATGATTCCCGCGAACGCTTCCGCAGAGTTTTATGGCTTTTACTCGGTCTTCAATAAGTTTTCCACAATCTGGGGTTCCTTGGTCTTCGCCATCATTACCCACTTTACCGGCGATTCGCGCAATGCCATCATTTCGCTGGTTCTGTTTTTTGTTATCGGGATCATCTTGCTATATTTTGTCAACCTCGCAAAAGCGCGGCAGGCAAAACTGGAAGGAGCGTTCTAAAGCCACGCAAAGGTCACGGCATGCGGCACTGAGCTATGATTCCTGTTCATCATTCGGAGAATCCATCATGGATACCATTGTTGTGATTGTTGTCGGTATTGTCGTCGTCGTATTTGTCATTCTCCTGCTCACCGGAAAACTCAACTGGAAAACACTCCTCGGCCTGGTGGGCGTCGGTGCTGCGGTCGGCGCGGTAGCCGTCCTTAACAAACGCCGCGACGATGCCCTGCAGAAGTATGAAGCCAAGGAAAAGGAGTTGCAGAAGAAAGCGGAGGATCTCGAGGCTCTGAAGGAAAAACAGCAGATTACGCAGGAGGAGCTGGACACGCAAAAGGAGGCATTGAACAAAGAACGCGATGACTATGCCCGCAGCGTCTTGAAAATCGATGCTGAGAAGGAAAGCAATATCGAAGCCGCCAAACAAAAAGTCGATCAAATGTCACGCAGTGAGTTGCAGGATGCGCTTAAACAATTAGGCAGCTCGTAGCAAACCGTGCCGGCAATGAGCGGCTGGGACATACACCTGCTGCCTGCCTGTTTAGCAGTATTCCAAGGATTAGACCTGCGATTCCTAACTGTCGCTTAACAAATTGTTGAATTTTTGTGCAACATAGCACTGTCGCAGAGCTTCTGGAGCAGATACCATACCAAACCATTGCTTCGCGGGTCATTTCGCTGATTCGCCATCCCTTCTTCATTAAGACGATATGTTACATCTTACATCTGGAGCAAATAATGAATTTAGCTCGCCAAAGCATTGCTACGATATTGAGTTGCATCCTCTTTGCTGTCTGCCTGCCCCTTAGTCTGTACGGGCAATCCTGCGCAGTCAAGCGCAAGATGGATGATGGTTATTACCTGATTGAGATCGACGGCAAGTCCTATCAGGCCTTTGCGGTTGATAATCCCAACGGAGAACATGTGATACTGACAAGTGACGCGGCGCGAAAGGTGCTTTTCAGGAATGACTCGCTCAAAGCCGAAATCGCGGCGCTCACTCAAAGGGCGGAAGCCAAAGATTCACTCATTGCCCAGATGGATCGCACCATCGCAGCCTACGACAGTAACACGAACGCTCAAAATTCGCTCCTCACGCAGACCAATACTCTTTACAAGGGCTATCGCGATTTGTACCTGGACCTGAAACGCAACTTCGAGCAGCCCTGGCTGCAGGTGTCGGGAGGGCTGGGCGTTGTGCGGGAGTCCGAAGGCGATCAGTCTTTTTTACCTGTTATCCTGCTCGGTCTCTCTGTGCATAAGTTTTCGGTCTGGGGTTTTCTTAACAGCGAACAGAGCGGATTTATCTTCGGGGTGAACTATCCGCTGTCGCTGTGAGAACTGACAAAGGGCTCGTCATTGGCAAGCAGTCCATTGTAACGGACCGTCATTGACGGCGTTGCCAAAATCAGTCGACCGGAGTCCCCACATAATGACTGACCTGCGCGGCAGACGTCGCCGAGCTACCGTCGCGGAGTTGACATTCGGTTCGCGGGGAAGATTGTGTACAGTGCGGTCCTCGATCAGAATTGATTGCCTCTTCGCAGATATTTATTGCAGATTTTCCAATGCAGCATTGTTGACGGAGCCTGACCCAATATGTTTACGAGGGCTAAAACTACCATGTTCGTCCGGTCTGAACTTTACGACAACTACATTCGTGTTCCATCCGCATTCATAGCAAAGCTTAAGGCCGCGTCTTCACGAATGCCCGTGACAGATCACTACGGTGACGACCGACCCTTAAGTGCGGCCGGCCTTTGCGATCGGTTGATCTGACAGGATGGCCGCCGACGAAGAGTCCCCGGATATATGTCCGACCTGCATAAGCGTCAGTATCGTTGCCGGAGCGGGATACGTAACGCGGATTGAAGATTTCATTGCCTGCCGGCTTTCTGGCAGGAAAGCGTTCGATCTCACGGAGCAGCTCTTTGCTTAGTCTAAATTGAAATTCATTGTGAGGGTCGCCATCGTCGTCGTCACCGGGCCCCGTGATACGCAGAGTAGTCGGCTTTTAACTTGGATTATTGATAAATAAATAGTGATCATAGCGCTCAGAGCCATTTTCGAGCGCTGTAACTATTAGCGCCCAATCTGAAGTAGTTAAGCCATTATAAAATTTTTTCTTGATTACACCGCCCCTGCTAGCATTTACCCTCTGGCCGATCGTGCCGTCACCCTGAATACCGATGCCTTCGTGAAAACCCCACAAATTGGCTGGCGCACCATCCTGGTACCCGTTGAGCATTTCATGGTTACCGCTATGCAATGGCCACTTAACAGCGAGATTATTAACACATTCGTTGCTGGAGCTTTCGGAATCGCCATTGTCGTTAAATGCAAATACTCGATAGGTATATTCGGTGTCCGGCTCGATGTCATCGCTGTATTCAGTCGTATTGGCCGCTGTCGTGCCGACCGGCGCAAAAGCAGCTCCGCCGAATTTGCGTTCAATCCTGAATCCCGTTTCATTTGTGGAGTTATCGATCCAGGTCAACTTCATATTGTCGGCGCCGTAGTCGGGAACGACCTTTAGTACGCTCGGCGCGGCCGGCACCTGTCCCATGGCGTAGTCCAGGCTGCCAGGCATCAATAGGGTGAGCAGGAGAGTTAACAACTTCTTCATGACGATAGCTCAGTAGTGAAGTGACGGGGCTTTATGTTAACAGAGATTTATTCAATTGCGAGCGCATAGTGTGTTCCGTCGGGCGCTGCGACAGATAGGCTCCGCTCTGAATGCCAGTGCAGGGCTCTGTAATCGGTGCCGGGGTGCAGTTTGCTCAGATCAACATAGCTAAGGCGCCGGCCGTCGTGGAGAGAGAGAATGTTGACCCGCCAAACATAGGCCGTCTCCGATTGCTCGCTCAGCTCGGCCGTCACAATTCCGAGGAGCTGCCGTCCGGTGAAACACTCGCGGCAAAACGCCCCGTCAGACGGTAAAACTCGGGTGTCTGCCAGACAATCCGGCCCTTCTTACTATCTATCAGGCTCAAATTTCTTAGCGAAAAAACAATCAGCTTATGATGATCCGTGAACTGCAGAGTATTAATATAGGTGAAGTCGCGCAGCCTCGCCGCTTCGCTTCCATCTCTCCCAAATAAAACAACATCACTCTTTCCATGTCTGTCGCGTTCGGTGTCGCTTAGGGCGACGGCAATTGGTAGGGCCTGATCGGCTACAGCCAGATTGGAAGGGAAGAGACCCTCGGCAAAGGGTCTGGCCGTCAACTCGCTGCCGTCGGGGGAATACAGCGTCAGATAGTGACCTGGTGCGCGATCCTGATCTCTACGCGGCCCCGCAATCGCCAGCCAGCCATCATGCGATACCGCGGTCAGGCTGCTGGCATGATTGTGACTTTCCAGCAGAAGCCGGCCGTCATCCCCATACAGGAAGACATCCATATGCGGCTGGACACAAGCATGATTGTAATGATTGCCGAACTTTACAATGTTCGATACGCGCGCCGGCAGCAGGGTGGCGGAAAGCGCCTGCGTTTCTATCTGCGCACTGTTAAAGAGGGTTATGGCGAAGCGTGACGCCTCGCCAACATTGATAAAGGCCTGGCACGCCGCTGCCTCTCCCGCCGTGTTTACCAGGATGGCGTTGTGCTCCGGGCACTGTTCCGGCCCTTCTGATTGAGTGATGCCAAGCACCCGTAATTCAAGGTCGGCTGACCCATTCTCCCGGGCAAGGCCCTTTGTGGATATCAATGCTGCCACAATAAAAAACAAGATTGCCTTCTTTTCAATCGATTGCATTGCTTAGTCCTCAACAGTCCTGTTGTCGGCGACAAATTGCGTGGAGAGCCTGAGTGAAGTTATTGTCCGCAACGAGTTCGGCATCACCGGGCCGTAAAGAAGTGAATTCTCAACCAATTGAAGACCTGGCGCGGTACTTTCCTGACCTTTGACATCGCCCTGAAGAATGAAGGATTCGAAGGGCGGCAATGCTAAAAAGTACGTAGTCTTACGTACAACTATACTTCTACAGGAAATTGTCTCTTGTGCAGTATCAGATACAGGAGGCGATTTCCATTAACGGCCCTAACATGATCACTACCATGTTTAATGTCAGGTAATATGTTGCCGGTTTATTTGGAGAAAACGCGGCGCTGCTGGTAGTATATCTCTGTTTGCGGCTAAGCCGGGAGACCGGGGCTGCGTGCTACTTCGACGAGCAGGCTTCAGCGCCCTATTTCCTTGCATCAGTGGGAGATGTGGTGATTGAAAACATGGCGAATCTGTTTGGTGGATGCAACCGATACATCGTGGTCGCGAGGTCATTGCTCCGGTAGCGATTAACAAAGTTGATCGTCGGACTAATGCTATTTGAGCAGTACACCGAAGTCGCCAAAGGCTCAGACCGACAGAACTCGGGCCTGGAACGAAACGGCATCAGAATTAAAACTCAGAAAGCGGAGCGCCGATGTTGTTACAGTGAGTTTGTGCGTATTATAAGTATTCCGTTCCGTATTCGGTAATATTCATTTGTCTGACGTCAAGGCTTTTCGCTTAATCTCGACGCACAATTTTAAACGCAATTCAAGCTCTCCTGTTTCCTGCCGCTGTCCCAGGGCTGATAGGTGATGATTAGGCAGCTCGACTATCACACTTCACCATGCCGGATCATTCGTCATTGCCAGACCTCTCTGTTCATGGACAGATCGGCGATTCAGCACGGCAGCACCCCAAACCGGACGAGCTCCGAGCGTCGTCCCATGGGATTCTCTCTGCTCGCCCTGTTCACGCGGTGTTCCGCTATCGAACACAATGCAGGAGCGTGGAGGTCCCCACTGCGCCGCCGCGACTGCTTAGGCTGCGAGAATAGGGTGTCCTGGCGAGTGTAGGCTTCCTTGGGCGAAGTCCTGCCGAAAAAAATTTTGCAGCGGGTGAAACAAGCAAATTCAAGTTCAGTCATTGCGGGTGTCGGAGACATTATGGCGGGATCGACAATAGAAAATCCCTTCCGTTTCCGGTCTGAAACTGGTATACTAACGGTTCGAACCAAGCCGAAGATTCACACACAATAATTAGCTCGAGGTATGTCATGAGAAGATTGATTCCTTACATCCTACCAGCCCTGCTCTTCAACTTCGCCGCTGTCCTGCACGCGGAAAGTCCATTCAATACCGATGCTTATAAGCAGTTTTTGCAGGATAACGCCGATATGACGACGGAGGAGCTACTTGAAATGTATCCTGCCGGTCGCTTCCTCGGCGGTATTGACGCCAATTTCAACGATGCGAATTTTGCCGCGGAAGTCGACGCACGCTTCGAGTTGACCGACTACGAGGAGTCGCTGATTAATCAACATGGATTTATGGCAAGCGAACGCCTCGGCTATCGGACTTTCGGCCAGGCCCTGCTGGACATCTATAAGGCCGACCTGCCGGTTTTCGTGTCAACGGACGCGATTCTCCATGCGATTCACATGTCCTACGACGCGATTCTGATCGACCTGGAAACGGCCATCCTGATCCCGACTCTGCGTGACTTTCTGGCGCGGGTGCACAATCAGCTCGGCACGCTCGAAACGCGCTATCAGGGGCAGTCTGGGATGGCCGCCAGCCTGCGCGATATGGATCTGCACCTGACGGTTGCGCGCAAGTTGCTGGGCGAGAGTGCCGACAGCCACCATGCTGAAAACAGCAGCATAGTCAATGACTTGCTTGCCAAAGTCGAAGCCGCCGGGCCTGCTAATGTTGTTCTGTACGCCGCGGAATCCCCACGCAAAATTGACTTCAGCCAGTTTACGCCGCGCGGACACTACACGGACAGCGAAGAGCTGACAAAGTACTTTCAATCAATGATCTGGCTGGGACGCACTGAAATTTATCTCTCCAAACCGGAAGGCGTCATGGGCGGTCCAACGGAGGAAGATGTACAGCGTCAGACGATAATGGCGGCGCTGCTTGTCGAAGCCGCTGCCGAGTCCGGCGCTTTTGCCCAGCTTACAAAGATGGAAAATGTGCTGCGCGCCTTCATCGGCGAGCAGGACAATGTCACTCCGGAACAATTCCAGCAGGTAATGAGCGAAGAGGGCATCGGCAGCGCCGCTGACTTGCTGGATGTCGCAACGTGGCAGCAATTTAAGTCGACCTTACTCACTAAGTCATTTGCCGGACAGCAGATTCTCTCTCAAATCCTGTATTCCGATCCTTTCGCTCCCGATCAAATCGAGCCTGCCTCGGCCATGTTTTTGTTGGGACAACGTTTTGTGATCGACTCCTATGTGACCGGTAATGTCGTCTACGACCGGATAAGCTTTGAAAACAAGAAAGTGCGCCGCATGCTGCCGAATAGTCTGGATGTGCTCTTTGCCCTGGGCAACGACGCATCAACACAGCTTCTGCTCGACGAGCTGGCACGCTTTCCCTACGCGCAGAATCTGGCTGGTCTGCGCTATTTGATCGACTCCTATGGCAGCGAATTCTGGGAGAGCTCGGTCTATAATACCTGGCTGCAATCGATTCGCTCGCTCAACCCGGCTCAGCAGCGCGAAGACCTGCCGCGTTTTATGCAGACCTCAGCCTGGTGGCAGCAGAAAATGAATACGCAGCTCAGCTCCTGGGCTCAGCTTCGTCACGATAACCTGCTCTATGCCAAACAATCCTACAGCGGCGGCATCGGCTGCGAATACCCCGAAAGTTATGTGGAGCCGCTTCCTGAATTTTATGCAGCGGTCGGGACCTTTGCCAGCCGGGCGCGCGCTGCCTACGACAACATTCAATTCGACGATCCCAGCATCAAGCAGGCAATGATCGACTATTTCCAGTCGGTGGAAGACATTATGATAACGCTGCGGGGGATCGCCGAAAAAGAGCTCCAGTTGAACCCCCTCAGCACGGAAGAAACAGAATTCCTGCGGACGATGATATTCGACCAGCCGCAGGGCTGCGATATCGATTTCGGCGGCTGGTACACCCGTTTGTACTACACGGGGCAGGCAGGGATGAAAGAACATGATCTGATTGTCGCCGATGTCCACACCGCGCCGACCGATGCTTCGGGCAACCCTGTCGGCTGGGTCATGCACGTTGGAACTGGCGATGTTAATCTTATGGTTGTGCTGGCCGAGAATTGTCATGGCGTGGCGACCAGCTATGTCGGTCCGGTAATGAGTTATTATAATCATACCAGCCTGAACTTCAAGCGTCACAATGACTCGGAATGGCGAACTATGCTCGAGGAAGGAATTAAGCCGCAGCGTCCCGACTTCGTTAATTCCTATCTGGCCGGTCCCGACGGCGAAAGTAAAAGCGACAACAAGCCGCACCTGCTTCTGGCCGTGACCGACGTGAATGATGACCGACCGGCGGCGGGGGCCCTGCGCAGTCAGCCGAGCTACCCGAACCCCTTCAGTGTCAGCACCATTATCCGCTTCAGCATTCCGGCCCAGTTATCGTATTCGGCCACGACGGTCAAAGTGTACGATATGCAGGGACGCCTGGTCAACACTCTGCACAATGACGTGCTGCCCGCAGGCAACTATACGATCCGTTGGGACGGCCGCAATGGACAGGGCGCCCCGGTGGACAACGGCAGCTACGTGTATGAAGTGCTTTGTGGCGGCGAATCCGTCAGCGGCACTCTGACCTGCGCGCGATAAATTGCAGAACCCGACATTCTGTTTCAGTCATGAGGCTGCCTCAATCCGAGGCGGCCTCTTTTTGTTTGGCAATGCTGTGGGCGCTATCTTCGACTTTACCGGTTGCAGAATTTCTTGTAATTTCCGATTGGCATACAACACCTGATACCATCGCATAAGCTTTCTCATGATTGACATTTTCCTATGATCTACAATTTTGACGAGTGGCGCATGAAGCGAAAGAAGGTCGGAATCGGAGCGGGAATTTTGCTTGCCGGGCTATCGGCAATCGTCTGCGGCTATTGGATATTGCCGCTGAAACAGGAAGAGCCGCCGAAGCAGACGGACAGGCAGGAATTCGGTCGAGCTGCGAAGGATAATCCACAGGCGCGCCTCGATTTCGAAATCATGCGCCGCGCCGACCCGGCTAGCGGCGTCATCCCGGCCGATATGCGGACGCGCGAACTGGCCTTCGCCGCTACGCTGCCAACGGACAACAGCCTGCAGCCGCTTTCATCGGCCAAGCGTGGCGGCGACCGAATCCTGAGCGTGCAATGGCAGCGCCGCGGCCCCTTTAATGTCGGCGGACGGACGCGGGCCCTCGCCGTCGATGTCAGTGATGAAAATGTCCTGCTGGCCGGCGGGGTGTCCGGCGGCATGTGGCGTTCCACGGACGGCGGCCAAAGCTGGACAAAACGAACGCTGCCAACGGACCTGCACAACATTACATGTATCGCACAGGATACCCGCGAGGGTCGCCGCAATATATGGTATTACGGCACCGGCGAATGGCGCGGCAACAGCGCCAGCGGGCAGGGCGCCACCTACCGCGGCGACGGAATCTTTAAGTCAGTGGACGGCGGCCTGACCTGGAAGCTCTTGCCCGCGACCTCGACCGATCGGCCCAGCGCACTCGATAATGTCTTTGATTTTGTCTGGACCATAGCCGTTGACACCTCTTCGGCGGAAGAGCGGGTCTATGCCGCTACCTTCGGCGGGATCCAACGATCGAGCGATGGCGGGGCGAGCTGGAGCTCGACGCTGGGGCAGTTGGTGCAGGGGCCGAATACGACCGACGTGGCGGTCAATGAGCTGGGACACGTCTATGCTACGGCCTCGAGCGGCAACGACCATTCGGGCATCTGGCGTTCCGAAGACGGCATCGAATGGGAATCCATTACGCCGCAGGGCTGGCCGGGGCGCTACTCGCGGGTCGTGATCGGAATGACGCCTTTCTACGACGAGATGTATTTTTTCGCGGAAAGCCGGGGCTTCGGATTTAACAACCACTCATTGTGGAAGCTGGTCTATCGCGACGGCGGGCGCAGCATCTGGGACGATCGCTCGGCGAACCTGCCGAACTTCGGCAGCGATTTCGGAACGATCAACACCCAGTTTGCCTACGATATGGTTATCAAGGTGCACCCTGAAGATGACCAGCTTGTCTTCCTCGGCGGCCGCAATCTCTACCGCACGACCAACGGATTCATGAGCAATACGCGGACGAGCTGGATCGGCGGCTACAATCCGCAGCCGCAGGAATCTTCCACCTTCCCCAACCATCACCCCGACCAGCACGCCCTGGCCTTTATGCCCTCGAATCCGAATGTCATGCTAAGCGGCAATGACGGCGGCGTCTATCGCACGATGAATAATCGCGCAAAGGATATCGAATGGGAATCGCTCAACCGCGGTTATTATACGACGCAATTCTATGCGCTTGCCATCGATCCGGCCACGGCCGGCGATCCGGTAATCATCGGCGGCACGCAGGATAACGGCACTCACTTCGTGAACAGCGCCAATGCTGATGCCGCCTGGCTGCAGATTTTCGGCAGCGACGGCGGCTTTTGCGAAGTCGCCAAAGGGCGGGCCTTTTATTATGTCTCGATTCAGAACGGCGAAATCCACTACCTCAGGCTTGGCGATGACGGTACGCGCCAGACAAGCCTGCAGCTTAACCCGGCCGGCGTCGAGCCCGGCCAATACCTCTTTATCAATCCCTACACGATGGATCCCAATCGCAATGAAATTCTGTATATGGTCACCCGTTCGGCGCTCTGGCGCAACAATCCGATCGGTCAGCCGAACGGCCGTCTGACGAAGTGGGATCGCCTGAATAACACGACGCCGAATGATGGCCGCATTACGGCTGTCACGGCCTGTACGACGCCGGCCGACCGCGTGTACTTCGGCAGCAGCGGCGGCAGTATTTTCCGTATTGAAAACGCCGCCGAGGGGGATCCGCAAGCCCTCGTCGTCCGCAACAGCGATGAAGATGAGAGCATCCGCGGCTACGCCAACTGCATTGCCGTTGATCCCGCCGACGGGGATAAGCTGCTCATTGCCTATTCCAATTACCGCGTCGAAAGTCTCTTCTATTCGAGCGATGCCGGCGCGAGCTGGACGGCGGTGTCGGGGAACCTGGAAGAGGACGGCGATCCCGGCGGCGATGGCCCCTCGGTGTCGTGGGCCTGCATTTTGCCCACCGAGAACGGGACGGCCTACTTTGCCGCCACCAGCATCGGTCTGTTTGCCACCAATCAGCTGAACGGCAGCGAGACGCGCTGGGTCCAGCAGGGCGCCGATGTGATCGGCAATGTCGTTATCGACATGGTGCGCTGCCGCGCCGCCGACGGTCTCGTGGCAGTCGGATCGCACGGCAGCGGCATTTTTTCCGGACAGGTAACGAACGAATTTTTCGAGACTGTTTCGGCGGTTGACGAAGTGAACGAAACAGCAGTCGGCCTGCGGGCCTGGCCGAACCCCTTCAGCGATCGAACGACGCTGGAATTCCGGCTCGCTGAGCCCGGCCCCCTGAGCGTGCAGCTCTATGCTCCGGACGGCCGCCTGCTACGGACGATACTTTCCAAAGCACACCAACCGGCCGGCGAGCATCGCATCGAAATCGCAGCACGCGACGAGCGGGGGCAAGCGCTCATGGCGGGCGTCTATATCTGCCGATTGATACTGGGAGATCATTCCCAAAGCATTAAGCTTGTCCTTTACAATTGATACTCTCATCAGCACTATGAAAGCAGGCGCTCGGAAAATGAAGCCTTCCCTGACCTTCGCAGGCATCTCCTGCCTTGTGATTCTGCTGCTCGTGCTGCTGATGTATCGCTCCGGCGATCGGGAGGCGTCGGAAAGGACGGCGCCGCGCGGAATGCCATCCGCCATCGGCAGTATAGAACAGCCGGCGGCGCGCCTGGCCTATGACCTGGAACGCCTCGCAAGCCCGGTGACCGGCCGCATTCCACCTGACATCAGGCGGCGCGAACTTGCTTTCATCGCTCCGCTCCTCGGCGACACTCGGGAGCTCAAAGGCAGCTCCGATAAGATCCTTGCAGTAGATGACTGGCAACGGCGTGGACCCTACAATGTCGGCGGGCGCACCAGGGCCCTGGCAGTCGATATCACCGATCCTTCGGTTATCCTGGCCGGCGGCGTCTCGGGCGGCATGTGGCGTTCCAGCGACGGCGGCATAACCTGGAGCAAACGGACGCGGCCGACCGACCTTCACAGCGTCTCCTGTGTGGTCCAGGATCAACGTCCCGGCAAAACGAATATCTGGTATTACGGCAGCGGCGAATGGCAGGGCAATAGCGCCAACGGGCACGGCTTTGCGCGTTTTCGCGGCGACGGAATCTTCAAATCGACTGACAGGGGACTGAGCTGGCGCGTGCTGCCGGCAACCCAAACCCGCATGCCGACTGAAGGCGATAATATGTTCGACTTCGTGTGGAGTCTGGCGATCGATACCGGCGTTGTTGATCAGGATATTATCTACGCGGCTTGTTATGGCGGAATCAACCGCAGCAGCGACGGCGGCCTCTCCTGGACATCCGTGTTGGGCGGAATCAGCAATCGGGCCCGCTACACCGATGTCGCGATTAACAGCCTGGGGCACGTATATGCCACACTGGACAGCAGCGCCGAAGATCAGCGCGGCATCTGGCGTTCGACGGACGGCTTGAACTTCAGCAACATTCTGCCGGAGGACTGGCCGGGACGCTATCAGCGCGTCGTCGTCGGCGTTTCGCCTGATCCGGATGAAGCATGGTTCTATGCCAATACGCCGAGCTTCGGACTGCGCAATACCTCACTGTGGAAATACACCTATCTCGGGGGCGATGGAACAGGCGAGGGTGGACGCTGGGAAAATCGTTCGGCAAATCTGCCGCAGGGCGATACCAATAACATCGGCAATATCAACACGCAGTTCGGCTATAATATGCTGGTGCATGTACACCCTTCCCGGAAGGATATGATTTTTCTGGGCGGCACCAACCTCTACCGCTCCGTCGATGGATTCAGCTCGAGCACGGCCACCGTCTGGATCGGCGGTTATCGGCCGTCGACAACCGCGTATCGCTCCTATCTCAATCATCACCCCGACCAGCACTTGTTAACTTTTCTGCCCGCCGGCACGAACGAAGTCCTGTCCGCGCATGACGGCGGTGTGTCGCGTAGCCTGGACATCACCGCGGATGAAGTGCTCTGGCAGTCATTAAACAACGGCTACCTTACCACGCAGTTTTATACCATTGCCATCGACAACAACGGCGCCGGGGACAGTACGATTATCGGCGGGACGCAGGATAACGGAACATGGTTTGTTAACAGCATGGACAGCCGGGCTACCTGGTCGACCTTCAGCGGCGGCGATGGCTCCTACTGTGAAATCGCCGACGACAAGCGCTGGTATATCGCTTCGGCGCAGTTCGGCTATGTAATGCGTTTCCTGCTCGATGAGGATGGCACGGTCCTCGACTCGACCCGCGTCGACCCGGATTCCTCCAGCGGCTATCGTTTTCTTGCGCCGCTCGCGATGGACCCGAATCGCAATGAAGTGTTGTATCTGGCGGCCAACCGCGAACTATGGCGCAACAGCGATGTCCGGCAGATTCCAATGGGCAGCGACTCCACAACAGACGTCAACTGGCGTAAACTGTTAACGACCGATTCCGACGTCGACGGGCTTGTGACGGCTATCAGCCCCTGTACGCTACCTGCCACGCGCCTGTATTACGCTACCAACCGCGCCACCGCCTATCGACTGGATTTTGATGCGAGTTTCGAATCATTTACAAGTACGCGGCTGACGGACGGACTTAACCTGTTAGGCCGGGCCTACATTTCCTGTCTGGCCGTTGACCCGAGCGACGGCGACCGACTTCTGATGGTGATCTCAAATTACGAAACCGTCAGTCTGTACTTCAGCGACGACGCCGGAGCAAGCTGGGACGATGTCGCCGGCAACCTGGAAGAAGTTCCGGACGGCTCCGGCTCAGGACCGTCGATCGGCTGGGCCAGCATTCTGCCGTATAAAGGCCGGCATGCCTATTTTGTTGCAACAAGTATCGGTCTGTTTGCATCCACCGAAATGCGCAGCTGGCGGACGCGCTGGGCGATCATGGGGCGCGAAAGTATCGGCAATGTCGTTATCGACATGGTTAAGACAAGGCCCGACGATGCTTTTGTGGCCGTGGCGACGCATGGCGCCGGAATCTTTACGTCAAATATAGACGATGAGTTTTTTGACTATCTCGTAGACGTCGAGTCGCCGCAGGAAGCCCGGCAATTGAATGTTAATACCTTTCCCAATCCCTTTGCCGCGAGTATTGCAATCTCCTTTACCCTGGCGCAGGCTCAGCGTGTAAGCCTTGCCATACTCGATGAGCAGGCGCGCACTGTGCGACATATCCTGTCCGGACATTTTTTGCAGGCAGGCGAGCATACCCTGCATTTCGACGGGCTTAACTCAAGGGGCGAGCGCCTGCCCTCGGGCGTTTACTTCTATCGAATCGAAACAGAGCGGGCGCAACGCAGCGGCAAAATTGTGATGGTGCGCTAATCTGTTCGCGCTCCCAAGCAGGGGCGCAACGCCACGGGCCTGCTCCGGGCTTCGGCAGGCGCTGCTTCTTCGAACGAAGTATTAATCTATCCCACTTATTTGTAAGTGAGGGGTTTGAAAAAACTGTGTTGAATCGTTACTGGCCTTCCTTACCGTCACCGAAGGAACGCGCGAGCTCTGCTCTGATGCGGCTGTTTAAGCTGAGTCGCTTCAAACCAAGGTGTCTGTCAATCGCTGCATAAAAATCCTCATCAGTTTTGCCTGCATTCATGAGAGCTTTGATCAGCTCATACCCACCTTTGGTAAATGCCTGTCGAACAATGAAACCGCCCAGAACATACCTGTAATCGGTATATCGATCCATACTGCGCAATTTCAGCATGTTGTTTAAGTCAATTTCGGGATGAGTGCGAAGATGATCATGCAGGCGTCTGAGGTGCCAGTCCAGTGACTGACCTCTACTCATACCGAAAAAAGTCGCTACTCCTTCATTAATCCACAGATGACAATTCGGAAAGGCGGGGTTCAGCAGAATGTGAATGAACTCGTGCGGGTAGTATTCGTCCAGACCCGCCGAATACACTAAGCGGTTGGCGGCATCGGCTTTCCCGGACGGAATTGGGATTCCGTTGTCGCCAATAATGAAATCAAATCCTTTGATCTCTTGAATGGCCGCCGTCGTGGGAGCAAAGTAATAGTCGATAGTATCGATCGCTACACCGAAACTTTCGCTCAGCTCCAGAAGGAAATCGTTCTGCCGCTGCGCAAGCTGCAAGTTAAACTTATGTGACTTCGGATAGTGAAAATTGATAAAACCAACAGTGCTGCGCGCCAGATAGAGTCTGGCATTGATGAACAAAGGATTGAAAAGTTTTAACTCTTCGCCCGAAGCGGCGGCGTAGACATGAAAGATGTACTGGACGTTGCTGACCTGCCCCTTGCGAGGAAACTCCATCAACGACGTAATCTGATGGTACTCATCTATAGTCCTGACGCTCAAAACTTTGATGTCGGCGTACTTCAGCAAACCGAGAAAATTGTCAGTGCCGAATTGCAGTTCATTTTCAATGAGGAAGTAAGAGTCCCGGCCGAACCGTTCTACTTCGCTCGGATTCCAGTATACGGCTCCGGTCGAATCGTCCGGCGAGTTCAAAAAATTCAACCAGAGATTCAGCGGCTCGGACACCCGGTGCAGCGTACTATCAATGTCATAATTGATCGAGACACTCTGCCCGTAACAAAACACTGCGTGACCAAGCAACAGGACAATCGACAGTTGGCCCAAGTTCATTCCGCGGCTACCCGATTTGTGCGCTATTGCAGCGAGGCTGCCGGCACGCCTTACTGCAGGAGGAAGAACCAGCTTGTTTTCCGGGCCAACATCACAGGCAGCTCCGGGCCAGCAAAGGGGCGGTTGTTGCGGAGACTATCTGGGCGAAGCAGCCCGCCGCGCCCTGCATCCGCACTTGACTGAACACTATACTCTTACACCGCACTTAAACAATTGCAGCGGTCGATCGCTTCCCGGCCGTAGGCAAATGCAATGAGCAGATCCGCTTACAAGCCCCGTTGAATCTGGGCATCGAGGGCCGCGTCGATCTTGGCGAGCGATTCTTCCAGATGCGCACGCGTGTAGGTGTCCAGACCGCCGCCCTTGGACGCTGATGCGCTTTCGATTGAATCGCGCAGTCCCTTCAGGCTGTAACGCG
Organism: Candidatus Kapaibacterium sp.; assembly: GCA_028284775.1. Lineage (GTDB taxonomy): Bacteria > Bacteroidota > Ignavibacteria > Kapaibacteriales > UBA7675 > JANQRB01. The sequence continues at coordinate 20,777 of JANQRB010000143.1, read as the reverse complement.
CCAGAGTAAGGGCATCGCTCGGCAGGTTATCCGGCGGGCTGACGATCCAGGAGCTGAGAATAGCGAGGTGCATCCGCTGCAGTTCGCGCCGGAAGGCATCGATATTGCCTTTCGTCGTCAAAACTTCCTTCCATACCGCCTGGTCGATTTTCTCGAACATCTCCGCTACCGTGAATGCTTTTTCCTTTGCCGCGAAACGCAGCTCGTTGTCCAGCATCCGAACGATACGACCTTCATTGTACAGGCTGAACAGAGTGATTGCCTGCACATTCTGCACGCGATTGCGTATGGGATAGTCGAGACGGTTCATGCGCCAGATGCTGCCGCGATAGTCGGGCAGACGCTCGGGGGCGAGTTTGTTTAACAGCTCCGGCGAAAAGCTGAAAGCATCCTCCACCAGATAGGAATCGATAAGGAAATCGAGCGCCTCGCGCTGCCGCGCCGCCGAAACGATTTCGAAGGGTATACGGCCGCCGGGATCACCGATATGATCGCGATTGTGATGAATGCCGCCGATAAACTTGGAGACGGTCAGCGCACCGACGGTATAGGAACGCCAGCCGTAGTTGAAGACACTGCGCAGCTTCTGGTAGCGTTGGCCCTCGGTCTCGAATTCAGCCGGAATACTCGCCCACAACTCTTTAGACATCGCTACGCGTTCGCGGTAAAAAGCCATCGGGTCGCTGCCGAGATCCCAGACATTCGATAGCGGATCGATGCCGCGTGAGGAGAAAAAGAACGTGTCCTCGTCCGTTGCGTACTGCAGACCTTCCTGCGAAACGCGCTGGATGATATCTTTCAACATTCCTTTCTCGCTCTGCTCGGAATCGGGATCGACCGTTTTGTAGGCGTACTCTACCACCCAATAGTCGTAGGGACCGAGTGTCGTCTGGTGGTACAGCCCCTGCTTCTGACCCTTGGGCGACAGGTTGATGGCGGCATAGTCCATCACCGAGCCCGTCAGACCGCCGTTGACGGTTTTGTTCGTATCGTGAAGTTCATTCACTGCATGGATCGTACTGGCTTTGAAGTTGTGCCGGAAGCCGAGTGTATGGCCCACCTCGTGCGCCACCAGGGAAATCAGATACTGGCGGATATATTCTTCCAGGTCGCCTTTGCTGACCAGGTCGCCGCGGCTTTCGAGCAGAGCATGTCCAAAGGACATTTCGGCGCAGAGGCCGTCGGCGTGCCGGCACTGCATTTCATGCCGCATAAAGGGCAATTCGCTGGCGATGGAATCCATCAGATCCGGCTCGCCGTAGTGTTTCATGGATTTCCAGGAAAGCGGATCGGCGTAGTTGTCGTGGGACAGGTACATAAAGCGGATCCAGTCGGCCTGAACGCGAATGTCGGCATCGTAAATCTGCCCGGTAAAGGGATTCGCGCGCGACGGGCCTACCGCTGTCGTTCCGCCGGGGTGCATCACCCAGCGAACCGTGTTGTAGCGCACATCGGCGGGATCCCAGTCCGCATCGTCGGGCATCTGTTTCACGACGATGGCATTTTTGAAGCCGATCCGTTCGAAGGCATTGTTCCAGAGGAGGACACCATCGCGGACGGCGTCCCGGTATTCCACCGGAATCGTATTTTCCAGCCAAAAGACGATTGGTTTTTTCGGCTCCGAAAGCTCAAACTTCGGTTCGGCTTTTTCAAGGTGCCAGCGATTGACATAATAAACGTAGGGTGTCTCACGCAGCATCGAGCTGTAGTCCTGGAACATCGTAATAAAATGGCCGATTCGGTCGTCAGCCAGGCGCGGCTTGTAGTCGCTGTCGGGTAGCTCGCTCAGACTGTAGTGGTAACGGACCAGCATACTGCGCTGATCCGGCAGTGTATAGTGGATGTTCGGCCGGCTGGCGGCATAATGCAGCATCACTTCGATTTCGGTATTGAGCGGGAAGGACTTCAGGCTGCCGAAATACGAATTGCCGCTGTCGAAGCGAAAGCGCGTGCCGACGCGTTCGGTGATATAGGAAATCCAGCCGATATCCTTGATGAACAAACTGGAGGCATTGACCAAGAGAGCGCCGTCGCCTTCACGCGGTTCCGACTCGATCTTGGCGCTGCCCATGAGCGAATTGGGCATATTATTTTCGATCGCCTTTGCGAAAGCGGATTCCTTGTCGGCGCGGAAATACACATTTTTATGGACGAAGTGAATTTTCTCACCGACGCGCCGCAATTCAAAGGGGAAGCTGCCCGCCATGGCGCCGCCGTCCAGCACGAAGGCGTCACCGGCCTGACGCGTCAGGTTGCAGAGATAGAGTTTTTCCAGTTGATCCGGTTTAACCGCGAGATAGGTCTTGCCCTTTTTCTTGTTGTGGTAGAGCGTGAACAGCCCTTCGATTTTTTCGCTATCCTTGATGATATCGTCGAATGCTTTGCCTTTGGAACTTTTGCCGCTCGAAGCCGATCTGGATGCGCCGGACGTCTTCGAGGAACTTTCGGAGGGCTTGGGCACGGCGGAACAGGACTGTGTCGCAAAAAAGACGACGGCTAACAGGGCGATGCTGAAGCAGCGGGTTGATAAGGGTATCACGCTATTGTCTCCGGAATTGAACCACTGATAATCTTCGATCCTGATAAAACCGACAATATACGATACCCTTCGCATTCGGTTGCGTTCGATTTGCCCTTGCTGAAAAAAATGGCAATGCCGCCCAGGCAGGCGGCATTGCACACGCTGAAGGCATTACGATCCGACTATCAGCGTACGATTAACAGGGATTGGTCCAGCCTGCGCGCATTGCGCAGCAACTCGACCGTATAGCTGCCAGGACTGAGACCCGCCACCGGCAGCGCCAACGACTGATGACCGGCACCGAGGCTGCGCTGTAGCCGAAGCTGTTCTCGCCCGAGGAGGTCTCGCAGGACGAAAGTAAACGCGCCGGCTTCATCGACATTCAGCTCGACGCGCAGCTCGCCGCCGCGCTGGAGCGGATTGGGCTGCACCTGGAGCTGCGATGCCGAGGCATCGTCGAATGTCGCCGCTTCAAGCAGTTCCTGAGCTTCTTTGTTGGGGTTCAGGACGAAGTAGCAGTTGAGGAACTGACTGACGGAATTGCAGGCACCCACTTCGAGCATCGCGGGGACGACCGGGATGAAAGCATTGTTCACATACATCGGCGAGTGCAATTGCGGTACAACACGCTGCGAAGACAGCCATGGCGCGGAGCCGGGCGCCGCCAGGTAAAAACATGGCTGCCCCAGGTGGTCCTTCGTCGTACCATCGCAGGCGGTCGTAATCAATTGCTCGTTGTTATCGTTGATTCCCACCTGCCAGAACCCGGCCATAGAATAGCCGCCTTCCATATTGCGAATGACATCGAAGCTGCGATCGTTGAACTGCGGTCCGTATGCCCATTGCCATTGCGGCGCACCGCGCTCGTCGATCTTGGCCAGATAGGAATTTTCGCCCAGCGAGGGACTTTGCTGAAACGAGTTCGTATAGCCAGCGACAACGTAATCCGTGCCGCAGTTGTCATTATCAAAAATGATCTGGCGCGCGCCGTCGTTGCCCGCGCCCCCATAGACATGGCGAATACTCGTGCCGCCGCCGGTTTCAAGGTAATTGCCGTTGTAGTCGATCCGGAAAACGAACATATCATTCTGAACACCGCCGTTATGGCTGTTAACCTCGCCGGCAATGACTAGTCCGTCGCCGAGATGATCGCTGACCTCCTGGATCGAATAGCCGACATCGTCATTCGCGCCGCCGAAGGTGACGGGGTTAGCCATTAACATGCCGCCGGGAGTGAGCAGTAGGTAGTATATGGCGCGCGGACCAGGTCCAAAGCTGGCAGTCTCGCCGACAACAGCGAAGCCGTCCAGATCAGGGCTGCCGTCGAAATTATACACCGGCGTAACGCTCCAGCCTATGTCGTCGTTCGCTCCACCAATGTACGTTGCGAATACTACAGTCAATGAGGCGTCGAGAAAGACAGTGTAAACCTCGGCATCCGTGCCATGATGAAAGCTGCGCGTATAACCGGTAAAAACGAATCCAAAGTGATTACCATTTTGTTCATCAAAGACCTGGCGGACGTCATGAAAGCGGTCTGCTTCTTCGCCACCGAATTTCATCTCGCTGATCACGGTGGCCGTGCTTGGATCGAACCAGACCGCATAGGCATCTTCGTTCTGGTTCATCGTCACCCAGGGCGCGCTTTGATTGTAGCCGGCCAATACCGTGCCCAACATCGTCGACCGGCTTGCATCCGTGTGAAAAACTTTGCCAGCGCGCGCACCGTCGTCGAATTGACCTCCGAAGGAAAAGGTCTGTTGATATTGCCCATTTGCTCCATATACCGAAGCGGTCGCGTCGTGATTGCGGGGGAAATTGTTCGTGCAGTTATTGGTCGGTACGTCCCAGTCACCGAAGACATAGTATTCACCATTCTGCCCGCGATCAAGGCCGTAGCCCGTTTCCTGGAGGGTATTCAGATACATTAGGTTGGATTGATAAGTGGGCTTGGTCGCGAAACAGCAACTTGGGTCCGGGTCGACGCTCCGGCAGGCGATGGATTCTTCGTGCGATTCGACATCCCACAAGGGATTAACCACCTGAACCGTTAACTGAGTGCTCGTTGAACCGAAGAAAAACTTTGCCGTTCCGAAGCCGGTCAATTCAACGACTGGCGGATCGATTTCCGCCGTCTGGCAGTCGTTATCAAGATTGCAGTCCAGCTTCTGGGCGTAGACCTGGGTGCGGTTCGGCGGCGGTTGTTCCGTCGATCCGACCGTGACAAAGCCGCCGTCATCGCTTTGTTCAATGCCAAAGCCCTGCTCTCTGGTAGCGGGCTGACCGAGCGCTTGTGCTCTCAGGATACCGCCGGTTGCATCCAGGGCGGCAAAAAACATATCGCCCGCCGGCTGGTCATTCCAATCGCCTACTATGACAAACTGATCGCCGCCGGCCGGTGAGGGTGTCCAGCGTATTTCACGGGCAAGTTCGTTACTTGTGTTCGGCCCATAGGTCTGGGCCCAGGTCAGATCGCCGTTTACGTCCGTGCGAATGACAAAGGCGTCGCTTTGTCCGCTGTTAAGCGCAGCACCTGCAAACACGTAGCCTGAGCTGCCATTCGACACAGGCTGTACCGAATATCCCAGAAGGTCATTGGTAAATGAGTGATAGCGGCGATAGTTTAAAATGTTGCCGACATTGTCAATCCACATTGCCCAGAGGTCGTTGGTGTTGAGACCTGTATCATGCCGATAACCGGCAAGGACGAAGCCCGATTGCACACCATCGTTAAACTCGGCGACGTCAAAGAGATATTCGTTGTGCGAATCATCGATCAGCAGTTCCCACTGAAATGCACCGGCGGCATCCAGTCTGATGACATAAGCGTTGTCGTTCGGAGCGCCGTTAGAGGAACCGACGACAATGAAGCCGCCGCCAAGCGCCGGAGAGACGGCTTTGATTTTGTTGGCTATTTCATCACGATCCGCCGTACCGTACGCCCAGCTTTGCTGCGGGACCAATATGTTGTTTGTTTGGGTAATCAGGATATTCTGATTGACCGGCGTTTGTGGTCCATAACTTTCGGTATAGCCGACACCTATTATCCCGTGATCCGCGGGATTCGCCACCTGGGTATATTCCACCGCCGAGTTGCATACATCGTCTTGGGGACCGCCAACGGCTCCTTCCAGGTAAATACTTCCGTCGCGATTGGCCATCACAAAATAGAAATCCTCGACGAGCGGCGTCGGCGGAGCGCCAAGAAAGTAAAAAGAGGTCTGACCCGCGAAGAGGTAGCCATTCTGATTGTTGCCATGCGCCGTGGCGCTGATCTGTTCCACGGAATGACCGATTTGCGCGGGATCCGAGGGGACACCAATCACGGGAAAATAACTTGCAACCCAGCGCTGCTGCGCAACTACATTGCTGCAGTCGGGCGACCAAACCTGCGACAGAACCATTCCATGAGAAGCAATTCCGATTGAGAGGAATACCAATAAGGCAATACGATAGCGGGAGCATAGCTCCTTAAACACGTTAAACATTTTCAGATCTCGTTGATTTGTTAATTGAATTGGATTATCGGTATCAGTACTCCGGCTTGCCATGCTACGGCATTAGCTGCCGCTGCCGCTTGTCGATCTTGATTGTCCGCAGCGGCATAAGACTTCCATGCTGCCTGAAGGCGGACGTGCGGTCCGTGTCAGGCTGCCATAGCATAGAGTACTGATTCCTGTTGGGGTGCGTGTTGTCCGTTGGCTTACAGCAACAACGTACATCAATGCCTCATTAAGCTGTTTAGGCTTAACATCTGATGAATTGCGTCATTGACAACCTCCTTGATAATTGGCAATACGATCTCCCTGTGGCATAAGCTGCCGCAGTTGGCCCGTTTTAACGTCGTGCAATGGCCATTGACCGGAACGTTCCGGCCGTCTTAACAAGCGTAACTCGAAGTGATCCGTTAGGCAACACCATTCCTTGAGCTCGCCATTCTTACTAGGGCGGCCCGACAGGTGTTTAAAGCGCTGATCGATCGGCATGTAATTCAACAGCGAATATAGGCACATATCCCTCGGCAGACCCTACGACAATAACTCAACTCTGCCTTTGAGCTGAGTGCTTGCCGGATTTCTCATGCGCGTGGCGATGTGAAAATCAAGTCACAAAAGTCCCGTCGCGCCGTTTCCGGTCATTGGGAAGCCCGGGATGCTGTCGTTGTGTGCAGTAGGCAGTGTGGCAGGGCTATCACTTGTCAGGCTCGCGCGTATATGCATTTGTACTTGAGCGGTGGAATGCTAGATTTGCGGCTCTGTTTGAGCCAACAACCAAAGAGAATGTACAATGCGTCTGATACTTCAGGTGATCCTGTTCCTGCACTGCGGCTTTTTGATCCTCGGCGCACAGGACGGATTTTCGTCATATCATGAAGATAGCGAACTGCTTTTGGCGCCGCCGGGCGCTTTGCGCTATGGCTTGTATGGATTCACTAATCCCGCCGCCGCGGCCCTCTTCGGCAGCAAGGTGCCCGATCTGCTCTTCACCTGGCAGGGCGGGCATGACATCAACAGCATGCCGAATCGCTGGGGAGCCTTCTTCGGCGCGCGCAATCTCGGCTTCGGTGTCGTGGAGCGCCGTTTCGATGAGGACGGAAGCCTCTTGCCGGGGCGCAAGGTAACGGATTACAGGATCGCTTCATCCTTCGGGACGGACATCATTGCGTTCGGCAGTACCTTCGGCTGGTCGACCGGCGATGACGGATTGCTGGGGCGCGGGAATATCCTGCGTTACGGTGTTCTGCATCGTCCGCTGCCATGGCTGACCTTCGGCGGTCATGCAACCATCACCACGAGCGGACCGAACGCGCAGCAGATTGTGGGCGAACTGGCGCTGCGGCCCCTGATGGACGAACGACTGACGATCTTCGGCGATTTCGCGCTGCGCGACGGCCAGCGAATCGGCGATGCGGCCTGGAGCGCCGGTTTGGTCGCCGAGCCGCTGCCGGGCTTTCGGCTCAGCGGACGCTATTTCGATACGGAAGCCTTCTCGCTCGGCCTGGGGGTCAGTTTCGGCCACCTAGGCTTCGAAAGCCAGGCCCACTTCGATGCCGATCAGGATCACGCATTTAACACCTACGCTGTCCGCCTCGGCGCCTATGACCGGACAACACTCGGCAAGTTGATTCCCGTGCGCAAGTACGTTGAATTGTCCTTGCTGGGCGGCATTAAGTATCAACGAAACCGTTTCTTTGACGACAGCAAGACGCTCTATGACTTGCTGCGTATGATCGAAATCGCGACCGAAGACCCTTCGGTGGCGGGAATGGTGATCAATGCATCCGGGGCCGCGATCGGGCGTGAAATGCTCTGGGAGCTGCGGCAGGCGCTGCAGGAATTCCGCGCCGCCGGCAAACGCGTGCTGATCTTCATCGACCGTGCCGGCATGAATGAATATCATTTTGCCTCGGTGGCGGACCGGGTCGTGCTGGACCCGGTCGGCGGCATAGCGCTGCCGGGATTCAGGGCCGGCCGGACCTATTACAAACATACACTGGCCAAGATCGGCGTCGGCTTCCAGGAATTGCGCTATCTGAAGTATAAGTCGGCGCTCGAATCCTTCGCGCGGGACGAAATGTCCGAGGCCGATCGGGAGCAGCGCCAGGCCATTGTCGATGACTTCTACGCCATCGCCCGCGAAGAAATTTGCGCGGTGCGTCCGCTGAGCTACGAGCGCTTCGACAGCCTGGTTAACAAGGTCACCGTGTTTATGCCCGCCGATGCGCTGCGCCATGATCTGGTGGATACCCTGGCGCGCTGGGAGGGTCTGAAGCACATGGTTACGGCGCTGGAAGGCGGGCCGGTGCGCTATGTCAGCCCATCGTCGCTCGAAGAGTATCATCTGCCGGATGACGATCGCTGGGGGCGTCGCCCGCGGATAGCCATCATCTATGCCCTCGGCATTTGTGCCATGGACCAGGGGATCAAAGCGCGTTCGCTGGTTAATTATGTGGAGGCGGCTGCAGACGATGACAACATCAAGGCCGTGGTCTTGCGCGTGGATTCGCCGGGCGGCGATGCAATGGCATCTGACATTGTCGCCGAAGCTCTGCGCGAATGCGCGCGCCGTAAGCCGGTGATCGTTTCGCAGGGCAGTGTGGCGGCCTCCGGCGGCTATTGGCTTTCCATGTATGCCGACGCAATCGTCGCCGCTCCCATGACAGTTACCGGCTCGATCGGCGTGATCGGCGGTTGGGCATACGATAACGGTTTAAAAGACAAACTGGGCTTCAGCACCGATGTAGTATCGCGCGGCGACAATGCCGCTCTCGGCTTCGGCTTCTCGGTCCTTGGCCTCGGCGTGCCCGATAGCAGCTTAAACAAAGAGCAGCTCGCCCGCGTTCAGCGGTCGTTCAGCGGTCTGTATGAAAACTTTGTCGCCAAAGTGGCGGAAGGACGCGACACCAGCGCCGCGGCAATCGAGGCCGTCGCGCAGGGCCGCGTCTGGACGGGCCGCGACGGCCTCGCCAATGGGCTGGTGGATGAGATCGGCGGTCTGCAGAGCGCCATTCGCATCGCGATGCGGAAAGCGGGCCTCAGCGACCGTAACGACATTCGCATTATCCAATGGCCCACGCCGCCGCTGTTTAACCTGCCGGCCTTGTTCGGCCTGGGTTCCGGGGCTGAAGAGCCTTTAGTACAAGAGCAGCTGCTCGAACACCTTCGCTTTCTGCTCGAACACAATGGCGAAGCCATGCCGGTCCTGCCGGATGCTTTTGTTGAATTGGTGGAATGAGTCCATGAAAATGTGTACGATGCATCTGGAATAGCCACGGCAATTTCGAATTAATACCAATGAATCGGTGCCGGGCTTCATACCGGACCAAATGCCGCCCGCAGGCTGTATTCGTCCGGCTCATAGCTGATGCCGGCCGCGCCGATGGTCATGGCGGGTTTGGCCGCGGCTAAACGCTCGGCAGCCGCCAGCTCATCATCCGGAGGACAGGCAGCGCAGAACAAAAAGCAAACAAAAAAGGAACTCTTGAAGAAACCATCCGGCATAGCTTAGCTCCATGTGCCATTGAATAAATAGCACGTCCACCTGGCCGGCCCAGTCGCAAGATGGAGCAGCCGGACTCAAATTGGACGTGATGTCGGTAGAGGCTGCCTTACCGGGCAGGAAGCGGCGGCAAGCAATGCCGGGTGGCAGGCATGCAAGCGAAGTCCAAACTTAACAGTCAAGACGTAGAGCCGTCATTGTTCGCCGGGCGCTTCTTTGCCTGTCAGCAATGGCGGCCTTTTTTATGTCTTGAGCGCAGATGAACTCATTCGGGCGCGAGATACACTTCGTCGAACACCTGCGGCAATTCCGACAGCGGGTGCCGCTTCAGGGCGTCTACATGCTCCGAGGAATAGAAACTGATCGGACCGATCTTGCAGGCTACGTCGTACTCGCCGAGCGCAAAATCCAGGAAAATGAAACCGATCTGCATCCAGGTCTGTTCGTTGGCCTCGTCATAGCCATCGAAGTAGAGGGCTATACCCACCGTTACTTCCTCACCTGGCTCGCGCCAGATTGCGAAGGATACTTCCGATGCCTCTACGGCAGTATTGCCAAGCTGAACGCCCGACGTAACTTTTCTGCGAGGTATTAAGGGCAGAATGATCCATCTTGGAAGCGGCGGCGCTTTTTCCACCAGCGCGTAGACTGCCGGAAACGCGCTCTTGATACCTCCCGCGCTGATGAATAACTCGCGGCGATCATTCTCCACAGGTCCGAATTCAAATGTTAAGTCTTCATTCAGCTCTTGCAGGCGCTGTGTAAGCTTCCCGAAAACCTCGTCGCGATTTTCCTCAAATCGAAATATGGCTTCCTCATTGGATGTAAACCACTTCCAGAACTTTTCTTCCGGAGAGCGTCTCTTAAATAATCCCATAGTACTCCAATGCGTATAGTGAATTGCCGGTGAGCGTAAAATAATGTCAGGCTAGCCGACAAATATTGTTAAATCTTTGATTTAATAAAATAGGGCGCTAACACATCCGCGAGATAGAAAGGTCCAACACTTTTTGCTCCCTCTTCGAGGTCAGCACCTATGAGTAGCGAACAACGCTTATACGAAATATCGGCTGCCTATTTAGCATTCAACAAAGCACGAGTCAAGTTTATTGCGCAATTCGTGTATGTGGCCGGCATCCGATGTTTGTTTGTCGGAGTGCGTCACCGCGCGAATTGTTTGCCCGGCAGGCGACTCGCCATAGACCTGCTGGAATTGAAGGGAGCTGACCTGCAATTTTTGTCGAAGCACTCTAGGATGACATTCGTCTCGGTCAGCCAGGTATTCCGAGAGCTGCTTTCGCAATTTAGTCTAAGCAGCGACCAGCATGCAGTAGTACTTTCTTCGATGACGCCATCTTGCCTGTGGATCTTCAGGATTTGGCGAAGCTGACGAAACAGAGACCCCAACAAAAAATGCCGCCCGGACGGGCGGCATTATGATTAACAAAATCGTGGCAGGTGAGCGCTTAACGAAGGATAAGCATTGACCGCCCTTCGACGACATCGTTGCGCTTAACTGAAACGATGTACGAACCGGCGGGCCAGGCGCCGGTGCCGACACGCAGCGTTTGCAGTCCGGCCTTGAAGCCGCGCTCCACGCGGTAGACTTCTTTGCCGAGCATGTCGTGAATCACAATTGCATATCGAGCAGCTTCCTTAAGATCGAGCGCCATGCTCAGTTCGCCGCCGGGATCGAGCGGATTGGGATAGAGGCTCAGGCTGCTCCGGCCGGCAAGATCCAGTACGACTTCTTCGCCCGGCTCCGTCCCTTGTTTGTTGGGATTGAGCTGGTAGGGACAGCGAACGGTCGGGAAGAGGTTGTTGCAGACGCCGACTTCGTAGGAAAAGCCGTTCCAGAGTATCCAGCTCTGGGCGTGATTCGAATAGGTCGGGTTGACCTGCGCGATCTGCTGCGATTGCAGCCACAGCGCCACACCCGGTACCGCTGCGTATTGACAAGGCATACCGCCCTGGTCATTGGTCGTTCCATCGCAGGCCGTCGTGAGAAAGTATTCGTCGAGATCGGCTGCGGCAGGGGCCGACTCGGACCAGCCCGCCAGCGAATAGCCGCCTTCGGCGTTTTTCATCACATCGAAGCTGCGGTCGTTGTTGTCAAGACCATAACCGAATCCAAAGGCAAGACTGCCGTTCGAGTTAAGTTTCACGAGGTAGGCATTGTCCTGCAGGGGTTGGATAGTCTGATCATTCGTATAACCGGCGAAGTAGTATTCCGTACCGCAGAGACTGCTTTGGAATTTGATAGCGCGCGCGCCATCGTTCTCACCGCTGAAAAGATGGCCATAGACGTGACGTATGCTGGTGCCGCCGCCTACTTCCAGGTAGTTACCGGCATAATCGATACGGAAGACGAAAGCGTCGTAGTCGCTGCCATTGCTGTAACTGTTGGTTTCGGCGGCGATCACGAGACCGTCGCCGGCATTGTCGCTGACTTCCTGGATCGAATATCCTACATTATCGAAGTTGCCGCCATAGGTTACGGGCGCCTGCAATACGGCGCCGGTAGCGATATCGAGCAGCAAATAGTAGATGGCGCGCTGGCCGGGACCGTAGCTGGTCGTTTCGCCTATCACCGCAAAAGCATCGAGCGTAGTTGGGTTGCCGTCGCGATTATACACCGGCGTCACGCTCCAACCGATATCTTCGCCCGAGCCGCCGTTAACCGAGGCAAAGATCGGCACGCCGCCGACATCCATGAAGACGGTATATACTTCCGAGCCGTTGCCGAAATTCCAGCTCCGCGAGAAACCGGTGAAAACGTAGCCGGCCGGCACACCGTTGTCAAAGACTTGCCGGATGTCGTGCGCGCGATCGGTATCAAAGCCGCCGTACTTCGTTTCCTGGAAGACGCCGGCATTCAAATCCGTCCACACGACATAAGCATCTTCGTTCTGATTGACCGTTACCGACGGCAGGCTGTTGTTGTAGCCGCAGAAGATCAGTCCCTGCGGCGTGCCGGCCGCATCTTTAAACACCAGGCCGCTGGTTGCCGCTTCAGTGTTGGAACGGCCGAAGGACATGGTCTGGATGTAGCCGCCGGAGCCGTTGTACATGGAAATCGTGGCATCCAGGTTGCGCGTCGTGTTGTTAACACAGGCGTTGGAAGGCACATCCCACTGACCGAACACATAATAGTCGCCGGTTACCGGATTGCGATCGATGCCGGCGCCTGTTTCCAGACGTCCGCTGCCGGGATCGAGGAAGGACTGGTAGGTCGGTTTAGTCGGGGCACAGCAATCCGGGTCGGGATCGAAGCTATAACACACGACATCTTCGGGGTGTTTTTCCACATCCCATTGGGGCGAAATAAGCTGATCCGTATCGGGGTAGCTCGGCGACGTAAATCCGATCGTGCTGACGGAGGAATAGCGCATGTTGTCCGTATCGGGCGTAATATCGGCAATTTCACACTCATTGTTTAAGTTGCAATCCAGCTTATGCGCGTAGACGTCGGGGGAGAGATTGCTGCCCTGGTAGTTGCGCCAGCCGACCGTAATAAAGCCGCCGTCATCACTGCGCTCCAGGCCAAAGCCATGTTCCCTGTGCTGCTGAGCGCTGCCGAGCGCGCGGGCCGCAGTCAGCGTGCCGTTGCCGTCGAGCGCCGCGATGAACATATCGGTATTAGCAAATCCATTGCCGCTCCAATCGCCGATAAAGACAAACTGATCGACACCCTGCAGATTGGGCGCCCATCGAATTTCTTGCGCCACTTCGCTGTTGCCTGTTGGAGAACTATAAGCCTTGGCCCATACGTTGCCCGAGGTCATGTCGCCGGTCGAATTGGTGCGCATCACGAAAGCACTGGTCTGGCCCTGATAGATCGCATCACCGGCAAAGACGAAGCCGGTGGCGATGCCCATGGCGTTGTTGATAACTTGTACCGAGTAACCGCGTTCATCCGATAGTCCACTGTTGGGGTCGTTGATGCCGTAGCGGCGATAGCGGAGGATGTTACCGCTGTTATCAATCCAGAATGCCTGCAGCTCATCACGGAGATTAATAAAATCATGACGGTAGCCGACAACGACGAAACCGCTGTTAACACCGTCGTTAAATTCCGCCACGTCGTAGGCGAAATCATCGAGGAGATCGCCGACGAGAAGCTCCCACTGCCGCGCGCCGTTGGCATCCAGCCGAATGACATAGCAATCCCGATGGCTTGCTGTCGCCGGATTCATGTCGTCGCTGTCGCCAACCACAATAAAGCCGCCGTTGAGATTCGCGGAAACCGCTTTAATTTTGCGGGCTTCGTCATTGCGGTCGGCAAAGCCGTAGACCCAGGATTGCTGCGGCGCCAGTGTTTTGTTGGTGCGGGTTATCATCACATTGCGATTACCCATGCCCATAGGGCCGAAGCTTTCCGTATAGCCGGCGCCGATGACGCCGTGCAGGGAGCCGTTCGGATTTTGAATCGCGTCCACCGCCGACTTGCATACATCATTCTCGACACCGCCGATTGCTGCGTCGAAGAAAATCGTGCCATTTCGGTTGGCCAGCACAAAATAGAAATCAGTTGTGATGGGAGCGACAGGCGTCGCGCCGAAAAACGAAGTTTCGCCGGCAAAGAGATAGCCGCCATGTCCGGCATCGTTGTGGACGCTGGTACTGACCTGCTCGACCGAATAACCTTTCTGCAGGTGACCGGGCGCCGCCAGGGGGTAGTAGTCCGCGACCCAGCGTTCCTGTAAAATGAACTGACTGCATGAAGGCGACCAGTTTTGCGCTACGAGAGAAGTACTGAAGGAAGTTAAACACCAAACTGTAAGCAGTACATACTTCATCCGGCCCGCCGGGCGGGATAAGCTCAATTTAAACATAGAGTTTCTCTCCGATAAATAATCGAACAAACAGTGATCTTTTATGTAAAAACTCTGAATGACGGTTAACGCAATAGCCAAGCCATTGTGTTGCCGTTGGGGGCGCACATTTAACAACAGAGCAGTAACACTGAGAAGAATACCTGTAATTGCTGACAACGGCAATGCGGCCGAATCAAATCTGGTTCATCGCTGCGGTCCTGATGGGTATAGCCGATGACGCATGAAAGCGCAGTCCGGCGTGATCTGACATAGCCTTCCGGTACCGCCCGGGCCACAGTAAAGTGATTGTCATTTACACAAAGCAATAGCCTGAGTAAAGAGGTGCACTGTGATCAGCAAAATAAGAATGGAAACGGGTAGCGAATTCAACAAAAATTATGTTTATAACGATGCAAGTATAATCAATCTCCTATCTAAAAGCCACAAAATTTTTTACTATCGAAACAAAAAAATTGCCGACCAAAGATTATGAAAATAAGCCCGCCCGGAGAAACGCAATCGACCTTCCGTGCCGTCGCATGAGACAATCTTTGCCCGACCCTGCATAAAAAAGCCAATGCCGCCGGAATAGGCGACATTGGCATATTTGCGAAATGTGTTAATTGTGCTAGCGTACGATGAGCATCGCTCGTTGCTCGATGAACTCATTGCGTTTAACAGTTACCATGTAAGATCCCGGAGTCCACTCACTTGTTATGATCCGCAACGATTGCCTGCCGGCCCTAAATTCGCGGTCGCTGCGATACATCGTCTTGCCGAGCAGGTCGCGGATGACGATATCATAGTGCGCGCTTTCCTGCAGATCGAGCGCTATCGTCAGCTCGCCGCTCTGCTCAATAGGATTGGGATAGAGACTGAGGCTACCCTGGTCGGCGAGCTCCAGCATGACTTCGTCGCCCGGCTCCGTCCCTTGTTTGTTGGGATTGAGCTGATAGGGACAGCGAACGGTCGGGAACATACCGTTACATATACCGACTTCGTAGGAATCTCCGTTCCAGATGATCCAGTTATTGGGATGATTCGAGTAGGTCGGATTTTGCTGCGTCACCTGCTGCGATTGCAGCCAGAGCAGAGCGCCCTGAACCGCTGTGTATTGACAGGGCATGCCGTTCTGGTCGTCCGTTGTGCCGTTGCAGGCCGTCGTAATGAAGTATTCATCAGGGTCCGTTGCAGCAGGCGCCGGCTGCGACCAGCCCGCCATGGAATAGCCGCCTTCGATGTTCTTGATCACATCAAAGCTGCGGTCATTGTCGTCGAGGCCATAGCCAAAGCCAAAGATCAGCCCGCCGGTTTCGTTGATCTTCACAAGATAGGCATTGTCCTGCAGCGGCTGAAATGTCTGATCATTGGTATAACCGGTGAAATGATATTCCGTACCGCAGAGGTCGCTCGTGAACTTGATGGAGCGCGCGCCGTCGTTTTCACCGGTGAACAAATGGCCGTAGATGTGACGAATACTGATTCCGCCTCCGACTTCGAGATAATTGCCGGCATAGTCGATACGGAAGACAAAGGCATCGTAGTCAGTGCCGGCGCTGGCGCTATTGGTTTCAGCAGCGATTACCAGGCCGTTGCCGGCATTGTCGCTGACCTCCTGGATTGAATAACCCACATCATCGAAATTGCCGCCATAGGTAACCGGCGCCTGCAGAACGGCGCCTGTGGCAATATCAAGCAGCAGATAATAAATAGCGCGCGGTCCGGGGCCATAGCTCGTCGTTTCACCGACCACCGCAAAGGCGTCGAGTGTTGCGGGGTCGCCGTCGCGCAGATACACCGGTGTCACGCTCCAGCCGATATCTTCGCCGAGGCCGCCATTGACCGATGCAAAAATCGGCACGCCGCCCGGGTTAAAATACACGGTATAGACTTCAGAACCGTTGCCGGTGTTCCAGCTGCGCGAAAAGCCGGTAATGACGAATCCGGTGTGAACGCCTCGGTCGAAGACCTGCCGGATGTTGTGCGCGCGGTCGGTGTCGAAACCGCCGTACTTAAACTCCTGTGCAAGGCCCGCATTCAGGTCGGTCCATACGACATAGGCGTCTTCATTCTGGTTGGCGGTCACCGCCGGCGGTGTATTGTTGTAGCCGCAGAAGATGAGACCCTGCGGGACGCCGGTCGGATCCGTGAACACCAGGCCACTGGTCGCCGCTTCGTCAAAGGAGCCGCCGAAGGACATTGTCTGGACGTATGCGCCTGCGCCGCTATACATGGATATCGTAGCGTCGAGGTTGCGAATCGTGTTGTTGACGCATGCGTTGGAAGGGACTTCCCATTGGCCAAACACATAATAGTTGCCGTTCGCAGGATTGCGATCGATGCCTGCCCCTGTTTCCAGACGGCCGCTGGCGGGATCGAGGAAGGACTGGTAGGTCGGCTTTTCCGGAGCGCAGCAATCCGGGTCGGGATCGAAGCTGTAACACAGCACGTCTTCGGGGTGCTGTTCCACATCCCATTGCGGTGAAATGAGCAGATCCGTATCGGGATAGCTTGGCGCGAGGAAGCCGATACTACCAGCAAAGGAGAATCGCATCACGTCGGTGTCGGGTGTGATATCGGCAATCTCACAGTCATTGTTTAAGTTACAGTCCAGCTTTTGCGCGTAGACATCGGGTGAAAAGCCGCCGCCCTGGTAGTTGCGGGTGCCGACCGTAATAAAGCCGCCGTCGTCGCTGCGTTCCAGGCCATAGCCGGTCTCGATGTGCTGTTGCGTATTGCCCAGGGCGCGGGCGGCTGTCACAACGCCGTTGCCGTCGAGGGCCGTGAAGAACATATCGGTATTAACAAAGCCGTTGCCGCCCCAATCGCCGAGAAAGACAAACTGATCGACGCCCTGGGGATTAGGCGCCCAGCGTACTTCACGCGCCAGCTCGAAACCGGGTGCCGCTGTGCCGTAGGCACGGATCCAGACATTGCCCGATGTCATATCGCCGGTCGAATTGGTGCGCATTACGAGCGCGTTCGATTGGCCCTGGTAGGTTGCTTCGCCGGCGAACACATAGCCGGTAGCGATGCCGGTCGCGTCCTTTATCACCTGTACGGAATAACCGCGTTCGTCGGATACACCATGATTGGGATCGTTAATGCCATAGCGCCGATAGCGCAGGATAGCGCCGCTGTTGTCAATCCAGAAAGCCTGCAGCTCATAGCGGAACGGCATCACGCTAAAGTCTTCGCGATAGCCGACGATGACGAAGCCGCTGTTAACCCCATCGTCGAATTCTTCGACGTCATAAGCATAGTCATTTAACAGGTCGCCGACAAGCAATTCCCACTGCCGGGCACCGCTTGCATCGAGGCGCACTACATAGCAGTCCCGAAAGGTTGCGGTCGACGGATCCTGATCGTCGCTGTCGCCGACAACGATAAAGCCGCCGCCCAGGTTCGCCGATACGGCTTTGATTTTGCGTGCTTCGTCATTGCGGTCAGCGAATCCATAGACCCAGGATTGCTGTGGAACAAGCGTCTTGCTCGTGCGGGTAATCATAACATTGCGGTTCCCAAGGCCCATGGGACCGAAACTCTCCGTATACCCGACGCCAATCACGCCGTGCTGCGTTTGGTCCGCGTTTTGAATTGCATCGACCGCCGACCAGCAAACATCGTTTTCAACACCGCCGATAGCGGCATCCAGGAAAAGGGTTCCGTCCCGATTGGCAAGTACGAAGTAGAAATCAAAAGTCGCGGGCGATATCGGTGTCGCGCCGAAGAAGGATGTCTGACCCGCCATGAGATATCCGCCAAAACCGCTGATTCCATGAACGGTCGGGCTCACCTGTTCCACTGAATGTCCTTGCTGCGAGCGGCCCGCGCTAATAAGGGGATAGTAATCCGCTACCCAGCGTTCCTGCAGTATGGTCGGGCTGCATGAAGGTGACCAGTTTTGCGCTACAGCGTCGCTCACCAAAAGATTGACACACAAAAGTAAAATCAAGGCATAGGCAGCCCAGCCCGCTTTGCGGGTGAAAAGTAATCGCTTCATGAATGTTAACTCCAGAAAGTTAAATTTAAACAAAGTGATCTTTACCTGCCTTTGCGCGGGTAAAACAGATGCAGCGTGTAGGCAGTTATATCACCCTGCATCTTTGCGTGCGCAAAGACAAGACGAGTAAGAAATGGGAAGTTCGCATGCCGCCGGCTATCGGCCGGCTTCAGAGCAGCACATTAAAGTCTCTCCGGCAGCTAAGCATTCTGCTGGCGGAGAACTAAGCGTTACCGATGGGTGGCAAACCCCGGTTTTAACAGCTTCCTGTAATTGTGCAAAAAATCAACAATCCTGTGATCAATCAAGAAGAGTATAGTGTCTCACGGGTACAGAGTAGATTTGATTGTCACTTGATCGCAAGCGAACGATTCGAAACAGTAAATGAATTGTCGGGGGAATAGTGTCATTCTAATAGAATGCTTTAATTTACATGAATGTTTGTAACAATGCCATAAGAAAATCTCTGATTTTTTTCTAAGGGTTTCCCTGATTCTTCCGCCAATGATTGCCGATCGAAAGCAGGGTAATAATGCACCATAGCCACAGGAATAACTGACACAGGTTTTAGGAATCCGAATCTCCGGCTGATCTAAAACTGTGAAGAAGTCCTTTGACTTTCCTCCGTTTTGCGGTCGATCCAACAGGCAGGCGAAGAGAATAGTTCCCACACTTGGTTAAGTTCCCGACCTTCAGTTTCACTTCCAAATCCCGTAACGCTCGTTGTGCATCGGCCGTCACATGCGCTCAATTCAAATACTCGGCTGTCTACGACTCTATTGACGAATTGCCAATATTTACTTAAAATATCGGATAAAAAGACTTGTTTCTTGCTTGCATACTGTGTCGCCCAAATCAGTTGTCGACTCCACAGTCTACCGCTCTTGTTTATGAATCGGGAAGAGCTGGAATCGTGTCGCGCTTGATAAGGAAGGGGTGAACCGGCTTTGCCCATATCCTGTCGCATCGTCAGCTTAGAAGTATTTGACCGAACTCTTTGAAAAATTCGTTGCCTGTTTTCCTGCCCTTTGCCTCTGTCGATTTAACCTGCGTTCGCTGCCGGCTGATGAGCTATGAGAGAGCGTGCGGATAAACGGAGGAAGTAATGTTGGTGACATTCTGAGCGCAGTCGAGGCAGGTAATGATGCGGAGTAGTAAAGGATTCTGCGTCAAAATTGAGCGCTGCTGATGTATCGTGGTACTCTGTTGCGGAGGGCACAAAAAGCAATGCCGCCCCTGAGAGGCGGCATTGGATAAGTGAGAAAGAGTTAATTGACTCAATGGACGATCAGCATCGCGCGTTGTTCGATCACCTCATCTCTTTTGACGGTGACGAGGTAGGAACCCGCAGGCCATGCGCCGGTGCCGATGCTGAACGATTGAGAGCCGGAATTGAGATCACGTTGAGTTTCGTAGACCAGTTTGCCGAGCATATCGCGAACGACAATTGTGTATTGCGCCTCAGTAGTCAGGTTGACCGCCACCGAGAGCAGGCTGCCGCGATCGAGTGGATTAGGGAAAAGACTCAGGCTGCTCTGATCAGTATCATTCGGCACAATCGCTTCACTGCCGACTGCTCCTTGCTTAGCCGGATTATTCGGATTCGCACAAAGTACCGTCGGGAACAAGCCGTTGCAAATCCCGACTTCATAAGAATTGCCGTTCCAAAGAATCCAGTGACTGGGGTTGTTCGAATAAGTAGGATTAACCTGCACGATTCGCTGCGATTGCAGCCAGGAGGCCGTGCCTGTTACCGCTATATATTGACAGGCCGTACCGTTCGGATTATTCGTTGTGCCGTCGCAGGCGGTCGTTATGAAATACTCGTCAGGATCGCTGGCCGCCGGTGTCGCTTCTGACCAGCCCGCCAGGGAATAGCCGCCTTCGGTATTGCGGATAACATCGAAGCTGCGATCATTGTTGTCGAGGCCGTAGCCGAAGCCGAAGAGGAGGCCGCCGATTTCGTTAAGTGCGACCAGATAGGCATTGTCCTGCAGGGGCTGCGCCGCCAGGACGTTGGTATAGCCGGCAAAATGATACTCCGTCCCGCAGAGATTGCTCTCAAACTTGATCGAACGCGCGCCGTCGTTTTCACCGCTGGCGAGATGGCCGTAAACATGGCGGATGCTGTTGCCGCCGCCGGTCTCCAGGTAGTTGCCGGCATAATCGATGCGAAAGATGAAGGCGTCATAGTCGGTGCCATTGCTGAAACTGTTTGTTTCGGCGGCGATGACGAAGCCGTTCCCCGCATTGTCGCTGACCTCCTGGATCGAATAGCCCACATCATCGAAGTTGCCGCCGAATGTGACCGGTGGCTGCAGCACGGCGCCGGTGGCAATGTCAAGCAGAAGGTAGTAGATGGCGCGTTGGCCGGGGCCGTAGCTCGTCGTTTCGCCGATCACCGCAAAGGCGTCCAGCGTCGCCGGGTTGCCGTCGC
>JANQRB010000136.1 GCA_028284775.1 Candidatus Kapaibacterium sp. | reverse complement strand
ATCCGAATGATCCGCGCACCGTGTATGCAACGATGCAGAGCGGCATCCTGCACGTCTCCCGCACTTGGGGCTCTGGCTTTTCCGATGTTTCGGGCGGACGCCGCGGCAATTGGGTTACGCCATTCGTTACCGATCCTCGGGAGCCCGGCGTGATCTACATCGGCTATGATCGCGTCTTTCGCGTCTCGCAATGGGGCGGTCTGTGGGACGATATTTCGGGACCGCTTTCGGGTGGATTCTTCGGCGGTATATCCGTCGTAGCAGTCGCGCCTTCCGACCCGCAAACGCTTTATGCCGCCAGCGGCGCGCAATTGTATCGCACCACAAATCAGGCCGACTGGAACGTCATCAGCAGTAGCCTGCCGCAACTGGCTATCTCTTCCGTGGCTGTTCATAACGACGACCCCGCCACGCTCTGGGCTACATTCTCCGGCTATCAGGCCGGCCAAAAAGTTTATCAATCCACCGACGGCGGCGCTTCATGGACCAACATCTCCTTCGATCTGCCCAACGTCCCGTTTAACAGCATCGTCCACCAGCCTGACTCCGACAATATTCTCTATGCCGGCGGCGATCTCGGTGTTTTCTATCTGCAGACAGGTGAGGATACCTGGCAGCCCTACAACGAAGGTATCCCGAATGTAATCGTCTCGGAGCTGGAAATCCATAAGGACGCAGCTAAACTGCGGGCCGCAACCTATGGTCGCGGGATATGGCAAGTCGACCTTGTCAACGCCAATGCCCTCACCGCCCGCTTCGCCAGTGTCGGCGACGACATCTGCGCGGGTGAAACCATGTCTTTCGCCGACGAATCGCTCGGCAAGCCTGAATCATACCTGTGGACCTTCGAAGGCGGCATTCCCGCGAGCTCGACCGACGCAAATCCGCAGGTAGTATATCCCGAATCCGGCAGCTTCGACGTCGAGCTTATCATCAGCTCCGACTGTTGCAGCGATACGCTCGTTATGACCGACTTTGTGGAAGTCAACAGTAATCCGGCAGCTCCGGTCATTACGCAGGAAGGCCAGCGCCTCGTGTCCTCGCAGAACTTTGGCCGCTGGCAATGGCAGCTCAATGGACAGGACATCCCCGGCGCAACCAGTCGCAATTATGAACCGACCGTGCCGGGCAGCTATACCGTGCGATATACAAGTCCGCGCGGTTGCTCTTCTCTTTCAGAGCCCTTTGTGTTTTCAACAGTTCAGGTCGCCAGTCCGCCGGGGATGGATGCACTGAGCGTCTTTCCGAATCCCGGCTCCCGCCGCGTGCGTATCACCGGTGAAGTCGGGCAGCAAAGCAATATTCAGCTACGGCTGTTTAACATACTGGGAATCGCCGTTCATAGTCAGTCAGTCCAGCCGCAGCAGGCCAGGCTAAACCTGACGCTTGATGTCAGTCATCTGGCCGAAGGCATGTATTACCTTGAAGTTGAAGCAGGTGCAATGCGCTGGCAGAATCCTTTGATAATCCGTCGTTAATAGCTATTGCGTCGCAATGTTTGTCCTTCTCAGCCCCCAATTCCGTTCAATGCATGCTACTGGTAAATTGGGATCTTGCTGAAAGGCGGCATTGCGGCGCTTTTGTTTTTTGCAGAATTCAATTCGCAAAGATGCAGACGTTAAGTCCGCTCGCAATCTAGCGCTCTTTCAATTTAGTTTGTTATAGTTCACCTCTTTTGAAAGAGGGGCCAGGGGAGTTAGAAAGGCCTTGAGAGTTCACAACCCCTCCTAATCTTCCCTTTCTCTAAAGGGGAGGTAAATATCTTAAAAACTTATTTGAAGAAGCACGAGGAAACCGGAGGCTGATTGTTAAGTGTCGGGCATCCGAAAGGCACCGCTGACAGGACTGATTTCGCCGCCCGTAGAGGGGATGGTTAAATAATGACGTTAGCGTACAAAAAGCACGAGCGATAGGATCTCGGTTTCATCGGCAAGACGTACGGTGTAAGTCCCTTTTGTCAGTCCGCCGAGCGGAATCGCAGTTACCGGACCTGCATTGGAAGAATGCTGCCTGCGACCCTCCCAATGAATCCGGCCCAGTAAATCGCTCACGGAGATTTGAACTGTTCCGCTAAGGGACTCATCGAAATAAAGGTAGCTAAACTCGCTGGCCGGGTTGGGCGCCAGCCGGATGCGGCCGCCAAGGCCCCTAACGGATTCCCTGAGATCGCTGCGCTGCAGGCTGTAGTTGAATACGTAGTTGCCTTTATCGGCATCCCAGTTGCTGACGGCAAGATCCAGATCAAGCGAATACTCAGCCCTAATGCGTACGCGGCCCGCTTTATGGCCTTTGTCAATACTGAGCCAGCCTTGTTCGGCACTGTAACAGTAATCTTCGAGGGGCAGCGGCTCGCCGTTCAGCTCTATTGCGACGATACGCCGGAAGGGCTGTCGCGGTGTCGTGAATACATTGCGACCCTCGGGATGAAGGTCAAAGCTCCACTCCTCGCTTTCGAGGCCGTCGTTATCTACGTCGCCGATCGCCAGAGCTTCGGCGGTGCTCCGCGTGGTCGAGTGCCACTGAGGATATGGAATAAACTTGCCGGCCTGGTTAATATAAACCTCCACCGGCCGATCCCAACCGCAGCTAATCAAATCGGCAAAACCGTCGCGGTTAACATCGAAAAGTACGATGCCCGTGCCTTCGCCGACGATCTCGGACTCCCAATTGGGAGTCCTGTTTAAACCATCAGGACCATTGTAATACATTTTGTGATAGCCCGCGCCGCCCGCCAGGCCGTTATTGGAGACAATCATGTCCGGCAAAGCGTCGCCGGTGACGTCCGTGATGTAAACGGAATGCGCAAAGAAATTGCGATCCTGTGAAAACCACACTGTCGTCTTGCCAATGCGATCGCCGAAATTGCCGAAAATGCGATTGGGATTGCTCTGGTAAACAAAAGCGGGGTCCAGGTCGCCGTCCTGATCAAAATCGGCCCAGGCGGCATCCATCGCAAAAGCATGTGCCTGGTGACGCCATTGCGGCAGTCGGTTTAGCTCGCCGTCCTGGTTATAATAAATGCGACTACGTTCGCGCACAGCGTGGACAACTTCCCCACTCGCAACCGCCAGATCGAGATCGCCGTCGTTGTCCGCATCGCCGAATGAGCAGGCAAAACTGTACATCCTGTCCTCTGATTCCCAGGACGCAGAGCTTTCAAGAACGCCCTCGCGATTGAGATACAGCCTGACCAGGCCTGGGCTCTCATATCCCTCCTCCCCCAGGTAAACCGAGACCGCAACATCACTCCATCCGTCATTGTTGACATCCCCGATCGTGACGTGCGCATGATGCTCGCGTTCGTCGGACTGCCAGGAGGGACTGCGCTCCAGAACGCCGGCGCCGTCATTCATATATATGCTCAATGCCTGTCGGGAATCGTCCCCGCCATTGGCCGTCAGCAGATCGAGCCAGCCGTCATTGTCGATATCGACCCAGGCCAGGCCGATCGAACGGCTCTCGATATCCGTCGATTCCCATTCCGGGCTTGTCGCATAGGGGATCTGGGCGGCAAGCGGAGCACAGCTCGCCAGCAGGAGGATGAAGCCAGGGCGCAACAAAGCACACATCGACATTCCGAGGTCTGGTGATTGAAACGCTCCACCCTTTTGCTTCCAAGGGTGGCGCATGAACAGTTATACAGCCCCGAAGAAAAGCATCTGGCCGGAAAGGCTCAAGCCAATTGTCCGGCCGGCTGTCAATAATACGTAACTTTGACGGAAATATCCGCATTGCGGCCGCGATCGTCGCTGCAGGAGATTTTGAGATCGCCGGGATGGGGGTGAATGAATATCCGCTCGCCGGCAGCGGCGCTGCCCACCAGCATATCATCGACGAACCAGTAGACATTTGTGACGTCCTGGCTTGCCAGACAGCTAAGCATGATCCGGGTGCTGTCGCCGCGCTCGATCAGGTATTCGTTGCCCGCTACCGGCGAGGTAATACGCGGCCTTCCCGCGTCAAACACCCGCGTGCAGGAGGAATTGTGGCTCGGCACACGACTGTAGGCAATGCGCTCGGCATCATAGAAGGCAGCCAGCTCCGGGCTGACATTGTCGTAGAGCTTTTGCTTATACCCAACATCCGGGCGGCAATGAGTGCAATAAGAATGTGTTTCATCGTGCGCCACCATGACCCGCCGCCGATGATCGCAGCTTCGGTTCGACGAAACGCCCGGAATGAAGTAATCGAGCGCCTGATCGTCGCAGAAGTCCGACGGCACCTGACCGCTGGCGGTACAGACAATGCGAAAATCCAGCCCGGGCGGCGGAGCGAACCAGTCGTTGGGCGAATTGTAATCCAGGCTGTTGAAGAGCTTAAACAGCAATGGCGTTGCAATGTCGGCGCCGGTAAGCTCGGGCGTACCCTCGCCGCTGAAATTGCCGAGCCAGACAGCGATTGTGTACCTTTTGTTGAAGCCGATGCTCCACGCGTCGCGACGGCCGTAGGAAGTACCTGTTTTCCAGGCCACGCGCGGTACGTGAACACTGCTCTGATAGGTGGCCGGCAGATCGGGACGCTCCAGCTGGCAGAGGATCTCGGTTATCATGTAGGCCGCGGAGGCCGTCATCAACGCTTGGGCGGAAGCGACGGTATCGTCGCGGCGATACTTGAGCGGCAGGTGGCGGCCGCCGTTCGCCAGTGCGACATACAGACCGGCGAGCTCTTCCAGACGGACGCCGCAGCCCCCGAGTATTGCAGACAGGCCCAGTTTGTCGCGATCGGCGGCGATTTGACGAAAACCGGCGTCGGATAGACGATCGAGGAAGGACGGCAGCCCGACTTTTTGCAGCAAGCTAACTGCGGGCACGTTAAGCGAACGCGCCAGCGCCTGCTCAGCAGTGACGGTTCCGTTGTATTTGCGATTGAAATTCACCGGCGCGTAGCCGCCAATGTTAATCGGTACGTCGTTCAGGACGCTTTTGGGCGTTACCAGTCCCTCGTCAATTGCGAGAGCATACACCAGAGGTTTCAAAGTGGAGCCTGGCGAGCGCACTGCTTTAACTCCGTCCACTTCACCGGCATGCCTTTTATCACTGAAGTCGGCGGAGCCGAGATAGGCTACAACGCCGCGCGTCGCATTGTCAATGACAAGAGCGGCCGCGTTGTGGATACCCCAGGACTTGAGCCGTTTGACATAATTGTACGACAGAGTGCGCACTTTATTCTGAATACGCAGGTTGAGACGCGTCGGAATCACCGCCCTGTCCGGGAAACGATGGTGAAGCCGCAGCGCCAGGTGCGGCGCGCGGCGCGCCAGACTCCGTCGTTTCATGTCAATCGGTTCGGCGAGCGCGTCTTCGATCTGTCCGGCATCGAACAGCCCTTCGGCGCCCATCCGCCGCAGCCACTTGTTACGCGCCGCGAGAATCGCTTCGTTGTTACGGCCAATCCGCAGCGACGTGGGCCGATTCGGAATCACCGAGAGAGCGACGATCTGCGCCAGACTGAGGTGATCGGGCATCCGGCCGCAATACAGCAGGGCCGCCGCTTTCACCCCTTCCACATTTCCGCCGTAGGGCAGCAGATTCAGATACATTCGCAGTATCTCGTCTTTGCTGTAATGCCACTCCAACTGCAGTGCCCGCAGTACCTCGATCAGCTTGCTTGCATACGTCCGCTCTTTCGGTTCGAGCAGACGCGCTACCTGCATTGTGATCGTCGAAGCGCCGGATGTCTTGCGCCCCTGCACAAGATTGTTAAACAAAGCGCGCAGGATCGCCACCGGGTTGACGCCCGGGTGATAGTAAAAGTATTTGTCTTCCTTGAAAATTACGGCTTCGCGGAGCAGCGGCGAGATGTCGTCGAGCTCCGTACGCATGCGCCATTTGTCGTCCGTGCTCAGATAGGCGCTCAGCACCTGACCGTCGTCCGCCGTTACGATCTGTGAGTAAGGAATTCGCGCTGGCACGGGAAAGAGCATGTCGCCCGCCACCGAGAGCAGCAAAAGTAGGCCAGCAGACCACAGCAGCAGACGCAGCCGGCGGCGGCGAAAGAACTGGCGGAGGCGGGAAAGCCACGATATACTTCGATATGCGACTAAACGTACTTGCATTCACGAGAAACCCTTGTTGTGAAGTCCTGATGACGATGTGTCCTGATATCGATCTTACTGCAAGACGCGCACTGTTCCTGCGCCATGATACGAATGATATTCACCGTTGTACATCGCGTCGGCGCTGACCGGCCCCATCACAAAGGTTCCCGGCGAAACGGCCCGTACCATATAGTAAAAGTGTTTAATATTATTGCCGCGGACATCCGTAAAGAGATTAATCCGGTCATCGCGAATATCAAAATAGTCCGGCGCACTCTTATCATCGATCCAGTCCATCCCCGGCAGCGAGGAAATCCGCGGGTTTTCGATTTCCAGCCCCGCCGGCAGTAAGTCGGTAATGACGACGTTGTCGACATCGGTGCCGGATGTCCCCTGAATACTGAGCTGCACGACAATCAGATCGTTCTGCCGAAAATCGCTGGACTGCAGACGGCGGCCGTCGCGTGAATAAAACTGCTTGCGAACCCGCAGATAGTTATCCTCCTCCGGGAAACGCGCTTCATTGTTGTAGCCCTGTACTTCCCAGAAGTAGTAAAGCCGACCTTCGCCCTTGGCTTCGATCGTCACGTTCGTGCCGAGAATTTCCTTGCCGAAGGTAACGGGCCTGCCGCTGAAGTCCGGCCGTTTCTTGCCGTCGATACTTATTGAGGCCGATATTGAGGCGTCCATATTCTGAGCGGCCATTTTACCCAGGGCCAGAATCGCGAAGCTGCGTTCCTGGGTGTTTAAGTAACGACGAGCCTGTAAATAGGTGCCGATGTTGCGTGCGATCGAGGCTATCTGCGGGTTGTCGGGATCGACTTCGATCAGCACGTTAAGCGCGATGGCCTCATCGCGGACCTGCGAGGCGAAACTGCCGCCGAACATTGTTTTGGACTGCTCGCCGGCGAAATTGTGCGGCAGCGTCTGGCGGTAGGAATCGCGGTCGCCGGCCAGGGCAAAAGAGGCAGCGAGCATGTAGCGCGAATCGAGTGTTAAAGAGTCTGTCTTAGCCTTGTAGAAATTCATGGTTACCATATCGGGCTCGCCGTGCAGCGCCAGTATGTACAGCGCATAGAAAATCTCGCGGTGCGGCACCCAGCGCCATTCATAGCTTCTGTCGTCAACACGATAAAAGTGTTTACGGGTCTGCCGCTCTTTGAGCCTGTTCTTCAGATAGGCGAGCAGACGCGTAAAAATGCGTTCGTTGACCTCAAAGCCGGCCTTCCGTGCTTCCAGCATAAAGTGCGCGGCATAGGCGGAGCCCCACCAGGATGCTGACTCGCCGCCCGGCCAATAACTGAGCGCGCCATTGTACAACTGCATCGTTGAGAGCTTGCGAATGGCTTCCTGGACATTAAAGTGAGGATTTGATTCCTGGGTGCCGTTTTGGTTAATAGCCTGACTGAGCTCGTTGAAATAAATTTGTGGAAAAGCCTTGGAGACCGTCTGTTCCACACAGCCATGCGGGTAGCCGAGCAGGTAACTCAGGTCCTTCGTAAATCGCGCAAGCGGCGAGCGGCTGACAACCAGACGGGCGTCGAGGGGCACGTCCAATGCGACTGCCGCCACATCGAGCGCGGCGCTTTCACCGTCCTTCAGCATACCGACGTCGGTTTGTTTAATCAGCGAAGTAGCCGGGCGGATGGTCAGATCGATCTGCTCCGAAAAGCTCTCTCCAAAGGCTTCTACATTCACCGTGCATGAACCCTGACCGACTTTGGCAAGCGCATAAGCCGTGAACTCGACTCGGCTCTCGCGGTTTGCCGCGATGCTCACCTGCTGCAGGTCCTCGCTGAAGACACGCAAGGGGCCCGTGACGCGAAGACCGACTGCCGCCCGCGCTTCCTTTGCCGTTGTGTTGCTGAGTGTCACCGGCACAAGAACCGTATCGCCCGGACTCAGAAATCGCGGCAGGGCCGTGGAAACAACGATGGGATCGGCTACTTTCATATTGTGCTGCGCCGAGCCGAAGTCGTCGTTTTTATAGGCCACCGCCATTATTCGCAAATCACCGGAAAACTGCGGAATATCAATGCTGTATTCCGCCTCTCCCTTGCGGTCGGTCTTCAGTATACCGCTCCAGAAGGAAACCAGCTTCACCCGTTTGTTGCTAAGCGGGTTTACGCGCTTGGCCAGGTCATAACCATCGCCGCCGACGCTGGATTGCTGCAACTGAAGCTCCGGAAACAGAAAGGGATAGACGTCAAAGGATTTAACTTCTAAGGCGCGTTTGGCATAGAAGTACTTATGCGGATCCGGGGTTTTGAAGTCTTTAAGCTGCAAGATGCCTTCATCCACGACCGCAATCGTGACTTCGATATCGCTTTCCGGCCGCGATCGAACGATAATTTCCTGTGTGGATTTGGAGCGCACCTTGCTTGGCGCATCGATTTCCAAGGCTAAGCGACTGGACGCTTTGTTAACCAGCAGGGGCTGGTAACCGTGCGCGACGGTCAGGGGAATTTCGCTTTCGATGTGTTCCTTGATAAGAGTTGCGGCGATATAGACGTTCGGCCGGTAGCGTTCGTCGAGCGCCAGCGTCAACGAAGCAGATTTCTTATCGGTCTGCAGCACGAAGTTTTCAAAAACCCGGTCGCGCTCGACCGTCACCAACAGCTTACCGGCGAAGGGCGTCTTAAACAGCACCCTGGCCTTGTCGCCGACCTCGTATTGTTCTTTGTCCAGCTCGATCGTGACCTGACCTTCGGTATCGACTTCAAAGGAATAATTGTCCGTGTCGCCCCAGCCATAGGCATAAAAACGGCGCGAAACATAGGAGCCGGGATCCTCGCCGAAAATACGAACTTCATATCGTCCCGAGCGTGTAGGCAGATACTCGATGCTGCCGCCCTTATCATCCAATTGCAGCTTTTTGTTCAGCACCACCTGCTCGCGACGTTCGGAGACGTAGCGGAAACGGCCGCCGCTGCGCTGCAAAACGGATTCCCAAAAGATCTTAACAACCTGTACATTCGCCTTAGCGCCCTTCACCGCTTTGCCCGCCGTATCGACGGCAATAAAATGAAGCTTCAGGGGCTGCCGCGTACTGACATAACGATCCATGTCGCGAATACCGTACAGGAGCTTCTGCGTGTAAATCGTTAGCTGTTGTACACGGTGAACCGGCCGCCCCGTTTCGTCGAACACCGTCGCGTAAACGCGTCCATCCAGTACTCCCATGTTGCCATAGGGGTTGGAGCTGACGGCAATCGATTCACGAAATTTCCCCTCGCTGTCCGTTTTGCCGGTACGCAGAATCTTGTTAAATGAAACGTCATTCTTCGAGCTGATGTGAAAATTGTAGCGTGGATAGTCCCGGGCACGGAAAGCACGGCGCTGCATCGTAAATTCCATTTCATAATTGCGGTCGGCTGCGGGCGGTCCGAAAAGGTTAAGCGCTCCCGCAGTCACTTCAATCGTGGAAGGCAGAATGATGCTGCTGCTGGAAAGAGCCAGGTCGACTTTGATGCGGTCCGGCATAAATTCTTCCACGCTGATGCTTCGCGAGCGTAAGAGAATGTCATTGGCGGTATAAACTTCGGCGGTATAGGTTCCGGTTACGATTCCCGCCGGCAATTTGAACGATGATTCGGCCGCTCCCTGCCGATTCGTTTGCAGTTTGATTTTGCTGTACTCTTTGCCGTTGGGCAGCAAAAGACGCACCTTGATCGGGATGTCGGCCACCGGCTGCCATTCCCGATCGCGCAGGATCGTGTTCATGACGATCTTCTCGCCAGGACGATAGATATTGCGATCGCCATAAACAAAGGCCTGATAGCCCGCGGGACTCTCCGAACGGCCTCCGACATCAAAGCGCGAGGTTTGCACCCGGGTCTGGCGATAAATCAGATAGTTATAGTCCGATCCCTTCTCGACACTGACCATGGCAATACTGAAATCCGGCCATTTGGATTTGATGTCGTTAAAACTCGCAATGCCGCGCGAGTCGGTTTTACCCGTATGCAGCACCTGATTGTTGGACGAAATGAACTGTACCTTCGCCCCGGCGACGGCGTCGGTCGTTTTGATGGAGTTAACAAATACCAACACATCATTGGGAGTGCTTTTGCAGATAATGCCGAGGTCCGAAATAACCAACAAACGCGAGGCTCGCACCCACTTCTTGTCGGTGGACTCCACACTCAGCACATAGATGCCTTCGAAGGGAATCCGGTCGTCGAAATCGAGATTCAGCAAGGTCTGGCCGCCCTTGCGCTGCAGAAGGCGTGTTTCATATTCCTGCTTGAACACCAGGTTGCCGTACTGCGATTTTTCGGCGTAGCCTTGAACCCAATGCGACTGGCTGTTTACTTCATCGTAGTAATAGTTGTTCTCCTGACCGTTGCGCAAATACTCCATGATGTTGTTCTCGTAGATCTTGGCAACGCGCACCGTGACCTTGGGAACATTGAAAATCTGCAGACCAACATTACGCGCGCCCTTGGTCGTCAGATACAATGACTTGGAATTAGTAAACGCCAGACTTGGCGCGACTTCACCGAAAGTAATATTCTGGATGTACTGCTTGGCGAGACTGGTGCCGAAAATGCCGCTGAGCTCAGGCTTGACCCTGATGGAATAGCCGGTCCCGATTGCAAAGGGGGCGGCAATTTCAAAGCCGCTGCCGAACTTTGTAACCCGAAACGAAATCTTGGGACGGATCTTCACCAGACTTTTAATATCCTCGCTTGCAACCTCCTGGTTGGTAAAAACGCGGACAATTGTCTCGCCGCCTTCAACAATCGGCTCGGCGTGAGTAATCGCGAAAAAATCGCGCATCGGAATCGCAGTGCTGAGTTCCTGCGCTTCTTCGGTTTGCCAGGCGCTTCCAACAACGGGCAGTCCCGCCCTCACGCGAATTGTTAACATTTTGCCTTCAACATCTTCGGCTTTCAGCTCGGGCAGTTCGCAGCGAAGGCTTGACCCAGGCTCCTGACCGAGCACACTAAAGCGCTGCGATGCGCCGTCGAGCTCCAGCTCCAGCTGCCCTGCCAGGTCCTGCGGTAAAACCGGCTGATTGAAAAACACACTGAGCTCCAGTCCCGGCACCGCGCTTCCCTGCCGGATCATCCACCGTGTACGCGCAGCTTCGAGCCTGAGAAAATGCGTGTGAAATTGCAGTGATCGCTCCTCGCCGAGTTGCATTCCCTCCGTGAAAGCCAGCAGGGACTCCGTCAACGTGGCGGAATACTTCGTGCTGGGCGCGAAAGATCTGGTCGGCGAAAAGAGCAGCTTATTGGGCTCGATCCATTTGAAGCGTCCTTCGACCGGAGGATCGAAGCTGATGTAGGCCGTCGTATCCCAGCGATCGAGCATGGGCTCGGCTGCGAGATTGTGGTTGAAGGTAAAGGCCAGATTTTGCTGCAGCTCGATTTCATCGCCGAAGTTGTGATCGACGAGCATTATGTTCTTGTCGGAGACGCAGGACAGCATGAATAACAAGCCTGCGACCGCGAGTCCGCGTGACGCGCGCGAGGTCATAATGTGTTGCTCCTGGGATTCAGTGAGAGGATGAATTTTTTTTCATTTTCAAAAGACGAGGCGAATATAGACAAATTTCGCCCCTGTCTGCAAGTAAAAATGAAATTTCAATGAAAATTAGTTCATTTTCCTCTGGCTGAATCCCGGATGCTCTCTTCGGTCACAGGATGAAGGTTAAAACTTGGATTTACTGAATCCATCCATCACGCGCAGTAATTCGGCTTCGAAGACGATCGTGGATCCGGGTGGAATATCGCCTGTTCCCCGTTCGCCGAAGGCAAGAGCGGCGGGGATGTAAAAAATGTTGTGCCCGCCCTCGCGCATAAGCTGAATTCCCTCGATCATCCCTTTCATCAGCTGATTCACTTTGTACTCCTGCGGCATCCGCACTTCGTAGGAGGAATTGACCTCCGTACCATCGATGAGTTTAATACGGTAGTGCATCTCCACGATCTTCGATTCATCAGGTTGCACGCCGTTCCCCTCCTTGAGCACTTTGTAGTGAACGCCGCTCGGCAGCGCGACAACGCCTTCCTCCTGCGCCTTTTGTTTCAGGAATTCCTCACCTTTCGCCTGGTTCTCCGTCCCTTGCTTTTTGTGCAGATTGCGCATGCGTTCAATCTCACGCTCCTCGAGAATCTTCATCATGTCCTTGACTTCGTCGCGAGTGAAAAGCGGATCGAGACCATTTTGACTCGCGATCATACCGAGCAGGTACAAGTCGACATCAATCTTAAACCCCGAATGCGAGAGAGCCTTGCCGTCTTCATAGCCCGCCTGATAAGACATTTTATCTTCAACCGAATTCATCGTCGGACTGCGATAGTTAAACCGCTCGAAGGCGGCGACAAGGTCGGATTGAGATTGCGGAGTTGATGAAGACTCGTTCGCTTCCGTCTTAGCTGTATCGGCTGTTTTATCGCCGCATGAACCCAGACAAAGCAATAGCGCCAGGGGCATCAAGATCATCGCTCGTTTCATAATGCGTTTCCGTGTTTCACTACTAAAAATTGAAAAGACGCTGGCTGCAGTTTTTGCGGCCTGCCGCGGATCGGCCTCGAGATCGGTTCGCGGAGACCGAACTACGCCAAAAGAGCAAACAGACTCCCTTGGCGCACTTTTGTCACGCCGCCTCAGGAATCAGCCCGATACACAATCCGACCTCCGACTATCGTGTACAGGACACGACACTGGGATATCCCTTCGGGCGCGATCGTCAGTATATCATCCGACAAGACCACGACATCGGCATATTTCCCCGGCGTCAGGGATCCCTTGACCTGATCTTCGAAGGCTGCATAGGCGGCGTGCAGGGTATAACTGCGTAAGGCTTCGTCGCGGGACATGGCCTGCTCGGGAAAAAAGGCTGATTGTCCGGCCGGCTTGCGGCTGATACTGGCGTAGAAGGAAGCCAGCGGCGAGACTGCTTCGACCGGCGTATCGCTGCCATTAGCTATCACCGTTCCATGGTCGAGCAGGCTGCGCCAGACATAGGCGCCCTCGCGCGCGCGATCGACGCCCAGGCGCTTGATTACCCAGGGGGCATCCGAGCTGCAGTGGATACCCTGCATGGCCGCAATGACGCCAAGCTGCGCAAAGCGCGGAATGTCATCGGCGGCCAGGTGCTGCGCATGTTCCACTCGCCAGCGGCGCTCGCGGCCGTCGGGCAGCGCGGACAAGACTTCTTCGTAGATATTCAGTATTTCGCGATTGGCCCTGTCCCCGATCGCATGCACGCAGAGCTGTAAGTCGAGCTCAGCGCAAAGCCGAGCAGTTTCGCGCAAGTCAGCGAGCGCTTCAGTGTTAAGCCCTGAAGTTGAGGGCTGGTCTGAGTACGGTTCCAGCAGCCAAGCGCCGTGCGAGCCGAGTGCGCCGTCGATCGCTCGTTTCACCGCCCGCACAGTCAGAGATGCTGACTCGCTGACACTGCGATGGCGCGCCGCCGCCGCTGTCAGCTTCGCATTGGGCGTAGTCAGCATCAGATATAGCCGCAAACCCAGCGTATCGGATGCGGCAATCCGGATCAATCGCTCTAAATCGGATTTCGGCACACCGGCATCGTGGAAGCTACAGACGCCATTGCGCCAGCATTCTTCGCGGGCCAAGAGGAGCGCGCGTTGAAAATCACGCTCCTTTTGTTCGTCGCTGCGATCGAACTCATCAGCCATCTGCGCCTCGCGGACCATCATCGAGGCGTTCTCGCGCAACACGCCGGTAGCGTGCCCCTCGGCATCGCGTACAATCGTCCCACCCTCCGGATCGGGGCTGTCATCGCTTATGCCGGCGCGCTGCAGTGCCGCCGAATTCACGATGGCGGCGTGTCCGCTGGCATGCCGCAATATTACCGGGTTAAAAGGCGCCGCTTCATCCAGCGCAG